>JBBISH010000028.1:0-57329 GCA_037441385.1 Myxococcales bacterium
CAGCCTGCCGCGCCCGCGCCGCCCGCGCCAGAAGCGGGTCGCGCCACCGATGGCCGCGGACGGCCGCCGCCGCCCGAAGGGGATCGGCCGCAAGGCAACGCCGGGCGCAACGAGGGTGACAACCGCGAGCCCCAGGAAAATGCCCAGGAAAAGCCCGAGGGTGAGGAGCGTCCGCCGCGCGACGATCGGGGGGGCGAGGCTCCGCCCGAGGGTGGTGGCGAAAATCCGCAGTAGTGGCAAGCTTGGCGACCGGCGGCGTCGGGCGCGCAGCGGCGTGCGGCCGGGTCGCAAGGGGGAGAAATGGTCGAAAAGCTGCCGTTTGCGGCGATCGAGTTTGCCGCCAATCCCGAACCGCGCTGTCCGTGCGTGCTGTTGCTCGACACTTCGGCGTCGATGGCAGGGGCGCGCATCACGGAATTGCAGCGGGGGCTGGCGCAGTTTCGCGACGAATTGCAGGCCGATCCGCTGGCGCGCAAGCGCGTAGAGGTGGCGATCGTCACCTTTGGCGGATCGGTGCGGCTGGCCAACGACTTTACCGCCATCGAGCACTTTGACCCGCCGCGCCTAGTCGCCGACGGCCTGACGCCCATGGGCGGCGCGGTGCAGACCGGCCTGGAACTTTTGCGCGGCCGCAAGCAGGTCTACCGCGACAACGGCCTGGCCTACTACCGGCCCTGGATGTTCCTGCTGACCGACGGCGAGCCCAACGACGACTGGCGCGAGGGCGCAGCGGCGGTCAAGCAGGCCGAAGCCGCGCGACAGGTTGCGTTTTTTGCAGTGGGCGTGGGCGAGGCCAACTTTGACGTCTTGGGCCAGCTGGCCACGCGCCAACCGCTGCAGCTGCGCGGGCTGATGTTCCGCGAGATGTTCCAGTGGCTGTCCAACTCACTGCGGTCGGTGTCGCAGTCCGGGATCACGGACGAGGTGGCGCTGAGCAACCCGGCCAGCCCGGATGGCTGGGCCAAGGTTTGATGGTCCGGGCTGGGTCGCGTCCTTCTTTGGCCGCCGCCACTCCGGCGCGCGACGCATGGCGGGTGCTGTCTGGCGTGGCTGCGGCACCGCGCAAGCGCCCGGGGCCGGGCGACGACGCGGTTGGCCATCGAACCCTTTCGACCGACACGGGGTTTTGGCTGCTGGCGGCGTGTGCCGATGGCGCCGGCTCGGCCGCCTTGGGTCGCTGCGGCGCCGAAGTCGCGGTGCGGCAGGCCCTGGCCTGGCTGGCGCGGCGGCTCAAGCGCAATCCCCGCAGCCAGCTGACCGCAGCGAGCCTGCAGCACGCGGTGGACCGGGCGCTGGCGGCCGAAGCGCGGCGCCGCAGCGTGGACGTTCGCGACCTGGCCACGACCCTGGTGGTGGCTGCGGCGGGGCCGGAGTCGACCTGGCTGGCGCAGGTGGGCGACGGGGCCGCCGTCGTCCAGCACCCCGCAAGCCCGCGCTGGCACTTGCCGATTTGGCCGGACCGGGGGGAGCACGTCAACGAGACGCAGTTCGCCGGCCACCCCCGCTCGCAGTGGCGCGCCGTCGAGCTGCCGCGCGCACAGGCCCTGGCGCTGCTCAGCGACGGCCTGCTGCCGGTGGCCGTCGATCTGGCGACGCGCCAGGCATTTCAGCCCTTTTTCTCCGGGTTTGCGGGGGAGCTGGTGCAACGGGAGCCCAGTGAGCTGCAGCCGGCGTTGGAGTCGTTCTTGACGTCGCCGCGGCTGGCCGAGCGCACCGACGACGACGTGAGCTTGGTGGTCGCTGTGCGCTGCGAGCCAGCAGGTGCCGATGTATCTGCATGACGGCCGGCAGCCGATCCAGATCGCCGACGAGCTGGGTCGCGGCGGCGAGGGCGTGGTCTATGCGGTCCACGGCCAGCCAGACCGCGTGGCCAAGCTGTACAACGCCGCGCCAGACAGCGAGGCATCCGAAAAGCTGAGCTATCTGGTGGCACTGGGCGATCAAGCGCCCGAACTGGCCGACGTGAGTTCGTGGCCGCTGGCCCTGCTGCGCGATGGCGATGGCGCGGTGCGCGGCTTCTTGATGCAGCGCCTGGACGGGCCGCAACCGCTTCACCACCTGTACAGCCCAGAGCAGCGCAAGGTGCTGTTCCCCAAGGCGACGTGGCGCACGCTGGTGGAGGTGGCGGCCGACTGTGCGCGGCTGTTCAGTACCCTGCACACCCGCGGCGTGGTGGTGGGCGACGTCAACGAACGCAACGTGCTGGTCAATCCGGCCGGGCAGTTGGTGCTCGTCGACGCGGACTCGTTTCAGGTACAGCAGGGCGAGCGCGTGTTCGTGACCGGCGTGGGCGTGGTGGACTACACACCGCCCGAGCTGCAAGGCACGGACTTCCGGACGGTGGTGCGCACGCCCGAGCACGATCGTTTTGGCTTGGCGGTCCTGCTGTTCAAGCTGCTGTTCATGGGGCGCCATCCGTTTTCGGGCGGCACAGACGGCGATTTGGCGGCGGCGATCGCGGCCAAACAGTACGACTACGGAGAGGTTGCGGACCGACTGAAGCACTTGATTCCGCTGACGTTGTTGCCCAAGTCGCTGCAAGACTTGTTCGCTGCAGCGCTGACCGGTGAGGCGCGGCCGACGCCTCAGCAGTGGCAGACCCAACTGCGGGCCTTTGCCGCCAGCCTGCAGCCATGTCCCGACGACCCGCTGCACATGCTGCCCCCCGGCGTGGCGCGCTGCCCGTGGTGTGCGATCGAGTCGCTGCTGCACTATGCCTATTTCGCCAGGCCGGACGGCGGCGCCTACGCGTCGCTGTGGACGCCGCGCGAAGACCAACTGCAGGACCTGCGGTTGGCGCTGGCCGAGACCTGGGCTCCGCCGGATCCCACGGTGTTCCTGGTCCCGGCCGACCAGCCGGCCGCCGTGGCTGTGGCCCGTCGGGCGATGCTCATCCATGTGCCCGTCGACACGCGCAGCTGGTACCTGAGCGTCTTGGGCGGGTTGACGGTTTTGGCCGGCGTGGCGCGCATGGCGGCTGCCGGCGCTTTGGACCGGGTGGCAGAGGGGACCGTTTGCGGCGGTGTGCTGGTGTGGTCGTTGGGCCGCTGGCTGCGCTGGCGCTTCAAGCAGCCGTGGTTCCGCGACTTGGCAACGCTGCGGACGTTGCTGAACCAAGTGGAGCACGCGGGCGACGCCTGGCGCGTGGAGGCGTATCAATTCCGTAGTCGCGACAGGCAGTTGTTGCAGCGCTTCGGCCAGTTGGCGGCGCAGCACGAAGGCGTGGTGGCGTTCCGCACGGCTGAGCTCGAGCGGCTCACCCTAGACGCCGTGGACGAGAACATGCGCGCCGCCCTGGAGAAGATCCGTATCGAGGATGCCGAGTTGCCCCCAATGGTGGGCGAAGCGCGCCGGCAAGCGCTGCGCATCCGCGGGCTGCTGACGGCCGCCGACGTGGACGAGCGGCAACTGGTTGGATTGCCTGGTTTCACCCCGCAGGTGATCCAGGCGCTGATCGAGTGGCGGCAGGCGCTGGAGGTGCGGCTGGGCGGGCGCAAACGGCCGGCGCTGCGCCCCGAGCATCGCGCGGCGATCGACAACAACTGCCAGATCATGCAAGAGGAAATCGAGGCCCAGCTGGCCGAAGTCCTGAGGCAGCGCGCCTTGGCCAGCGAAGAAGCGCGCGACCAGCTAGAGGCGACCTACCGCCAGACCGAGCATGTGGTGGCGGTACTGAAGCTGCACGCCGAGCGTTTGCTGCTGCGGCTGCGCGAGGGGTAGCCCCAGGTAGCTCTACGCCACTCCACCGCCGCTGGGCAGCACGATGCGCGTCAGGTTGTCGGCGCTGCGGGCGCCGATGTGCAGATCGTCCTCGATGCGCACGCCGCCAAACGGGGCCAACGCCTCGACCAATCGCCAGTCCACCAGATGTCCGTGCAGTCCCTGACGCAACGGTTCGAGCAGGCCCGGGATGAAATACACGCCCGGCTCGATGGTGAACACCTGACCCGACTCAATGGTGCGGGTGTTGCGCAGCCAGGGGTTGTCGGCGCGCGGGGCGATGCGGGCACAGCCCACGTCGTGGGTCTGCAGGCCCAGCGAGTGGCCCAAACCGTGCGGATAGAAAGCAAAGGTCACGTCTTTGGCCACTGCTTCTTCGGCGCCGCTGCGCACCACCCCCAGCTCGCGCAGCAGCTGACCGATGCGCAGGTGCGACTCGTCGTGCAGGTCTTGGTAGGGCCGGCCGACTACCGCGCCGTCGCACAGCTGCTGCTGGAGGCGCTCGACCCCGTTCACCAAAGCCAGGAACAGGTCTTTGCCAGCGCCATGCCCGCGCACCCAGGTGCGGGTGATGTCGGCGTGGTAGCCCATGCAAGTCGCGCCGGCGTCGAGCAAAAGCGAGGTGGCGTCGGGTTGATGGGCACTGCGGCCGTAGGCGACGTGATGGAGCACCGCGGCGTGTTCGCCCAGGGCCACGATGTTCTTGTACGGCGTCTCGGGGTCGTCTTGCGACGTGGCCAGCAGGTACCGCAGGTGCAGCTCCAACTCTATGCTGCCCCCCGCGGCAAAAGCCCGTCGCAGCTCGTCGTGGCCGGCAGCGGCGCGCGCATTCGCTTCGGCGATGCAAGCGACCTCGTAGGCGGTCTTGTGCACGCGCAATTCGTCCAGGTCGCGCTCCAGCTCGGCGTGGCGCTGCAAGCGCTCGTCGGGCGGCGGGTCGCGCTGGTCGGCCACCCAGGCCAGCCTGCCGGCCGGCAGCAGCGGCGTCAGGTCGGCCAGGCCGCGAATCACTTGAATATCGAAGTGTTTCTCGAACAACCGGTGCTCGGGCGCTGGCGGACCCTCCCAGAAACTGCCCGGCTGGCACCAATACAGGCGCGGCCGCTGGCCCGGACTCAGTTGCAGCACGCAATCGGCCGCCTGCAAAGGCAGCCAGTGGCCAAAATGCGGCGTGATCCGCAGGCTCCAGCTTTGGTCGTCGTGGCTGCTGCGCGAGCGCGCCGTGCCGCTGTGGACCAGCACCGCGTCGCACGGGTGGCGCTGTAGCACGGCGGCGTAGTGACTCTGCAAGTGCTCGATATGGCTCTGATACAGCTGGTCCAATTGCGTCATGGGCGGCTCGCGGGCCAGCGCGGCCCGTGCCCGGCAGTGTCGCACCGCATCCCACTCTTGCCAACGGCCGCGGCGACGGCCCACACTCGCCGGCAGGAGGTGGCGATGCAGCCCGAAATCCTGCCCGATCACCGCGCGCTGGTGGCCGACGTCTTGGCGCGGAGCAACCGCGAGCTATGGAAAAACCTGTGCAACGGTGCGGATTTTGACCTTGCCGACTTGGCCGGCTGGCAGTACCAAGGACTGGCCTTGGGGCTGCCGCGCTGGGTTGAGCGGCTGAGCTGGAAGGTGTTCGTCAAGGCCTTTGCCCGCGACGCTGCCGGTGTCCACGGCTGGAACGTACGGATGCAGCAGGGCGGCCCGCAATTGTGCCTGCCGGGTGCGGAGATGCGGCCGCAACGCCGCGGCGCCGATCCGCGCACCTTTGGCCACTATCGGGTGGTGCCGATGGCGCAATGGCCGCGCAAGCTGCCGTCTGGGCTGGCCAAAACCGGCGTCATGCTGGACTACGGCAGCGGCGCCAATCCGGCGCTGGATCCGATGCGGCCGATGCGCGACCCGCTGGTGGCGCTGCAATCTGGGGATCCTACGTGTCTTTTGGGCTGGTCCTACGTCGAGCTGGGGCCGCTGCGGGTGCCGACGCCGAGCTATTTCTTGTTGGTGCGCTGGCGTCCCGTCGATTTCGTCCCCCGGCATGTGGCTTGACGGCGGCGCCGTGGTACGCTGGCGCGCGGGACCACGCAGTGAGGTAGATTGATGCGCTTCAATCCGTTTACCCCCGAGGCGACGCGGCTGGTGCTGGTGCTGGTGGGCCTGCCGGCGCGCGGCAAGACGTTCATCGGGCGCAAGCTGGCCAGGTACTTGAACTGGCTGGGGTTTTCGGCGCGAGTCTTCAATATCGGCGACTACCGCCGCCAGCGTCTGGGCACCCACCACCGTCACGACTTCTTTGATCCCAGCAACCCAGAGGGCAACCGCCTGCGCAACGAGCTGGCCGGGCAAGCGTTGGATGACCTGATGAAGTGGATGCAGGCCGGCGGGCAGGTCGGCATCTACGACGCCACCAACACCAACCACCAGCGGCGGCGGCAAGTTCACGAGCGCTGCACGGAGGCGGGGCTCGACGTGGTGTTTGTAGAGTCGGTCTGCGAGGACCCGGCCATCGTCGAGGCCAACATCCGCGAGACCAAGCTGACCTCGCCGGACTACGAGGGCGCGGACCCAGACGAGGCCGTCCGCGACTTCCGCGCCCGCATCGACCACTACGCCCGCGCCTACGAGCCGATGAGCGAGGACGACTACTCGTACATCAAGCTCATCGACGTGGGGCGCGTCATCGTGATGCACGCCATCCATGGCTACGTGCCCGGCAAGCTCGTCAACTTCTTGATGAATCTGCACCTGGTGCGCCGGCCGATCTGGCTGACCCGCCACGGCGAGTCGCAGTTCAACGTGCACGAGCGCATCGGCGGCGACTCGCCCTTGACCACTCAAGGCAAGGCGTATTCGGCGGCGCTGGCGCACTTTGTCCGCGAGCACGCGATTCGGCCGCCCATCGTGTGGACCAGTACGCTGCGCCGCACCATCGAGACCGCCAAACCGCTGCAAGTGCCGTCGCTGACCTGGCGCGCCCTGGACGAGATCGACGCAGGCACCTGCGACGGGCTGACCTACGCCGAAATTGCCGAGAAATATCCAGAAGAATACAACGCCCGCCGCAAGGACAAACTGAACTACCGCTACCCGCGTGGCGAGAGCTATACCGACGTCATCCAGCGCCTGGAGCCGGTCATCCTGGAGCTGGAGCGCGAGCGCGAGCCCGTGCTGGTCATCGGCCACCAGGCGGTTTTGCGCATGTTGTACGCCTACTTCATGGATCGCCGCCCCGAAGACGTGGTGAACATGGAGATCCCCATCCATACGGTCATCGAGCTCACGCCCGGTCCCTACGCGTTCGAGGAGCGCCGCTACTGCCTGGACATCGGCGCGGATCCGTCGACCTGGGGCGCTGCCATGAACGAGTAGCCGTGGCTTGGGCGGCCAGTTCGCGTGACGCGACGATGACGCAGGCGCTCGCCTCTGGGCCGGTTGCGAGGCCATTGGACCTGAATTTCAAAGAAGATATCGGGAATTTCGCGAATTTGCCTGGGTTGGCCAAATACCCCATCTTCACCAAGACGGCTGCGCGGCCGCCGCTCCTGCCCTGCGCAAGATTCTCCCCCGGTGGTCCATGCTTGTGTCGCTCGTTGTCCTTATTGCCGCGGCACTCGTCTTCGACTTCCTGAACGGTTTTCACGACGCATCGAACATCGTCGCCACCATGATTTCGTCGCGGGCGGTGTCGCCGCGCAAGGCCTTGGCCCTGGTCACCATTGGCGAGGTGAGCGGCCCCTTCCTGTTCGGCGTGGCGGTGGCGACCACCATCGGCTCCGGGGTGGTCGAGAAGGGCGCCGTGACGATGCCCGTGCTGATCGCCGCGTTGTGCGGCGCCATCGCCTGGAACGTGATCACCTGGTTCTTTGGCATTCCGTCCAGCTCGTCGCACGCGCTGGTGGGCGGCATCATCGGCGCGGTGGTGGTCGAGCACGGGTTCTCGGCGCTCATGTGGAGCGGCATCAGCAAGATCCTGCTGGCGCTCTTCATTTCGCCGCCCTTGGGCCTGCTCGGCGGCTTCATCATCCAGCGCGCCATCGTGATCAGCCTGAAGGCGACCCATGCGCGGCCGGGCGCCAACTGGATCTTCCGCAACGGCCAGCTGTTCACCAGCGCGTGGCTGGCGCTCTCGCACGGCAGCAACGACGCTCAGAAGACCATGGGCATCATCACCATGGGCCTGCTCGCTACCGGGCAGATCCACGAGTTCGCCGTGCCCAAGTGGGTGATCGCCATGTCGGCCGCCGCCATCGGCCTGGGCACCGCCACCGGCGGCTGGCGGCTGATCAAGACCTTGGGCTACGGCTTCTACAAAGTGTGGCCCATTCATGCCTTTACCACGCAGCTGTCGTCGGCAGTCGTCATCTTGTCGGCGGCCTTGCTGGGCGGCCCGGTCAGCACGACGCAGGTGGTGTCCAGCGCGATCGTCGGCGTCGGCGCCTCGGAGCGGGTACAAAAGGTGCGCTGGACGGTGGCCGGGCAAATCGTGATCGCCTGGGTTCTGACGATTCCCTCGGCCAGCCTAGTGGCCGCCGGGGTGTACCTACTGGTGCGGAGGTTTTCATGAGCTGGCTGAGCAACCCGCTGAAGCCGACCAAGGACCGCTTCATGGAGCGGCTGATCCGCCAAGCGCAGGCTTGCGAGGACGGCTTGGCCGGCTTGCTCGAGTACGTCAAGAACCCCGATCCGGCGGTGGCGAACCTGGTGCACCAGGCCGAGCAGCGCGGCGACGAGGAGCGGCGGCTGCTGATCGACGAACTGAACCACACGTTTGTGACCCCGATCGACCGCGAAGATCTGTTCGCCCTGTCGCGGGCGGTGGACGACGTGCTGGACTATGCCCTGTCGACCGTAGAGGAAATGGCGCTGTTTGGCGTACAGTCCAACCCGTACCTGGTCGACATGGCCCAGGCGATGCACCAGGCTGGCCGCGAGCTGCACGCCTCGCTGGAGCTGCTGGTCGACCACCCGGCCGTCGCCAACGAGCACGCCATTGCTGCAAAACGGCTAGAGAATCAGGTCGAAGCGGTGTACCGCCAGGCGCTGGCGGCGCTGTTCAACCAAAAGGTCGAGAATTTTGAGCTGATGCTCGACATCTTGAAGGCGCGCGAGGTCTACCGGCACTTGTCCAACGCCGCCGACCGCGCCGACACGGCTGGCAATATCATTACCGACATCATCATGAAGATCATGTAGTTTAGCTTTGCTCGCGAGGCGCCAGCGCCCACCTAAATCCGGGGCGCCGCTGCCTTGAAGCGAACTCAGCATCGAGGCGATGGCTGGACGCGTATCTGTAGGGCGACGCAGGGAACCGGTCTTGAATCCGCCAGCCTTGCGCGGGTTGCCTTACGGCACTCTGGGTGGCTGGCGCTAGCCTCGGTGGAACTGGTTGATCCCTGGAACGTCAAATACATCGGCGATATTGAAGGTGAAACATCATCGTTGGCTCGCGTTGACGCGCACGGGCCGGGCGCGTACCCTCGGTGTTGGCTCGCCTGAACCGTGATCCCGTCGGGCGGTCGAGCGGCAGACCATGGCCACCCCCCGCGTGCTCCGGTAGCCGCCGCAAGCTCCACTTGCGATTGCACGATTGCGCCACAAAGTTACCCAAGCGAGGCCACAACGCCATGCCTGCTCGCCCGCCTACCGGTCAACACGACACCGCGACCAAGCCGCTCCCCGGCCATGCCGCGCCGCCGGCGGCCGTGGGCGAATTGGCGCAGGGCACTGCGGTCGGCCGCTTTATCGTCCTCAACCAAATCGGCAAGGGTGGCATGGGCGTGGTCTACGCGGCCTGGGATCCCCGGCTGGGCCGCCGCGTCGCCCTCAAAGTTCTGCGGCGCGACGCCGACGCCAGCGAGCGGGGCCGGATCTTGCGCGAGGCCAGGGCGCTTGCGCAGCTCGCCCACCCCAATGTTGTCGGCATCTACGAGCTGGGCGAGATCGACGAAGCACCCTTCATCGCCATGGAGTTGATCGACGGGCAATCTCTGGGCGATCTGGTCAAAGGCGCACTCAAGCAAGATCAAGTCTTCGAGCTGTTCGATCAGGTGGGTCGGGGGCTCGCCGCCGTCCACGGCCTTGGCATCGTGCACCGTGATTTCAAGCCGGGCAACGTCTTTGTTGGTCGCGATGGCCGAGTATGTATTGGTGATTTTGGCCTGGCGATCGCCAGTGACGGCGACACCAGCCAGGTGGGCGGCCAACGTGGCGAGCGCCTGCCCGCCGCCAGCATTTTGGAGGGCGAGATTACGGTGGCGGGCGCCACCCCAGGTACCCCGGCCTACATGCCACCCGAGCAAATCCTGGGCGAGCCATTGGACGCACGCTGCGATCAGTACGCCTTTGCGATCGCTTTGTGGCTGGCGGTGTACGGCGAGCGGCCTTTTACAAAGCAGGATCTTGGGTTGACCTACAAGCCGCCGCCGCCCCGGCCCACCAAACCGACCTGGGCTGGGCGTGCTGTGGAACCCGTGTTGCGCCGGGCCTTGTCGCACCGCCGCGAGGACCGCTACCCCGACATGCTTGCGCTCCTTGCCGCGCTCAACCACCGCCGCCGTCTGCCGCGGCGCTTGCTGGGCGCGGTGCTGAGCCTCTTTGTGTTGGCGGCGTTGGCAGGGTTGCTCGCACCCCGCGTGCTGGCCAGCGACCCGTGCGGCGTCGAGAAGCGGGCGCTGGCCGCTGTTCCGCCCGAGCTGCGCCGGCTGCTGCAAGCCAATTCCACCAATCCTCTTGCAGATGTGCCCGCACACCTCGACGCCTATGTGGCCCAGTGGCGCAACGCGGCCGACTCGGTTTGCCGCCGGCGCGATCTGCCCGACCGGCCGGTCGTCCAGGCCTGCTTGGATCAGCGGCTTGGCGACCTACAGGCGCTGGCGGCGGTGCTCGCCGCTCATCCCGAGGCGGCGGCCAATGCCCTGCCTGCGGTGTTGGCGCTGCCTACCCCGATCAGCTGTATCCGCAACGAACGCAAAGGCCCCGACGACGCGCCGACCAAGCAGCGGCAGGGCTTAGAGGCGCAGTTGGCGCGCGCGCGCGCGGCGTGGCTGGCCGGGCGCCAGGCCGAAGCGGTAGACAAAGCCAGCTCGGCCCTGGCCGAGGCCCAACGGGTCGGCGACGAGCGAGCGGTGGCCGAAGCCTGGTTCTTGCAGGGCGTAGGTCAAGTCGACCAGGGCAACTTGGCCGCGGCCGAGCAGGCCCTGCGGCAATCGCTGGCCGGAGCCATCGCGCAGCACGCGGAACAGCTCGAAGCGCAGGCGTGGGTCGAGCTGGTGAATGTCATTGGGGACCGCAGTCGCCGCTACGAGGAAGCCCTGGCCTGGCTGCCGATGGAGCGCGCCGCGGTTGAGCGCGACGGGACCAGCTTGGATGTGCGCGCCCGCGCCCGCTTTGTCGAGGCCACCCTGCTCAATGATCACGGCGATCAGGCGCAGGCGTTGCCGCTGGCGGCCGAGGCGATCGCTTTGGCCGAGCAGCGCGTACCCCGCGACGCCAAGATGATCAGTCAGGCCCACAGCAACTATGGCAACACGCTGGCGGCGTCGGGTCAGATTGACCAGGGCATCGCTCAGCTGCAGTTGGCCAAGCAGGCCTTGCAGGGCGCACTGGCGCCCCATCACGTCGCGTTTGCACCGGTGTTGAACAATATCGGCGTGTTGTACGCCATGAAGGGCGACCGAGTGGCCGCGCGTCGGGAGTTTGCCGAGGCGGCGGCCGTGCTAGAGGGGACGGGCAACCCGATGCTGGGCGTGGCGTTCGAAAACATGGCCGAAATCGAGAGGATGGCCGGCCATATCGACCAGGCGCGCCCCCTCTACCAACGCGCCCTGCAGATCGCGGTAGAGCACTTTGGTGAGAGCCATCTCAGGGCAATGACCGTGCAATTGGGCTTGGCGCTGCTGCTGCAAGACGAGGGCCACTTTGCCGAGGCGGTCGCCCCGATCGAGAAGGTCGCCCACACCCTGCGTGCGCAAAATCCCCATGCGCGCACCACCTTAGACGCGTTGCTCGCGCGCGCTGAGCTGGCGTTGGAGGCCCAGTCCCCCAGCGGCGAACTGGAGGCGGCTGTTGCCGAGGTGCAGGCCGCGCTCACTGGCAACGACGATGCTAGGGGCGTGCGCGCCGAGCTTGCGCTCACTTCGGCCGTGGTGCACTTGCTGGCTGGTCACGCAAGCAGCGCAGGGCCGGCCCTGCAACAAGCCAAAGCCGACGCTGGTCGCGTTGATTGGCCCGAATTCGGTGCGGTCTTGGCGGGCTGGCAGGCGGTGGCCGACGGGCGCACGCCCGATTGTGCGGGTCTACCCAGTTGCCGGCCCTTGGCGCGTCTGTTGCTGCGGCATTGCGCGAGCAAACCTCCCGCGCCCTAGTGACCTGACCAATTACTGCACACTCGTTCAGTTCTTGGATGTTCTGGTTAGGTCTCTCGCTGCCAGGTGGGTCGCAAGCTCGCCCCGTTGGGGACTCGCCGCTCCAATTGCGGCGGGTGCGACGCGGCGAAGAACTCAAATTGATCCGCGCCCTAGAGAGCGGATCAATTTAGGATTTCTCCGGACACCCAAGGCCTCGACACCAAGAATAGCGGCTTCGGTGGCCTGACCTGCGATCTAGTGGCGGCCAGGACCAGCTCGCTATCGGCCGCCGCGCATGGCCAACCATGCCAGCGCCGCCGCGGCCGCCAGCCCAACGATCACCGCAACGGCCCCCATCGACCCCTTGGAGCCCGCAGCTTGTTTGGGCGGGTTCACGGCGTCTTGACTCGGATCCACCATGCCCGCGGCCGGGTTTGTCTCCACTTGCGGCGGCTGCGGGGGTGGCGCCAACTGCTCCGCGCCGCCGACCGGGGCTGTGCGCGACCGAGCCAGCTTGGCACCTGCCACAACGGGAGTGTATTCCGTCGTCTCGTCGTCACCCTCGTCGTCGTCGCCGCCACCGGCTCGCGGCGGTCCGGCGGCCTCGAACGGATCGCGCGCCCCCTCTGGGCTGGCTTGGGCGGAAGCTGCCGCGGCCGTGGGTGTGGGCCGTGGCTCGGGGTCGGTAGCTGGCGCAGGCTCGCTAGCGGTCGTGGCGGCGGTTGCGGCCATCCCGGGCGGCGGCAAGTTTTGCACCGGAGCTTTGGCGACCCGTTCGGACTTGCCACTCGTACTCGGCTGGCCCTTGCCCTTGCTCGCCAGGGGATCAAACTCTTGCACCATCCGCATCGAGCGGGTGATGGAATCGAAGGGGTCGCCCTCGAAGCCGTCGCCGCTGAATTCCGCGACGATGGCGGTCAGGTTGTCGCGACCGCCCCGGCTGTTGGCCAGCTCGATCAGGCGACTAGCGGCCGCAGCGGGGGGCAAACTCGTCATCACCTCGCGCAGTTCGTCGTCGCGCAACTCGTTGGAGACGCCGTCCGAGCAGAGGAGCAACCGGTCTTCGGCCTTGAGCTCCAGTCGGCAGATCGCCGCGTGGACGTCGTCCGCTAGGCCCATCGCCTGGAGAATCATGTTCTTGTTCGATGAATTGCGGGCGTCGTCGGCGGTCATCACGCCCTTGTCGACCAGCATTTGGACCATGCTCTGATCCCGCGTCACCTGACGCAGGCGGCCGGCGCGAAGCAGATAGCCCCGCGAATCGCCGACCTCGACCACGTAGGCCGCGGCTCCGCTGACGAATGCCGCCGTGAGGGTGGCGCCCATGCCGGCGCGGCTCTCGTGGTGCGCAGCCGTGTGCACGTTCGAATTGGCGCGTCGCACTGCCGCTTCGATCGCCTGCTCGAACTCCCCTTCGCGCAGGGCCCCAGCAAAGGCCGAGCCCAACGACTCCACGACCATGCGGCTGGCGACTTCGCCGGCCTCGTGGCCACCCATTCCGTCAGAAACCGCAAGCAAGACCGGCCGACTGCTCACTTCGCCCGCCCAGTCGCCCGTGCCGGCCAGGATCAGGGAACCGCTAGTCAGGTCGGCAATCGCGCACGAGTCTTCGTTGATTTGGCGCTGCCGGCCTGTGTCACTGCGAGCGGCGGCGGTGAGGTGCACAGCTTGGCCAGTGGACATTCGCTCGTTCAAGAGGGCCTCCTGCGGGGGCCACAGACTATCGGTCAGGGGTAATCGAGTCAACCAACCAGATTGTTCGTAATCGTAGTGGGTTAGCTGTTGCTGCTGGTCGACGTCCTCGACCCCTGCACGCCTTCGGCCAGGGACTGCAGCGTCTCAGCGCGGGCCATCACCACCACCCGGTCGGCTTGCTGCAGCAATTCGCGGCTTTGCGGCGGAAACACCAGCGCGCCGTCGGCCTTGCGCACGGCCAGCACCAGGATGCCGGGGTTGCCCCACAGCGGCGTTTTGGCGAGCTCGCTGCCCACGGCGCCGATGCGCTCGGGCGCCACTTCTTCGATGCCCAGCTCGACTTCGCCTTTGCGGCTTGCGAGTTCGATGAGGTCGGTGATCGCCGGCCGCACGATCTGCAGCGCAATCCGGTGGCCCAGCACGCGCGACGGCGAAAACGCGTGGGTGGCACCGGCGCGCTCCAATTTCTGAAGCGTCGCGGGGTCTTCGGCCTTGCCGTGGATGACCAGCCCCGGGTTGGTATCGCGGGTGAGCACGCGGGCGGTGAGCGTCAAGAACACGTTGTGCGCGTCGTCGTTCAGCGCCGCCACCAGGGTCTGGGCGCGCTGGACGCCGGCCTGCAGCAGCACCGCGTCGTCGTTGGCGTCGCCCTGGATGAACGGTACGTCGTGCTGCAGGTGCAGCTTGTCAAAGGCGTTGCGGTCGCGATCCACCACGACAAACGGCATGTTCTTGGCGTGCAGCTCCAGCGCGACTGACGAGCCGAGCCGACCGCAGCCGCAGATGACCGTGTGATTGCGCAGGCTTTGCAGCATCTTCTCCATCCGATCGCGGTGGCGATAGGCGCGTAGGCCGCCGCCGGCAAAAAAGGCCGTCATCTCGGCCAGGGCATAGCCCAAGTTGCCCACGCCCACCAGGATGAGGCCGATGGTGAACAGCCGGCCGGCGTCGCTGAGGGCGTGGGTCTCGCCGTAGCCGATGGTGGCCAGGGTGATGACGGTCATGTACGCGGAATCGAGCCAATTCCAGCCTTCGATCCAGCGGTAGCCCAAGGTGCCCGACGCGAGCACGATACTCATCATCCCCAGGGTCTGGGCGACCACTTTGCGGATGCGGCGGTTGTCGTCCGAGACGTGCATGGGTCGGCTACCAGGGCAACACGGGAAGAACTAGAACTGCCCCATGATGCCCCAGGACGGCGCGATGGTCACGCCGCCCAGGTCGCGCTCCAGGCCAAACGCCCGCAGCGAACCGCTGGCGCGGAGCACGGTCAGTTCGCCCACCGCAAACACGTGGCGGAAGCCCAAGGCAAGGCCAATGTTGCCGCCCCAGTACCAAATATGATCACGAATTTCCTCGATTTTTACGCCAAGGTCCGGGGCGCCAACCTGCACGGCGTAGCCGCTGTACATGCCCTTGGCCCCGAACCACAGCCGGCCCCACTCGCCGAATTCGCGGCCGAGTTGGGCAAAAAGCTGGCCGTCGAAGCGCTTGGTCGAGACCAAGTCCACGTAGCCGTTGGCGTCGTCTAGGTACGAGATGACCGATTGCCCCGAGTTGTAGCCGGCGCGCACGCCCAATGCGGCGGCCCACGGGCCAAAATCGAAGCCTTTGCGCAGGCTTGCGGCGTAGATGCCGTTGCCAACGCGCAGCGACGTGTCCCAGCGGTAGCCCAGGCCTACGCCGATGTCGAAGTGCGTGGCGTAGCCGGGGCCGGCCAGGGCGATGGCGGTGGCGCGGCTGGCGTAGTCGCGGGCCTGGTCGCTCGACGGCTTTTCCTGCGCTTTCAGCGAGGAATACAGCGACTTGGTGCTGGTGATGCTGTCGCCGATGGCCGAGGTGGGGATCACCACGTTGTTGACTTGGGCCACCTGCACTTCGCCGCCGCGGAGGACCCGCGCCGGTTTGGCCTCGCTGAAGTTGACGGCGCAGCCCGCACAGAGAAGACCTGCGAAGGTCGCGAGTAGAGAGCAGAATCGGGGAAAGACGCGAGGTGCCATCAGATGTCCTCGCCCAGCGGCGCCTCGGGCGGGGCGCGCAGCAGCACGGGCGGCAGCTCCACCGGCTGCCCGTCGACTTGCAGATCCGACAGGCGCACCTGCAGCACGCCAACACGGCGCAGGTCGCGCTGACCCTGGGTCAAGCTGATCTCGAGCGCCGCCGTTTCGCCCGCGGCGATAGTCAGTGTTCCTGGGCGCTTGCCGATGCCCACCGCCGCCAGGCCGCGCTGCCAGTCGCTGTGCAGACCGCCCACCGAGGTGGTGAACGTCTGGCCATCGGGCAGCGTGACTGCCGCGTTTTCGCACTGGACCGCGATCGGCTGGGCACCCGGGTTGCGCAAACGCAGTTGCAGGCCCAGGTGACGCTGGCTGACGTCGGCGCTCTGGACCTCGACCTGCAGCGCCGGGGCGCTGGCGCTCTGCCCTTGGAACTGCCAAGTGCGGCGCATGGCGGCACACGAGGTCAAGGCCACCAGAGCCATAGCGAGGGCCAAGGCGGTGGCAGTAAAACGCTGTAATTTTGGCCAGTAGAAAATGGGTGCCATGTTCTTGCCGGGCAGTGAACAGAGCCCAGCATGCGCCGGTCGCGCGCGGAGGTCAAAGGTGGGGCGGCCATGGAAAAACCGCGGCTTCTGGCTGCAAGAACCGGCGATAGTTGGGCTACTGCGTCGACGCGCGCCACGGGTGGTTGGGGTCGGCCGTGTTGAACGGATCGCGGAACGGCGGCACCCCCGCGGGCACCTGGAACAGGCCCGAGACGAGGCGCAGCACCTGCAGCAGCCACGGCGCCAGCTCGGGGGCGCGGACGTCGACGCCAGGCGGACCGTTTGCCGGCATGACGGGGCGATTCTTGGCCGCGCGCGTGCCCGCGGGTGGCGGCGCCTGCAGCACCGATTGGGCCTGAGCGTCGCGCACCGCCAGCGCCTGGTCTGGAGTCAGCATCGCCAGTTCAAGTGCAAGCACCGCCGCGAAAGCCAGTCGTTTGTGCCGCATGGGCCACCTCGCTGGCGCGACGAGCCCGATTCGCGCCGTCCACCCTGCACGAAAGGCGGCGACGGGGCGGCAGTCAACCAAGGCGACCGAGTCACGCGCGCTGGATTGTCGCAGGGTTGTCACGCAACATGCGAAAAAGAATGGTGAAAGCTGAGCGCAGTGTTGGTAATTGCGAAATTATTTCGCGAGGCGGCAGCTTTTTTCGATCGGATGCCGTGCAAGCCATTGGAGCCTAAGCATGAACGTGCTGTTGCTTGGCTTGTAACTGCAAAAAATGATCTCGCGACGCAGGTCGTCAGCGGACCGACTCTGCCGCCAGCAAATCGCCCAGGACCGCCGCCACCGCTGCTGCGACGGCCGGGCGGGTGTAGCTGGGGCGCGTCACCAGCGCGATGGTGCGGGTGGGCGGCGGCTGCAGGCGGTGGATCTGCAGGCCGGCCGCCTCGATGAGCCCCGTGCCCAGGGCCAGCGCCGGCAGCAGTGCATCGCCCAGACTCGCGGCCACCATCTGCACCAAAGTCAGCAGGCTAGAGGCCTCGAGTTCACCGCTCTGGGCGCCCGCTCCGCAGGCCACCAGCGTGTGCTCGCGCAGGCAGTGGCCCTCGGTCAGCAGCACCAGCCGTGCCGGATCCAGGCGGCCGCTGGTGGGCGCACGCTGGCCGGGCGCTAGCGCCAGCACCAGTTCGTCCTTGCCGATGGGCTGCACGGCCAGTTCGCCGGTGTCGAAGGGCAGGGCCAGGATCGCCACGTCGACACGGCCTTCGCGCAGCCGGGCCAGCAACTGCGCCGAGGTCTCTTCGCGGACCGCCAGCCGCAGCCGCGGATGGGCCGCCGTCAGGTCCCGCACCAACCGCGGAAACACGAACGGCGCCAGGGTGGGAATGGCTCCCAAACGCAAGGTCGTACTGAGCGGACCCGACTCGGCCTGAGCGCGGTCGCACAGATCGCTGGTCGCCGCCAGGATGTGCCGCGCGCGCACGGCCAGCTCCTCGCCCAGCGGCGTGGGCCACACGCCTGACCGGCCGCGCTCCAGCAGGGGCACACCCAACAGCCCCTCCAACTCGGCGATGCCGGCGCTCAGTGTCGGCTGGGTCACGAAACAGGCGGCGGCAGCGCGGGTAAAGTGGCGCAATTCCACGACTGCCACCAGATACTCCAGCTGCCGCAAGCTGGGCAAGTTGGGCGCGGCAAAGCGGGGCACGGTCGGCGTGGGCATGGCAAGGCTCGCAACGGCGGCCCCACTATCAAGGCCGTCGATGACTTCAGCACCTACCAGTGACCGGGTCAATCGCTGCGGACTTCAGGTCAAAACCGCCGTCGGCGACAGGCTGAAATGGCTGATGGCCCGTTCGCGGTCGATGATGGCCTGGACCTCGGGCGCTGTAGTGGCGTGGAGCACGTCGATCATCTCTTCGGACTCCCAGCTGTAGAAAAGCGGGGCCATGGCGCCGTGGGCGATGCTGACGTCGCCGCGGGCGATGGCGCGCGAGGCTGGGCCCAGGGCAAAGCCGCCCGTCTCGTGCTGCAGGCGCGGTTCGGCCTGCAGATCGCGGACCAGCGCTTCAAAGCGGCCTTGCACCTCGGGCTGGCGAAAGCGGTAGCGGTAGCGCGCCGAATAGGCCACATGGAACCACGCCGGCCGCAGCACCACCCCGGCGAGCCCCAGGCGCTCGGCAGTCCGGGCGAGCAGCACGCCGGCCTCGCGCGCCAAACCGAGCCCCGGCACCGTCTGCCCCGGCAGCGGCGGGCGCCCCGCCGACCACGAGCCCTTGGGGTGGCGCAGCTCTAGCCAGTGGACGAACAGCACCTCGCCATCCGCCTCGCGGCGCCGCTCCAGGGCCAAGTCGACCAGCACGTGTACCGCGGAGTCGCCCTGGAATTTGCCGACGACGCGCATGTGGTCGGCGGGCTGCGCCTCGCGGATCTCGATGTGCAGACCGCGGTAGCCCAAGCGCTGCAAGTGCTGCAGGATGCCGAGTTTGTAGTAGATGTACTCGATCGACTCGGCGGTGTAGTGGCCCAAAAGGCGCGGCGGTGCGTGGCTGCGCATGCCCAGCTCGGCCTCGACGTCGCTCATGTCGAGCTGCCACTCGCCGGGCTTTTCCAGCTCCAGACCGCGCGCGACGAGGGCAAAGTGGCGGCTCAGCGGATCGGCGCGCGACGGCACCTGCAGCGGCACCCCCAGCAGCGCCAGCGCCGCGTTCGCCACCAGCTGCCAGCAGTGGTCTTGATAGCCTCCGCCCGGCAGCCACACACTCGGCGCCTTTCCCAGCGCCTGCACCACCTTGCGATCGCGACGCTGCACGCCCGCCACGCTGAGCGCCAGGCGGCCGAGCGGATCGCCTTGCAGGACGTCGCCGCCCGCCAGCACCAGCCACAGCTGGCACTCTGGCCGCCGCGCCAACAACGCGTCCAAGGTGCGCAGGTAGCCCTCGTCGCCGGTGCCCGCCGGCAGCACGGTCTCGTCCACGCCAGGCAATGGCCCCCAATCCGAGCCGGAGATCGAACCAATCCAGGCCGTGTCGTTTGCCGCCGGGCCCACGCGTTCGCCCAGATGCAACAGGACCGCCCGCGTCCCGTCCGGCGGATGAGCGTCGAGATCCAGAATACCGACGCGGCCTTGAAAGCCGTCGGCCCGCAGTTGCGCGACCGCCAAACCCAGGTCCGACACCACGCACAGCCCGCCGCCTTTGTCGGGAAAAGCGTGGTGGAAACCGCCGGCCAGGTTGAGCACGGGCACGCGCTCGTTCAGGGCCACCCGCGCCGCGAGCACCGTGCCGCCGCAAATCCGCCGCAGCGACGCCATCACCGAGTCGACGTCGATGTCCCATGCCTCCACGCTCAGCGCGCGTGCCAACGGCTCGGGGCGGCCCAAGTCTTCGAGCCACTGGGCGGTATGGACCACCTCTAGCTCTTGGTAGCTGATCCGCGGCGGCTTCAGCACGTCTTCTTCGCGCAGCCAGTCGCCATCGCGCAGGTACCACAGCGCCAGGTCGGGCCGGCGCGGATCAAAGCCCGTGGTGCGCTGCAGGCTGGTCAGCGGCAGGCGGTAGGCTTCGTCGTACACCAGCCGCAGCGGGTTGCGGGGTGCCATCCGGGCCAGTTTGCGCAGCAGTCGCCGGGTCCAGGCCATAGGCGGTCACCGCGCCCGCGGTGGGCGCTGCGGGGGCCAATTTAGCACAGGTTGCGGTGGCGTAGGGGGCGTGGGACGGGGGGAAACTCGTCCAACCTCTTTGGCCACAGCCCAGGTGCCAACGCTGTTCGAGCTTTCCCGGAACAAGCCCCGCAACTTCAGCTCGCCGGGCCGGGACGCCCAAAATACCTTGGAGAATCAGCAGTAGAAGATGCCCGGCAATCCGGCTGCTAGCCGCGCGCGGCCCGTTCCAAGCGCTCGACCTGCGCCCATTCCACGGCAAACTCGGCCGACGCCAGCAGTCGGAACAGCTGCTGCTCCAGGCCGGCGTCGCGGCCGTCGCGGCGCTGCTTGAGTGCGCAATACCGGCACAACCAGAAGAAGCGGTTGTAGAAAGCCTGCTCGGCGCCCACCGGCACCAGTTCGGGCCAGTGTTCGAAGAGCAAAACCCAGGCCAGCGCCTCGCCCAAGTCGTCCTGCGCCAACGCGTCGGCAAGGGCGCCGCTGGCCAGCCGAGTCCGCAACTCGGGTCGTACAAGCGCCAGCCGGGCCAACGGGACGAGCGGGTCATCGGTCATGGACGGAATCCTAGCCGATCCTGGCCAGGGCCGGTCAAGCGGAGCCGATGGGGGGCATTTTCTACCAATGGATCTTGTTGGACTTTGCCAACGGCAACCGAGCCCGCGCCCCCAAAAAGATGTCATACGCACCCCACCTGATTCGCGCCTGTACGGCTTTTCTGACCCGTTCTGCAACTGGCGAGAATCAGGCGGGGACCCCGGTTCGGGCCCGAAGAATTGCCCGAGTTTTCGATCCGATTCGGACGGAATTGGTATCGCTCACTCCAGCTCGGCCGTCAAAAAGGCTTGCACCTCGCGGTTGAAGCGCAAGGGCTCTTCTTCCATAGGGCAATGGCCGCTGCAATCGTACAATTCCAGGCGGGCGTCGCCCAGCCGCCGTGCCAGCCGCTGTACGCTGCTGAGCGGGACGATGCGGTCGCCGCGGCCCCACAGCAGTAGCGCCGGCGCGCGAACTTCGCCAAGCCGATCATCCACTTGTCTTAGGTCCTGATTGAAGTAACGCGCCACCTGCAGCGCGGCCCGCTTGGCCCCCGGCGTCTGCAGCGGCTGCCAAAAGCTCCCCACCAGCGCGCGATCCACGGGCAGGTTGGCATAGGCGGCGTGGCGCAACCCCAAAGTCAACGCCAGCTTTCCGCCCGGAGCGTACATCAGGGGTTCCAGCCACTCGTGTTGCAGCATCGCCGCCAGCGCCATCGGGTAGCGGCCATGGCTGGCGGGATTGACCAAGACCAGCCGCGCCACGCGCTGCGGTGCCGTCAGCGCGATCTGCAAGGCCAGGGCCCCGCCAAGGGAATTGCCCACCAGATGCGCCCGCTCTATGCCCAACTGGTCCAGCGCCGCCAGCACCCGCCCGGCCTGTTCGGCCAGCCGGTACTGCAAATGCCGCGGCTTGTCCGACCAGCCAAACCCCGGCAAGCACACCGCGTGCACGGCAAAATGGCGGGCCAGCGGCGCCAGGTTGTGGCGCCACGCCCACGACGACTGCAGGTAACCATGCAAAAAGACGATGGACTCAGCCTGCGTCTCGCCCAACGCCCCTGGCAGTGGCGGCCCCTGCCTGGGCAAGCTGACCACATGCAGCTGGGGCAAGTCGCCCGCGGCGACGAATTGCCCGCACGGGTGCCAGCTCTGGCCCGGCTGCGGCACCGGAAAATCAGTTTCCGCGTTGAGACCAGAAAAGAGTCTTTGAATCAGGGACATGGCGCGGGCGGCAGGCACACGTCGGCGTTGATGCCCGGCAAGGTGAAGTCAAAGGAACCTTGGACATCCACCCAGATATCGGGCTGCTTGCAGGTCTGGGCGGTGTGTTCTGGGTTGCAGTCGTCCAGGTACGAGCTGTTGTAGTTGTAGGCGTAGGCGCGACCTTTGAAGGTGCCGGAAAAGCGGCCGTCTTTTTCCGCGGCCCATTGGGTGACCACGATGTCGCCGCTGCCGGCGGACAAGGGGCACGAGCTGCGGTACATCTGCGTGGCCAAAACTACTTGGATCATCGGTGGTTTGCAGCCCAAGGGGTAGGTGCCGGCAGCGCCCGTATTGACCGGGAAGCCAGGGCCGGGCACCAAGATGCCAAAGCGCAGCTGCAGGGCCAGCTTGGTCGGCTTCCACTTGCCGTCGGCGCCCTTGACCACTTGATCGGCCTGATCCTCGATGGCAAACGCCACCGCCGGATAGGTCAGGTGCGAGTTGCCAAAGCTCAGCACGCCCGAGGTCTGGGTCAAATCGCGCTCGACCTGAAAAGTCTGGCCGGCGAACGTGCCGCCGTGGAACGTGTAACTGGCGGCGTAGTATTGGCTTTTCAGGCTCGTGTCGCTGGTGCTGTCGCTGGCTGTTTTGGCATCGCTGGCCGGTGTCCCGCCGCTGCTGTCTGGGCTGCTGCAGCCGGCGAGGGCGACCGCGATGAGGGCGGCCACGCGGGCGGGCAGGCTGGGGCGAATGCTTTTGAATCCCATGCTTTTACTCGCCATCCGTCGCGACTTCCGCTCTGACCAGTGTGCGCTGTCGCTCCGGCCATTGCAACGGCGCGGCGAAGGTGCGATATGGCAACAGGGGCTGCTCCATGCCAGCGGCCGACAAGGATCGCACGTGAAGAATTTCGTCTTGGACACCAACGTGCTGTTGCACGACAGCGATTGCCTGCGCTCGTTTTCAGACAACATGGTCAACGTGCCGATCTACGTGATCGAAGAGCTCGACACCTTCAAGCGTGATCAGAGCGAGTTGGGTCGCAATGCCCGCCGGATTGCGCGCGAGCTGGATACCTACCGCGATCAAGGCAACCTGCGCGAAGGCGTGCCGATGCCCAACGGCGGCGTGCTGCGGGTGGTGATGGAACGGGCCAATCTGCCTGGGCATTTCAGCGTGTCGCACACCATGGACGACGCCATCTTGTCGGTGGCGTTGTTTTTGAACAGCGAAGAGCCGCATCGGCCGGTGGTGTTCGTCACCAAGGACACCAACCTGCGCATCCGCGCCGACGCGCTGGGCCTCCATGCAGAGGATTATGATCGCGAAAACAAAGAGATCGAAGAGCTGTACAACGGCACGGCCGAGTTGCAGGTCGACTCGTCGGTGATCGACGGCCTGTATGCCGACGGCGGTGTGGACTTGGGCCAACTAGGCGACGCCAGCAAGTCGCTGGTTCCCAATCAGTACCTGATGTTGCGGGCCGAGGGGTTGCAGGGCAAGTCGGCCTACGCGCGCGTGGCGGGCGGCCGGGTCGAGCACCTGCGCGCCGGCAAACAAACGGTGTGGGGCGTGCAACCTCGCAACCGCGAACAGCTTTTTGCCATGGACATGCTGCTGCGCGACGATATCCAGCTGTGCACCCTGGTGGGCAAGGCCGGTACGGGCAAGACGCTGTTGGCGTTGGCGGCCGGGCTGCAAGCGGTCGCCGAGCGCGACGCCTATCGCAAGTTGTTGGTTTCGAGACCAATTTTCCCATTTGGTCGCGACATCGGCTTCTTGCCCGGCGACGTCGAGGCCAAGCTGAGCCCGTGGATGCAGCCGATCCACGACAACATCGACTTCTTGACCACCGGCAACACCCCCGGCAAGAACGGCAAGGTCTGGAGTTTTGACGAGCTGTCGTCCAGCGGCGTGCTCGAGGTCGAACCGCTGACCTACATCCGCGGCCGCAGCTTGCCCAGCGTGTACATGATCGTCGACGAAGCGCAGAACCTGACGCCGCTCGAGGTCAAGACCGTGCTGACCCGCGTGGGCCACGGTACCAAGATCATCTTGACCGGCGACCCGTACCAGATCGACCAGCCGTACCTGGACAGTTTGAACAACGGCCTGACCTATGTGGTCGAGCGGTTCAAGGATCAGGCCATTGCCGCGCACATGACCCTGACCAAGGGCGAGCGTTCGCCGCTGGCCGAGCTGGCCGCCAACCTTCTGTAAGATCCCCCCAGACCTTCTCTGCACAACCCACGCGAGGCTGATCCCCATGCGCCGACTTGGTTGGTATTGCTTTGTTCTTGGCTCGACCTTCTTGCTGCAAGCCGCGCCGGTGTTCGCCGGCAAAGGCGGCGGCGCCGTTCACCCCGTGGCCAAACTGATGGCCGAGGCGGAGTCTGCGCAAGTTCGTGATATCACGGTGCTTGCCGTGGCCGAGCCGTTGGGACGCGAGCATGCGCCCGGCTCGGCAGCGCTGGTCCGCATCGACGATGGCCGCGACGGCGGGCTGCCCAACTGCTTCTTGCTCGAGTTGGCCGGCAAGCCCGCGGGTCCTGTCAAGATCGACGCCAAGTTCCGCCTGTCGGTGTGCCCCTCGGGCCCCGCCAAGGGCGTGCAGTTGGCGCGCCAGGCGATCTCGAATCACCAAGAGGCGTGGCTGGTCCGCTTGGAACATCTGCGCTACGACAGCAAAGGCCACGGCTCCGAGTCGTCGATCCTGTGGGGGCTGTACGGCCGGCCGCTGGGCGAAAGCGAGCCGCGCGCGGTGTGGGAGCGCACGTCGACCACCTTCAAGTCGCGCGACGATCCCGGCAACAACGTGGCCGAAGTGTGCGCCAGCCCCGAGATTGCCGCCGGCGGTCAAGAGCCCAGCACCATCACCATCACCTGCGACACCGAGGTGATGTTGGGCAAGCTGCCCAAGCGCGCCAAGCAGACCTTCACCTCGGTCTGGTCGAGCGATCGCTATGTGGCTAAAGATTAGAGTTTATTGATCTATCCGGTAAAGGACATGATGCCCGATGGACGGCCGCCCAGCACCAGGTGCGGCAGGCGTTCGATCTCGTCCAGCACGTAGTCAGCCCCCATACCGTGCACGCCGCGGCTGTGGTCGTTGTTGACCAGCGCGACCCGCACCCCGGCATTGCGCGCCGTCTCCAGGTCGATCCGCGAGCTGCCGACCATCAGCGTATGCTCCAGGTTGCCGCCGCAGCTCTCCATCAGTTCCAGCAGGCCCGTGGGGTCCGGTTTGCGCGGCAGATCCCCGTCGCCGGCCAGTATGTAGGCAAAGAACTTGGACATTTCCATCTGCTGCAGCAAACGCAGCGACGGCACCAGCGGCTTGTTGGTCAGCAGGGCCAAGTGGACGCCACAGCTGTGCAAACGGCCGAGCGCCTCGGTCGTCCCCGGGTACACGGTGGCGCGCGCGCCCAAGCGGTCTTGGTAGCGGTCGCGGAATTCGTGCAGCAGTTGGTTGATCTCTAGGTCGGTCGGCACGCTCCCGGTCACCGCCAGCGCGCCCTTGAGGATCGCCCGCAGGTTTTCACCTGGCCACTGGCGCACTTGGTCTGCGGTCAACGTCGGCCGACCCATCGACCACAGTTGCTCGTTGAGCGCGTCGGCCAGGTCGCCCAAGGTGTCGACCAAGGTGCCGTTCAGATCGAAGATGACGACCGAGAAGCGCATCGCGAAGTTGCCGCGGCAGGGAGCCGAACCGGCGGCCAGCCGGCCCACCGCGCGGGCGAGTGTCGCCCATCGCGGGGCGATTGCCAAGAACTTCCGCAAGCGGTAGCTTCCCCTTGCAGCCCGCCACGCTGCAGGTCCGGCGATGAACCCAGCGGCGCTCCACAACCCGGTAGCCTGGCTCGTTTGTCTGTTCGCGACTCTGGCGGCTGCGCTCGCCCATGCCGACGCGCCCACCCCGCTCGACGTCAGCGATGACGGCAAGACCATTACGATTCCTGGTGAGCCGGCTCCGGCCGCCAAGACCCTGCTGCCTCGCCCCACGCTCCACAAAGTGGGGGCCGACAAGCCGGTGGTCGCGCCGGTGGCCAAGTCGGTGGACGAGCCCGTCGAGCCGGCCAAACCGCTGCCGCCGGCCCGCGCCGCCGTGGAGTTGTCGGTGGGGCAGACTTGGTTGCCCACGGGGCTGATGGCGGCTGTACAAACCCTTGTGTCGCCTGCGCAAAGGCGCCGCGATCAGCACCCCGATCTGCAAGCGGTGGCGCTGGACGCCGGCTATCGAATGTCGCTGGGCAGTAGCGCCTGGGCGGTGTTCCGCGCGGGACTGACGTTGCCCAACGTGCCCGATCAGAACTGGTGGTCCAGCTCGGGCTCGCCGCGGCCGCTGTATACCTCGGTCAGCGTGGTGGGCATCGACCTGGGCGCCGACTACCTGAAAAAGGTCGACGTGACTTCGTGGCTGGCGTGGACCATCCGCGGTGGCCTGGGCATCGCCTTTGTCGCCGGCAGTGTCCACCAGATCGAGACCTTGCCGATCTGCACCCAGGCCCAGGCCGCGACCTGCCCGCACTGGCGCACGGTCGGTGGCTCAGACGCGAGCGTGCCGCCGGTGCTGCCCATGGTGCGGGCCCTCACCGGCTTGCAGTTGCAGATCAGTCGTGATCTGGCGCTGCAGGTCGAAGGCGGCCTCCGCACCGCCCCCTACGTGGGCGCCGGGCTGAACTGGTCCCTGTAGGCGCACCACGGCGTGCCGCGGGCGGCAATTGCTTCGAATCGGGGTTGGCCAAAGCCGCGGTTTCGCAGACAATGCACAGTGGCGGGGCGCAGGCCGCCGCCGCGCAAGCGAGACGATGCAGCTACTTGCCAAAATCCTGATGAGTTTTGTGCTGATCGGTGCACTCGGCCTGGCCGCTTGCAGCGACAGCGACGCTCACGGCAGCGATGCCGCCGCGGGCACGGAAGAAGATGGCGAGGGTGGCGATCTGGGGGCCCTGGACGCAGGCGCCGATGCGACCGGCGACACCCAGGGCGACGGCAGCGGAGACGCGCTGGCCGGGGATGCGAGCGACGGCGCCGGCAAACCCGATGCAAACAGCGATGCAGACTCGAACTTGGGCAAGGGCTGCACCACCGACGACGAGTGTGCGCCGCTGGTCAGCGCGCTGTGCCAGGTGGGCAAGTGCCAGCTCAGCACCGGGCTGTGCCAAGCGGCCGATCTGCCGAACGGCGCCACCTGCAACGACTTGGGCGCCAGCCAGTGCTGGGTCAACCCCACCTGTCAGGCGGGCAAGTGCCAGTATTCGTTCCGCAGTTGCGACGACAGCAAGGCCTGCACCGAAGATCAGTGCAACCCAGCCAGCGGCTGCAGCAACGTCGGCCTCAAAGCCGGCAACAAGTGCAACGACGGCAACGCCTGCACCCTGGTCGCCATCTGCGAAGGCGGCGCCTGCGCCGCCAAATCCAGCCTGGACTGCGACGACAAGAACGCCTGCACCCAAGATCTCTGCGACGAGAAGCTGGGTTGCGTGCACAAACCGCTGGAGGACGGTGCGGCCTGCAGCGACGGCCTGAAATGCACCGACAACGACGCCTGCCAGAAGGGCGCCTGCGTGGGCAAGCCCAAGGTCTGCCCCGACGATGGCAACCCCTGCACACTGGTCCAATGCGTCGAAAAGACTGGCGGCACCTGCGAAATCGCGATCGTGCCGGGCCTGATGTGCGACGACGGCAACCCGTGCACCAAGCCCGACACCTGCAACGCCGTTGGCGTTTGCCAGGGCAGCGTCAACTGCGACGACGGCAATCCGTGCACCGATGACGGCTGCCCAGAGCCCGCCCAGGGCTGCAAACACGTCAACAACACCATCCCGTGCGGCCCCTTGGACGCGTGCAACGGCGAGGGACAGTGCAAGAGCGGCTCTTGCGATGCGCCCGCCAAGAACTGCGACGACGGCAACCTGTGCACCGACGACACCTGCGACAAGGCGTCGGGCTGCAAGTCCACGCCCAATCAAAGCGGCTGCTACGACGGCTCGGTTTGCACCCAGGGCGACACCTGCAGCGGCGGCAGCTGCAAACCCAGCAAGACCTTGAGCTGCGACGACGGCGACCCCTGCACGGTGGACCAGTGCGACCCGATCCAGGGTTGCGGCAACCCCGTCGCGCCCAGCGGTACGGTGTGCGGGTCGAACAAGACCTGCCTGGTGGGCTTGTGCCTCGCCGGCAACTGCGGCGATGGCGTCTGCTCGGCCAAAGAAGACTCGTCGACCTGCCCGGCCGACTGCAACCAGCAAGGTGGCGCGTGCGCGCCTAGCGACACCGCCTGCGTCGCCCAGTGCAAAGGCGCAATGTGTGCAGCACCCCTCAAGAAGTGCAACGACAGCGCCGAGTGCCAGAACCTGACCAATTGCCTGGCCTCGGCCAGCGCTGACGACCAGAAGCAGCTGGACTGCCTGACCGGCGGCACCCCGCAGGCGTTGTTTGCCTACCTGGGCTACGACGCGTGCATGCAGGCGCTGTGTTTGCAGAACTTCTGGTCCGGCAAGGGCTGTACCGGCGGCGGCCAGCAGTACGTGTCGTGCATCGGCGTGTGCGAAAGCAGCATGTGCAAGCTGCTGACGCTAGGCTGCAAAGTCAGCACCGGCTGCACCGCCATACGCAACTGCATGCAGGCGTGTCCGCAGGACGACAAATTGACGCAGTGCGTCATTGACTGCAAGAAGAAGGGCAGCGACAACGACGCGCTGCTGAACGCCGAGCTGGACACCTGCAGCGCAGCCTACTGCCAGTGCAGCCCAACGTCGCTGACCTTCCCCACGTGCGGCTTGTAGCGACCGCCGCGCCCTCTCAAGGTGAGATCGTGTCTGTTCATCGCTTGAAAATTCGGGCTATTGTCGGGTTGGTGGTGCCGCTCGCGCTGGCCTGCAACAAGCCCGAGCGACCGCTGCCGGCGGGCCCCGGCCTGACCCCCGAGCATGCGGCCGCCAAGGTCGAGCACGTGCCCAAGGTCAGCGAGGCCCAGCGCACCTCGGCCTTGACCAGCGAACAAAAGCAGATGGTGGTCGCGCGCATCGGCGACAAAGTCATCACCTTGGGCGACATGGAAGCGCGTCTGGACGGCGAGCCGGCGGTGGTCAAGAGCCAGTTCACCTCGCCGCAAAAGCGCAAGGACTACCTGGCCAAGCTGGTGCAGTTCGAAGTGCTGGCCGCCGAAGCGCAGCGCCAGGGGTTGGACAAAGACCCCGAGGTGCTCGAAGCCATGCGCCAGGCGATGGTGCGCAAGTTCTTGCAGGACAACGGCAAAGAAGAGGTGGAGCTGAAGTCGGTCAGCGAGGCCGACATCGCCGCGTATTATCAAGCCAATCCCGGCGTTTTTCATCGACCCGAGCAGGTCGAGGTCAGCCACATCCTGGTCGCCGACAAGGCCATGGCCGAGAAACTCCGCACCGAGATCGACAAAGCCAGCGAGGGCAACTCGGCCAAGCTGGTGTCCACCTGGAACGACTACGTGGGCCGCCACTCGCTGGACAAGGCCACGGTGCAGGTCTTGGGCGCGCTCGGCCGCGTCAGTCTAGAGCCGGTGCCCGGCGCCACGGCCGAAGAGATCGCGCACCTGCAGTCGATTCCGCGGTCCGTCGTGGAAGCGGCGCTCAAGACCGACACGTTCAGCCTGGGGCCGGTGGTGCAGTCGCCAGCCGGCTGGCATGTGCTGCTGGTCACCTCCAAGCTGCCGGCGATCGACAAGTCGCTCGATCAGGCCCGCGAGTCGATCCGCTCGCGCATCGTCAAGCGCCAGCGCGACTTGCGCCGCGAGCAGCTGCTGGCCGAGATCAAGGCCCGCAACCCCGTGCAAATCAACGACGATGCCCTGAAACTGCTGCCCAGCCCCAAGCCGCCCAGCGGTGGCACGATCAGCGGAAAGGGCCTGCCTCCGGCCGAGGCCAGTACCGCCACCGCTGCACCCGCCAGCAAGGTTACTCCATGATTCGTGTACGTTTTGTCTCCCTGCGCGCCATTGCCGCCGGGCTGCTGTTCGCCAGTGCCGCCACCGCCATTCCGGTTCAGGCGGCGCCGCGGGTGGCGCGGCTGCCCGCGGAATTTGAAGAGGTCGAGGGCATCGCCGCCATCGTGGGGACAACCCTGATTACGTTTGGCGAATTGCGGCGGGCCATGGGCAGTCAGCAGGCCACCCAAGAGGTGGTGCCGACCGACATCGCCCGGCCGCGCTCGCTGGGCGAGCTCCGGCTGCAGGTGCTGCAGAGCCTGATCGACAACGCGCTGGTGCTGCGCGCCGCCTCGGAGCTGGGCGTGACCGTCGAGGACCGCGACGTCGACCAGCAAATTGCCGAGGTCAAGAAGCGCAACACGTGGGACGACGACGAGCTGGCGACCGCGGTGCGCAAGCTGGGTTTTGCCACTGTCGTGGCCTACCGCCAGCACGTGCGCCAAGAGCTGACGCGTGTGCGGATGTTGCAGATCAAGCTGGGCAGCCGGCTGCGCGTGGCCGACGACGAAGTCAAGAAGATGCTGGAGCTGGAACACTGCGGCGGCACGTGCGAAGAAGAAGTGCACGCGCGCCACATCATGGTGGGCGTCCGCGGCGACGACACCCCGGCGGCGGTGAACAAGAAGCGCGATAAAGCATGGCAAATTCACGATTTGTTGGTCGACGGCAAGGCGAGCTTCGAGGACCTGGCCGACAAGTTCAACGACGACCGCGGCGCGCCGGACGGCGACCTGGGCTGGCAGCGGCGCTGGACCATCGAGCCCGGTTTGGCCGCCAAGCTCTGGTCGCTCAAGAAGAACGAGTACTCGGCGGTGGTACAGACGCCCTACGGCTTCCACGTCCTGCAACTGCTAGACCGGCGGCGGACCGAGGCCAAGGACAAGGAACTGCTGGAAGAATTCGTCCGGCGGCGCCTGCAAGAAGACCAACTGGCGCGCCTGTACAAGGCCTGGATCGAAGAGCTGCGGCGGACAACCCACATCGAGACGCGGGTGCAGTAGCCCTGTAGATTTTTGGATTTTGGTAGTCTGGGTTGGCGCTCAGAGCGCGGCGTATTCCAGCTTCAGCGACACCGGCGTTGGCGCGTCGACCTTTGGGAAGTCGGTGCGATTGCTCCACTTGCGGGTCAAACAGCGGGCGATGACCGGCCCGTTGGCATGGTCCACGTTCGTCACCGCCGCCGTGCCATCGGGGCGCAGCTCGAACTGCACGTTCATCCCGCCCAGCAAGTCGTCGGGCGCCACCGCCAAGTGTCGGTCGTAGCAGCCCTGCAAGTCGTCAAACAGACCCGACTGTTTTAGCTGGGCCTGCAGCGCCTCGGGCACGGGGCTCAGCCACTGGTCGGCGCGCTGCCGCGACAGCGGGTACTGCTTGGGCAGGTACTTGTTCAGGTCGCGGCGGCACTCCAGTTTCCACGGCGAGTCCAGGTTGCGGCGCCCCAACTCGGACCAGGCGGCCTCCAGCAAGCGCAGCGCTTGTGCATCAAAGTCGCGCGACTGCTCGTCGACGATCTGGCGGAACTGCGCTTTGTCTTCCGCCGCCTGGTCGGCCGGCAACGGGATGTCGTGGATGGCCTCGGCCACGTGGGCGAGCAAGCGCGACTGCGCGATGGCGGCAGCGATCGTCCACTCGTAGGCGCGGTAGCTCGACACCAGCGCGGTGTAGTCGCCGCAGAGGCCACCTTTGCGATCGGCGATGCCCCCCGCTTCGGTGGGCACTTCCTCGCCGGCAATTTCGGTCCGCATTTTGCGGATTTGCCCGGCCAGCTGGTCGGCGGCCTTGCCGCCCTTGCCAAAGGCTGGCTTGGACTGCATGGCGGTCAGGAAACGCGGCTCCAGCAGGTAGAACTGGGCCTCAGCGGCAAACGCAGCCTCGGGACCGCCCGTCTTGGCCAGGCCTGCCTTGGTAAAGCCGTCCACGATCTTCTTGAACAGCTCGTCGGCCTTCTTGCGCCACTGCGCCTGCAGGTACAGCCGAGCCAGGCGCCCGCGCAGCCCGATCAGTTCCGCCGGATCGGCGCCCTTGGTCTTTTCCAGCGCGCGCAAATCGTTTTCGGCCGTGCGGACTTCGTCGCGCAACTCCTGCGTCATCTCAGCGGCTTGCAGCGCCGACTGCGGCAGGGTGGCCGCCAGTGTCAAGGCCAGCAGCCAGCGCGGCGCCAGCCGGTGCGCGTTGCCAAGGGTCGTAGTCATGCATCCTCCGTCGCAAGCGAGCGCGGTCACCTGCAAGAACGCGGGGCACCACACAAAGCTTCAACTTGCAACGTTTTCAGCAACTGTCAAGAATTCGGCCAGGACACTGACATCGCGATCAGCGGACCAGTAGGTGCCCGTAGCCCTGCTCGATGACGGCGAGTTCGCGCTCGAGCAGTTCGAGCAAGAACCGATCCTCTTGGATCATCGGCAGAACTTTGGCCGGCGTTTCGATCAGGTATTTGGTCGCCAAGCGCGGTCGCGGCCACTTGGCGCACGAGCGCAGGTTGTCGATGCGATCGGCGGCCTTGATTTGCCGCACCGGCAGCGGCGACTTGGCCAGCACCGCCCAGTACTGATCGTCGGTCTTCTTGGCCGCTGGGTTGGTCCGCAATTCCTTGGACAAAGCCCGCACGGCCGCCGACACCTGTTCGCCAAACCGAGTGCTCAGTTCGCGATGGTCCACGTCGCAGTCTTCCAGGACATCGTGCAGCAAGGCGGCGGCCAGAATCCACGGCTCGCGCAGCGCCGAATCGGGGTGTTCGACCTCTAGGATCTGGCGCACGGCGCGCGGGTGGACGATGTACGGCACCTCGGGCGCGGTGTTGTCGCCGGTGTTGCGCTTTTGGCCGCGATGGGCCCAGGCGGCAAACTCGTCGACCAGCAGCAAGTCAATCGCCATGCTCATGGTTCGTCCGGCTCCTCTTCCATGCCCGCGCCGCCGTCGTCGTCTTGGGTGGCTGGGGTCGGCAGGACCGTGGGTGCGGGGCGTTGGGCCGGCGCCAAGCCTTTTTGGGCAGTCTGCTCCGGCAGTCCGCCCGGGTCCAGCAGTTCTAGCGCAAAGCCGGCCGCCGAGGCCGCCAGCTTGTCGCGCAAGGCCTTGGCCGAGCCCACCACCGTCGCCACCAAGTTGTCGTGCTGCAGGCGCTCGCGGACCACGCGCTGGATGGTCTTGTAGTCGACCGCTTCGATGCGCTTCTCAAAGGTGTCCACGTCGTCGTCGGCCAGGCCCAGCTCGGTGGCGCGCAGGCGCTCGGCCAGCTCGCGGTCGGCGGTCTCTAGCCCCAATCGGTGCGCGCCGATCAAGTAGTCCTTGGCAAAGCGCAGCTCGGCGGGCGAGATGCCATCGCGGCGCAACTCCTCGACAATCTGCACCGCCAGCTCGATCGCGGGCACCGCGTCGCGGGCGTTGGGCGCAAATCCCAGCGCCCAGGTCGACAGGCCCGGCGCCCCCGCCAGAGTGGACCAGGCCCCATACGACCAGCCGCGCAGTTCGCGGATCTCGCGATTCAAACGCGACGTGAACGGTCCACCCAGCACCGCGTTGACCAGCAGCAGCGGCAGGGCGTCGCGGTGGTTGGCGGGCACGGTCTGCAGCGCCAGCACCACCTGGGCTTGCGCACGGCGCGGCTTGTCGAGGAGCAGCAGGCGGCGGCCCGAATCGTCCGCCTTGCTAGCTGGCGGCTTGAACGCGGGCCCGGCTGGGAAGTCGCCGAGCATCTTGCGGACCAACGCCTCGGCTTGGGGCCGCTCGATCGCCCCGGCCAGGCCGATGTGCACGTTGCTGGCCGCGATTTGCTTGGTGTGCCACGTGGCCAGGCTGGCCGGCGTAATGGCCTGCAGGCTCGCCTTGGTCCCGCCACTTGGCCGGCCCAGCGGGGTGCCGCGGTACAGGTAGCGGCCGATGGCGTCGGTGGCGAGCGAGGCGTCGTCGTCCTGCAAGTGCTCGATATCGGCGAGCATCTCGTCGCGCACGGCCTCGACTTGGGCGGGCTCAAAGGTTGGCTGCAGCAGGACATCGGCCAGGAGTTCCAGGCACTTCTCCAGGTTTTCTACCGCCACGTCGGCCTGCAGCGTGGTGCCCAGCTTGTCGATGCCCACGCCGGGCTGAACCCCCAGGGCGTCAAAAGCTGCGGCCAGATCCTGCCGATTGCGGCCGCCCGCGCCCCGCAACGCCGCCGACCAGCCCAGCGCCGTCAGCCCTTCCAGCCCCGGCGGATCGGCCAGAGCGCCGCCGCCGATCAGCACCCGCACCGAGATCAGCTTGGGCCAAGGACGTGAAACTACAACAAGGTTCGGCACGTTGCCTCGCTTCGGCTTGGCGGCCCAGCTGGGCGCCGCGACCACGGTCAGAGACGTGGCGACCAGGGCCAGCAGCAGCGCGACCGCCCACGGCCGCACGCGCGCGTTGCGCTTCATCCGGCGCGACCCGCGTGGCCGCGCGACGGGGTGGTGCGGCCTCGTGCCCGACTGGTGCGGACGGGTGGGTCAGCGCGGAGCACGGTGCGCAGGTCGCTTTTGAGCCATTTGCTCGCTGCGTTCTGCACTTCTGCGGGGGTCGCCTTGTCGATGGCCTGCCACCAGCGCTGGTGCACGCCCAGGTCCAAGCCGTTGGCCCAGGTACGCCCCAGCACGTCGGCGCGGCCGTCGGCGCTGGCGAGTTCGCGAAGGTGTTGGGTCTTCAAGCGGTTGCGCGCCGCATCCAGCTCGGTCTGGCTCACCGGGTTGGCGCCCAGCAGGTCGGCGAGCACGGGCAGCAGCAGCGCCTCGGCCTCGGCCGCGGTCTTGCCGGGCCGCAGCGTCGCGTAGATTTCCAGCAGACCGCCCAGACGCAAGTCGGTCTGACTGGCCGAAATGCTCGAAGCGACGCGGCTTTGCTCGACCATCTGCCGATACAGGCGCGACGAGTCCGAGCCGGCCAGCACCTCGGCCAGCAGCGCCAGCGCCGGGTGATCGGCGTGGGCCATGGGCACCGTTCGCCAGGCCACCGCCAGCCGACCGCTGCTGGCATCCACCACAAGGCTGGATGAATTCGTGGGTTTCTCCGACGCCGGTTTGTCGCTGCGCTTGGGCGCTGGCCGCGCCGCCAGGCCGCCGTACCACTTGGCCGCATCAGTCAGGACCTGCGCCGGATCAAAGCCACCTGTCACAACTACAGCCGTATTTTCAGGCACATAGCGCGCACGATAGAAGTCAACCACGTCGCCCACCTGCAGCCCGGCCAGGTCCGCGCTGGTGCCGATGACGGGATGGCCGTAGGCCTCTTTGCCAAAAGCGGCGCTCCACAGCGCCTCGACCACCAGCGCGTCGGGGTCGTCGTCCACCTCTTCGCGGCGCTCGTTGCGGACCACCTCCAGCTCGCTGCGCACCGCATGGGCGCTCAAGTCGAGGTGAGCCAAGCGATCGGCCTCTAGCTCGAACACCAACGCCACTTGGCTGGGCGGCACCACCTCGTGGTACATCGTCCAATCGAACCAAGTGGCGGCGTTGGCGCTGGCGCCGTGCTGCTCCAAAGCGCGATCGAACGTGCCGGCTGGGCGGGTGGCGGTCGATTTGAACATCGCGTGTTCCAGCAGGTGCGCCAGCCCGGTCTTGCCTGCCACCTCGTCGGCCGAGCCGACCTTGACCCAGGTGTGCACCGCCACAACGGGCGACATAGGATCGGGCGCCAGCAGCAGTTGCAGGCCGTTGGCGAGCCGCCAGCGTTCGACGCCGGCAGGGCCGAACGGGCTCGCGTCCAGGAACTCGACGCCCGTCACCCCGCGTTCTTTCAAGAGCTTGGCTCGCTCTTGTCCTTGCTGCACGACGGCCATGGTCGGCTCCTCTGCGGGCGCCCCCGCTGCGCGGATCAGGGCGGCGCACACGAACAAGCCGGCCGCGGGCCAGCGGTACCTTTGCCCACAGCCTGCCGCCGCCGGCGCCCAGGTCATGCCGACACTCCAATGCTGCGCGGGTCGGCCTGCCGCAAGTCCGCCGACTCCATGCCTGCCTTGGCGTATTCGCTCAAGACTTCCAGCTGGGCACGGCCGATGGGCTCCAGTAGGTGCGGCAGCTCGACGATCGGCATCGCCGCTTGCCGGCGCAACCGCTGCAGCTGGGCCTGCTGGGCTTCCCACCATTGCTCATAAGTATCAATGGCTTGTAGGGCGTCGTGGGCCACACCTTGGCTGCGCTGCAGGGCTCCGTGCAGATGCCGCTGCTGGCTCTCGCCCAGGATGCGCGGCAGCACTTGGTTGACGAAAAGGTAGCCCGTGGGCGTCCCCAGCACTGTGCGTGCTTGCTGGCACAGCTCTAGGGCCTCGCTCACCGGCAATTCCTGGGGCAGCGTCACCACATGCAGGGCCGTCCGCTGCGGGTCTTCCAGCAGGGCCCGCATGGCCCGCGCATCGTCGGCCATCGGCCCAAACGGCACCGCCTCCAAGATGACTTGCGGCAGCCGCAGCAGCGACATGCCGTGGCCCGTCGCGGGGGCGTCGATGATCAGCAGGTCCCAAGCGCGCGAGCCGTCGGCGGCCGTGTCCATGGCCTCCATGTGCCAGGCCTTGCCCAGCATCAGCATCTCGTTCATGCCCGGGATCATCCGCGTCAGACGGCGCATGATGTCGTTCTCGAACACCAGATTGTGCAGGGCGCGGAAGCGCAGCTTCATCTGGCCGTATTCGCGCAGCGCGTCGGCCGGCGTCAGGTTGGCGGCGTACAGAGGCAGCGCCGGGTCCAAGCGCACCGGCACATAGCTGGGATTGGCGGAGCCAAACGATCGCCCGACCCAGTCGCGGGCCGCCAGTTGCACGATGCAGGTGCGCAACCCGTAGCGGGCCGACGCAAGGCCCAGCGCCATGGCCATGGTCGAACGGCCCACGCCGCCCTTGCCCGACACGATCGCAAATCGGCGTTCGAACAGGCTACTGCGCAACGGAACTCTCGCACCGCGCCCGCGCGGCAGCACTACATCGTCGGGCAGAGCCGCGTGAATGTCCAGATGCGCGCGCGCGTTGAAGCCTTTGGCGGGCGCCACGCCGCGCCGGAGCAGGTCCATGATATCGTTGAAAAGACTTGCTTTTGTTGCCACGGTCGCCGCCGCTTCGCTTGCCTTGCTGGCCGCGAATTGGCCGTCCTTTGCTGGGGCTGCGCCACCCGCGCCTTCCCCAGAATTGCCTTGGCGGCCCAGCGACTCCTACGCTCAGCACCCGCTGGTCGCGGCGGCGCGGCAGGGGCCGGGTCTGCCCGCGGCGGTGTGCGACGCCCTGTTTGCCGAGCGACTGTCGGCCGACCGCGCCCTGGCCGCAGTGGACGCCCCGTCGGCCGATGGCCTGAAAGCGCACGACGCCGCAAAGGTTTTGCTGGCCGCCCTGGCCAAGCAGGCTGGCACGGCGCAAGGCCCGGTCGACCTGCCCGAGCAACTGGCCGTGGCGGCCCTGACGCCCAAGCAGGCGCTGCTTTTGGGCTGGTTGCGTTTGCGTTTGGACGCCGCTCGTCCCGAAGTGTTGGCACGGCGCAGCGATCAAGTCGGCGATGCCGGCGCGCTGCAACTGCTGGAGCAGGCCGCGACCCAAGAGCCGGGCTGGCAAGTGGCCAACGTCGCCCTGCAGGTGGCCCGCTGGGTGGGCAATCCGCAACAACGCAACTGCGGACAACTCAAGAAGATCGCTGCCTCTGCCCGCGAGCCTGGGCAGTTGCCGCTGGCGCTCGCCGCCGCGCAAGCCGCCATCGATCTGGCGCTTCGCTTGGACAAGGCCACGCCGCTGTGCCCGCCAGAGGTGCGCGAAGACTGGGCGCGGCCTCTGCAATTGCCGCCGCCGGCGCCCGAGGACTATCGCCCGCCGGGGGTGCGCCCGCCGCCGCCGACTACGCCGCGCGGCCACCCCGAGCTGGACGCGCTGCTGCTCGCGGCGCCCGTGTTCCGCGGTTGGCTGGCGCAGCCGCTGGTCAAGGCGATGGTGCTGCGGACACCGCTGCTGCCCGCGCCCCTGGCGGCGAGCCTGGACGCCGATCCCACCGGCGACACGGCCCTGGCTGCGGTCAATGCCTCGCTGTACAACGATCGGACGCCGATTTCGGACCACGTGGTGGTGGCGTGGGAGGCGCTGTTGCTGCGGCGCGGGCTGGCCGATGCCGATCGCGACCAGCAGGATCGGATCGCCGTCCGCGACCTTGCGCCCATCGAGGCGGCGTTGTTGGGCTACACGCGGGCTTTGGCGGGGCCGATCAGCGGTTCGGCCGATCCTGGGCAACCCGCGCGCCTGGCGCCGGCCGAGGCTCTATTCGAGCGCGCCCGCGGCGGGCTGCCCGTGCAGGCGCAATTGGGTCCGCTGTGGGCCCTGGCGCTGCCGATCGAGCCGCTGCGCACGCGCGATGCCTGCGGGGCTGCCCGGCGGGCCGAGGCGTTGCGGGTGGTGGTGCAAAAGTCCGCGTTGCCGGTCGAAGCCCAGCAAGCCATGATTTCGGCTCTGCAAGTCGTTGAGCGCGCCTGTTCTGCGCCGCCGTAGCTGCCGCTGTGGCTTGGTGACAGTCCTGCAACGTTCGCCGCGCCGCAGCGGACGGTCCGCCGTGGGCGCTTCCCGACCCGGCCTGCTCGTCCTATCCTACTGGCCCCAAGGGCACCGCGCCCTCCAGAGGAACCGATGGGCCTGCAAGACATCGTTCGGTGGTTCATTCCACAAGAGATGCAATTCTATGACTTTTTGGAGAAGCAGGCCCGTCTGGCCGCAGCCGGTGCCAAGGCGCTGGCCGAACTGCTGAACCAGCAGGCCGACCCCGAACGGGTGCGCGACGCCGTGCAAGACGTGGAACACCAAGGCGACGCCGTGGTCCACGCCATGGAAGAAGAGCTGGCGCGCACCTTTGTCACGCCGATCGACCGCGAAGACCTGCAGATGCTGTCGGCGCGCCTGGACGACGTGCTGGACCTGACCAACGGCGCCGCCCGCGCGTATGTGCTGATGGGCATGGAAAATCCGTCGCCCGCGATGATCCAGCTGATGGAAAAACTGGTCGAGATCACCGCCGTGCTGGCCGATACCGTGCCGCACCTGCGCCGCCACGCCTACTCCGACCTGGTGGTTGAATGCCGCAAGCTGCGCAAGATCGAGAAGGACAGCGACACCATCTACCGCGAGGCCATGCGCGACTTGTTCCATGACCCAGCGATCGACGCCAAGACGCTGGTGCGCAATCGGCAGATTCTGGACGACCTGGAGCGCGCCATCGACTTTGCCGAGCTGGCGGGCGACACCTTGATGCAGCTCTCGATCAAACACGGGTAGGCGGCGATGCTCACGCTCCTTATCGTCGTCATCGTCGCGGCGCTGATCTTCGACTTCGTCAACGGTTTTCACGACGCCGCCAATGCCATCGCGACCGTGGTCTCGACCGGCGTGCTGCACGTGCGGACCGCGGTGATCGTCGCCGGTGCGTTCAATTTTGTGGGCGCCATGATGGGTACCGCGGTGGCCAAGACCATCGCCAACGACTTTACCACCCCGGGCCTCATGACCCTGACGGTGGTGCTGGCGACCCTGGTGGGCGCCGTGGCGTGGAACCTGCTGACGTGGTGGTTCGGCATCCCGTCGTCCAGCTCGCACGCGCTCATCGGCGCTCTGTGCGGGGCGGTGGTGGTCAAGGCCGGTGTGGGCGCGTTCAAGTGGAGCGCGCTCGTGCAAAAAGTGGTGGTGCCGCTGGTGATCTCGCCGCTGTTTGGCTTTGTCCTGGCGTTTGTGGTGATGGTGGGGCTGCTGTGGGCGCTGCGGCGCATGCGGCCGGCCACCGTGCACGTCCAGTCGCGGCGGATGCAGCTGCTGTCGGCGTGCTTCATGGCGCTGTCGCACGGCAGCAACGACGCGCAAAAGTCGATGGGTATCATTACGTTGGCGCTGACCATCTACCTAGCCAAGGGCGGCAGTCTGCCGGCTTGGATCCTACCGGCGCAGCCCGGTACGGTGCCGACCTGGGTGGTGGTCGCCTGCGCGCTGGCCATCGGCTTTGGCACCATGGGCGGCGGCAAGAAGATCATCCACACCATGGGCAGCAAGATCATTCGCATCAACCCCTTGCAGGGCTTCGCGGCCGAGACCAGCGGCGCCGCCACCATCCTCATCGCCAGCCACATGGGCATCCCCCTGTCGACCACCCACTGCATCAACGCCTGCATCATGGGCGTGGGCGCCAGCAAGCGCGTGTCGGCGGTGCGCTGGGGCGTGGCGGGCAACATCGTCACGGCGTGGGTGCTGACCATCCCAGCCACGGCGCTTTTGGCCGGCCTGGCGCAGTACGTGTTTGACTTGTTTGGCTGATCTCAGGGATCGCCGCAGAGGCAGCAAATGGAAAATCAGAAGAAAGTCGCCGTGATCTTGTGCGGCAGTGGCTACAAGGACGGCAGCGAAATTCGCGAGTCGGTGGCGGTACTTTGGGCCCTGTCGCAGCACCCGGTGCAGGTGCAGTGCTTCGCCCCCGACGCGGACCAGACTGACGTGGTCAACTGCTTGACCGGCAAAGTAGAAAAGAAGCAGAAGCGCAACATGCTGGTCGAGTCGGCGCGCATCGCCCGCGGCCAGGTCGTGGCGCTTACCGAGCTGGACCCGGCCCAGTTCGACGCCATCATCCTGCCCGGTGGCTTTGGTGCGGCCAAGAACCTGTGCGATTTTGCTGTGAATGGGGCCAAGGGCACGGTGCGGCCCGAGCTGCAGAGCGCCCTGCACGCGTTCCATAGCGCAGGCAAGCCGATCGGCGCGGTGTGCATCGCCCCGGCGATCGTGGCGCTGGCGTTTGCCGGCCAAGGCTTTGACCTGACCCTGGGCGCGGCGGGTGGCGCGGCCGATGCGGCGGTCGAGCTGGGGCATAACCACGTGGTGACGCTGCCCAATCAGTGCCTGATCGACCGCGACCACAAGATCGTGACGAGCCCGGCGTACATGTACGACGACGCGCCGCTGCACGAAGTCTTTGAAGGGATTCGCAAGCTGGTGGCGGCGGTCGTGGGGTTGTAGTCTCGCGCCGGAATTTGGCCTACTTGCCCACGATGATCGTCGTAATCGCGATCCCCATGGCCTTGGCCTTGCCCAGGGCGTTGGCGCGGTTGTAGTCTGCGTACTTCTCGTGCGGCGGGGCATCGCCAATGACCACCAGCAGTTTGATGGCCTCGGGCCGCCAGGATAGACCGGCCGCCGCCTTGTAGATGCCGGCGTAGACGTGCTCGGGTTCGTCGCCGCCGCAGCCGATGTTGGCGCGGGCGAAGGCACCGGCCACGGCGCCCTTTTCTTCGGTGAACGGCGACTCGATGCGTGTGACCCAGGGGCATTCGCCGCCCTGGTCCTTGTAGTACACCACGGCCACGCGGGTTTTGCCCGGTCGGTTGAAGGCCTGGGCCAGCATCGAGCTCGCCGCGCCGCGCAGGGCGGCCAGATCGTCCGCCATCGAGCCGGTGGCGTCGATCAGCAGCGCCATGTCCAGGTCGGGCACGTCTTTGTAGCTGGTGAGCAAGCGCGTGATCGCGCCCGGCAGAGCCCCGGCCGTGGCCGCGGCAAATACGCCGCCGCCGGTGGCCACGGCGATCTCGCGGAAGACCGTCGCGGTGGTGGCGTCGAAGTTGCCAGGGGGCAGGCTGCCGATGCGCGGCGGGCGCGGCGCTTCGGGTTTGACGCCGCCCGTGGCGGTGCCGGTTCCGGGCGTCCCGCTGGGGACGGTCACCGGTTTGGGTGGTTCGGGCTTGGGCGGTTCGGGCTTGGGTGGCTCGGGCTTTGGCGGCTCCGGTTTAGGCGGCTCGGGCTTGGCCGGTTCGGCCGCTTTGGGTGCAACCTTGGGTTTGGGCTTGGCACCCGGCGTGGGCGCCTGGAACACCAAATTGGCCTCGTTGGGTCCCGGATCCAGCGCCTCTTGGGTGGCGCTGGCCAAGGCCACGTCGCTGGACAAGTTGGCCGGCGGCGGTTTCTCGCAGCCGCCAAGGGCCAGCGCGGTCAAGGCTGCCAGCAGGCTGGCTGGGGTCCTACCCACACGAATCGGGTTCGATGCCTCCACCCCTCACCTTCCTGCGCACATCCCGCGCTGCGCCAGCGTAGCAGAAATCCAGGCTACTTGCGCCCCGCTGGCTTGGTCTTGGCCGGCGCAGCGTCCTTGGCCTCTACCTTTGGACGCTTGGGAGCGGGTTTGTCGCTGAGCGGCTCGCACAATTCCGCGGTCGCCTGCGCCGGTTGGGCCCGTTGCGGTTCGCGTTTGTTGGCCGCCAGGGCTTCGCGCACCAGACTGTGGGCCGCGCCTACAGCCTCGCCACAGACCACGTCGACTCGAAGCGCCAAGTCCATCGTTCCGTCCAGGTCGCCCTTGGCCAGCGCCGCCTTGGCATCGCGCAGCCAGATCGATTGCGGGTCCGCGTCATTTTGCGCATCGCCGCCCGCTCCGCCGGCCAAACGCTTCTTGCGGGTGGCCAGCCGCGCCACCGCCTGCTCGTCGTGTACTGCCGCTTGCTTCTCGACTTGCTCGCACGCCGTCTGGACGGTGCCGGCCGCGCGATCCGCCGGGCTGGCGTCGGCGCGGCCCTCGCACAGAGCACGCAAGTGCTCGAAATCTGTGACCGTGAACCGCCGCTCCAGCAGCGGCTGCCAAGACCAACTGCTGGCTGCGGGCTTGAGGAGCCACGACGCGCGGGCAAAGTGCACTTCCTCCCCCAGCGCGCCGTCGTAGAACCGCCCGCTGATCACCGCCAAGAAGGGCTGTCGGTCGTCGCCCGTGGCGATCAGGTTGGCCCAACCGCTCGCGTCGTGGCCGGCCTTTTGCCGCTCGGCGGGCAGTTTGCTCGCGGGTCGGACAAGCGCCGCCACTTCTTGCGTGATCTTCTTGTCATCGGGCCCCACCGCCACCAACAAGTACTTGCGCCCGGTGTTGCCGATGCGGTCGGTCCGCTCGCCGTCAAGGCTATGCAGAATGCAGCCTTGCAGGGTCTGCTCGGGCTGGCCGGCCGCTACGGGCAGGGCCACTTCGATGCGCTTGACCAGGCTGTAGCCGCTAGGGGCGGCGTCGGAGCAGTCGCGTGTGCTGGGCTCGGGCGCGCCGCCGTTCGAGAAGCCGAGGCGTGGCGCAGCCTTGGGTAGCGGTGGCAGCAGATCGCCCAACGTTTGCCCGGCGGGCAGGTCCATGGGCTCGGCGCCAATGCCTGCTGCGGCTGGGGCGACGGGCGCCGGCGCGGGAGCGGCTGCAGTGGGTCCAGGTGCGGGAGCCGGTGCTGGCGGCGGAGCTCCGTGCTTTTTGCCACACCCGCCAAGGGCAGCGACCAGGCTCAGGGCCGCCGCGACAGAGGAGCTTCGGCAGCCAAAGGTGCGCAATTCGGCAGGAAAAAAGCGATGCATGGGCGGCAACTCCCGGCGGGATCAACGTCGCGCGGTGGCCAGCGGCTCGCTGCGCAGCTCGGCAAGGGCCTGCGCGTCGTCTTCGGCCGAAGGCGAAGCCAGCCGCAAGTGGTGGTGGGCATCGTGGCCGGGCAGGGTTTGCACCACCTGCCGCCACAGAACCGTATCGCGCTCGCCGCTTGGCAATTTGCGCTTGAGCCACGCGCGCACCCGCGGCCCCACCCAGATGCGCTCGACCGGCGTGCCGTAGCTCGCCGCGGTCTCGGCCAGCAACTGGAACCAGCGCATGCTCAGCTTGGCGTCGATCTTCTTGAGGCGCACGTGCGACAGCCCTTGGTTGGTCCGCGACGCGTACGAGATATCCACATCCCGGCCGGCCAGGTGCGTGACGTGGCCCGCTTCGCCCAGCATCCGCCAGCGATCCCAGCCCAGCAGTTGCGCCGCCTCGTCGCGGATGGGTCGCCAGCGGGTCTCGCCGGCAAAACTTTCGGGCTTGCCGGGGCGCCAACGGGCGATGCGCAATTCGACCACCTTGTCCAGCTCTAGACCGTTCACCATCGGCCGCGTCGTGATGGCCAGCACTTGCATGCCTTTCTTGCGATCGACGCGATGCTGCAGGTAAGCGGTGCGATCCTGGCCGTGTTCGGCGTCCCACGTGTGGCTTGCGCTTTGACGCACCACCTCGCCTTGGGTCAGCACACGGCGCGCGTCGCGCAGCATGGTGGCCAACAAACGCTTTTGCGCGCGCGGCTTGTTCGGCAGCGGCTCTTGGACAAAGCGGCGCACGGCCAGGCGCACCAGCTTGTCGTCGCCGTTGCCCTGGGCCACGCCCACCACGCGCTGCTCGACCAATAGCCGCGTGTCCCCCCGGAAGCGGTCCGCCTCCAAAGGAAACTCGGACGAATCGACCTGATCGACGATCATCGGCTCGCCCAAAACCCGCCGCGCCCGCGCCAGCAGCCGTTGCGCCGCCGGATCGCCGCGCCGATCGGTCACTTGCCGCACTAGGGTCCCGTAGGCCAGCTGCCCGCAGCCGGGTTGGGCAATGTCGCCCAGAGTTAGCTGGACATCGGGATATTCGCTGGCAAATTTCTCGGCCGCCCGCAGCAGCACCCGCGCCAAGGACGGGCGCACCCACGACCGACCGCGGAACTGGTCGCGAAACACCAGCGTCGAGCCGGCCCGCGCCGCCACCTCGCGAAAATCGATGAGATCGCGGCACACCATCTGATCGACGCCACCGCGGTGGATCGCCATCGCTTGCGAGGCCGGCGATGTCATGGACTTCAGGCGCATCCACGCGCTCTCGGCCTGCTCGGCGTCGGTCCAAACCAACTTGGGCAGCTCTAGATCCGGGTCGCGCGCCTCGCCTCCGGTCGCCGTCAGCGCCTGGGCAAGCTGGACACTTTCGCGCGTAAAATCAGCGGGCTGTTCCACCGGCGCCAGCGCGGTCAAGAGGAGCAGCAGCATGGTAGCGAGCGAGCCCATGCCCCGAATGTACCTGAGCGAGATTATCTGTCCAGTTCGGTCGAATTATTGTTCGCCGTATTCGCGGGTCAGAACAAAACTCGGGTATTTTGCTTAGTTTTCTACAGTCGCCGCAGGGCGGTCTCCACCTCGGCCTGCAGCTCGGGCTGGCTGGTCAACACGTATGCCTGGGTCCACAGCCGCTCGGCTTCTTCGTCCGCGCCAACGGTCTGAGCCGCCTTCGCCAGTCGGGCATACAGGACCGCCGCCTCTTCCGGCTGGCCGCCCATCTTCAAGTGGTGGGTCAGGCGCAGCGACTCTTCGAGATCGGTGCGGCCTTGCTTTAGGGTCCAGGCCGCGATTTGCCGGTGCAGGGCCCGCCGCCGCGCCAAGGGCACGATGTTGTAGGCCACGCGCAAGCGCAGCACCGACGCCAGGCGATACTCGCGGTCGCGCGGGTAGCGCGAGCTGGCCTCGCGGACGATGAAACCGATTTGAAGAAGCATTTCAAGCGCTTCGTCGGCGTTCTCCACACCCAGATCGCGCAGCGCACCGGCCCAGAACTCGCTGCCCATCACCACGGCGGTGGCCAGCGCCTCGCGCGCATGGGCGGGCAGGGTGTCGATGAGCAGCTTGATCGCGCCCTGCAGGTCGCCCGGCCGCACCCCCACCGGGACCTTGCTGGCCAAGAGGCGCCACTCGCCTTGATCCAGGACCATCGCCTCGCTGCGCGCCAGCAGGTGCACCAGTTCGCCGGCCATAAAGGGGTTGCCCAAGGCGTGATCTTGCACCCAACTGACCAGGCCGTGATCGGCGGGCGCGGCCAACATCTCGCGCACCAGGCAGTGGATCGCGGCGTCGGCAACGGGCTCTAGGATCAACTGCTCGTCAAAGTGCAGAGGCAACTGCTGCGGCAGGGTCTGGCGCACGCCCACCGAGGCGGCTTCCAAGTCGTCGGTCTCGGTCGAGCTGGCCGCCGTTAGAATCGGCGAACCGTCAAGCTGTTCAAAGACTTCGCGCAGCAGGTTGCGGCTGGCCGGGTCCATGTTCTGCGCGTTGCGGATCAGCAGCAGCACCGGCGTGGTCACCGCCACCGCCCGGAAGTAGGTCGCGAGCGCGTTGGCCAGCTTGCGTCGCCCCGAACCGGCCATCTCTTCGCGCGCGCCCATCCGTTGCGAGTCCTCGATGTCGAAGGCAGGCAATGTGGCAATGGTATCGGCGACTTGATCGGCCTCGGCTTCGCGCGCCGGCGTCAGGGTCCGCCGACCCAGCCGGGCAAAAGCGTAGCGGACCATCCGGCGTAGCTTGGCGCGGGCCGCCTCTGCGGTATCGGCATCGAGGACCCCGGCGCGCAGCCGCACCAGGTCGACGATCGCTGCGTAGGGCAGATCGCGCCGCAGTGCCGTGCACGTCACTTCCATCAAGATGTACAGCTTGGTGGGGTGCCGCTCGACTTGGCCGCGGAACGCATCGAGCAGGCTGTTCTTGCCCATGCCCAGCTTGCCCGAGACCAGCGCCGCCATCGGCTGGCTGCTCATCTCGGCGTCTTCCAGCATCAGCCACAGCCGCCGCAGTTCCACTTCGCGGCCCGTGCGCGGCAAGTCGCTGGACCAGCCGTGGCATAGCATCAGCAGGTCGCGGTTGTACTCGCGCACGAACACAGTCGACATGGCGTCGCGGTGGCCGTCCAAGCGCGCCAGAAACAGGTACGGCCCGATGGGCAGCTCGGCGCCCACGATCGGGGCATGCCCAAGCTCGTAGTGATCGGGCGGTTTTTCGATCTGGCCGCGCACGTCGTCGAACGGGATGGCGTAGATGAGCGCGCCCTGCGGCTGGCTGCGGATGTGGACCACGCCCTTCTTGGCCGCGCCGCCTTCCAGCTCGTGCGCGCGGCGGGCAAACACCAGCTTGGTGGCGTGATCGCCCTCGGCATTGGCCTCGTCGTGGCGGAGCCAGTACAGCTCGATCAGCTTTTCGCGCGCGGCGGGGTGGCCCTCGCCCTGATCGATGGCCTGCTGCAGATGCTCGACGGCCTGCGAAAACGTTTGGCTGAACAAGACTTCGAGGAGGTCGGCCTGCTGGCGCACCGCCTGCAGGTGCTGCTTGTAGCTGTGGGCGTGCCACGGCCGCACTTCGCGGGTCAGCGCGTCCACCTCTTGCAGGATGAACTCGCGCTCGGTGCGCAGCGCTTCGGCCTCGGCCAAAACTTCCAGGGCCTTTTGGTACGACGCCTCGGCGCGCTCGCGCAGGCGCTGCCGCTCCAAGTCGCCGGCCAGAAATGCCTCTAGCGCGGCATAGACTTCGCGCATGCTCTGGGGCCGCCGCTCGCGGCGCTTGTCCAGCATGCGCATGCACAGCTGCTCCAGGTCGGGCGGCACGGCGCGATCGCGGGCCACGGCCGAGGGCGGCAGCGGCACCACGTTCTGGCACGCTTCCAGCTGCTGCTTGCTGGATTCGCCGCCGTAGGGACGCCGCAACGCTAGGACTTCGTACAGGATCACGCCCAGCGAGTAGATGTCGGCGCGGGCGTCCACCTCGCGGTCGCGGCCGCCGGCCTGCTCGGGGCTCATGTAGGCGGGTGTGCCAATCACGATGCCGTCGCTGGCGGTCTCGTGGTCCAGGCGCTTGGCGATGCCCCAGTCGCTGATCTGCACCTCGCCCAGTTCGCCCAGCAGCACGTTGTCGGGTTTGAGGTCGCGGTGGACGATGCCGCGGTCGTGGGCGTGGGCCAGGCCCTGGGCGATTTGAATAAAGACCTGCACCAGCCGCCGCAGCGGCCACTGCACGGTCGCGGCCGGATCGCCCACCTGCAGCAGGCGCACCACGTCGCCCATGGCGTGCCCCGTAACCCGGCGCATCGTATAGTAGGTGTGGCCGCTCGGTCTTAGGCCCAGCTCGTAGATCGGCAGGATCGAGGGGTGCTCCAAACTGCCCAGGATGCGTGCCTCGCGGCGCAACGCACCCACGAACTCTGGCCGAGTGCTCAGGTCCTCTTGCAGGACCTTCATCGCCACGTCGCGCTCGAGCCCGCGGTCGTGCACCGCCAAGACGAGCCCCATCCCGCCGCGGCCCAGTTCGCTGATCTCGCCATAGCGGCCTGGGTGCTCGCGCGCCAAGCCTGCCTCGTCGCCCACGTCTAGCTGCAGCAGCGGCGCCGAGGTCACGGCCAAGTCCGCCTCTACGTTGGTGATCGGTGCGATCGGCAGGTCCTGCGACGTGGGCTCGCGCAGTTGGGCCTGCAGTTCGGCGCGCTCGGCGTCGCTGATCTGACCAGTTTGCCGGAAGCGCTCGATCTTGGTGATGATGGGGCTATCGCTGCCGTCGCCCGAGCCGGAGGCACGAAACGGCTGGATCACCGTGGCGAGTTTGCCGTCGCGGTGGCCCTCAGCCGGCGTGGGGGTTGGCTTGGAATCGGGCAAGAGCGGCTCCTTGGCCGGCGAATACCGCTAGAATGCCACGGCCGGCGATCCCGCGCTACCGCAGTGCACTGGAGGGCTGTGGTTCGGTCCAGCCCCACCCAGGCAGCGGTCCGCTGGTCAGCGCCTGCAAGGCGGCGGCCAGGCTGGCGGTGTCGGGCGCCACCACCACCAACGTGCGCGCACCGCCGGCCCGCGGCGCCGAGCAGACGGCCGCCCGCTTGCTTCCCGCCAGCTTGCCACATTCGCCGCTGAACTTGGCCCGGTCCTTGGCGCCCAAGCCCTGCCATTCGGCGGTGGTCGCCATGGCCACCACGGTCGTCCCTTGGTAGCGGTCGTTCCAACTGGCGGCCTCGGCCAGGTCGGCCCGCCAAACCGAGCGCGGCGGCACCTGCTGCCACCACGCTGCCTGGAGCCACGGCGCGTCGCGGTGATTCGAGATGAGCACGTAACGTTGCAAGATGTCTGCAAGTTTCTTGGGGGGCGGCGTGGCCGCGGCGGCGCGGTTCAGTTCGCCCGCCAAGTCGCGCACGGTGCCCTCGCCGTCGAGGGCCGCGGTCAGGCTGGGGTACAGCGCTTTGGCGAAGGGGTCGATGTTGGCGTCGACATACCAACCGGCGGTGCGCGACCGCGATTCCGCGAATTCCTTTGGCGATGCCTTGGCTTGCCACACTCCCTGGCCGATCGCGGTGGCGGTCCCTTCGCTCAGCAGCTCCCAGGCCCGCGCGGCCGTGTCGCCTGGTTGGGCAAAGAGCGCCGCGATGAGCGCAGGGTCGTCGTCGAGCCCGGCCCGCTCTTGCAGCCAATGCACCGCCTCGTGCACCACCACGTCGCTGCGGCGCGCCGGGGTATCACCCTGCCGCACCTCGACGACCAAGTCCTGGCCCAACCGGCGTCCGTGCGAAACCGTGGCGGGCGGCGCCGGCACAAAGTGCAGCCGAACCTGTCCGCCCGGCGCGGCCCCCAACCAACGCCCCACCCTCTGCAAGAAGGCGTTCATCTGGCTGGTGCGGGTGAACTCCGCGAAGTCGCTGTTGAACTTGACCAGCCAGCCGTTCTTGTCCAGCAGCGTTTGCAGCCGTGGCGCGTAGGCCGCCGTCACCGTGCGCAGCGCGGCCTGATCGGCTTCGGCCAACAGGACTTCCGCGCGCCGGTCCAGGTCGGCCAAGTCGTGCGCGCCCAAGAACAGGGCGGCAAAGCGGACGTCTAGCCGAGTGCCGGGCGGCGGTGGCACTGGTACCCAGGGGTTTTCGCGCGCCTTGGCGTCGATCATCCGGCCGCGGTAGGTGGACCTCAGGCGGGCGAACTCGGCCAAAAGCGCTGCGTCGCCGGGCTGTTCCATGCCTTCGCTTTTCCACCAGGCCAGCCAGGCCTTGCCCTCGATGAACGGGTCGCCGGTCAGGGCCGACAGCAGCCAAAACAGCGTGGCGGTCAGGTCGCTGCTGGGCTCGACCCGAAGCTCGACCGTCGGCTGGGTCGTGGGGGGCGCAGCCCAGCCCGGAGCGGCCAACAGCAAAGGAGCAGCGACAGCGATCCGCAAGGCCAGGTTGCGTACCATGCTTACCAACTGCTCAAGTCGAGTTGCAGCTCGCTGCAAGTCCAGGCAAACAGACGCTCTTGCTCGTCTTTGCTCTGCGCCTGCGGCGAAGGCTCGGCCGGCGTACCCCGCACAAAGTAGCGGCCGGTGACCCCCGCAACATCGGGTGCTTGCGCCAGTTTGACCGACGTGGCGGCGCCGTCGGCGAGCGAGTCCGGGCCGTCCATGGCAAAGCCCGTTTTCAGCAGTTTGGTCGACACCACCCCGGGATGCAGGCTATTGACGGTCACCGCCGCGGGATCAAGCCGCCGCGCCAGCGCCGCCGCGAACAGCACGTTGGCCAGCTTGCTTTGCGCGTAGGCCGGGTAGCCGTCGGCAAAGTGCTCGCGCAGGCCCAGGTCGGCCCAATTGATGCGCCCGCGGTGGTGCGCCACGCTGGACACGAACACCAGCCGCGCCGGTCGCTGCGCGGTGCCCACCTGCCGCAGCAGGGGCAACAGGTGCCAGGTCAGCAGGGCCGGCCCCAAGTGGTTGACCGATAGACTCTTCTCGATGCCATGGTGGTCGTGCTGGCGGTGCTTGCAGAACACGCCGGCGTTGTGGACCACCGTGTCCAGGTCGCCAAAGCGCTCGCGCAGCTCGGCGGCACCGCTGGCAATTGCGGCCCGATCGCCCAAATCGAACGTCACAAAGCCGTGCGCGTGGACGTGGGTAGCGGTCTGCTGGCAGCGCAGCGGGTCGCGGCCGTGGACGATGACGCGGTGGCCCAACTTGGCCAATTCCAGCGCGGTCTCGCGGCCGATCCCGTCGGTCGAGCCGGTGACCAGGATGCTGCGACTGGCGGCCGTGGCGGCGATGCCAGGCCCGGGGCCGGTAGGGGAGTAGTCTTGCATGGGCGGTGCCTGAAGGTGCCGTACGGGCAGCCGGTGGCGGGCGGCTTGCCCGGCGGCATGGGCTACACACTACCCGAGTCGCCGGCGACTGCAACGGCCTGGGCAACGGGAGACGATAGTTGTCTTGGAACGTCATGTAAGTCAAATGGAAAGACAGGGGTGCCCTTTGGGGCGGGCGCTCTATTGCTCCGCCGCGTAGGCGCGAGTACGCTGGCCCGGCAAAGACCCTGTCGGCCCGCCCGGAGTCCGATGCGCGAGTTGCTGATCATCTTGGCGCTGGTTTTGGCGAACGGTGTTTTTGCCGGCGCTGAGATTGCCGTGCTGTCGGTGCGCAAGACCCGCCTGCGCGAGTTGGCCGAGGCGGGCAGCAAGCGGGCACGGGCCTTGCTGTGGCTGCGGGCCCATCCCGAGCGTTTCCTGGCCACGGTGCAGGTCGCCATCACCGTCATCGGCGCGACGGCGGCGGCGTTTGGCGGTTCTACGGTGGCCGCCCTGGTGGCGCCGTGGATCGCGAAGCTCCCCGGCCTCGCCCACGTGGCCCACGACATTGCGATGGTGCTGGTGGTGGCGCTGGTCTCGTACATGTCGCTGGTGCTTGGGGAATTGGTGCCCAAGTCGCTGGCACTGCGGGCGAGCGAGGGCTACGCAATGACCTTGAGCCAGCCGCTGCGGCTGTTTACGTCGCTGGCGCGGCCCCTGGCGTGGCTGTTGACTGAGAGTTCGAACATCGTCCTCAAACCCTTTGGCGATCGGACCAACTTTACCGAGGCGCGGGTCTCGGTGGAGGAGTTGCGGCAGCTGGTCGACGAGGCGACGCGGGCCGGCACACTGGACAGTCGGTCTGGCGAGATCGCCGCGCGGGCGCTCGAGTTCGGCGACCTGGCCGCCAGTGCGGTGATGGTGCCGCGCAACCGCATGACGGCCCTGCCGCTAGAGGCCAGCCTGGACGATCTGCGCCAGCTGGTCACCGAAACCGCGATCGTGCGCCTGCCGGTGTATCACGGATCGCTCGATACCATCGTGGGTTACGTGACGGCTCGCGACTTGGCCCACGGGCTGTTGTTGGGCCACCTGACCAGCGTGGGCGATGTGCTGCGCCCCACGCACTTTGTGCCGCGCAGCGCCAAGGCGATCCACGTGCTCAAAGAGCTGCAGTGCCGGCAAATGCAGCTGGCGGTGGTGGTCGACGAGCACGGCGGCGTGTCGGGAATGCTGACGTTGGAGGACTTGATCGAGGAACTGGTGGGCGAGGTGCTGGCCGAGGACGAGCAGCCCGAGCAGCGCATCCATGTGGAGTCCGAGCGGGTCGTGCTCGTGGCGGGCGCCACGCCGATTCGCGACGTCAATCGCCAACTGGACCTGGATCTGCCCGAGGACGGCGAAGGCACCACCATCGCGGGCCTGTGCATCGAGTTGGCCGGCGACTTGCCCGCCAAGGGCGCGCGCATCACCGACGAGGCGGGGATCACGTTCGAAATCGTCTCCGCCACCTCACGTTCGGTCAGTCAGGTGCGGATGGAGCTGCCGGACCGCCCGCCCAAGGCCGACTTGGACGAGTAGGCGAGCCCGCCGAAAAACGCCAAGGCCCTGCGCGAACCAGAGCTCGGGCAGGGCCTGCAGGCGGACACCCAACAATTTCAGCGACTAGAAAGTGGGGGGCTCTTTATGCAGGCTACTTGTGGGCCAGCGCCTCCTGCGCTTCCACGGCGACCTTGTGCTCGCTCATGCGACGGAGGATGCCCGCGAAGGGCAGGCCCAGCAGCGTGCCGGCGACCGCGCCCGCGACCAGGAAGAAGAACAGCGTCGCCGCCAGGCCCAGGCCCATGCCGCCGCCGACCACCATGCGGGCCAGCCAGCTGTTGTCGCCCGCGGCGCCGAACAGGACGTTGTACATCGTCATGCCCATATAGCCGCCGTAGAGCACGCCCGGCACCGCGCCGATGAACAAGAAGGCGACGAAAGTCACGGCCGCGCCGATGTAAGTGGGGAGCAGAACGAGGTGATTGCGAGTGGTAGCCATGGTGTCCTCCTTGGGGTTTTGGTCTCTCGGGCGGTGTGTTTCCGTCCGTCCTGCCTGTACCTATTTGCATAGGCCGTGCCAACTTGAGAGTCCTGTAATTTCAATAGGTAGAAAATGCCCCCCATTGCTCTTTGTCGGCCGGGGCGGCTGTCGGAAAGTGGCGACAACGGAAGATTCGAGGATAGATGAATAAATTCATGACGATGTGGCGTCGTCCGGGTTTTTGGACAGCCTGTCGGAATTTCCGGACAACCCATCCGGCAGCAAAACCTAGTATTCTTCAAGGGTAGAAGATGCCCCCCTTCCTGCGCTATCCTCCGCGCCCCGCCCGAGGTCGCCCATGTCTGCCGAATCGCCTGCCGCCCACCCGCCCCTGCTCGCGCCGCCCGACGGTCTGGACGACGACACCGCGCTGCTCGCGCTCATCGAGTGGCTGGCCGGCCGCGGCATGGAGCTGTATCCGCACCAGGACGAGGCGCTGCTGGAGCTGTACTCGGGCAAGCACGTGATCCTGGCCACGCCGACCGGTTCAGGTAAGTCCTTGGTCGCGTTGGGGATGCACTGGCGCGCGCTGTGCCGGGGCGAAAAGACCATCTACACCAGCCCGATCAAGGCGCTGGTCAACGAGAAATTCTTCGACCTTTGCCGGGCTTTTGGCGCCGATCAGGTGGGTCTGCTGACCGGCGACGCCACCGTGCACCGCGACGCGCCGATCCTGTGTTGCACGGCCGAGATCCTGGCCTTCATGGCCCTGGACGACGCGGCGCGCACCCAGACCTGGCACGTGGTGATGGACGAGTTCCACTACTACGGCGACCGCGATCGCGGCATGGCCTGGCAGATCCCGCTGCTGCAGCTGGAAAATACGGCGTTTTTGCTGATGAGCGCCACGCTGGGCGACACCACCCGCATCGAAGAGGACCTGCAGAAACGCACCGGGCGGCCGGTGGCCAAGGTGCAGGCGGTGACGCGGCCGGTGCCGCTGGAGTACGCCTACCACGAGATTCCGCTTCAGGAAGTGGTGGGGCAGCTGGTCGCCGAGAAGAAGGCGCCGTGCTACCTGGTGCACTTTTCGCACCGCGAGGCGAGCGAGACCGCCGGCGCGCTGATGAGCATCGAGCTGTGCAGCAAAGACGAAAAGCGCTTGATCGCCGAGCAGTTGAAGAACGAGCGCTGGCCCAGCCCCTACGGCAAAAACCTGCAGCGCCTGATTCGCCACGGCATTGGCCTGCACCACGCCGGGCTGCTGCCGCGTTACCGGCGGCTGGTGGAAAAGCTGGCGCAGGGCGGCTACTTGAAGGTCATCTGCGGCACCGACACCCTGGGCGTGGGCATCAACGTGCCGCTGCGGACGGTGGTGCTGACCAAGCTGTGCAAGTTCGACGGCGAGAAGGCCCGCTTGGTGCAAGTGCGTGAGTTTCAACAGATCGCTGGTCGGGCTGGCCGCAAGGGCTACGACGATCGCGGATGGGTGGTGGCGCTGGCGCCCGAGCACGTCATCGCCAACAAACGCCTGGAAGCCAAGGTGGGGCGCGACGGCAAACCGGTGAAGTTCACGCGGCAAAAGCCGCCCGAGCGCGGATATGTGCCGTGGAACGAAGACACCTTCCAGCGGTTGGTGGCCGGGCAGGCTGAGCGCCTGGATCCGATTTTCCGCGTGGATCCCGGTCTGGTCTGCCAGGTGCTGCGCGGCGACCCCGAGCACGCCGGGCGCGGTCTGCGCAAAGTGGCCGAGCTGATTGGGCGATCGCACCTGTCGCCCGGCAGCCAGCTGGTGCAGCGCCGCGAGTTGGCGCGGATTGCGCGGTCGCTGCGCAAGTCCGGGATCTTGCAGGTGGGACCCGGGCCCGTGGCGCGCTTTGATCCGGACCTGCAAGAGGACTTCAGCCTGCACCACACGCTGTCGCTGTTCTTGGTCGAGGCGCTGCAGCGCTTGGACCTGGACCACCTGGAGCAGAACTCGGGCCTGGACGAGGGCGAGACGGACCTGCGCTGGGCCGAGGACGTGCTGACCCTGGTCGAGGCCATCTGCGAGCAGCCGATGCCGGTGCTGATCGCTCAGCAGAACGCCGAAAAGACCAAGCTGGTCAATGCCATGAAGGCCGACGGTGTGCCCTACGAAGAGCGCATGGAGAAGCTGGAGGGTGTCACCTGGCCCAAGCCGCTGGCCGACTGGCTCTATGCCGAGGCCGACCGCTACGCCGAGCGCCACCCGCTGATGAGCCACGACGACGTGCGGCCCAAGCGGATCGCGCGGTCGATGTTCGAGGACTGGCGGACGTTTTCGGAGTTCGTCCAAGAGCTGGACATCGAGCCGGCCGAGGGCGTGCTGCTGCGCTATCTGTCGCAAGTCTACAAAACCTTGCTGCAAAACGTGCCGGAGCGCTGGCGGAGCGAGGCGGTGTGGTCGGCGATTGGCTACCTGCGGGCGGTGCTGGCGCAGACCGACGCGAGCCTGGTGGAAGAGTGGGAGGCGATGCGCGGAGGGCTGGGCCCGGAGCGCCACCCAGGGGTGCGCGGCGTAAAACGGGCCGAGCGCGACGGCGGCCTGCCCGAGGACCCGCACCACAAGCGCCCGCACCTGCTGGCAGATTTGGCGAAGGATACCAAAGCGTTCACGGCCCGGCTGCGGGCGGAGGCGGTACAGCTCTATCGGCTGCTGTGCCTGGGCGACTTCGAGCAGGCGGCGGCGAGCATCGCCCAGGGCAGCGGGGACAGCGAGTGGACCGCCGAGCGGCTGCGCGACAAGTGGTTGAGTCTGGACGGGGAGCTGGCGAGCGCGCCGGTGTGGGACAGCCGGGTCCGCCTGAGCGACGCCTGCGTGGTGCGGCCGGTGTCCAGCGTGCTGTGGAGCGTGGAGCTGACGATTTTTGATGAGGAAGGTGCCAGCGACCTGCGACTGGTGCTGGAGGCGGACCTGCGCGGCGAGCTGGCCGACGACCAGGAGCCGCAGCTGCTTTGGCTGGTGGAGGTGGCGTAGCGGGGGAGTTTAATGTGCTGTGATCTCGCGGGGTAGAAAATGCCCCCCATTCTGCTTGACCCCCACCGGGTATTCGCTATTCTGTCGATACTGGCTAACTTAGCCAGTTTCTCGACGGGGCTCCCCATGGTGCAAGTCACATCGGTTGACGCGCAGAATCGCTTTGGCGAGCTGCTCGAGCGGGCGCAGCGCGAGCCGGTGGCGGTGACGCGTCACGGTCGGACGGTGGCCTACGTGGTGGGGGCGCATGAGTTGGCCGGCGTCGATTTGGCCGAGCGTCGCGCCCAGGCCGCGCGGTGGTATGCGGCGTACTGCGCCGAGGTGCGGACGCCGCCCGGGCCCAGCACAGGGGCCGAGCTGAGCGACGACGACGTAGTGCAGTTGGTTCATGCACTTCGCTGAGCGACGGCCGGTGGTGCTGGACACGGGCGTGCTGGTGAGCGCGGCCCTGCGCCCAGGTTCGGTGCCGGCGCTGGCGTTGCACAAGGCGCTCCTGCACTTCGACGTGTGCTTGTCCGCGGCGACCTGGGCCGAGCTCGAGGTGGTGCTAAGTCGCTCCAAGTTCGACGCTTACCTGTCGCCAGCTGCCCGCGCGGCGTTTGTGGTTGGTCTGCGGCCGCACGTCCAGTTTGTCGAGGTGGTGGAAGAGGTTGCGGACTGCGTGGACCCGGGCGACAACAAGTTCCTCGCGCTGGCCTTGGCGGCGGGGGCCGAGTGCCTGGTGTCGAGCGACGCGCACCTGACGAGCCTGCATCCCTGGCGCGGCATCCCGGTGGTGGTGCCGGCGGGGTTTCTAGTAGCGATCCTGTAGACTTGTCGCGGGTGGGCTGGCGACTTCGGGGATCGTTTGGGCGTTCCCCGCCGCGAAAGAAGGACCCTGCGCAATCCGAACTTCCCCCGCGGCGGGTCGGGCTGGCGCCGCGGCGCGAGCGGAGCAGCCTGCAGAACCGGCACGCCCTGCGCGCCGCGGTGGCGACGCCTGGTCGGCGCCGCCACCCATGCGGGCGGCCATCCCTAACGCAAGGTCCTGTGTTTTCGCGGGGTAGAAAATGCCCCCCTTTCTTCCATGCCGTCCCGTGGCGCGCGGTGGCCCGGTAGGCTATCCTGCAGACATGGCCCGACCGCCCGTCGCCAAACCCGCTGTCCCGCCCGCCGACGCCTATCGCGACCGGCTGGCGGCGCTCTTTGCCGAAGTCGCGCCGCAACTTCCCGACATCGACCCTGCGGTAGTGCTGCAGGTGCTTGACGCGTGGCTGCGACCCGTGGGGAGCGGCGGCGGTCGGCGGTTCTTGTTGCGCGAGGGGCCCGATGGCCGGCGCGGACCGTAGCCCTTCACCCGACGAGCGGTGGCTGGTCGAACTCGCTGCGGCGTGCCAGGCGGTGGGCCTTGACGCGGTGGTGGTGGGGGCGACGGCTGCGGTGCTGCAGGGGGCGCCGCTCATGACCCAGGATGTGGACTTGCTGGTTCGCTCCACGGTGCGCAACCAGGCCAAGCTGCAGGCGCTGGCGCGCGCGCTGGGTGGGAGCTGGATGCGTCTGTCCGAGCTGTCGAGCGTGCAGACCCTGGTGGGGTGTCCGCTGCAGGTCGACATTCTGTTCGATGCCTTGCCTGGCGGGCTGCGGTTCGAGTTGGTAAAGTCGCGCGCGCTGCGGCTCGACGTGGGCGGTCACCCGCTGGCGGTGGCGACCCTGGCCGACGTCATCGCTTCCAAGCGCGCGGCCAACCGCCCAAAGGACCGGGTTCAGTTGCCGCTGCTGGAGGAAACGGCGCGGATCGTGGCGGTCGTGGAGCGACGCGAGGGGTAGGCTGCGGGCGGTCTGGCACCTCTACGGTTGATTTGGGCGTTCCCCACCGCGAGAGAAAGACTCTGCACAATCCGGACTTCCCCCGCGGCCATCCCCAACGCGCCTTACTATTTAGAGGGTGTGTACATATTATTCAGCCCCGAGCCGTGCCGTGATGAGGCGAATCATGGCGAGCGTCATCCAGGCCTTGCTGCTTGCGATCGTCTCTTCGTAGTCCTTTGACAGCCGACGGTTGCGCGACATCCACGCTAGCGTGCGTTCGACGATCCAGCGCCAGCGCACGACGACGAAGCCGGTCGGCTGC
>JBBISH010000029.1:0-54304 GCA_037441385.1 Myxococcales bacterium
GAAGTGTCCAGCTACTGGCTCAGGCCGCGCAACGCCAAAGTGTGCCGTTAGCGCTGGTCCGTCCTCGCGGTGGAGCATTGATAGAGCTATGATTTATTGTGGGTTTGTTGGTTCTAGATCCGGTGGGTTGCGTTTTGGGGACTTGGAGGGTGTCGGGCGTGCGGGTTGCAGGGAGGTCTGGCGGCACGCGGGCCTTTGTCCCTGCGCCGTCGGACTGCGGGAACCCCTTTCGGTCGCGGCGGCCAACGGGCGGGCGATCACACCACTTGCGACCCAGGCCCCTGCGCTGCTGGGGCTCACGGCCCCGCCACACACCGCACCCGGTTGCCAGCCTGCAGTAGGTGTCCTACGGCATCGCCCAGGCTGAAGTCGATGGCCCAGGCGAAGTTGGCGGCGCCGGTGGGCGTGGCGGTCCAGTACCACGAGCTGGCGTTGCTGAAGTGGATGCGGATGCGCTGGCCTTGCGGGCGCGCTGGGTCGATGAGGGCGGTCAGCTCGGCGCGGCTGGGTAGACGCCAATCGGTGCGGCCTGCCAGGCGCAAATTCCGGCAATAGCCGTGAGCTTCAGCCCAGTTCAGGCTGTAGGGCGAACCGGCCGCTTGCCAGGTCAGGCCGGTCGCAGTGTCTGCCACCGTTTGGTCGGGACGGGCCAGCCAGCGGAGATCGCGTGGCTTTTCGGGCTCCGCTGCGCGCGGGCGCGGCGTCGGGCGGGCTGGCGGCAAGGGGGTGGCGGGCGCGGCCACAGGCTCGGCGGCGGGCAGGGCAGGGGAAGCCGGTTTCGCAGCCACCTCAGGCGCTTCAGGGATGGCTGGGGCGCGGGCCGCGGGGCCTTCGGCGCTGGCCGGGGCCGCCGCGGGGAGCGTGTCGGCCGTTACCGCAGGGATCACCGGCCGCTGATACGACCACACCACCAGCAGCACGATGCCGACGAGCAGCACTGCGCCCGACACGATCAGGCCGGTGGCGGCGTAGGCACTGCGCGGACCGGCGGGCGTGCTGCTGGCCGGCTGGGCAGAGGCCAAGGCCAGGCGCAGGCGGTCGTTTTCGCGCTCCAGCTCGCTGGCGCGGCTTTGCCAGTAGGCGTCGGTCGGGGAGCGCTGCGCGCGGGCTTCCAGCAACTGCGACAGGCCGTTCCATAGCGCCGCCGCCGAGTCCAGTCGCGCTTTGGGGTCGTACGCGACGGCCTTGCTCAGGAATGCTCGCTCGGCGCGGCTCAGGCCGGCCAGGTCGGCCAGGGGATCGAAACCAGGCTGCAGCTTGCGTCGGTCGATCTCGTCTACCGGTACGCCTTCCAGAAGGCGCTGGCCCGCCAGCAACTCGGCGAACAGGCAGGCCGCGGCATATAGGTCGGTCCACGGGCCGATCGACCCGCCGCTGAGCTGCTCCGGGGCCATGTAGCGCGGCGTCCCGGCCAGGCTGCGGGTCCGCAATCCGTCGCCCACAAACCTGGCGAGCCCAAAGTCCACGAGTTTCGGTACCAATTCCGGGTCGCGGCCGGTCAGCAGGATATTGGCCGGCTTGATGTCGCGGTGCACGATGCCCAGGGTGTGGGCGGCGGTCAGCCCCTTGCAGACCCCGGCCAGGATCTGCCGCAGTTCGGCGATCGCAAAGCCCGTTGTGCCTTGCCGTGTGCGCATTTCACTTTCCAGTGAACGACAATCCTCCAGGTACTCCATCGCCAGCCACGGACGGGCCTCGCCCAGGCCGTCCGCCAAATAGCGCACGATGTTGCTGTCTTGCAGGGTCTTGAGGGCCGCCACCTCGCGCTGCAGGGCCGACTCGCCCGCCGCGCCCTCCTCGGCCGCCCCGGCGGCATGGCTGTGCAGCAGCTTTAGGGCCACCCGCCGGCCGCGCGGGTCCACCGCCTGGAAAACTCGACCGAATTGCCCCGCACCCACAAAGCCGAGGAGCACGAATTCGCCCACCGCGGTGCCGATGGCGCGCGACGAGTCGATATCCCCTTGCTGATGCGCCTGTTCGGCCCATGGCTCGGGCAGGAAGCGATAGCCCCACTTCTGGCAGGCGCGGTTCGGGCACTCGGTCAGGCCTTCGCCGCGGCCGCCGCACTGCGGACAGGTGCCGGGCCGACCGTCGCGAACCAGCCACAGATCGACCAGATTCTCTCTACTGTTTGCGCTCATGCCCAGGATTCGCGGTCACAGCCTGCTTGCGTCAAGCCATTGTCCCTGCAACGGCAAAAGGTAGCAACGACTGCGACCGGGCGAACGAACTGTCACTCACCCTTGCCGCCCCTCGCCGACATGCGCACAATGACAGCGAGGTCACCATGCCGCAGCCCAAGCTCAACACGCCCCGGTCTTTCACCTACGCCGACTACCAGCACTGGGACGACGGCCAACGCTGGGAGCTCATCGACGGCGAAGCCTACGCGATGTCGCCCGCGCCTGTGGTCGACCACCAGACCGTGGTGGGCGAGGTGTTCCGGCAGGTCGCCAACGCCCTTCACGGCCAGCCCTGCAAGCCCATGCTCTCGCCGCTCGACGTGCTGCTGCCGGTCTCGCAAGAGGCCAACGACGACGTGACCACCACGGTCCAGCCCGACGTGCTGATCGTCTGTGATCCCAGCAAGATCGAGCGCAAGTGCGTGCGCGGCGCCCCGGACTTCATCCTGGAAGTCGTTTCGCCCGGTCACGCCAGCTACGACCACGTCCGCAAGCGCCGCCGCTACGAGCAGGCCGGCGTGCGCGAGCTGTGGCTGGTCGACCCCGCCGAGCGCGTGCTGTGGGTCTACGTGCTGGAAGAGGGGGCCTATCGTTCGGTCTCTGTTCAAGAATTGCTTGGGACTACGCCCCTGGCCATCCTGCCCCAGGTGGCCGTCCACTGGGACGAGGTGGTGGCCCAATTGCCGCCGCTGCCCGCGGATGCGCCGGAGCATCCGAGCGAGCCGCTGGTCTAGACGCCAATCGCAGCGCCCAGCCCCCTTGCCAGCCCGGCCTGCTTGTGTGATCTTCGGCGCGTTCGCGGAGTCGACAGGCCTAAGCAGCGTGCCCATGGCCGCGCTCCCTCCCCGACCCTCTCTCGGCGACCCATTTGGAGAAAGTCCATGTCGTTCATGACCCAATTCGAGTTCACCCTGCCGCGCGGTTACGTCGACAAAGACGGCGTCGTCCACAAGAAGGGCGTGATGCGCCTCGCGACCGCCAAGGACGAGATTTTGCCGCTGCAGGACTACCGCGTGCAGAACAACCGCGCGTACTTGGTCATCATTCTGCTGTCGCGCGTGATCGAGCAGCTGGGCTCGCTCAAGTCGATCAACCCGTCGATTATCGAGTCGCTGTTCTCGGTCGACCTCGCCTACCTGCAGGACTTCTACCGCCGCGTCAACGAAGAAGGCACGGCGATGATCAAGGCCAAGTGCCCCGAGTGCGGCCACCAGTTCGAGGTCGACACCGGAGGTGATCTGGGGGAATCGTAAGCTACCCCCTGGAACGGCTCTACCAGGAGGTAGCGTACATCGCCTACCACTTCCATTGGCCGCTCGACGAGATTCTGGACATGGAGCACAAAGAGCGCCAGGTCTGGGTCAAGGAGATCTCCGAAATCAATAAGGAGATCAACAAGTCGCGCAAGTAGTCTGCAGTCTTGGGCGGCGCCGCGCCTAAGCCGCGTCCCCGCACCATCACGGGAGTGCCAGCCGGTCAGCCCGCCCGGACAGTAGGAGCAGCATGGTCAACAACCGCGCCCCCGGTGTCTTCATGGAGCGCGGCCCCTCGCGGCCGACCGAGCTTGGCTTGTTGCCCAGTGGGATCCCCGTGTTCCTGGGCATGGCCCAGCGCGGCCCCACCAACGAGCCGGTTCGCGTCACCAGCATCGAGCAGTTCTACAGCGTCTTTGGCAAGCTGCCAGCCGAGATCGACACCTTCCTCGCGGCTTCGATCGACGGGTTTTTCCTGAACGGTGGCCGCGAGTGCTACGTGATGCGCATCGCGCACTTGTTCGACCAGCCCACTGACGACGACCGCCCGAATTTCCGCGCTGGCGCGCCCGACCGCTTCGACTTCGCCATCAAGAGCTCCGCACGGCTCCGCGACGGTGCCAAGCAGAACACCCTGCTGGCCCAGGCGATGAGCGAGGGTGTGTGGGGCAACGAGATCCGCGTGTCGGTGGTGGCGCGGCCTTCGCCGGTGCAGACCTTCCTGACCGTCGACGGCCAGCCGGGCGACAACACGGTGATGGTCAAGTCGACCTACGGCTTTGCCCGCGGTACCCAGATCAAGCTGAGCGACGGCGTGCACGAGGCCTACCGCGTCATCACCGCCGTAGAAGGCCGCGTGCTGTACTGGGGCGAGCGCGAGCCGCTCGAGACTACCTTCGCCTCGTCCGCGCCCACGCTCGTCGAGCCGGTGCACTTCGACCTCATCGCCGAAACCCACAGTCAGCGCGAGGTGTTCCGCGATCTCAACCTGGCCCGCCAGTCGCCCCGTTTTGCCGAGCGCGTCGTCAACGGTGTCTCGCAGCTCATCACGGTGACCGATCTGTCCAGCGACTCGCCGATGCCGCTGGCGTTTCCGGTCGAGGTGGCGAACCAGCGCTTGGAGGGCGGCGCCGACGGCCTGTTTACGGTCCGTCCCGAAGACTTCAACGGCATGGACAACGGCCCAGGCCAGCGCTATGGCCTGCTGGGTATTGCCGATTTTGAGCAGACCGACCTGGTGTGCATGCCGGACCTGGCTTGGTGCGTCAAGCGGGGCCTGTGGACGGTGCGCGACATGGAGGTCGTGCAGCAGCAGGCGGTGGCGATCTGCGAAGAGAAGCAGGACCGCTTTGCCATCCTGGACGTTCCGCCCGACTACACGCCCACCGGGGCCATGCAGTGGCGGCGCCTGTTCGACACTTCTTACGCGGCCCTGTACTACCCCTTTGTCAAGCCCAACAATTCGGCGCGGTTCGTCCCGCCGTCGGGCCACGTCGCCGGCATTTTCGCCCGCTGCGACCGCGAGATGGGCGTATACCGCGCGCCGGCCAACGAGGCGTTCCAAGGGGTGGTCGATCTGCAGCTCATCCTGCAGCAAGGCGATCTGGCCATGCTGAACGGCGAGGGCGTCAACTGCCTGCAGGTCCTGGGGCAGCGCGGTATCCGCGTCTGGGGTGCCCGCACCGCATCGTCCGAGCCGCAACTGCTGTACATCAACGTACGCCGCACGATCCTGGCCATTGCCCGCGCCCTGTATCGCGGCCTGCAGTGGGTGGTTTTCGAGCCCAACGACTACCAGCTGTGGCACATCATCCAGCGCGACGTGGGTTTCTTCCTCGATGCGCTGTGGCGGCAGGGCTATCTAAAGGGCGAAAGTGCCGAGCAGGCCTACGTCGTGCGCTGCGACGAGTCGGTCAACAACGCCGAGTCGATCACGCTCGGTCAGGTCGCGGTCGACGTCTGGCTGGCCCCGTTCCGCCCTGCCGAGTTCATCGGCGTGCACGTGGTGCAAGAAGTCGACTCGATGGCGCAAGAAGGTGGGGTCTAGGGGCACCACCCTGCCACATTTCGCGTGACCCTGGCACGCATTGTGCATACGATGATGGACGACGACGGCGGTGACGAACCCGGGCGCGACCCGTCAACAACCACCCCGTACAAGCACAAGTGCTAACAGCGACTGCAACGACTCGCGCGCACTGACCCCGTCCGGGGTATCCCGCGCCGCGGTCGCCCAGTTCAAGACCAGCCCTGCTGCAATGGCAGCGCCGCTGCGCAACCCGTTCCACGTACCGGATTTTCGGAGGAAACCATGGCAGCCAACCTCCCCACTACCCAGCCCGCCAGTCCGAGCTCGCCCAAGGCGTCGGGCTCTCGCAGTCGCGCCTTGCTGGTGGCCGCGGAGCCTTCGCGCTCGCAGGGCAACCTGGTCGCACTGCCGGCCACTGCGCCGGAGTGGATCGGCCCGCACGGCGAAGAGCAGTTGGCCCTCGCCGCCATGGACCAGCCTAAAAAGCCTGCGCCCAAGCCGGCTAAGCCCGCGCCCAAGCCAGCCAAGCCCGCGCCCAAGACGCCCGCCAAGACTCCTGCCAAGCCCAAAGCTGCGGCGCCCAAGCCGTGGCAGCCGCCTGTCCTCGACATGGTGGTCCCGGTCGGCGGTGGCGGTCAGGCCTCGCACAGCACCAAAGAGCCGGGTGACCCCGACGTTGCCTACGCCTTCAACCTGTTCATCACCGGCACGAAGTACGGAATGTTCAGCGAGATCGGTGGCTTGTCGTGGAAGGCCGAGCCCGTGCCAGTGCGCTCGGGCGGCAACAACGAGTGGGTGCACAGCCTGCGCGGCCCGGGCAAGTTCGAGCCCTTGACGCTCAAGCGCGGCTGGTTCGCCTCGACCGGCGAGTTCTTCAACCTACTGCAGCTCGGCCTGCAGGGCACCAAGATTCCCACCGGCGCCGCCGGTCGGTTTACCTTGACAATCGAGTGCTTGGACCGCGGCTACCAGCCGATCGGCTACTACGATTTCGTCGAGTGCTTCTTTGTCGAGTACACCGGCCCCGGCTTCAATTCGATGTCGGGTCAGGTCGGCTTCGAGCAGATTCGCGTCGCGTATGACTACTTTACCTACAGCCCCGCCTAGTCCGTAGGTCGTAGTCCAACCGCAGCTTGGGGAGGTACCCGTGGCTGAAAATACTCAAGATCTGGCCAACCAGAGCTCGACCGGCACGGCCGACGTCTTGACGCTCCACCACGCCATCGTCGCGCGCTGGGGCAACGAGCGTTCGCTGAGCCAACGGACGGCTTCTGCGTTCGATGCCAGTTCGGGCCGCCACAGCGATTGGATCGGCGGGCTCCACGGCCTCGCGTCTCTGGGCGGCAGCTTTGGGCCGCAAGCCTGGAACATCGCGTCCGAATTGGCCACGGCTCCGCAACTGCTGCAGCGCCTCAGCCCAGCTATGCGCGCGCTGCAGGTCGGCGAACTGGCTGACTTGGTGCAGATCATCCTCGAAGAAGAGGAGAACAGCGCCGAATTGGCCGATCTGGAAGAGCAGGTGTCAGCGACGGCGGCGGCGCGGGCCAACTCGGCGAAAGCGGGAGCCCAGGCAGGCAAGTCCCGCCATGCAGCCAAGGTGGCCAACGCGCAGGCGTCGCGCTCGCCCGCTCCCAAGAAGGCGGGGGCGACCAAGAAGTCCGCAGCTGTGCAAGGAAAGCTCCGCGAACTGCGGCGGTTGCTGACTCAGCTCCGCAGCGGCGCCGATGCCGCGGCAAGTGGGGCGTCGATGCCCCAGCAGGCCGGGGACGTGGGGCCGCTCAGCCCCAACGCGACGATCGCTCACGCGGCCGAGTCGGCGGTTCGCGTGCAGACTGCGTCGGCCGACCAGGCTCGGCAACCGATCGCCCAAGCCTGGCGCGATGTTCCGGCAGGTGGCGCTCTGGCGGCCATGCTGGCCCGCTCGACCGCCGTCCAGGCGGCTGGCGGCGCTCTGCCTCCATCGGGTTCGGCGGCCAATACGCCGTCGCAGCGCGCGATGGCGCTGAATCCGTGGGCAGCGGTGGCGCAAGTCCAGGCCGAATTGCCCTCGCGCGCCTTGCGCATGGCCGAAGCTGCGGCCGACATGGGCTTTGTGAATTTGGCCCCCGAAGCCGGCGATGCCCCGGCCTTTGATGCGGCCAGCGCTGGTGCGGTCTCGGCCGCTCCCAGCAGCGCCGCGATCGCTGGCGTCGCTCCCGCCGCTCGGCCCACGGCGCAGAACGCACGTACGGCCCAGGCCAACGCTCAGCCGCAAGCGACTCAGCAAGTCCGCGCTGCACAACAGGCTGCCGCTCCTGCCCAAAGCACCCAGGCTGGGGCCCGCGCTGCTCAGCCGACGGCCGCCGCCCGCGTGGCGGGCCCCGTGGCTGCGCTGGCGCCCACCACGCGCCGGTCCGGTCAGGGTTCAGCTTTGGCGAATTTTGCGGCCGCGCAGCGTCAGTGGTTGGGGCTGGCGCCCGCGACGCTGTCTGCGACGGCTCCCGCGCTGCGCGAGGCCGCGGCCGCTGTTGCACAATCGCCGGTGGCGGGGGCTCTCTCCGCTACAGTCACCCTCTCCGCTACAGACACTCGCCCCAACACAGACACTCGCCCCAACACAGACACTCGCCCCAACACAGACACTCGCTCCAACACAGACAAGGGCAGGGTTCGTGGCCGGGCCGCCAAGGGCGTGCAGACCAACGACTTGGTGCAAGGCGTCGCCGGACCGGCCCTGGCCGCGGGGACCATGGCGGACGTAGCCGCCGCGGGCCAGAGCAGCTTGCCGCTCGCGTCCCCGGCTTTGCCTGCCCCGTTGGCGGGTCAGCAGCCGGCTTCTGGGCGCGCAACGGTCGCGCTGCAGGGCATGGTTTCGCTCGCGCATCAGACCTGGCTGCGCGGCGAGCGTGCGGCGTCGTTGGCGCTTCGCGCCCATGCAGCGGGCCAGACCGTGCCGTCGCAGTTGGCCGCGGCCAGTGAACCTGCGTCGGCGTGGATGCGCTGGGCGGACGCGGCCGTGCAAGCCTACTCAGGTGCGGCGCTGGCTGGCAGCCCAGTCGGTACCGCGGTCCGCGAGTCGGCCCTGGCCGGCACCTCTCCCGACCGTTCGATGCTTGAGTTGGCGGCCGAAGCGGAAGCGGCTGCCGATGCTAGTGATTTTGCGCTTCGCTCCGACACGGGTCGCGCTGCACTTGGTGGTGCCACTCCCGCTCGCGCTGCCTCGGCGTTGCCCGCGTGGTTGGCGCCGCGCGCCGCCCTCCAGGGACTGCGCCAAGCCCAGGCCACGGCCGCTCCGGCTCAGTCCCGCGCTGCGGTTGCGGCTCCAGCAGCTGTCGCGACCGTCAAATCGGCGCCGGCCCTGCGCAACGTGACGGCAGCGTTGGGCGAACCAGCCGCTGGTCCCGTGGGTGTCTTTGCCGAGCAGGCTGGGACGAGTCCCGCGACGTTCAGCCCGCGCGCTGCGACAGCAGAGTTGGCAACCCTGCGGACTCGCATGGGGCTTCCTGGGCTGATCGGCGCAGTGGCCGACGGCGTGGGCGCTCGGGTCGCTGGTCGGTCTGGCATGCCCAGCGGGACTGCCGATCTGGGCTGGTCCAAGCTGGCTGCGCCTACTGCGGCGAGCGGCCAAGTGGTCCGCGAGGCCCCAGGCGAGTGGCTGGACACCAGCGCGGAAGCGTTGGAAGCCGCGGCTGTCGCTGCTGAATCCGCCGCTCAGAACGGGGCGACGCGGCGTTTGGCCCAAGGGCAAACGGCTGCGGGTCCTGCGATTGCCGCCGCCAAGGCGGGTCAGGCGGCGCGTACGGTCGCCGCCGCAGCGTCCGTCGGTGCGGTCAAGGCCGTCGGCATGGGTCAGACGCCCGCGATCGCGGCCGCTGCCCGGGCCATCGACTTCTTGCGTGGCCGGATGCAAAGCCAGATCGCGCCTGCGCAAGTGGGCCATGGTGTCGTGGATCAGGTGGCAGGCCTGGGCGACCAGGGCCTGTTGGCGGTCCGCCCGATGGGCCGGGCCGACGCGCTGAGTCAGTGGCTGCGGCCAGCGGCCGAGCGGCAAGCGCAAGCCGATCGCGGCGAAACGGCGGGCGAACTGCTTGGGTTGGTCGACGAGACCGCGACCGACGACGCCGGGTCGCAGGCCGGTGCCAGCCATACCGCGGCGGGTTCTGGAGCGAGCACCAAGACGGTGGCTGCCACCCAGGCTGCGGCCAAGCGCATGGTCGCGGGGACCGCGCAGGCTTCGCGCCAGGCTCGGCAGGCGGCAACGCCGATCGCGTCGCTGGGGCTGCAAAACCCCACGCCGCGGGCGCTGCGGGCGATCCTGGAAGCGCTGGGCGAGTCCGTGCCGGGCGCCGCGAGCGATGTGGCCACCGCGTTTGCCGCCAAATGGCTGGGCCGGGCCGACGTGGCGCGGCAGGTCCTGGCGCGGCAGGTGACGGCAAGCCAGACGCAGGCGGGTCTTGGCCGCGACGGTTCGGTGGGCGATCTGCTGAACACGGCGGACATGGCCGATGGCGCGGCCGAGTTCGGCCCGACCGGCGGGCGACGTACGACCCGCACTGCGGCCAGCAAGCTGGGTACGGCTGCGGCTCCGGCCGTGACGGATCTGCTGGCCCGCAAGTCCAGCGATCCAGTGACGGTCGCGGCGGATGGCGACGGCGTGGTTCTGACCGGGCTGGCGGCGCTCGCGGCGCTCAGCAGCGGCGATTTGTTCGGTGCCAAGCCGGGAACGCGGACCATGCGCGCCCCCGAGGCGGAGCAGACCTTGCTCGAACCCGCTCCGGACGCAGCGCCTGCAGCGGAATTGGTCAGCGAGGCTCCCGCGGCTGCGGCCGTCAAGTCGGCAGTTCCGGCGTCCAAGCCGGCGGCCGAGTCGCGCAAGCTGGCGGCTGTCAAGGTCCATGAATTTGCTCCGGTTGGCCTGGGCCGCGGTCGCAACTTGCTGGGTCAGCAGCGCCGGGCGGCGTGGCTGTCGCGCAGCACGCGCGGCTTGCACACCACGCCAAAGGGCAACGTGCACGCCACCATCCAGAGCCTGTCGCGCATGGCGGCGCTCCGCGGCGAGCGGCGCTTCGGCTACGGCGCGGCGGAGTTGGGCGGCGGCGAGCTGCTTGGGCTCACGGGCGCGATGGCCGGCGAAGGCGATGCGTTCTTTGGCGAGATGGCGCCGACCACGGGCGCGGCGCGCGGCGCGGATCGGCTGAGCCAGTCGGTGCTGGCGCGTCGGCACGGCTCGGCAGCGGCACCGCAGGCCCAGCGGGCCATGCATGTGCCTGACTTTGAAGGTGCGCCGGTCATCCCGACCAACTTCTCGGCCGGCGACGCGGGGGCGACGGTGCACTCGATGGCCGACGCGGTGGCGGCTTCGGGACGGCGCGGTGGCGCGACAGCGGCGGGCCAGGGCGCCCAGGCTGCGGCGATGACCCGCGTCCTGTCGGTGACCTCGAGCCCAGGCGGCAACGTGCTGCCATTGGTGGCTCCGGCGGCCCAAGCGGTGGTCGCGGCGGCGGCAGCCAAGCCGTTGTCCGAATCGATCGTGACCAGTGGCGCGGATCCGTCGCTTGGCGTGCCGATCGTCGGTGTGGGTGACCACAAGGCCGGCAAGGCAAGCAGCGGCGGCGAAGGCGGCGGCCAGAAGGCCCGCGACGGTGCGGACGAACACGCTGCCAATGTTCAGGATATCGAGGCCTTGGCGATGAAGATCGCGCGGGCAGTGATGGTGCGGATCAAGCGCGAGCGTGAGCGAAGGGGGCTCCATGTCTAACTTCACGATGGCCCGGATCGGGATCTACGGTGACGACGCCAAAAAAGGCAAGTTCTCCGCAGAGTTTCACGAGTTCATGTTCAACCCCGAGGCCGTGCGCGTCACCAAGTCGATGACGCCCAAGCAAGGCCGTTCGGCGAGCTCGAGTGCGCCCAAGCACCAGTTCACGTCGGGCAACCCGGCGCAGCTGGAATTCGGCGAGCTGTTGTTCGACGAGTTCGATGCGCGGGCCAACGTCTACGTCAAGCACGTCGCGTGGTTCGAGCAACTGCTCAAGGCCGACGAGAACCTGCACCGTCCGCCGCGGGTGGTGTTCATGTGGGGTCCGGGTTGGGCGGCCGAGGCCAGCCCCAACAAGGTCAACACGGGCATCTGGTTCGTCACCGGGCTGGATGTCAACTACACCATGTTCTTGCCCGACGGCACGCCGGTGCGCTGCACTTGCAAGCTGACCCTGGCCGAGGAGCCGCCAGAGGGAGGCGAGACCAAGAACAGCCCCGACACGGCGCACGTGCACATGGTCGGCCGCGGCGACACGCTGCAGGCGATCTCGGCCTCGGAGTACGACGACCCGGCGGAGTGGCGGCGCATCGCCCAGGCCAATGGCATCGACGACCCCATCCACCTCAAGCCCGGTCAGCGTTTGCTGATTCCGCCCATCCTGCGCTGATTTGTTCGCGTCCGTTTCGAACCAGACGAGTCGGAACCAAGCGAGTCCCAACTGAGCGAGGGAAGTGTCATGGACAAGAACGTTGCAAGCCTGACCGTAAAACTTGCAGGCAGCACGTCGATCAAGACCGACGCGGGGCCGAATCTGGAAACCCGTGCCGGCGAAGGCATCGTGTCGGTGTCCGTCGACCTGCGTCTGGATCAGCCCGACATGTTCACGGTCGAGTACGACATGATGAAGCTGGAAAAGCTGAATCTGATCGACTCGTTCAAGCCGGGCGCCGAGGTCGAGATCGGCATCGGTCTGGACAAGCAAGAGACGTTGCTGTTTGGCGAAATCAGCTACATCGAGCCCAGCTTTGACGTGGAACAGGGCTATCACACCACGATTTCGGGCTACCACAAGGTGCACCGCCTGACGCGCGGCCAGCGCAGCAAGACCTGGGGCGACGGCCTGAAGCCGGAAGTGTCGCCGACGACGCCGATCAAGGACGTCATCAACAACTCCAAGGCGAATCAGGGCGGCACCACCAGCGACAAGATGAGCGCCGGTGACGTGGGCTCGACGGACGTCAAGCATCACTATGTGCCGCAGCTCAACGTCTCGGACTTCGAATTCCTGCAGGCCGTTGGCGCCAGCTTGGAGATGAAGGCCGGCGACGACGGCGCGACCAAAGTCACGTTCCGCAAGCCCGATCCCAGCAGCGCGCCGGTCATGAAGATCGCCCGCGAGCGTTCGGGCCAGGGCGGACAGAGCGAGGCGGGATCGTTCCTGCACCTGAACTTCCGCCTGTCGATTGTGCAGCAGTACGCGGCCGTGGAAGTCCGCAGCTGGGACTTTGTCACCAAGAAGAACATCGTCGCCAAGGTCACCTCGTCCAAGTACAACTTCGACGGGACCAAGGGCCACAGCGACACCGGCACCGGCCTGTGGGGCGGCGGTTCGACGGGCCGCAAGTTCGTGGTAGTCGACCAACCCGTCAACACCAAGGCAGAAGCCGAGGCGCTGGCGCAGTCGCTCTTTGACCAGTTCTCGATGGACTTCTTGACCGGCGAAGTGGTGCTGGACGGCAACCCCAAGTGCATCCCCGGCAAGACCATCGAATTCGAGGGCTTTGGCAAGGCGTTCAGCGGCAAGTACTTGATCACGTCCGCGACGCACACCTATCGCCCGGACGAAGGCTACCGCACCTCGGTCTCGTTCTCGCGCAACGCCAAGGGCGCCTGATCGCCCGCCCGCCTGGGGCCAATCCGCTGAATTTTCGCCACGTCGCGCAATAGGGGCCAGAGCCGATCGCGCCGATGGCCCATGTGCAGCGGTATGCGCGGCGGCTGTCTGCCCGCGATCCATCGAAATTACAAGTCATTTCTTGTCCCCACCGCAGGCGCCGCCGACGATTTTCGCCGACCGCCGCCGGTGCCGTTGACAGCATGGGTCCCGTCGCTACGATGGTCGGGCGTTTCGTCTGCCCAGGCTATCAGTGCGCCCGACGCAGGGGATGGGAATGGTCAAGAACTTTCTCGGTCACGGTCTAAAGTTCCCGTTGCAGGTCAACGCGGTCGGCGGATTGGCCATGTCCGAGGGGGCCGACAACATCGAAGAGGCGGTGCGCCTGATCGTCGGGACGGCGGTGGGCGAGCGCGTGATGCGCCCCCTGTTCGGCTGCCGGATCCACGACTACGCCTTCCACCCCAACTCCACGGCGACAGCCGGCATGGTGGCGTTCTACGTTGCCGAAGCGCTGAACAAGTGGGAGCCGCGCATCACCGATGTGCGTGTTTCGGCTAACCCAAGTGATATCAACGAGTCGCTGATGAACGTGTCGATCCGGTACAAGATCCGCTCGACCAACGTCGATCGCAACTTCGTGTATCCCTTCTACCTGAGGCGGGAGCAGGATCTATGATCCCAAGTCCGAATCTTGACGATCGCACGTTCGAGGACATCGTCCAAGAAGCGATCCGACTCATCCCGCAGTACTGCCCGGAGTGGACCAACCACAACCGGTCGGATCCCGGCATCACCCTGGTCGAGCTGTTCGCCTGGATGACCGAGATGACGCTTTACCGGCTCAACCGCGTGCCGGAGAAGAACTTCTTGGCCTTCTTGGAGCTGATGGGCATCACCCTGGCTCCGCCGCAGCCGGCGCGAACCGTGTTGAAATTTGGGCTGAACCCCAAGGCCGACATGGTGGTGGTGCCGCGTGGCGCGCGGGTGGGCACCAAGCCCGGGCCCGACGGCACGGCGATCGGCTTCGAGACCGAGAACGACCTGTGCGTGACCAACGCGGCGCTGGCGATGTGCATGAGCCAGTACCACGAAACCTTTAGCGATTACACCGGACTGCTGGGCCGCAAGCGCGAAGGCGTGGAGCTGTGGTCGGGCGTGCGCAGCGTAGAACGCTACTTGTTCCTGGGCGACAAGCGCCTCAAGGCGTTCAACGAGACGTCGATTCTGACGATTCGCACCACTGCGCCGGGCTCGACGCCCACGCCGCTGTGCAAGCAGCTGGAGTGGGAGTACTTTGACGGCGAGCGGTGGCGCGCCCTGGCCAGCCCGCCGCTCGAGACGGAGGCCGACCAGGTGTCGCTCATCGGGCCGCCCGCGCTGGCCGAGTCGGTGGTGGGCGAGTTCCAGGGCCTGTTCCTGCGCGGCAAGCTCATTGAAGTGCCCAGTCAGCCTAGCGATACCTTGCTGGACACGGTGTCGATGCGCCTGGAGGTCATCGGCGAGGGCGAGCCCCCGGATCTGGCGTACTCGGATCGCTCGGGCGGCATGTTCCAAAAGCTGGAAGTCGACCGGCTGATGCTGCCGTTTGGCAACGAACCCGTCGTGGATTCGGCCCTGTACGTGGCCTGCGCCCGGGTGCTCGACCACCCCGACGCCGACGTGCGCATCGACTTCGAGCTGGCCGACCCGTCGGTGGTGCCGGCGCCGCAGGGTTCGGGCGATCTGGTGCTGGTGTGGGAGTACTTCAACGGCAAGCGTTGGCGTCTGATTGGCCGCAACGGAGTGGGCGACTTTGATGTCGAGGATCCGGGCTTCAGCTTCAAGGACGATACCAGCTGCCTGACCGTCTCGGGCGCCGTGTCGTTCAAGCGGCCCAAGGACATCAAGCCTTGCGAAATCAACGGCAAAGAGGCCGTGTGGGTGCGCGCCCGCATCGAGCGCGGCGATTTCGGCGTCCAGGGCACCTACGAGCTGGAGAACGACCGCTGGGTGTGGAAAGACAGCCGGCCGCTGCGTCCGCCGACGCTCAAGGGCCTGGCCCTGCGCTTTGTGGAGCAGGAGCACGAGTTCGAGCGCGTCATCGCCTACAACGACTTCCTGTTCAGCGACTATTCGGCGCTGGCGGTGCCCAGCGAGTCGGGCAAGCCGTTCCAGCCGTTCCAGCCGATCGCTGAGGAAAGCCCAACACTGTACCTGGGTTTCAAGCTGGCCACCTACGACGGCAACGCACCGCCCGGACCGCAGCCCTTCCCCAACGAGCGGATCCAGCTGTATTTTGAGCTGAGCGAGAGCGACGGCCCGGGGCGCCGTCTGCGCGCGGGCGCCGGTCAGACCAGTCGGCAGCTGGCGCAGGTCCACGCCGAGCAGGTCATCAACTGGGAGTACTGGAACGGCAAGGACTGGATCTCGCTGATTACCCGCGACCAGACCTATGGTTTTACCCAGTCGGGCTTCATCGAATTCGTGGGCCCGAACGATCACCGCTCGCACAAGCGCTTTGGCGTGCCGCTGTACTGGGTTCGCGCTCGTTTGGAATTCGGTGGTTACGACGAGCCGCCGCTGCTGCGCAACATCCTGCTCAACGCCTGCTACGCGACCAACGTCACCAGCTACAACGAGGAGGTGATGGGCAGTTCGCGCGGCACGCCCAACCAGAGCTTCAAGTTCGTGCGCGGCCCCGTGCTGCCCGGCCAAGAGATCTGGGTGCGCGAGCGCGAACGGCCGCCCACGCCGGATCTGGTCGAGCTCGAACGCGAATTCGGCGATCGCTTCTTGGAAGACAGCCCCGAGGGCGGCGTGATGGTGCGCTGGATCGAGATCGACAGCTTGTACGAAAGCAAGCCCGGCTCGCGCCACTACGTCAAAGACATCGTCACCGGCGAAGTCAAGTTCGGCGACGGCATCCACGGCCTGATCCCGCCCAAGGGCGACCGCAACGTCGTGTGCAAGCGCTATCAGGTGGGCGACGGTGAGCGGGGCAACGTGCCGCCGGACTCGGTGTCGGTGCTGCTGCAGAACGTGCCGTACGTCGACTCGGTGCGCAATGTGTTTGCCGCGTCGGGTGGTTGCGACCTAGAGACCATCGAAGAGGCCAAGCGCCGCGGGCCACACAGCCTCAAGGCCAAAGGCCGCGCGGTGACGGCGGAAGACTTCGAGTGGTTGGCGATCGAAGCGTCCAATTCGGTGGCGCGCGTCTGCACGCTGCCGACCTACGACCGCGAAGGCGAAGTGACGGTAGTGATCGTGCCCAAAGTGGCCGAAAACCATCCGGACTTCTTGGACAAGCCGATCCCGTCGACCGAGCTGCTGCGCAAAGTGCGCAACCACCTGGCCGATCGCAAGCTGATCTCGACGATCCTGAACGTGCAGCGCCCCACTTTCCGCGAGATGTCGGCCCAGGTCGAGATCGTCGTGCTGCAGGCGGCCGGTTCGGACCGGGTCAAGCGCGAGATCGAGCGGCGGATCCGCATGTTCCTGCACCCGCTCAAGGGCGGCAAAGACGGCAAGGGCTGGCCGTTCGGCCGGCCAGTCTACCGCGTGGACCTGTACCACGTCATCGAAGACGTGCCGGGCGTGGACTTTGTCGACCGCGTGCGCCTCATCGACGAGACCAGCAAGCTCGAAGTCGACCAGTTCAAGGTCGGCGCGGGCGAGCTGGTCCACGTGGTGCGCGTGGAAGTGATCGAAAAGGCGCACGAACGCATCGTGTAATTCGCCACCCCTGTCGGAGCTGAGCCAACATGGCCGTTGCCAGTATCGGTGCCAGTACAACCAGCGGTGGCGGAATCCCTCCCGGCGGCGGACAGGGCGGCGGTGCGCGCGGTCCCCGACCCCTGGAGCGGCGCGTCAAGAAGGTCATCGTTCCCGAAGTGACCGGCCTGCTCTATCGCGACGCGATCATCGTGCTGCAGCAAGCGGGGTTGCCCGCGCCGCTGGCCCGCTATACCGAGGCGTATGCCGACGAGAGCACCGTCGTCGAGCAGTACCCGATCCGCGGTCAGCTGGTCGACAGCACCACGCAAGTGTCCGTCTCGATTGCCAAGTCGAGCTGGATGGCCTTCTTGCCGCAAGTGTTCCAGGTCTCGGTCAACAACGAGAACCAGTTCCTGCATGAATTCATGTGGGTGTTCCAGCAGTTGCACGAGCACATCGACCAGGTGCTGACGCGGATGCCCTGGCTGTTCCGCCCGCAAGAGACCGATCCGGCCTTCTTGCCGTGGCTGGCCAGCTGGATTGCCCTGGGGCTCGAAGCCGATTGGCCGGTGGAGCAGCAGCGCAAGTGGCTCCGCTGTGCGCCCGCGCTCTACAGCATCCGTGGCACCAAGCAAGCGCTTGAAAGTCTGCTGGAAATGTACACCGGGCTGCGACCGCGCCTCATCGAGAACGAGTGGCCCTTCGAGCCGATGCGCGTGGGCGTGTCCTCTGAAATTGGTGTGACGTCGGTGATTTTGCCGGCGATCAGCATGGCGCATTGTTTTGTGGTCGAGCTCCCGGTGCAGGCCGGAACGCTCACCGACGACCAGATCATCCGCATCCACCGGGTGATCCAGGCCGAAAAGCCAGCGCATACGATGTACTTCCTGACGTTCTCGAACCAGGCCAAGCTCGACGAAGAAGAGCACGGTCTGGTCATCGGCGAAGCCTTTGTCGAAGGCGAGTCCGACGTCGACTGGTCCGAAGAGCCGTAGACGCGGCGCCGACACGATTTGACCGCCTGCCTGCGCGGGCGCCCTGGTCCGACTGCCCGCTGAACGCGGCACAATAGAGGCAAAATGGCCGAGATTACTGAACGCAACTACCGAAGGCTGAACTTCTTTCGCGGCTTTCGCACCACCGAGAAGGACTGGAACGACGGCGAGCGCTACCACGTAGAAAAGCGCCGTCTGCACAACCGCATGATGCACGGTCCGGGCCTGGTGCCGCACGCGCTGGGCGGTTTCCGGGTGTCGGCGCGCTCGCAGGGCCAACTGGCGGTGGAAGTCCAATCGGGCTACGCGGTCGACGGGCAGGGCAACGACCTGTTCCTGTGGGAACCGGAAATCAAGCAGTTCAACCCGAACGACTTCAAGCTGCCGGCGACCATTTACCTGGTGGCACGTTACATCGAAGAGTTCACCGACTTCATCTCGTACAAGGAAAACCTGGACTTCAAGGGCCACCGCAAGGTCGCCGAGTCCATCAAGATCGAGTGGAGCGTGACCGAGCCCGATCTGCACACCGAAGTGGAGTTGGGCCGCATCAACGTGACCAAGGACGTCAAGCGCTTGCTGGACGCCAAGGACCCCTTCAACCCGCAGCCCAATGAGCTGGACCTGCGCTTTGTGCCGGTGGCGGGCATCGTCGGCTCGTTCCTGTCGCCGCAGATGCTGTGGGATCTGATGGAGATGGTGCGCCGCAGCAAGACCATCTACGCGCTGATGTACCACAAGCTGCACATCACCACGGCGTCGGACGTGCTGCACGCGTTCATCACTCTAGAGATGCTGCTGCACGCGCAACTGGTGGATTTGCGGAACTTCTTCTCGCTGTACCTGATCATCTTGAACCACCAGTGGACGATGGTGCAGGACATCGAGCAGAACCAGCCGCAGATCTCGAGCCAGCGTGACTTCAGCAACTACAAGAAGCACGTGGAGATGAGCCTGCAGCGCTTTGAAGAGCGGCAGTTCTCGCTGGAATTCCTGGGCGGCCTGATGAGCTACGGCAACGAATGCCAGAAGTTCATGGAGACCATCTTTGCCAAGGAGCTCAAGGCGCCCAAGAAGCTCGAGGTCAAGCAGACCGACACCTCGACCGTCATCGAGGCCATGAAGGTTCGCTCGGTCACCTTCGAAGAGCGGATGAGCATCGAAGGCCAGGACATGCTGCTGATCGATGCGATCAACCCGATCGACCCCGAAAGCGAGCGCGCCCACAACTTGCGCATCATTGGCGAGCGCGACAAGTACCGCACCCGCCAGAAGCTCAAGTACCCCGACGGCGTCATCGTCGAGTCGGCCGGTGTGGCCTTTGAGGGTGGGCAAATCGAGTACGAACTCAAGAACGTGGAGCCGGGCAAAGACGTGTACATCGTCTGGCGTATGGACTACGCCCACGGCGACTGGGAGGCCGAGGTCGAGGCCAACGACCGCCGCCAGGCCAACTGCATCTGCGCGGGCTCGGACCGCAAGAACCGTTGGCGCAACTGGGTCTACGTGGTGCCCGCCGAGCACGTGCGCGAGGTGACTCTGCGGATGAAGCTCAAGCCGATCACCGCCGGCCGCGACATCAACATGTTCGAACTGTGGGCTTACCAGCCCGTCAAGCGCGGCTAGTGGTTGCGGACCCTGGTCCGCCATGCCATGCTTGTGTCACACGCCGCGTTGCCCACTGGACCGTAGCGGCGCTGGTCGGAGCGAGTTGTGAGCAACCCGATTGTCGATTTTTTCCGCAATCTCGGCCAGCAGCGCGTCGACGCCGCCGTCAACTCGGTCAACGCCAAGAAGATGGGCGCCATCGCCAAAGCCAAGTCGGGCGCTGCCAAAGAGTTCAATAAGGCCGTCAACGCGCCAATGAAGGCCGCCAAAGAGGCAGCGGGCGGCGCCAAGAAGGCCGCGGCCGACAAGGCCAAGCCCAAGGAGGGAGGCGACATGGGATGGTTTGGTAGGAAGAAAGCCGAGCCGATCGACGAGCCTGCCGAGGAATACGGCGGCGGCGAAAAGACCGTCGCGATCAACCTGAACGACATCAACCGCAGCACTTTCAAGCCGGTGGTGGGCTGGGTGGTGGTCCTCTCGGGCGAGCTCCGCGGGCGCGACTTTCGCCTGGTCGACGGCAAGAACACCATGGGCACGGCGGCCGACTGCGACGTGGTGCTGACCGACCCGTACTTGTCGAGCAAACACTCGGTGATCCGCCACGAGAACGGGACCTTCACCGTCAGCGACCTGGACTCGACCAACGGCACCTTTGTCAACGACCGCCGCATCAGCCGGATGGACATCATCGACAACGACAAGATTCGGTTGGGGCGCACGGAACTGAAGTTCAAGTCGCTGGAATGATTCCCAATCTCAAGTTCCCGCCCAAGGAGCGAACCATGCGCCTGCGCGCAAGCCTTACCAAGCGAGTCCTGTCCAGCCTGACGCTGCTGGCGATGCTGGGCAGCCTATTGGCGCCGTCGACGTTTGCCGATGCCGAAAAGCGCGTGCTGATCGACATCGTCGGCTACGAACCGTCGACCAAGACGCTGACGATCAACGCCGACATCTTGGACACGTCGGGCGAGCCGATGCCCAAGGTGGAGCCGGGCGACCTCGAGATCCTGTTGAACGGCCAAGCGCCTGAAATTACGGACATTCAGATCGAGACGGCCGAGAAGGCGCAGGAGCCGGTGGCGGTCTGCATCCTGCTGAACGCGTCGAGCGGCTATCAGCAGCAGGCGGGCGAGGCGCACTCGACCTTTGACCAAGAAAAAGAAGGCGCGTCGCGGCTGATCAAGACCTTGAGCGGCAACGACAAGGTCGCCGTACTGCGCTACCGCGAGGGTCAGGCCCACGAGGTGGTGTACGCCTGGGCGTCGAACTTCAACCAGGCCAAGGACGAAGTCGACAATAACAAGGCGCCGCAAGGCCCCGAGGAAGGCAACGAGCAGCTCCAGGGCGCGCAAGCCAAGCAGAAGACGTTGGCGCCCGAGTCGCTGACGGCGATCGACAAGGCCATGAACTACATGGTCGAGAACGCCGAGAAGTTGAGCCAGGCCCGGCGCAAGTACCTGATTATCATGTCGGACGGCAAGAACCGCGAGACCGATGTCAGCAAGCTGCAGAACAAGCTCAAGGACATGCTCGAGCGCTACAGCGACCAGAGCATTCGTGTGTACGCCATCGGCTTTACCGCCGATGATCCCAAGTACCTGCCGCTGCTGCAAAACGTGGCCAACTCGACCGGCGGCGTGTATCGGCGTATCGAGACCGACAAGTTCATCAACATCCCTGGCGTGTGGGACTCGCTGGCGCGCCGCATCAAGAAGCAGTTCATCATCAAGGTCACCTTGAAAGACCTGCCGAGTAACGGCGACGTCATCAAGGGCAAAGACGAGATGAAGTACAACCTGGTCATGAAGACCAAGTTGAAGGACGGCGCGACCGAAGAGGGCGTCTACAACGACATTCGTCTGCCGGCGCCTAGCATCAACTGGAAGAACATCCTGAAGTGGGTCGGCATCGTCGTGGGCGGATTGCTGGGCGTTGGCCTGATCATCCTGCTGATCGTGTTCCTAGCCCGTCGCAAGGGCGAGGCGGCGCCGGTACAAGTCGAGCGCAGCGAGAAGCCCGACGGTCCGCACCGCGGCCGCCTGTCGGTCATCGCCGGCCCGATGGCGGGCAACGAGTTCTACCTGGTCGACGACGTCACCACCATCGGCCGCATCAAGGGCAACACCGTGGTGATCCCCGATCCCAGCGTGTCGAGCCGCCACGCCGCGCTGAAGATTGACCAGATGCGCTACGAGATTGCCGACTTGAATTCGCAGAACAAGGTGCTCGTCAACGGTCAGCAGGTCCACAAGGTCTTCTTGAAGGACGGCGACCGGGTCAAGCTGGGCGACACGGAGTTCCAGTTCTGGCTCAAATAACGCCGCTCCTCTCCCCGACGCCTTACGGCGTCTGCCCCTCTCCTCAACGCGCTGAGGAGAGGGGCTTTTGCGTTTTGGGAGGTTGGGTGGTGTCATCGGCCCGCGCTAGGGGCTTGAACCAGCGGCCCCCACGTGCCCGACCGGATGGGCGAGTCCAGCGGACTCGACCAAGTTGGGACCTGAGCCTGAACCTGAACCTGGACCTGAACCTGGGACGACTCCGGTTCGGGGCTCCAGCTCCGGCTCCCGTTCGGGTTCCGGCTTGGGAATCAGTGACTTGTGGGGTGCCGGGCTAGGCCTGCGGAGCGCGCTTGGTCGGGATCGCGTGCACGATGAGCCGCATCGCGAGGTCGGCCGTGGCGAAGGCCAGGCTGACGCCAGCACCAATTGTTCCTGCCAAGATTGCCAGTTCCATCGTCCCCTCCGCGCGCGCACCATGGTCGGTACGTGGCGAATGTAGATCCGCGGCGCGGCGCCGCAAGAAATTTGGCGATCGCGGCAGTTGACCGAGTAATGCTAGTGGTATTCGCTGGTTATCGGGCTGTGGCCCGCAGCTCCTGACCCAAGGCGCGGCTGAGTGCGGCCACGCGGTCGTCCGACAAACCGATGGCCTCGTGCTCGAAGTGGGGGCGCAGGCGCCCCTGCTCGTCGCGACGCGCGCTGACCTTGACGGTGAGCTGAGCGTCGAGTTCGCCCCAACGCAACAGCGCGCGATCGGGCAACAATTCTGCGGTGGCAAAGGCCAGTTCGCCCAGCGGGCGGCCTCGCAGGCGCGCGGCGACGCTGGCCACGACCTGCTGCGCTTGGCGGGCCACCTGACCCTGCTGCGCCGCCTGCTGCTGCCAGCTGGCCTGGAAGCGCTGCCACGAGGCGGCCGTGGGCCCCGTGTCGCCCAGCGCGCTAGCGATGGCTGTGGCGAGCTCTTGGGCCCCTTGCAGCGCCGCCGCATCGGGCATCGGCGCCCGCAGCGCGGCCGCTTGCCAGCGCTCGGCGACCAGCGTGCCCATCGCGTTGGGCAAGGGGGCTCGCCCCGCACGCTGCAGGCGCCACAGCCAAGGGCCCTTGCGCACACTCAGCTGGCCGGCGCGCTCGTCCACGCCCTCGACCTGCAAGCCGGCCTCACGCAGGGGTTTTTCGGTGAGCACCGCAAAATGGCGGCCGTCGAGGTCGTGCTGCCACAGGCGCTCGGCGTCGACCGGTTGGAACTCGGCGTTGCCGAAAAACTCGCGGTACGTGTCGAACACGCCCGAGCAGCGGCTTTGGAACACGCACTGGCTGCAGCTGGGCAAGTAGTGCTTGTCGCTGCGTTTGTCGGCGTATTTGTCAAAGCCCTCTTGGGTGTTGCCCTGGCCGTCGGCCGCGACCGTCACCGTGTCGCCGCCGTCGTGGTGAATGCGGTGGCTGATGGGCAGGCCCGTGCAGTAGGGCAGGTTGCCAAAATTCAGGTCCCAGTCTGGCCCAAGCTGGCGGTCGACTTCGCGCGACAACGCCAGGAACGCCTTGGCCATGTCGGTGTAGCGCGGCAGCATGCCCCGCAATTCGTGCTCGCTGCGTTCGCCCGCATCGCGGGGGCGCATGACGTCGATGTGCAAGTTTTCGAGCCGGTATTTCTTGGCGATGTCGGCCAGATGCACCACCGACCGGTAGTTCGACTCGACCGCGCACATGTTGCCCGACAGACGCGCGCCTTGACCGTGCAGGATGGCAAGCGAGTCGAGAATCCGCTGAAAGGATCCTGGGTTCACGGTGGTCGCGTCGTGGCTGGCGTGGTCGCCACCCTGCAGCGAGAACCGCCACACCGTCCGGCGCTGGTGTTCCGGACCCAGCCGCGCCAGCAACTCCAATGTGCGCTGGCGAAAGCCCTCGCGCGGCGTCATCACGCCGTTGGTAAAGATCACCACTTCGTCAAAGTCGAGCTCAACGGCCGCTTGCAGGATCTGCGCAAACGAGCGCTGAATGGTCGGCTCGCCGCCAAGCAACGTGATGCGCCCCGCGCCGTTTTGGCGCGCCTCGCGGATCTGCCGCAGGATCGGCTCGACCGGCAGCTGCGGCGCGCGGTCCTGCTCGCTAAGCTGGCCCGACACACAGAACACGCAGCGGTTGTTGCACAAGTGCCCAAGCTGGACTTCGACCTGGCGCTCGGGATGCGCGCCCAGCTCGGCAGCGGTGGCGGCGGGGCGGTCAGTCATTGGCACTCCCAGCCGGCGGCGGCGGTCGCTTCAGCATACACGGGGCAGGCTGGCTCGCAACGGGCCGGTGCTTGGCCGCCCAAGAAGTGCTGGGACTGCGCAGAGTTGGGCCTGATCAGGCCGGACGCTTGGCCGCCAGCCACCGCTCGAGCACCAGCCGATTGGGCTGCGAGGGGCGCCGCTCGGTTACCTGCTGCCAGGCCGCGTCCAGCTCCATGCTGGCGTGCTGCACCAGGTAGGCGATGGCCACGGTTGGTGAACGGTTCACCCCGGCGCTGCAGTGCAAATAGACCTGATGACCACCGCGGCGCAGCTCGTCCACGGCCGCCACCGCGGCATCCAGTCCCGCCAGAAGCGCCCGATCGTCAAAGTCGGTGATGGCGTGGCGCTGACAAGCCAGGCCCTGTGCCAACATGAAGCGCCACATCAGGTTCCACGACATGCCCAGATCGCTCAGGTCGCCGTCGGTCTGCACACTGAGCACGGCGCTGATCCCGGACCTGCGCAAATGCAGGATGCGCTCGGGCGAATTGGGGCACGGCCCCACCCACAGGCCTGTGGCGACTTCGTGGATGGTGAACTGAGAAGCTGCACTCAAAATGCCCATCCGATGCGGGCTACCCCGCCGCCGCGTGTGCCACTGACCTGGATTTGGAACGGTCGCTCTTGCACCGGTGCTTGTTGGTCGAGCGTGTTCTTGAGCAGGACCGTGCCGCCGATGAAACCGGCCGCGCCCAGCGAAAAGGCGCCCCAGCGCCCCGCGTCGCCGCCGTAGTCCTTCCAAGTCACGGTCGCGTCAACCACCAGGGCCGCCACGACCAAGGCGCCGCCCACCGCGATGCTGGTCCAAGCCATGGTGACTCGGCCGCCTGGGTCGAAGCGTTCGAGCTCTGGAGTCACGGTCGCGATTTTGCCCACTTGCACGGCAACGCTTCCCTTCTGGCCCTGGTAGCCCACGCGCTGGACGACCAAGCTGCGGTCGCCGGGCTCAAAATCGCCGGCAAAGACCCCGTCTTGCACGGGCAAGGCCTTGCCATCGACCTGCACCTGCGCATCGGCAGAGGCTTTGACCCGCAGCTGACCGCGGCTGACCACCGCCACATTCTTGCGCTCGCCTGCCGCCAGGGTCAGGTCCAACTGGGCAACGGCCCGGCCTGCCTTGCTGGTCACGGCAACCTTGACTGTGCCCGCAGGTACGTCCAGATCGTTGTCGCCCTTTTTCAGCCCCACCAGGCGGGGTTCGCCAGCGTCGGTGCGCAACTCGACGACCAGATCGTCCGCGTCGGCTTGGATGACCAGGTGAGCGGCCTGCGGGGCTGTAGCTGTGGCGTCTGCGGGCAGGGCGGCCGGGTCGGCCACGGCTGGCACGGCCCACATCGCCGTCGACAGGCAGACCAACTGCACTAGGCGACCGAATAAGAACTTGCAGGTTGGAAGCATCGCAGCGGTCCTTTCGCAACTACTCGGGGGTGCGGGTCGGCGCCTTGCGCGCGGCCAAGATCGAGGTGCGCTTGTTCAACCGCTCGGCCAGCGCCTGCAGCCCAGAGAATTCGCTGATATCCACACCAAAACGCTCGACAATCGTCAGCGGGAGCGCCAGGGCCAGATCGGCCGGCGACAGGGCCTCGCCCACCAGCCACTGCCGACCACCCAGGATCTGCTCAAAGATGTTCAGCGTTTGCCGAATCTTCTGTGTCTCGGCGCGGTACACCACCATGTTCCACTCTTCGGCGGGTTTGCCGCCGATTTCGCGGTCCAGCTTGAGCATGGGTGGGAGCAGGGCCTCGTCGACCAGATCTTCGGCCATTGCCACCCGCGCTTCGGCCAGTGGATCCGCGGGGATCAGTGGCTCGCCCTCGGCCAGGCGGTCGACGAAGCGGATGATGGTCCGCGACCCGAACACCGGCCGGCCCTTGTCGGTCACCCACACGGGCAACTTGCCCAGCGGCGTGAGCGAGTAGAGCTCGGGGGGCGGATGGCCGCGCTCGACCAGGTTGCTGGCGTACTTGACCTCGCGCTCGGCCAAGAAGGCGCGCACGCGGAAGCAGTAGGGGCAGTCGTGGTAGTGGAACAGGGTCGGCATGGCTCACCGCGCCGGCAAAAGGCGGACTCCCCGGCAGACATAGCAGATTTGCGGTCAAAGCGAAACCGCCGAACGGGCAACTGCAGGCCCATGCTTCAAATCGAATAGGCTTGTAGTCCGGCCGGCATGTCCGTACGCTACACGCGCTGAGGCTTGCGTACCCGCGCCCCGGCCGGAGCGAAGATGCGTGCGATTGCAATGACCTGGGCAGTAGCGCTGGTGGTCGTTGGTGCCGGCTGCGAACAAGAGGATGCCGACGCCAAGCTGACCTCGGCGGGTGGCGCAGGCGCCGATGCCAATGGCAGCCAAGATGGCTCCAGCAATTTGGACGCGTTGGGCAGTAAAGACGGCGGCCTGAAAGAAGTGCTGATTCTGGATGCCAACAATCCGGGCGGCTACGCCACGGTCTGCGCCAAGAACGACGACTGCAAATCCAAGGGCCTCAACTGCTACGAGACCAATCCCGCCACGGGCGCTGGCATCTGCTCGTCGCTTTGCAGCACGAGCGCCGAATGCCCAGTCGGCCTGTTCTGCAACCCGCAGTCAGGCAATCTGATTTGCACGCCGCCGCGCTTCTGCAATCCCTGCGGGCAAGACTCGGACTGCTGGGACGCCTCGCCCGGCATCAACAACGACAAGGTCTTTTGCCTCAAGGGCGCCAACGGCAACTTCTGTAGCCAACACTGCGCGCTGGGCGACTCCACTTGTGGCCCGGCGTCGACCTGCAAGCAATTCGGCTCGGGCATCGACGATTTTGCATGCCAGCCCGACGCGGGCACCTGCAAGGGCGACGGCAGCGCATGCAGCCCCTGCAACGGCCCGGGGGACTGCGGCGCGGGCCTGGATTGCCACTACGCCGCCAGCACCGGCGAGCGCTTCTGCGCCCAGTTCTGCACCATGGGAGCGGCCGGCGGCTGCCCCGCCGGGACGATCTGCAGCCAGCCTAAGGGTTCGAGCAAAGCCTATTGTTTCAAGAATGTGGGCGGCAAGGGCGTAGAGACCTGCGCGCAGGGAACCAAGCAGTTCTGCGAGTCGTGCAAGGCCGACTACGAGTGCGCCTCGGGCCGCTGTGCCCTGAAGAACGGCGCCAGCTACTGCGCGCACCCCAGCGCCTGCACCAGCAACAACGACTGCCCCTACGGTGGCGAGGCCACCTTCTGCGTCCCCAGCGACAACGGCGTGGGGGCCATCTGCGCACCGCCGATCTCGTGGGGCTGCATGGGCTTTTTGTCGTGTTTGGGCCACCCGTGCAACGGCGATCAGAAGTGCGTCAAAGGCCAGTGTGTTGCCGGATAGCGGCCCCAGTTGATCGGCGCGACCGTGGCGATCTCGGGTGGGCGCGGTTGACATGGCTTCCCTTCAACCCTAGACTGCGCGCCGCTTTTGCCCCGCCCGGCCTGGCCGTCTGCGGGGCGCCGCCGCCTGTGCACCCCGCCATGCTCGCAAAGGTCGAGCCAGAGCGAACGGTGCCGCCAGGTTGCGCTTGCCCGACCGACCGGTCGACCCGAGGAATCCCATGAGCGACGCCATCAACGCTCCCGCCGCCGATGCCGCCACCGTAGCCCGTTTCGCCAAGTTCGGCTTCCAGGCCGTGGCTTCGCAGTGTGTCGGCTGCGGCCACGTCCGCCTGTCGGACAGCGTGGCCTACTGCAACGTGTACCAGAACCCCGCGGCCAAGTGGGCTGGCGGCATGTGCAATTTCGCGACGCACGCCAAGGTCGAGAAGAAGGTTGACACCAAGATGGTCAACCCGTTGAAGGCCAGCAAGCGCGGCGGCAAGTAAGCTCGCTAGAGTATTGGACCCATCTCACCCGCTGCGGGGTGCTGCCATGGACGAGTTGGTACTGGTCGATCGCCAAGAAGCGGTGGCCATCGTGTCCATCAACCGGCCCAAGGCTCTCAACGCGTTGAATATGCAGGTGCTCGTGCGCCTGGATCAACGGTTGGACGAGCTGGCAGTCGACCCCGCGGTGGGTGCAGTCGTTTTGACCGGCGCCGGCGACCGTGCCTTCGTCGCTGGCGCCGACATTGCCGCCATGCAGCCCTTTGGCGCGGCCGAGGCGGAGCAATTCAGCCGGGCCGGCGCGGCCATCATGCAAAAGATCGCGGCGATGCGTTTTGCCGTGATCGCGGCGGTCAACGGTTTCGCCTTGGGTGGTGGCCTGGAGCTGGCGCTGGCGTGCGACATCGTGCTCGCCTCGACCAAGGCCAAGCTGGGCGTGCCCGAGACGACCCTGGGCGTCATCCCCGGCTTTGGCGGCACGCAGCGGCTCGTGCGCATCCTGGGCCGTCACGGCGCCAAGCGCTGGACTTTGAGTGGCGACGTTTTTGGCGCGGACGAGGCGCTGCGGTTGGGTGTCGTGCAGGAGCTGCACGAGCCAGAGGCGCTGCTGCCCAAGGCCATCGAGCTCGCGGCGCGCATCGCCTCGCGCGGTCCGCTGGCGGTCGCTGAGGCCAAGCGCGTCATCGAAGCAGGCGCCGATGTCGGTCTGCCAGCTGCGATTGAGTTGGAATCGCAAGCGTTTGGTCGCTGCTTTGCCACTGCGGACCAGAAAGAAGGCATGGCCGCGTTCTTGGCCAAGCGTCCGGCGCAGTTCAGCGGTAACTAAATCTCGGCAGCCACGCCGGCGGATTGGCCGCGGATCTAGTCGCCGGCTGGGCGCAATTCGACCTGCACCGTCGCGCGGCTGCCATCCAGGCGGACTTCGGCGCGCAGGTCGGTGTCACCACGGCGCATGTGCACCAAGTGGGTCCCTAGCGGCAAGCGCCCCAGACTGCGGCGCGCGCCGTTGGCCAGAGGTTGCAGTGCCAACTGATCCAGGCCCACGTCCACGCTGCCCCCGCTGCGGTTGATCAGCTCGATCTCAACTTGTTGGGCATTCGGGCCGGCAACTTGGACCTGCTGGGTCGGCAAGACGTGGGCCGTGCGCGGGTTGGGATCCTGCCCCGGCGCCGCCACTTGACCGTGCACGGCGCCCGGACCGGCCGGCAGCATCACCGAGCGACCTGGCGCCACCGTCGCCACTTTGCGGCCGTCGATCCACAGCGCAAAGGCCTGGTCCGAGTCGTTGTCGAGATGCAGCGCCCCGCCGGGCGGCGTGAATTGGACCTCGCCGTGGTCGCCGTCGTGCACGTCGATCCGGGCCGTCTCGCGCCATTGTGCAGAAGGTACGCGGGCCTCGATGCGGTGCCGGCCCGCCAGCAGCGGCAATCGGTAGTCCCCGTTGGGCCGAATGGTGCCGGCACGGCGCTCGTCCACGTACAGTTCGACCGCCGTGTTCCAACTGCTCTTGGCCACCACGTAGGTCGACGCCGCGGCAATGTTCCACACCGCTTCTTGGTTGCCGCGCAAGAACATCTTGACATCCAATGGCTTATCTCGACCTGGCAAGTTCGCGGTTAGGGCCAGCTTGCCCGCCGGCACCCTCAGCATCGCCCGCGTGCCCGTGCCCATCGGCAGCGGCCCCAGGGTCGGCACTTCGACTTGGATCGGTTGGCCCGAGGCGTTGACCAGCCGCAACGTGGCAACCGGGCGGCGAATGTCCCATTGCAGCGTTGCCGGGCCGCGTTTGCGGATGTCCAGACGATAGGGGAGGCCAGAGCGCTGGCCGGTCAGCACCACCCCGTATTCGCCGCGCGGCAGGCTCCAGGTCAGTTTGGCGCGCGGCGCCACCGTGGCCGCCACGTCGCGCAAACCTGAGGGGGTATCCAAGGCTTCGCCGGTTCGATTGTGCAGCGCCACGCGCACCCGCGGCGAAGCGCGCTCGCGCGGATCGTCGGCCTGAGCTACCTCGCGCACCACCTTGCCCGAGTCGCGCGCTGCCCACTGCACTTCGTGGCCGCCTGGCGCAAATCCCAGGGCCACCAGCTTGGCGCCGGCTTCGACGTTGCCCAGCGCCCGCCCGTCCACCGCCAGCGCGGCCAGTTCGTCCAACGGATTCTGCAGGCGGAGCGCGCCTTGCGGTGCCGGCAAGCGGAGCTGCACGGTCGCGCCGGGGCGCAGCTTGAGCGTCGTTGCCCACACTGCGGAACTCCGCAGCGACTTGGCCTGGATCTCGCGTTCGCCGGCAATGATGGGACCCAGTGTGCGCTTTTCGCCGGGGGCCAGCCGCGCCACGACGGAGCCGTCCAGCGCCAGGGCCTGCGGCTCCCCCGTCAAATTGGTCACGGCCAGCGTTGCGCCCGGGGTCGCCAGCGTCACGATGCGCCGCTCGCCCAGGCCAATGGTGGCCTGACCGCGGTACAGCCAACCGGATGTGCTGGCGGTCCAGGCCACTTCAGGACCCGGCGAGCACCACCGCGCCACCCGGTAGCCTGCCAATTGTCTAGGAGTCACGCCAGGAAGCGTGATGGTCATCGGCTTGGCGCCAATGTTGCGCAGCAGCAGTTGCCGATCGCAGGTGGCGCTGGCGTCGCCCGCCAGCCCAACCTCTTCGGCTTGGGCCGAGCCAGCCTGCAACAGCCCGGTCAGAGCGGTCCCAACTAGAAGAATCCCGAGGTTCAGTTGCATACGCCTTGCACTTGCGGCACCGATTGGCCGCCGGGCATGGTACCAAGCGCGCGGGCGAAATACCACGCAAGTTCCGGGGGCCTTGGCGCACTGCCGGCGAGCGGGCCGGTCCCTGCTCATACGCACCCCACCTGATCCACGCCTGTACGGCTTCCCGGACCCGCCATGCAACTGGCGAGAATCAGGCGGGGACCCCGGTTCGGGCCCGAAGAATTGCCCGAGTTTTCGATCCGATTCGGACGGAACCGGTTCCAGTCCACACCAGATTCAGTCCGCATCCGTGTCAAAAAGTTCCTGGGCGAACAAGTGCGGGTCAAAATCGCGCAAATCACTCATCCGCTCGCCTACGCCCACCAGCTTGACGGGCAGCCGCAGCTGCTCGGCAATCGCAAGCACCACGCCGCCCTTGGCCGTGCCGTCCAGCTTGGTCAGCACGATGCCCGACACGGCCACCGCATCGCGGAACTGTTCGGCCTGCTTGACCGCGTTCTGACCCATGGTTGCGTCCAGCACCAGCAGCACTTCGTGGGGCGCGCCGGCCTGGGCCTTGCCGCAGACGCGCCACGACTTCTTGAGCTCTTCCATCAGATTGTGGTTGGTGTGCAGCCGCCCGGCGGTGTCGACGATGACCAGATCGAAGCCCTCGGCCTTGCCGCGCTCTACGGCCGCAAACGCCACGCTGGCCGGATCCGCGCCGTCCTTGCCGCGGTGAATCGGCACACCGGCGCGCTGGCACCACACTTCCAGCTGATCCACGGCCGCGGCGCGGTAGGTATCGCCCGCGGCAACCAGCACTTTCTTGCCCTCGCCGGCCAGGCGGTGCGCCAGCTTGCCGATGGTCGTGGTCTTGCCCGAGCCGTTTACACCCACCACCATCCATACGGCCGGTCCGTCGGCGGCTGCCGTGACCAGCGGGCGGGCCCCAACCGACACCAACAGGTCTTCGGACTTCTGCCGCAGACGCTGCCACACCGCCGCGGGGTCGCTCAGTTCCTTCTTGGCCGCTTCGGCTTTCAGTTCGGCGATCAGGCTTTGGGTGGTCTTGACGCCCAGATCGGCGCGGAACAGGACCTCTTCGATCTGCTCGACCAGCGCGTCGTCCAACTGGTGCTCGCCAAAAAGCTTGGTCAGGCGGGCGACAAAGCCTTCTTGGCGGGTCTTCTTCAAGCCGGCACGCAGGTACTCCTGCTCGGTCGATCGGCCCTTGTTCGCCGCGACTTGCGTGGCCTGTTCCAGCAACACGTCGCGGCGCGTGGGGCCGTCCAGATCGGCCATGCGCTGCTGTTGCTGGCCGCGCTGGGCCCGCAGCACCCGCCACGCCACCAGGCCCACCAGCACCAGCATGGCGACCAGCGCGGCAATTCCGCCGGGCGACAGGCCCTCGCTGGGGGTTGCCTGGGCCAGCAGCAGTCCAATTCCCACTTGCATCCTGAGCTCGCGTCCCGCGGCGGCGGGCGGCGCAAATTAGTGGCGACGGCCGCATAGATCAAGCGCAACCTGCCACGTGCGCGGTTGCCGGCCCGGCGCTTGTCACGGCCGTGCGCTCAGTTCAGAATCCGCGGCCGTTCGCTTGCATGAGGCCCACAACACCATGTCCACCCGAGCCAAAGTTCTAGTCGCCAATCGCGGTGAGATCGCCCTTCGCGTCATGCGCGCCTGCCGCGAGCTGGGCCTGGGCACCGTCGCGGTCTATTCCGACGCCGACGCCGACGCCCGCCACGTGTGGTTTGCCGACGAGGCTGTGCGCTTGGGCCCGCCGCCGACGGCTGAGTCGTACCTGCGCGGCGACAAGGTCATCGAAGCGGCCAAGCAGACCGGCGCGCAGTTCATCCATCCTGGATATGGTTTCCTAAGCGAGAATGCTGAGTTTCGGCGTGCCTGCGACGCGGCCGGCCTGACGTTTGTGGGACCCGGCGCGCACGCCATGGAGCAGATGGGCACCAAGACGCTGGCGCGCCAGGTCATGCACAAGGCCGGTGTGCCGGTGGTGCCGGGTTCGCTAGAGCCGCTGCAGAACTTGGCCGAGGCCCAGCAGCTAGCGGGCGAAATTGGCTATCCCGTGATGCTGAAGGCGGCGGCGGGGGGCGGCGGTCGCGGCATCCGCCTGGTCCACAGCGCCGACGAGTTGCCGGCGGCCTTTGACGGGGCCATCCGCGAGGCGGTGTCCTACTTCAAGGACCCCACGGTCTACATCGAGAAAGCCATCGTGCGGCCGCGGCACATCGAGATTCAGGTGATGGCCGATCGTCACGGCAACGCTGTGCACCTGTTCGATCGCGAGTGCTCGGTGCAGCGCCGCAACCAGAAAATCATCGAGGAGTCGCCCGCTGCTCACCTGTCCGACGCGACCCGCCTGGCCATGGGCCAAGTGGCGGTGCAGGCCGCCAAGGCCGTGGCGTACGAGGGGGCGGGCACGATCGAGTTCTTGGTCGATCCGCAAGAGCACTTCTACTTCATGGAGATGAACACGCGCCTGCAGGTCGAGCATCCGGTCACCGAGCTGGTCACGGGTACCGACCTGGTGGTCGAGCAGCTGCGCGTGGCCCAGGGGCTGCCGCTGTCGTGGACGCAGGCGCAGATCGTCCAGCGCGGCCACGCCATCGAATGCCGCATCTACGCCGAGGATGTGGCGCGCGGCTTCCTGCCGTCGCCCGGTCCGCTGCACGTCTATCGGCCGCCAGCCGGGCCAGGGCTGCGGGTCGACGACGGGTTTTGCGAAGGCGACGTCATCAGCAACCACTACGACTCGATGATCGCCAAGCTGTCGGCCTGGGCGCCCACGCGCGAGCACGCCATCGCGCGCATGCGGTCGGCGCTCGATCTGTTCGAAATCTCGGGTATTGCAAACAACATCGCCCACTTGCAGCAAGTGCTGGCCAGCGAGGCCTTTGCGGTCGGGCCCTACGACACGGGCGTGGTCAAGACGTTGCCGCCGCTGGAGGCGATCCCGCAAGATCCCAACCTGGCTGCGCTTTATGCGGTGGTTGTGGCCCATCGGCAGGCGGTTCAGCCGCGTCAAGACGGCGCGCCGCGTCAGGAATCGACTTGGGCCTACCATGCTCGCGCGCAAGGGTTGCGCGGCCGCTAGAACGATCGATCCGGGGAAACCACTTGCAGTTTTTTGGGGGTTCCATGGGCACTGAGTATTCCGTCAGCCGCGGCGGACACAGCCGCAGCGTCGAACTGATCGCCGACCGCGGCCACGAAGTCGTGCTGCGCAGCGAGGGCCGCGAGATCGTGCTGCAATTGCACCGCCTGCCGGATGGCCGCACCGCCGTGCGCAGCGAGGGACTGGGCCAGATCTTGGCGCGCCACTACCGCGAGCGCGGCGAAGTGGTGGTGGTGGCTGGCCATCAGGACTATCGCTACGAGGTCGCCGACGTCCGCGAGAGTTGGCTGCAGGGCGGCGCCGGTGGCAAGGGCGGCAAAGGCGGCCACATCAAGGCCTCGATGCCGGGCCGGGTGGTGCGCTTGACCGTGCAGCCCGGCGACGTGGTGCCCGAGGGCGGCGTGGTCGCGGTGCTTGAGGCGATGAAGATGGAAAACGACGTGCGCGCCGCCGCGGGCGGCGTGGTCAAGAGCGTGTCCGTGACCGTGGGCCAGGCGGTGGAAACAGGCGCCGTGCTTGTAGAATTGGAGGCTGCGTCGTGAGCGGAGCCATCGATTGCGTCGAGCTGCAGCTCACGTTGCCCGAGCGCATCCTGCCGCAGCTAGAAGGTGTGCTGTGGCTGCTGTCGCCCAATGGCATCCAGGTCGAAGACGCGCTGTGTCTGGCGGGCGGCGATTTGGACCAGGGCTACTCGCGCGTGCGCCTGTACGTGGCGCCCGAGCACGCGGAAGCGGCGGTGGCGGCGTTGCGCCGGCAGGGCGAGCAACTGGGCCTGGCCATCGACGTGATCGCCCGCGAAGTGGAGCAGCAGGACTGGAATCGCGTTTGGAAGCTGCACTACAAGCCGATCGACCTGGGCGGGCGCCTGCGCATCGAGCCAGCGTGGGAGCAGGGCCCGGATCGCCCCGGCTTGGTGCGGATCGCCATCGATCCCGGCATGGCCTTTGGCACCGGCAGCCACGAGACCACGCAATTGTGTGCCCAAGCGCTGCTCCATTGGTCGGACGAGCAGGGCGCGCGCGCGATCGACCTGTCCAAGCTGCGCGCCCTGGACCTGGGGACCGGCTCGGCGATCCTGGCGATCCTGGCGGCGCGCCTGGGTGTGGGGCACGCGGTGGGCACCGAGGTCGATGCCGCGGCCCTGACCACGGCCCGCACCAACCTGGCGCTCAATCACGTGCAGGATCAAGTCACGCTGCTGCATTCCGGCGATCCGCAGGTGGTGGCGCCCGAGCGGTTCCCATTGGTGGTCGCCAACATCCTGGCCAGCGTGCTGGTGCCGCTGTGTCCCCAAGTCGTGGGGACCGTGCAGCCTGGGGGGGCGCTGATCCTCTCGGGCATCCTGGCCCGCGAGTCGGACGAAGTGGCGCAAGTGTACGTCGATCAAGGCATGCAGCTGCAGAGCACGGCGACGCAAGGCGCGTGGGCCTGCCTGGTCTTGCGCGCCCCGGACTAGCCCAAGATGCGGCAACTCCTTGTAAGTCTGGGCGAGATCACTGGCGATTGCTTGTCGGTACCAGCCGAGGTCCGCCATCGGCTGGATCGTGTCTTGCGCCTGGCGCCGGGCACCGCGTTGACCCTGGCCGACGGGGCAGGGCGCCGCGTGCACGTCCGCTACCAGCAAGAGGTCTTTCAGATCGACCACGTTGAGCCGACTCAACCTCTGCCTGCCGTGGCTGTGACGTTGGCTGCGGGCCTCATCAAGGGCGACCGTTGGGACTGGCTGGTCGAAAAAGCAGCGGAACTGGGCGTGGATACGTTGGTGCCGCTGGCGTGCGATCACAGCGTCGTGCGGATCGACCCGAGCAAGGCGGCGGACAAGCAGGCCCGCTGGCAGTCGATTGCCCAAGAAGCGTTCGAGCAGTGTGGCCGTGCGCACCTGTGCCGGGTGGCCGCGCCGACTACGATCGCGCAATTTGTGCACTCGCTCGCTGGTGAATTACCTCTGCAAATTGCCGCATTTACCTGTGACGAAGCCATGCCTCCCCTGGGTCTGCAGCGCGGTGTGCAGCGCGCCTTGGCGGCGAGTCAAGAAATTCGGCAGGTCGTGGTGGTGGTAGGGCCCGAGGGCGGTCTGTCGGCAGTCGAGTGGAATTGCCTAGATCATGCAGGATTTGAACGGGTTTGCCTGAGCCGGGCCGTTCTGCGCGCCGAGACGGCCGGGCTGGCGGCGGCCTTGATCGTTCGCGACGCAATTGATGCCAATTTGACAGCCGTGCGCTAGATCATGCCGAATTCAAAGCGATAATCAGAATGACACCACACCCCCTGCCCTGACCGGCCACAGTGCGATCCAAGTGCGTGTGTCCTGATTCAAGTGGCGAAAATCAAATCGAAACACCAAGCGTGTCACGGCTCTGTCGCGGGCAATGCGCGAGCGACAGGTAACGGCTTGTAAAGCAAAAGCTATCTGTCAAACATCCGCTGCTGGCCGGCCTAATGGCGGTTTTTGGTTGTCGCAGGCCGGCGGCTCGCGTACCTTCGTTCGGCGTCGCTGTTCCTGGACATGTGAACGCGCAGCCCACCACGCGCCAACGCCTACTACGCCCCTCTGGGGCGCGGGACCACTGCATGACGTTGAAAAAGAACCCCTTGTTCCTTGGCACCCTGCCGCCGCTGCTGGCAATGCTGCTGGCCCCGCTGCTCGCCCTGGTGGTCGCCGCGGGCACGCTTGGCGCTGCCGGTACCGCCCTGGCCAGTTCGAGCGACAGCCAAGAAATCGGCGAGGACCAGACGATCTCGCCCGAGGATCTGCGCGAACTGGGCATCAGCCCCGACGCGACCGAAGAGGGGGCACAGCGATCGTTTGGCGCCTCTACCCGCAACACCATCCGGCTCGGCAAGACGGTCGCCAAGTTGGGCGACACGGTGCGCGCGGTGGCCTATCGCTACTTTACGTCGCCGTCGCTGGTGGCCCTGGTCAACCACATTCCGTTTGCTCGCGGCGCGGATCCGGTCTTGCCGGTTGGCACGACGGTGCAGGTCCCGATCGCGCACGGCTCGGTGTCGGGCTTTGGCGAGGGCGCGCAACTGCTGCCCGGCCCTGGCATTCAAATGGGCGAAAACCTGGATCGCAAGTGGGGCCGGCCCCAGACCGTGCAGCTGCTGCGCCAGGCGTTTGCCGATGTGGCCCGCCGCTGGCCGCAGCGCCACCCAGCGATCGTCGGCTCGCTGTCGCGTCAAGGGGGCGGCAAGCTGGGGCGGCACAAGTCGCATCGCTCGGGCCAAGACGTGGACATCGGCTACTACACCAAGGAAGCCAACCGCAAGGACTGGGGCACGCCGGCGCTAGACGACATCGACTACGAGCGCACCTGGCACCTGGTCGACTACCTGGAACAGACCGGCCACGTGGCGGCGATCTTCATGGCGCCCGCGGTCCAGCGCCGGCTCTACGCGTACGCCGTCACCAAGGGCGTGGCCGAAACGCGCCTGCGCAGCCTGTTCCAATACGGCCCCAAGGGCAGCAATGGTGGCGCACTGATTCGCAATTCGCCCGGCCACCGCGACCACCTGCACCTGCGGCTGTGGATCCCCGAAGACATGAAGGACATCCGCGCCGATCTGGGCGTGTGAACGCCGCTACACCGCAAGAAAGTCCATAATCTCACTCGTAATCGTCGCCGTATGCGGCCCCAGCAGCAGCAGATGCTCGCCGCCGCGGACCAAGCGCAGCCTGGGCTCGCTGCCCAGCACTTGCCGAACCGCCTGCAGGGCCGGGCCGGCTTGGATGGTGAGGTCGCGATCGCCGTGGACCACGAGCACGGGCTGGGCCAGGGGCTGGACGCGATCGACAACAAACTCTTGGAGCTCAAGGAGCTGGGCCACCGACCGGATCGGCATCGCGTCGTAGCGTGGGCCAGGACGCACAGCCGGGCGGGCGCGCAAGATCGGCTGCCAGCCCAGCCGTTGCAGGGCACGCGTCGCGGCGCGCTCGACCGGCCGCAGCGCAAACGCCGGCGCCAGCAGCACCACCTTGCCGCGGCGCGCGGGCTCTTGCTCCGCGGCCAGCAACGTCGCGAGCAGCGCACCCATGGAGAAACCGACGATGTGGACTGTGGAACAGTGGCCGTTCAGCCACTGCAGCGCGGCCTGGGCCGAGGCGCGCCAATCGCGCCAGTTCGTGGCCGCCAACGCACCAACTTGAGTGGCATGGCCTGCAAGCACGGGCATGGCCAGGGACATTGCCGAGTCGCGGAGCGGCTGCGCCAGCGCGGCCAGCTCGGCGGGCGAACCCGTCAGGCCGTGGAGCAGCAAGACCCCGGCACCGGCGCGACCTTGGTGGTGCTGCGGCTCGGCGCCCGGCAGGCAGCCGTGGGGGGACACAAGGCACTGCGGTAGCATCCGCTTGGTTTGGCTCATACGCACCCCACCTGATTCGCGCCTGTACGGCTTTCTGACCCGTTCTGCAACTGGCGAGAATCAGGCGGGGACCCCGGTTTGGGCCCGAATAATTGCCCGAGTTTGCGATTCGATTCGGATGGAACTGGACTCACGGTACGGCTCCGGTTGGGGGTAGGCGGCGCACGGTGCCCCGCACCAGCCACACGGCGTGGCCGCCCGCGCGGCAGCGCAGGGTCTCGCAGTCGTCCAGTCCCAGGGCTTCGGCCAGCTGCGGTTCGGCCACCACCACAGCGGCCCGCCAGCCCGCGGCCGACCGGCGCACCACCGCAGCCCAGCGCTGCGCGGTGCGGCGCGCGTCGGCCCGTTGACCCAAGCGCAAGCCCCAAGGCAGATTGCCCGCCACCAGGCCAAAATCGCCCATAGTCTGCCGCCATTGCGCCATCTCGGCGTGCTGCACGACCAAGCGGTCTGACAAACCCGCGCGTTCCACGTTGCGCCGCGCCCGCTCGACCGACTCAGCCGCCATGTCGCCGGCCCAGCCGTGGGCCAAGGCGGGCGCCGCGGCGGGGATCTCTTGCACCGGCAATGCGTTCCAGCTCCGGCAGGCCCAGTCGCGCTCGAGCGCCTGGTAGAGCAGCAGGCCCTCGATAGGCAGCGTGGCCGAGCCACAGGTGGGATCCCAAATGTTCATCTCGGCTTGCATGCCTGCCCACAGCAACAGGGCCGCCGCCACGGTCTCGCGCAGCGGGGCCTCGCCGGGCTCTAGTCGGTAGCCGCGCTGGTGCAACGGCCAGCCGGCCGGGTCTAGCGCCACTTCGACCCGATCGCGGAACACGCGCAGATGCAGCACTTGCCGAGCGCCCTGACCCCTGGGCAAGCGGCGTTGCAGGTTGGCCTGCACCCAGCGCGCGCGATCCGCGGAGCAGCCCACCGTGTGGACTTTGACGTGGCAATCGGCGTCGGCCGCGAGCCAGCCTTGGCCCAGACGATCGGCCAGCGCGTCCAGATCGGCAGCCGACTCGGCCCTGGCGGTGCCCAGCTGCACTAGGATCTGCTCCACGGTGCGGACTCGCGCCAGCAGAGCCACCAAGCGAGTCGGCGGCACGGACAGGCGCAGGTCATCGCCGTCGCGCGCTACCTCGGCACCCAGCGCCGCCAGTTCGTCCTGGGCGATGGGACCCAGCCCTTCCAACGTGGTCGCCCATAGGCGCAAAGGCTGCGTGGCGGGCCACGGACCTTGTGGGAACAGCCCCGGCTCGGCGGTATTTTTGGCTTGCCGTATGTCGTTTCTGGTTTGACGCATGTGGCTTAGAACGGTATCCTGCTTCGTTCGTCGCGGCGCCCCACCTGGGTCCCTTCGCCGCCACCCGAGGCCCCATGTTCGCACGCTCCGCGCCCTCCGTCACGCTGCCCGCGTTTGCTGCTTCTTTGATCGGCGCCACCCTGCTCGCCGCCGCACTCTCGGCTTGCAGCGCGACGCCCAATGGTCAGAACAACTCGGCCTACAATCAGTACTTGCCCGATGGCCAGTACATCGGCAACGATCTGGGCGGCGGCGGCAGTCCCGACAGCACTGGCGGCGGCACCGACAATCCCGGCGAAGACACCGGCAGCGGCACCGGCGGCGACGACGCCTCGACGGTCATCCCGGGCGGCGGTCCCTACGTCTCGCCCGAGCTGCGCGTCCGCATCGTGGGCCCATCGGGTCGCGGCCACGCCGTGGTCTCGGGCGCGATCGTCGAGGTCGCGGGCGTCGTGTTCGGCAACGCCGACAGCATCACTTGGAGCACCGACACCGGCGGCTCGGGCAGCGCCCACGGCGCCCCGTTCTTCCAAAGCGACCCGATCACGCTGGTGCCCGGCGACAACGTGGTCACCGTCACCGCCAAGAACGCCACCGAGCAGGTGACCGACACGCTGGTCGTGACCTACAACCCCGTGTTCCAGTTCCAGGACCGCCTGCGCGCCAACCCCGGCGTGGTCAAGGTGGGCAAGAATACCCCCATCAACGCCACCATCGCCGTGGGCAAGGCCACCAACGTGCTCAAGGGCAGCGTCAAGTTGTTCCGCGTCGACGCCAACAACGGCACCATGACCACCTACGGCGTGATGGACGACGACGGGGCTCTCAGCGGCAGCTCGGGCGACGAAATCAAGGGCGACGGCATCTATTCGCGCAAGATCAACGTGACCGAGTCCCAGCCTGGCCAAGTCCGACTGCGCGCGTCGGTGCAGGTCAACGCCGGCACCCAAACCGTGACGGCCTACTCGGATGTGCTGGTCATCGACGTGGTCAAAGACATCACCAGTGCCGAGTGCAATCAAGTCGTGGGCGCCTTGAAGTCGGCCAAAGACGCGGGGGACCAGGCGGCCATCATCGCGGCGCTCAAGTCGAATCCCGACGTCGCCGATGCGGGCGAGACCCCCGGCACCGGCGTGTGGGTCCGCTTCAACAACGGTCTGCTGGGCGCCGTCAACGTGCGCAAAGACGGCAACCGCGGCGGCGGCGACGCTCCGGCAGCGGGCGATCCCGGCACGGACCCGAACTTGGCGCTGTCCACCGTTCAGGTGCAAAGCAAGCGCGCGTTGCTGCTCGATCCTGCGGCGGCCGAGTTCGGCAAAGACGAGATCGCGTCCTTTGGCGACATCCTGAAGGCCACGGCCTGTCCAGCCTACACCGTCGACATGGGCAAGGGTACCGCGGCCGACCTGCACTACTACCGCCAGATGTACCTGTACGGCATCACCGCCATGGCCAATCACGGCGACGCCAACTTTGGCACGATGGACGCGGGCTCCAAGTCCACGTACGACTGGCAGCACCCCGGCTCGCAAGAGACCGTGTGGACCGGCCACGCGGTCTCGTGCAACTACTTTGGCGCAAACGGGGCCAACCCCGGTACCTGCAGCGAGTCCAAGGCCTGCGGCCCCGAGTCTGAGTGCGTCATCAATCAGGCGGGTGGCAACGGCGTGTGCGTCGACCACTTGACCGCCGACCTGCGCCGCGGCCGCGTCATCATCGGCTCGGACGGCACCTACGGCATCCTGCCCAGTTTCATCCGCCGCCACGCGACCGAACCCTATCCCAAGAGCCTTGTCTACCTGGGCGGATGCCGCAGCTTGTACAACGGCACCATGGCGGGCGAACTCTTTGCCGCCGGCGCCGCCGCCGTGTCGGGCTTCACCGGCCCGGTCCGCAACGACTTCGCCGTCCAGTGGGGCACTACCTTCTTGACCAACATCGTCGCCGACAAGAAGCTGTCGGGCGTGGCGCACGTGCAGATCGGCGACACGGGCAATCCAGGTACGCAGTTCTCGCTGGTGGGCGCGCAGAACCTGGATGCGTTCTTCAGCGACATCATCAACCCGTCGTGGGAGACGGGCAATCTCCAGGGCTGGATCAAGTCGGGCGACGGCCGTGTGATTTCGCGCCTGGGCTCGACCGTACCGGTGGGCGGCAAGTTCATGGGCATCATCTCGACGGGCCTGGGCTACACCGCGCAGACCGGCGAGGTCAACCAGCGCTTCTGTATCCCCGAAGGCAAGACCAAGGCCAGCTTCTGGTGGAAGTACTACTCCGAGGAATTCAAGGAGTATTGCGGCTCGACCTTCCAAGACTCGTTCACCGGCCGCTTTGAAGGCATGGTCAACGGCAAGGCCGCCAACATCACCCTGGTCAGCGCCAAAGTCGACGACCTCTGCGACGGCGGCCCGCAGTACAAGGGCTTGACGCCTGCCGACGTGGGCTTTGATCAGGGCGGCGTCTACATGACACCGTGGGTGCAGTCCACCAAGGACATCTCGCCGTTCGCCGGCAAGGGCTCGGTGCTGCTGCGCTTCTTTGCCAGCGACGTCGGCGACTCGATCTACGACACCGCGGTCTTGGTCGATAAGGTCGAGTTCAACTAGCGAATAAGCTTGAGCTGCCCGGACTTGAGCAGCTCGGCCAGCTTGCGGCGCATCACCGGCTGCTCTTTGGCTGTGTAGCCGATGCGCCACGGCGGCGGCCAAGCCCGCGGCGTCTTGTTCATGATCGACGCGGCCTCGCTGCTGTGGGGCAGGCCCAGGACGTGGCCCAGCTCGTGCGCGAGCACCCACCTCCAGGCGCTCTGGGCCTCGATCACCCAGAACTCGCTGTCCTTTCGCCAAGTCACGCCCTTGCGGACCTGGCTCGCATCCACGTTGTCGGCCAAGTGGTCCACGACGAACCACCGCAGCGGCGTCTGCCGACCGAGTGCCCCCAGACGGTTGCGGTGCGCCACCGCGTCGATCCGGCGGAGCTGAGACGGCAATTCGGCAATCGCCGTGACCTGCACAGCGGCGTCGATGACGGCCAGGCGGTCGTTGGCTGCCTCTAACTGGCGGATCAGCCAAGCTTTGGGCTCGTCGCCGGCCGGCAGCCACAGCTCCACGGCGATGCACGTTTTTGCCTTGGCGGGGCAGCTGGGCAGGTCACTTGGTGCCAACGCCGCAATTGCGCCCGGCCAGCCAATCAGCGCGGCGCAGGTCAGCGCAACAACGGCAGGGCGATGGTCCTGGGCGGGCCTCAATTGTCGGCGACGGGCTTGACCTCGGGCGCCGGGCGCTTGACGGCGGCCTCGCGTACAGGCTGCGCACCCGGCTTGGCCTGCTCGTAGTGCAGGTTCTTGATGGCCGTGATGGTGCGGATGGTGGCCACGCCGCGCTGGCCCGCCTGCAGAGCACGCTGCGGCAGGATACCGACAAGCACAATGCCCGCCGCCGCCAGGCCCATGGCCCAGGTGAGCGACGTTTCGCGAATGTACTCGGGCGCCTGCCGGGGCTCGGGGCGCATGTAGACCCACACGGTGATGCGCAGGTAGTAGTAGGCGCTGACCACCGAGTTGAGGACCAGGATGATGATGTGCGGCAGGAACTTGCCACCGTCCACGCCCAGCACGTCGCGCGCCAGCTGCAGCTTGCCAAAGAAGCCGAGCGTGGGGGGCACGCCCGCCAGCGAGATCATGGCCAGGGCCAATACCGCGCCAGCAAACGGGTAGTTGCGGCCCAAGCCGATCAGCTGCTCTTCGCCGGTGCGCTCTTCGCCACCCTTGCCCACTACGGTCAGCGCGGCAAAGCCGGCCAGCGACGCAAAGGCGTAGCCCACCAAGTAGAACGGCACGGCGCCGGTCGGCTGCATGTAGCCAGGCAGGCGGGGATCCGCGACCACCGCGACGCAACCCAGCAGCAGGTAGCCGGCGTGGGCAATCGACGAGTAAGCGAGCGTCCGCTTGGCGCTTTTTTGCGACAGCGCCAGGAGGTTGCCCACCGTCATGGTCACCACCGCGATGGTCGCCAGTACTGTCGGCACCTGGGCATGCAGCGTATTCATCGCCGGGCCGCCCAGGCAGGCGTACAAGAACTTGAGTAGCGCCGCAAAGCCCGCCGCCTTGACCGCCGACGACATCAGGCCGGTGACCGGCGTGGGCGCGCCTTCATAGGCATCGGGCGTCCACATATGGAACGGTACGGCCGCGACTTTGAAGAGGAACGCCGCGCTGGTCAGCAAGACGGCCAGGCTCAGCCACAGCGTGTTGCCACCGGGCTGGCTCAAGGCGCGGCTGATTTCGAGGTACGACGTGCCGCCCGACAGGCCGTACAAGAACGCCATGCCGTACAGCAAGAAGGCCGAGGCCACCGAGCCCATGATGAAGTATTTCATGCCGGCCTCGACCGAGGCCTGCGACGTGCGCTTGATCGCCACCATCACGTAGATGGCCATCGACATGATTTCCAGGCCGACGAACAGGGTCAGCAAGCTCTCGGACGCGACCATGGCGCCCATGCCGAAGGCAGCGAAATTCAACAGCGCGTAGTACTCGCCCCAGGCGCTGCCGTGCTCGCTCAGGTACTTGGGGCTGGCCAAGTGTGTGATCAGGGCGCAGACGCCCGTGAGCGCGACGAAGAACAGGCTGTAGTGGCTCATCGACAGGTGCTGGGCGAAGGCCGGGGTGTGCATCTCGAGCGAGCCACCGAACTTCCACAGACCCACCGCAGCCAGGATCGAAGCCGCCGACGCGGCCGCGCCAAAATAGGCCCAGAAGCGGCGGTTGTCGTCGCCCGCCGGCAAGAAGGCGTCGACCACCAGGGTAAACACCGCGGCGAACAGCAGGATCAGCAGCGGCGCGGTCAGGACCAAATCGTGGAGCATGACGGACTCCTGGAAGTACCTAGCGTTGGACTAGCGCGTGGGCTGGGGGCGAAGCATCGCCGCGTTGCGCATCTCGCGCTGGAAGTCGGCCTTGGAGCGGACTTGCTGAATCTGCGGGCGCAGCGGCTGTACCATGGCGTGCACGGTGGTCTCGCTCAGCTTGAGCGCACCGCCGGGAGCCAGGCCGATCCACAGCACGAAGACCGAGATCGTGCCGACCAGGAAGCGCTCGCGCCAGGTCAGGTCCTTGAGCAGCTCGTTGGCAGCATTGGTGATCGGCCCAAAGAACACCCGCCGCACCATCGACAGCATGTACACAGCGCCCAGCACGATGCCCAAGGTCGCCACGCCGGTGCAGGTCAGCACCATCGTCCGCCACGCCATGCCGCCGCCGTCCGGGGGCAGGATCGACGACTGCACGCCCTCTTTGAACGAGCCGGCAAAGATGAGGAACTCGCCGACAAAACCGTTGGTCAAGGGCAGGGCGATCGAGCTCATGGTGATGAACACGAAGAACGCCGTGTAGACCGGCATGGTCTTGGCGATCCCGCCAAAGTCGGCGATGGCGCGCGTGTGGCGCCGCTCGTAGACGAACCCCACCAAAAGGAAGAGCGCGCCCGTCGACAGGCCGTGGTTGACGCCCTGCAGGATCGCGCCTTGCAGGGCCTCTTCGTTGAAAATCGCGATGCCCAGCATCACGAAGCCCAAGTGCGACACCGAGCTGTAGGCCACCAGGCGCTTGACGTCAGTCTGCACGTAGGCCATCAGGGCGCCGAACACGATGCCGATTGCCGCGAGCACGGCCAACAGCGGCGCCGCCTTGCCCATCGCCGCCGGGAACAGCGGGATCGCGAAGCGCAGCAGGCCATAGGTGCCCAGCTTCAGCAGCACGCCGGCCAGGATCACCGAACCCGGGGTCGGCGCCTCCGTGTGGGCATCAGGCAGCCAGGTGTGGAACGGGAACACCGGCACCTTGATCATGAACGCCAGGGCAAAGGCGGCGAACAGCCAAAGCTGCTCTTTGTCGCTCAGTTGCACGGCGGCCAGGTCAGCCAGCACAAAGCTGCCGCCGGCCTTGTGGTACAGGTACAGGATCGCGACCAGCATCAGCAGCGAGCCGAACATGGTGTAAATGAAGAACTTGACGGTGGCGGCGATGCGCTGCTTGCCACCCCAGATGCCGATGATGAGGAACATCGGCACCAGCATGATCTCCCAGAACACGTAGAAGGTCATGAGGTCGGTGGCGACCAGCGAGCCGAGCATGCCGGTCTCGAGCACCAGCATCGCGATGCCGAACTCTTTCCAGCGCTTCTCGATGGCGGACCAGGCGCCGATGAGGACCAGCGGCGTCAGGCCCACAGTCAGCAGGACGTAGGGCAGCGACAGGCCGTCGACCCCCACCAGCCAGCGCACGCCCAAGCTGGGGATCCAGCTGAAGTTGTCGACCATCTGCATGCCCACGGCCGCGCGGTCGAATTGGCCGAGCACCACCAGGCCCAACAGGCCGGTGATGAGCGAACCGACCAGCGACATCGCCTTGTGGGCAAAGCTCATTTCGCCCGGGATGAACAGAGCGAAGAGGGCGAACAGCATCGGCAACAGCGTGAGCGACGTCAGCAGCGGAAAACCGCCGCCCGAGACCGTCTGCAGCCAAGCTTGGGTGAAAGTGCCGTCCATGGCGTTCCCCGTTGGGTGTTGCGCGTGGCCCAGGGGCCCGGCGCGAAGGACAACTCGACGTCGGAGCTGCTAGATGAAGTACCACGCCAGCGCCGCGACGCCGACCACCAGACCCACCAAGTAGGCCTGCACTTCGCCGTTCTGCACCACACGGCCCACATTGGACAGGCCGAGCAGGATCAAGCCCGGTCCCCGCACCATCAGGGCGTCGACCAGGAAGCGGTCCACCAACTGGAACAACAGTTGCGACACCGCCCGCAGGGGCTTGATGATCGCCGCGAAGTACAGCTCGTCGACCCAGTATTTGTTGAGCAGCAGGTTGTGAACCGGGCCCGAAGCCGCTGCGATCTTGGCCACTTGCTCGCTTGGGCCGGCCTTGTACAGCGACCAGGCCAGGCCGACGCCGATCGCCGCCACCACCGTGGAGCCGGCCATCAGCCCGTACTCCATGGCAGGCTCCAAGTGGCCGTGCACCAGCTCTTTGCCGCGGCCCAGCACCGGCTCTAGCCACTGGAAGAACTTGTTCCACTCGCCGTGGTGGAAGGGCATGCCCAGCCAGCCGCCCACCACCGACAGGAACGCCAGGATGATCAGCGCCGAAGCCATCGGCCAGGGCGAGTCGTGGGCGTGATCCCAGGTGTGGTGATCGCCGCGGTACTCGCCGGCAAACGTCATGAAGTACAGGCGGAACATGTAGAACGCCGTCATCAGCGCGGCCAGCAGGCCCAGGCCAAAGGCGATCTTGCGGAACACGCCCAGGCCGTGCACGGACTCGACGTAGGCCTTGCGCAGCTCGGACGACTTCTTCTCGACGTCCTTTTTGTCCACTTCGCCCAAGGTCTTGCCCTTGGCCAGCGCTTCGGTGGCGACCTGCGCCTCGGCCTGCCGCTCGAAGCCGGGCTCGAAGTACTTCTCGAGCTTCTCGGTCTCGGGATGGAAGGCCAGCGTTTCCGCCAAGATGGCATCTTTGCTGAAGAAGCCCGCCAGCGGCGGCAGACCGGCGATGGCGATGCACGAGATGAGGAAGGTGGCGTGCACCTTGGGCAATTTCTTGCGCAGTCCGCCCATGTTGCGGATATCCTGCTCGTGGTGCATGGCGTGGATGACCGCGCCCGCGCCCAAGAACAAGCAAGCCTTGAAGAAGGCGTGGGTGAACAGGTGGAACACGCCCGCCGCGAACGCACCGGCCCCGACGGCGATGAACATGTAGCCCAGCTGCGAAACCGTAGAGTAGGCCAGGACTTTCTTGATGTCGTTCTGCACCAGGCCGATCGACGCCGCCATCAGCGCGGTCAGCGCGCCCACCACCATCACCACCGTCATGGCGTGGGGGCTCAGCGCAAACAGAAAGTTCAGGCGGGCGATCATGTACACGCCGGCGGTGACCATGGTGGCGGCGTGGATGAGGGCCGAGACGGGGGTCGGGCCGGCCATGGCGTCGGGCAGCCAGACATACAGTGGGATCTGCGCGGACTTGCCGGCGGCGCCGACGAACAGCAGCAGGCAGATGAGCGTGATGGTCGGCGCGTGCGCCAGGGTCTTGACCGAGTCCGAGAACAGCAGCTTCAGGTTATCGTAGTCGACCGAGCCGTTGCCGTAGGCGAGCAGCAAGAAGATCGCCACTACGAAGCCGATGTCGCCGATGCGGTTGACCACAAAGGCCTTTTGCCCGGCCTCGGCCTTGTCCATGTCCTTGAACCAGAAGCCGATCAGCAGGTACGAGCAGGCGCCCACGCCTTCCCAGCCGATGAACAGCATCGCCAGGTTCTTGCCCAGCACCAACATCAGCATCGAGAAGATGAACAGGTTCAAGTAGGCGAAATAGCGCCAGTAGCCGGGGTCATCGTGCATGTACGAGGTGGAGTACAGGTGCACCAGGAAGCCGACACCCGTGACCACCAGGATCATCACGCTCGACAGCGGATCCAGCAAGAACGCCATGTCGAACGAGTAGTTGCCCGCGGCGATCCAGTGGAACAGCTCGGTGCGGAACGCCGCCTCGGGATTGGCGGCCGTCGCCTGGCGCAGCGACAGGAAGCCCATCACCGACAAGCAGAACGACGCCAGCACGGCGGTGTTGGAGATGAAGAAGACCGTCTCGCGCGAGAACCGCTTGCCGAACAAGCCGTTCACGATGCCGCCCAGCAGCGGCAGGCCGACGATCAGGGGGAGGAAGGCAGAAGGATTCCAGTCCACGGAAGGCTCCTCAGTCGGTCAGACTTAGCGCTTCAGGAGCTTGAGCTCGTCGACGTACACGGTTTGCTTCAGACGGAACACAGCCAGCACCATCGCCAAGCCCACCGCCGCTTCGGCTGCCGCCACCGCGATGATGAAGAAGGCCAGGACATGACCCTCGGTCCAGCCGTTGTAGCGCGAGAACGCCACCAGGGTCAGGTTGACGGCGTTGAGCATGACTTCGATCGACATCAGCATCACAAGGACGTTGCGCCGCGTCATGACGCCGATCATGCCCAGCGTGAACAGCGCAGCGGCCAGAATCAGCAGGTGTCCCAAAGGAATTGCGGTCATGGCAGGCTCCGTTTGGTGGGTGGCGTCTAGTGGTGGCCGTGATCGTCGTGGGCGGGCGCCGCCTCGGGCTTGTTGGCCAGGCGGTTCAGCTTGGCCGGCGGCGGCTCGGGCTGATCGATGTAGTGCAGCGAGCGCTTGGCCAGGACGACCGCGCCCACCGCCGCTACCAGCAGCAAGACCGACACCAGCTCGAACGGTACCAAGAAGGTGCTGTACAGCATGCGGCCTACGGTGCGGATGGTGCCGTAGTTCTCGTAGCCGCCAGCGGTGAGCGTTTTCCACTCGTTGCCTTCCAGCTTGCCGGCGTAGGGCGTCAGGTCCACGCTTTGCGCGCCGCCGGTCGCCAAGGTGATCGCGGTGATCAGCTTGCCGAACACGAACAGGCCGATGATGCCGGCGATGACCTTGATGGCGGTCAGGCGTACGGGTTGGATCTCGTCGGGCTGCAGGTTCAGCAGCATGATCACAAAGGTGAAAAGCACCATCACCGCGCCAGCGTAGACGATGATCTGCAGGGCCGACAGCAAGTGTGCGCTCAGCAGCGCGTACAGGCCCGCCAGGCAGAACAGCGACCCAACCAGCGACAGCGCCGAGTGGATGGGGTTGCGGCCCACGTTGGGCAGCAGCATCGCCGCGGCAAAGGCCAGAGCGCCGCCGCCGAGCACATAAAACAGGATGAGTTCCATGGACATCCCGTCCTCCTCGCAGCGCAACCCAGCCATTCGGCTCGTCGCGCTGGCGCTAACCCGTTAGGCCGCCATGCGGGCGCGAATCGCCGCTTCGAGCTGGGGCCGGAACTTCTTGCAAATCGAGCGGATCGGCCACGCAGCCGCCTCGCCGTGGGCGCAGATGGTGTTGCCGTCGATCTGGTTGCAGGCGTCGATCAGCAGGTCGATGGCCTCCGGACCGGCGGCGCCGCTGTCCAGCTTTTGGCAGATCGCGTGGATCCAGCCGGTGCCCTGGCGGCAGGGCGTGCACTGGCCACAGCTTTCGTGCTGGTAGAACTTGGCGACACGGCTCATGACTTTGATCATGTCCGTGCCTTCGGCGATGACGGTGACGCAAGCGGTGCCGAGCATCGAGCCCACGCCCTTGAGCGCGTCGAAGTCCATCGGCACGTCGATCTCGTCCTTGGTCAAGAACGGGCACGACGAACCACCGGGAATGACGGCCAGAATCTCTTTGTCGTCCAAGACGCCGCCGCCGAGTTCGTAGATGATCTCGCGCATCGGCGTGCCCATCGGCACTTCGAACAGGCCCGGCTTCTTGACGTGGCCCGACACGCCCATCAGCTTGGTGCCGCCGTTTTTCGGGCTGCCCAGGGCCGACCACTTCTCGGGTCCCATCTCGAGGATCACCGGCACGGCCGACAGCGTCTCGGTGTTGTTGACGATGGTCGGCATACCGAACACGCCGAAATTGGCCGGGAACGGCGGCTTCAGGCGCGGCATGCCCGGCTTGCCTTCGATCGACTCGATGAGGGCGGTCTCTTCGCCGCAGATGTAGGCGCCGGCGCCCGAGTGGACGTAGACGTCCAAGTCGAAGCCCGAGCCTTGGATGTTTTTGCCCAGCCAGCCGGCCTTGTACAGCTGCTGGATGGCGTCGTTGGTGACGTCTTTGCTGTTCCAGTACTCGCCGCGGATGTAGATGTAGCAGACGTGGGCGCCGATGGCGTAGGCCGAGATGAGGATGCCTTCCAGCTGGCGGAAGGGATCTTCTTCAAGGAAGTAGCGGTCTTTGAAGGTGCCCGGCTCGCCTTCGTCGGCGTTGACCACCAGGTAGCGCGGCCGGCCGTCTTTGGGCAAGAAGCCCCACTTGACGCCGGTGGGGAAGCCGGCGCCGCCGCGACCGCGCAGACCCGAGGTCTTGACCTCGGCGATCACGCCGTCGGGCCCCAGCTCGATGGCCCGCTTCCACATCTTGAAGCCACCATGTTTCAGGTAGTTATCAAGTTTGGTGAAGTCGACGCCCAGATGGCGCCTGAGCAAAATCCGCTGTTCAGGCATGGGAGTGGCCTCCGTGCTCGTGGCCGGTCCAGCCGACCGACGGACCAAGTCGCGCGCCCTCTTGCTGCAGTTCGGCAAGGATTTCGCGCATCTTGGTCGGCGTCACGTTGAAGTAGTCCTTCTTGTTGATCTGGAGCGTCGGGGCGCGCTCGCAGGCGCACAGGCACTGGACCTGCTCCAGCGTGAACAGACCGTCGGCGCTAGTCTCGCCGGGGCCGATGCCCAGCACTTCGCGGGCCGCCGCCACCAGATCGTCGGCGCCGAGCAGGAAGCACGACACGTTGGTGCAGATCTGGATGTGGAAGCGCCCGTGCGGCGTCTTGTACAGCATCGTGTAGAACATCGCCGTAGCCAGCACAGTGGTTACAGGGAGTTCCAACGTGCGCGCCACCAGTTCCATGGCGCCCGGCTTCAGCCAGCCGAACTCGTCTTGCGCCAAGTACAGCGTGGGAATCAGCGCGCCCTGCTTGCGCGGGTAGCGCGTCAGCAGGTCCTGGATTTTGGCTTGGGTCGCCGCCGAGAAACTCAAGTCCTCGTGCGGGCTTTGGGTATCGTGGTCCATCTGGTGCGCAGCCATCGTTGCCTCGGGCGTCCGCTCGTGGGCGGCAGCGGGGCGCGACCGGAAAGACCGGTCGACGCGGGCGGTAGTTAGCTCCAGGCGGCTGGCAGTGTCAAGGATGCCGGGCGCTCCAGCGTCATTGCATCGTCGCGGGGGCAACGTGCTTGGTTTTTGCCCTCTGCGCGGGCTGGGTTACGCTGGCGCCGGCTTGGCGGACTGGGCCCGCTCAAGCGCTGAAAAAACCGAGGTTAGGCATGCGCGGATTCATCTTGGCGGCGGGATTGGGCACACGGCTGCGGCCCCTGACGGATCACACCCCCAAACCGCTGGTGCCGGTGGCCGGAGTGCCGCTCGTCGAACGAGCCGTGCTGCAGCTCCGCGACGTGGGCGTGCGCGAAATCGGCGTCAATCTGTTCCACCTGGGGCAGCAGATTGCCGACTACCTGGGCAGCGGCGAACGCTATGGCGTGGCGTTGACCTACTTCTTTGAGGGCCCGGAGATTTTGGGCACCGGCGGCGGGCTGAAGAACGCCGAAGTATTCCTGCGCGGCGGTGGCGACCGCTTCGTGCTGGCCAACGGCGACGTGTGGCACGACTTTGACTTGCGGACGCTGCTGCAGGCCCACCGGCCCGAGGCGCTGGCCACGCTCCTCGTGCATCGCGCGCCGCACCGTCCCGAGCTGCACAGCGTCTTTGTGCGCCAAGACCAGCCCGGTTCCGGGACGTTGGCGCACATTCGCGGCAAGCCCCGCGAGGTCCCCAGCGACTTTGCCGTCATCTACACGGGCATCGGCGTGTATGCGACGCGGCTGCTGGACCGATTGCCGGCGGGGCGGGCGGCGTGCCTGGTGCAAGATGGCATGTTGCCCGCGCTGGCCGAAGGCGACGTAGTGCGTTGGGTTGAGCCGCCCGGCGCCTGGTTCGACTGCGGCACGCGCGCCGAGCTGCTGCGGGCGTCGCTGTACGCCCTGAAGCGGCGTGGTGAAAATCGCTGATAGAAATCCGAGCTACTCGATCTCGACCGCGCGCGCCAGGTGACCGTGCTGGTCGCAGAGCAGGGTCACGCGCTGTCCCGCCAACGGTTGGTGGCGGTTGCCCAACGCGGCGAGTTCTAGCGGAACCTGGCGCCGGCCGCTGTCGATCAAGGCACCGAGATGCAGCCGCGCTGGCACGCCCCAGTCCAGGAGCGCGCCCAGGGCCGCGTGCGCCAGCCAACCGCTGCCCAAGACATCGGTCAGCAGGAGTAAGTCGGCGCCCGTCACCGGTCCCGGCAGCGCGGTCGGCAGCACAGCAAAGTCGTCGTCGACGTCGAGCAATTGGGTGTGGCGCGACACCGCCAGCGTCGCTAGGACCGGCGTTTCACCGCTATCCAGGGCCAGGATGGCGGCCACCTCACCCGCGACCGCCACGCCGCCCGGCGAGTACGCTACGAGCCACGGCAGCGGCGCCTCGGGGCCCGCACGCAGCGCCAGGACGTCGTCGGCCAAGTTGCGCAGCAGCTGCTCCAGGTCGCCGCGCTCCAGCACGGCCGGGCCCTCGGCTATTTGCTCGGATCCCAGTTGTCGCATGTTTCCCCCGGCACGTCTTGGTGCACCGCTTGGAACATGCGCGACCATACGGGCTTGTACCAGTCTTCGTCAAAGGCCCACCAGCGCACCGCGGCCTTGCCCTTGACGGTATCGAGCGGCACCAGGCCAAAGAACCGGCCGTCCTTGCTGTTGTCGCGGTTGTCGCCCATCACCAACAAATTGCCCGGCGGGACCACAAAATCCGGGAAGTTGGGGTTGTCGGGCGGGCTGTACTGCTGGGCGTGCGGGCCATAGCGCAGGCCGTTCCACAGCGGCGGCGGCCAGTCGGGGTTGTTGTCGGCGTCGCTCAGGTCGGCCTCTACGGCCACGTGGTGCTGGGTCACGTACAGATGACCGCCCACACACTCTTGTGCGATGCGGCACTTGCGGCCCGCCATCGACTCTTGGCCGCACTCCCCTAGTTCCGCCAGGATCTTGCGCTTGACCGGCTTGCCGTTGAGCCAAAGCACGTTGTCTTTGAGGCGCACGCGGTCGCCCGGAACGCCAATGACACGCTTGATCAGGTCCTTGCCGCCCGAGTCCGCGTCCTCGTCGTACGGATACTCAAAGACCACGATCTCGCCCGGCTTGGGGTCGCGTAGGGGCAGGAACTTGGTGCGGGTAAAGGGGATCTTCAACCCGAACATGAACTTGTTCACGAACAAGTGATCGTGGATCTGCAGCGTGGGAATCATCGAGCCGGTGGGGATCTTGAACGCCTCGAAAACAAAGGCGCGAATGCCCAGGGTGAGCAGCACGGCCCAGGCGATGGCCTCGACGTACTCGCGGGTCGGGGACTTGCGCCACGCGCCCAGGTGAAGAGTCAGACTTTCGTCAAAAACGGCCACAGCGCGGTCGAATTGTTCGACTTGTTCGGCGCTCGCGTCGGGCGGAGTGCTTTGGCGATGGGCGCGCAAGTTGCCCAGTTGATCGGCCAAGACGGCCTGCACATCGGCGGGCAAGTGTTTGCCGTGCTTCTTGATCAGGCGCGCGCCCGTCACGTCGAGGTAGTCTGCCTTTTCGCGCAGGTCGCGCACCCAGCGGCGCAGCGCTCGCGGGTTGGTGGTGGGATGGACAGTCACGTGGGGCGTACCTTGAGCCGCGGTCGAACGGGGCGGCGCGTTGCAGTGCAACACCCCTGGGGTGTGCGTGATTCCTTGGGTGTGCGCCGCTCGACGCGGCAGGCGCTGCCGCCGCGACGCAAAAACGCCCAGCGGCGGCTGAGGGCCAAGAGCCTACAGCCGCCGCTGGATCTTCTCAACCTGGCGCGGCCTTATTTGTCGGCGCGCACCATGATGTCTTCGACGAAGATGCCCGCGCTGGAGTTCCAGAGCGGCGCGGTGCCGGCGTTGTTGGTGCAGTCACCCGAGTCGAAGATGAATTCGACCACGACCTTCTTGCCCACCAGCGCCGAGACGTCCAGCGAGATGACGCCCCACTTCTTGTAGATGAGCGACTTGTCCGGCGTAAAGGTGGTCGCCGCATTGGTGACCGCGTCGCGCACCACCACGGTGAAGGCGTCCCAACCACCCGAGGTCTCGCCGTCGAACAGGGCCTTGAACGTGAGGAACGTCTTGGCACCGGCGGTCGGCGAGGCGGCGATCGTGAACGCGGCCGTCTTGGCGGTACCACCCACCTTGGTCGCGCCGGCCGGACAGCTGAAGTCGTACTGGCCCTTGACCGTCGCGCTGGCCGCACTGACGTTCAGCGAGCAGTCGCCCGACAGGTACGCCTTGCCGCCGTTGTTGTCGACGCCCCAACCCACAGCGTTGAAGTTGTTGAAGGTAAAGGCCGTCGCGTTGGCGCAGGTCACCATCTCGCCGTAGGACGGCGCGGGGATTT
>JBBISH010000030.1:0-53725 GCA_037441385.1 Myxococcales bacterium
TCCCAACAACGCCTGCCGGTCGTGCGACCCCAGCAAGTCCACCGTCGCTTGGTCGGTCAGCGCCGGCTTCTGCTTCATCGAGGGCGTCTGCGTGGCGAGCGGCGGCAAAGAGGCCAGCAGCGGCGGCTGCAAGGTCTGCGACACCAAGACGCCGACCGCCTGGACCCAGAAAGTCGCCGGCACCAGTTGCAGCGCTGGCAGTTCGTGCATCACCGGCGCCAAGTGCGACGCGACGGGCGCCTGCACCGGCACCAAAGCGGCCAACTGCTGCGTGACCGACGACGACTGCACCAACGACCCGTCGCTCAGCCCAGAAGCCTGTCAATTCAAGGGTTGCGACAAGGTCACCACCAAGTGCATCTTGAAGCAAACGCCTGGCTGCTGCACCGCTGGCGTCTGCTGCGATGTGGGCGGCATGACCTTCAAGCCCGCCGGCACACCGTGCAGCACCATGGTGGTCGACTGGCAGTACAAGTGCGACGGCGATCAAGGCCTCAAGCGGCCCACGTACTATGGCTGCACGGGCAACGACGCCTCCAAGTGCTCGAGCAGCAGCCCCGGCTACGGCGACTGGGTGACCTCGCTCAAGTGCAGCGTGGGCGATATCTGCGTCGACAACGGCAACGGCTCGCTGTCGTGCAAGACCCCGTAGCCCACCTGGATTCTCAAACACACTTGCAGTCTTGGCGGCGTTGCAGTACCCTACTGCACCTTCGCGTGGGGCTCATTTGGGTCAAGCCGAAGAAAGTCCGGTAGTTCGGTGTGCGGTGCTGCGGAAGGTGTCCGCGGCCACTGGTTGATCAGTTTGGGCCCGCCGGCCCACAAGCCCTGGATCCGGCACCCCTGGACCGGGCATCCCTGGATGGAGACGTCCTGACATTGCACGGAGCAGACATGCGCACTTGGTTTTCCAAACTTCCCATGGCCGTGGTAGCGACTGCTGCCCTTAGCTTGGCTGCCTGCGGCTCGGATAGCGGCAACAACAATACGGCCAGCACGACCGACACGGGCTCCACGGCCGACTCCAACACGGTGAAGGACACCGCCGGCAACGATGCAACCACCGCTGGCGACACCAAGACCGACGTCAAGACCGATGTCAAAGCCGACACCACCAAGGACACCGCGAAGCCCGAGGACACCGACGGCAAGATCGATGGCGCGACCGAGATGACGCTGGACGATCAGAGCGGCGCCATGGTCGGTCAAGACACCTTGGACCCCACCGGCGACGTGGACTATTGGAGCTTTACCGGCAAGAAAGGTCAGCTGATCGACTTGGTGATCCAGACGAACCAGCAGAACGCGCCCTTCGACCCCGACACCATCGACACGTTCATCACCTTGTACGGTCCGGACAAGAAGCAGATCGCCCTCAACGACGATCAGCCGGCGTTCCAGAACAACGACAGCGAGATCCTGACCGTTCTGCCCACCGACGGCACCTACTACGTGCGCGTCGAAGAGTGCTGGACCTGGGTCGGCCTGCACCCCACCGCTGGCGGCACCTGCGGCGACCCGGTGGACAAGGTCAACGTAGACTACGTGCTCGCGGCCTACGAGCTGAACGCGACGAAGCAGACCAACATCAACCCCGAAGTGGCCGAGCCCAATGACACCACCGCGACCAAGGTGGGCTATCAGATGGGCAGCAAGGCCTACCTCCAGACCGTTGTGTACGGCACTCTGTCCAGCGCGACGGACGTCGACGTCTACCAGTTCACTCCGCCTCTGGACTCGACCGTCAGCGAAGGCCGCGCCACCTGCCGCATCGACGCCGGCTTCCCGGGCGTCAACGGCAACGGTTCCACGCTCGACGGCTTGGTGGTCTCGGTCGCCTCCGAGTCGACCCCCACGGTCGTCTTGGCGCAGGCCGATGTCTACAAGGGCGCCGTCGACGTGCCTTGCACGCTCGGTCAGTCGTACCTGATGACCGTCAAGCGCATCGCCAACAGCAAGACCGGCAGCTCCGACTTCTACATCATCACCCACAGCGTGGGCGGCTCGAACCCGCTGGAGAAGGCCGAGTCGGCCAACGACACCGCCGCGGGCGCCGAGGTGCTGACCTCGCAGAAGACCAGCAAGGGTCTGGACGCCTACTACATCGCGGGTGACCTGATCAACCAAGCCAAGGATGTCGACTACTTCTCGGTCAAGGTGCCTACCGGCGCCAAGACTTTGAGCGTCTACTGCGCCGCCATGAGCTACGGCTCGGGCCTGGTTGGCTTTACCGCCGAGGTCAAGACCGACGCCGACGCCACCATCCCCAACGGCACCGGCGCCGAAAACCTGACCGACGCCAAGAAGCCCTTGGGCGTTGCCATCGACAAACTGGCCGTCCCGGCCGGCGCGACCAAGCTGCTGGTCAAGCTCTCGGCCGCGTCGCAAGACCCGGTCGTGACCGGCGCCTACTACCTGTGTGGCATCCCCTTCGCCACCAAGTAGTTTGACCTGAAACGCGCTTGCGGCCGTCGCGGCAGGGGCAACCCGAGCTGCGGCGGCCGCGGCGTTTTTTGCGACCGCGATCTGCGCCTTGCAACGCGGTGCGTCAATACGTACTGGGTAGGGGACGTGCGTCAATCCGCGCAATAATGCACTGGAATTGACGCACACCCGCAACTACGGTTGGCGCCAAGCACATTCACTGGAGTCGAAAGGACCCATTTGTGCTGGTCGCGGTCGCGGCAGCGAGAACTTTTTGCTTCCCAAACGTCACCAAGCTCGGTATCCTGCTCCGTTTGCCCCGGCAGCGGCCGGACGACGCAGCATCGCAGGGACTTCCTGCCCAGCCCCAGGTAAAAAAAGCAATGAAACTTCAGCTTCTCCTCTCGACTCTCCGAGCCCCAGCCTCGTTTCATCGAGCGCAAGCCTCGTCTCTTCGAGCGCCGGCCCGATTGCCGATGGCCGGCGGTTCGCGCCTCAGCGTCCGCTGGATGGGTGCGCTCCTGCTTGCGATGATCGTCGCGGGCCTCGCCGGCTGTGCCGAAGAGCGCGCGCCGATCAACCGCGTCCAACCGCTCTATCTCAAGAAGGCGTTCTTTGTCGGCAACGACTTGGTGAGCACCAAGGACGATCCCGAGTTCTGGGCGCGCGCCACCGTCGTCGACGTGGGCTACGGCGCCGCGCAAGACGGCCTGTTCACCTCGACGTATGCGCAGCCGCTGTCGCGCATCAAGTGGCAAATCACCGAGGACTTGCTGATCGGCCGCCTCTCGTACGAGCGCATCGAGGGCTCGGACGGCAAGGGCGTGGGCAAGGCGACCCAGGACGGCGTCATCGTTTGCGCCTTCCACATCCAGTCGCACTTCGACATCCGTCACGCCTACAACTCGACGACCGGCGAAGAGATCAACGTGCTCGAAGAAAACGCGGTGGACCGTCCGTGGTACCAGCGCGAGTACTTCCGCGTCGACTGGTCCAAGAACCTGAACACCGATAGCTACGACTTCGACACCCTGTCGATGATGGGCATCTACGGTGGCATTCAGTACGAAGGCCTGGCCTACAACGTGCAGGATCCCAACGACGAAAGCGCGCCCTTCTTCGCCAAAGACGGTAGCTACTTCGACATCACCAGCAAGGCCTTCGCCAAGCCGGGCGTGGTCGATCTGTCGCACCTGGGCTGGGGCATCGACAGCTTCCCGTCTTGCTTCCTGGACGCCGACTTCGCGGGCGGCACCGCCCCCGCCGGTTCGTGCAACCCGATCGAAATCACCTTGCGCCACAGCTTCCGCCGCGTCGTCGACACCGACTACGAGCCGCAGCAGTGGGACGGCTTCCGCTTCCAGGCCGCTGGCGCCTTCACGGTCGAGCGTTCGGGCTACGCCCGCAACTACGGCATGACCGACGAGAAGTGGTACCGCATGATCGAGCGCTACAACGTGTGGGAGCAGAGCCACGCGTACTACGCTGCGGACGCCAAGGGCAAGCCCGTGCTCAGCTCGCCGGTGGCCTACACCGCCGAGGGCGCCACGCCGGTCAAGTGCTACGTGCCTACCAGCGCCTGCAACGACGGTTCGTGCGTCGGCACGCCCTACGGCAAGGATCCGCACCGCGACGACAACGGCGACGGCACCGAAGACGAATGCGCCGCGGTCGGCGCGGGCTCGCGCTGCGACACGTTCCGCCAGCGCTGCACGCTGCCCTTTGCCCAGCGCACCGAGAAGACGATCGTCTGGTACACCGCTGAGCCGAACAACCCCACGTTCTTCCAGGCCACTGAAGACGCTGCCCACGAGTGGGACGTCGCCATGCGCCTCGCCGTCCGCACCGCCAAGTACGCCGAGTGCGCTCGCCTGGGCGGCGCCGACTGCGCCACCAAGTTCCCCGTCTACAACGGCCAGCAGACCGACAACGACGACGCCATCGCTCTGGCCCGCGAAGTCGACGACTGCCGTCACGGCATCGCCTACAAGGAACTCGGTCGCAACGAGACGGCTTGCACGGCTCTGGCCGACAGCATCGGCGCCAAGCGCGGTTCGCCCGCCGGCGTCATCGCGATTGCCAAGGCCCCCGAGATGGTGGTCCTGTGCCACAGCCCCGTTCAGGCCAACGACCCCGCCGCTTGCGCCCCGGCCGACAAGCGCCTGCCCGCCGGCGTGACGGCCGAGCAGTGCGGCATCGCCCGCGCCAACGCCGACAGCGCCACCATGGCTCTGTGCGAAGGCGCTCTGCGTGTTCGCCGCGGCGACCTGCGCTACAACCAGTGCAACAACATCGTCGAGCCCGCCACCCCGTCGCCGTGGGGCATCATGGTCGACGGCCACGACCCGCTGACCGGCGAGGAAGTCGCCGCCAGCATCAACGTCTGGACCTACATCAACGACCTGTGGAGCCAGGGCGTCGTCGACATGTCGCGCTACATTGCCGGCGAACTCAAGACCGGCGACATCACCGAAGGCAAGTACATCAAGGACTGGACCGCCGCCGCCACCGCCGCTTCGGCCAACGGCCTGGCCGGCCAGATGGACGAAGATCAGGTCCGCGAGCGCGTCGCGGCCTCGGGCACCGGCAAGCCGATGACCCCCGAGCAGATGCGCCAGTTCGCCGAGCAGAACCCCGGCGCGGTGCAGAAGATCAAGGACATCCGTCAGCAGTTGGGCGATGTGCGCGCTTCGATGGATGCCCCCTCGGCCGCGGCGCCGACCTACCTGGCCCGCCGCACCGCCGCCGCCGGCACCGCTTTCGAGGCGGCGCTGATGACGCCGATGATGCAGCAGTTGCACGGCATTTCGGGGCTGCCCCTGTCGCAGGGCCTGATGGACATGGTCTCGCCGATGCGCGGTGGCAATCCGGCCGTGCAGCGCGGTCTGCGTCAGATGAAGCAGCAGGCCCTGGCCGAGCGCGGCGCTTGCGTCATGGAGATGGCCGACGCCCCGCTGGCGATTGCTGGCTTGGCCGACATCCTCCAAGAGAAGTTTGGCAAGTTCAACCCGAATGACACGCCGGACGTGCAGCAAGCCCGCGCCGAGCGCATGCGCAAGTACCTGGCCAGCCGCGTCCACTACGCGGTCATCATCCACGAGATGGGCCACTCGATGGCGCTGCGCCACAACTTCATCTCGTCGGCCGATGCCTGGGGCTACCGCCCGCAGTACTGGCAGCTCCGTTCGCAGAACGGCGCCGAGAACAAGCTGTGCTCCAAGCTGACCACCGACGGCACGCAATGCATCGGTCCGCGCTGGTTCGACCCCGTGACCAAGCAAGAGCGCGACAACCTGATCTGGATGTGGATGCAGTCCTCCGTGATGGACTACGCCGGCGAAGCCACCCAGGACATGCTGGGCCTGGGCGCCTACGACTTCCACGCGGTGCGTATGTTCTACGGCGACGTCGTCACCGTGCACGCCGACGACTCGTACTTGGTCGGCTCCAAGCGCGGCGTGGGCATGCTGGCCAAGATGGACAACTTTGGCGGCATCCTGGGTCTGGAGCCCGAAATTGGCAGTGGCGCGGACAGCAACCCGATCCACTACTCGGACCTGCAGAACAAGTACCAGCTGATTTCGGATTGCACCGAGACCGATCCCGCCAACTGGAAGCCCGGCCGCTGGGACAACAGCCGCGACGGCGAGTTCCACCCGGTCCTGGACGGTCTGCTGCCCAAGGTGGGCGAGACCTACTCGCGTTGCCGTCAGCAGGTGGTCGACTACGTGCCGTGGTCCACCATGCGCAATCCGGTCACCAAGGCCAACGCCACGGGCGGCGCCAAGGTCGAGTTCTCTGGCTTCTACCGCGGCGGCCCCGCGGTCGACCCCGCTGGTCGCGTCCGCGTGCCGTACGGCTTCGCCACGGATCGTTGGGCCGACTTGGGCAACGCCAGCGTTTACCGCCACGACAACGGCGCCGACAACTACGAAGTCTTCAACTTCATGAAGACCCAGGCCGAAGTGAACCACATCTTCGACAACTACCGCCGTGGCCGCCACAGCTTCACGGTGCGCGGTGCCTTCAGCCGCTCGCTGAGCCGCTACTACGAGAAGATGCGCGACGGCGCCAAGGGCCTTGGCCTGTTCCGCAACATCTACAACGATGTGGCCTACGAAGCCGGGCTGAACCCCGACGATATGTGGACCTACGCGTCGCAGAACTTCTTCCAGAACGCGATCCTGGCTGCCGGCTTGGTGTTCGATCACTTCACCATGATCGCCCAGCGCCCCGAGGCGGGCCCGCACTACCTGGACGCCAACTCCGGCGTGCTCAAGCCCACCTCGGCGAAAATGTCGAACGCCCAGACGACCGACCTGGTCACCATCCCCAATGGCGCCACTGGCTACATGGGCAATGTGGGCCTGGGCGGCCGCTTGGTCGAGAACACGCTGGCCGACAACAAGGGCGAGTACGACTCCGAGTACACCTTGAACGCCGGTTCGTACTACGAGAAGTCCTACGTCCCGATGCTGCTGGCCGAGTCGGTCGACAACTTCATCAGCTCGACGCTGGGCGACTTCACGGATTCGCGCTACCGCTCGGTTTCGGTCGCCGACCTGTTCCCCGACGGCTACCGTCGTTTCATGGCCAACGCCCTGACCAACGACGAAGACCTCAAGGGCGCGCGCATCGCGTCGAACAACAAGAAGCCCGCCATCGACGGCGAGCAGTACCCGTCGCTGCCCATCGGCTTCACCTCGTGGTGGGGCCAGACGCCGCAAAGCTGCTTCCCGGCCAACGGCACGACCATCTGCCGTTCGTTCGGCAGCAAGGTGGACACGGCGTTCGCTGCGCAGAAGGTCCCCGAGGCCCTGCCGGTGCAGGCGCAGATCGGCTTTGAGCAGCAGAAGTTCTTGATCGCTTGGACGATGCTGTACCTGTTCGAAAACCAGAAGCACGACTGGATCGACAAGCTGCGCATCTGGGAGCTGGGCGTCGACGCCAACCCCGAATTGGGCGCCGGCCGTATCGAGCTGCACTACCCCGGCGGCAAGACCTACGTGGCGCGCACCTTCGGCAAGGAAACCATCTTTGGCAAGAGCGTGCAGAAGGGCATCGCCGCCCGCGTGCTCGAGTACGCCAACAGCTTGGTCAACCTGGCCTACGAGACCAACCCCGGCCCCGACACCGACGGTGACGGCAATCCCGACTGGTACGAGCCGAAGCTCGGCCCCACCGGCATGCCGCTGGTCAAGTACGACGCCAGCGTCAAGTCCGCCACTGGGGCCCCGACCAAGTGCACCGCCAAGGACAACTCGACGTGCGTTTGCGAAGAGAACCTGGCCTGCATGAAGCTGAAGGACTACATGTCGGTGCCCGCGTACCTGCGCGAAGCGATCGACGCCTTCCAGTTCGGCAGCCCGCACCAGAAGGGTGTGTTCTAGGTTAGCTAGCTAGCCGCAAAATACCGGCGGCCGCCTTGGGGAAACCTGGGGCGGCCGTTGGCGTTTTGGCGGCGAGCAGAGAGGGTCAGGTATTGACACTTGACACCTTTGGCACGTTGGAGTCGCCGCCGGAGCCAAGGGGACCCCGCCTGCCCGCAGGGATGGGCGAGTCCAGTGGACTCGGCCAAGTGGGGACTGGAGCCAGAGCCGGAGCCGGATCCCGAGCCTGAACGTGCTCCCGATCCAGGCTCTGGCCCCGAATCCGAACCAAAGGTCGCGTCACCGTCGCGGCGAAACGGGCAAGCGCCTTCAGCGACTCGCCGCGCCGAACTCGAGACCGCGGGTGTCCGGAAAAATCCTAGATTGATCGAGTCCCTAGCTGCTCAGTCCGCGGCGAAACGCCCGCAGATTGACCTCGCCGTAGGCCTTCTTGCTGCCGGTGTAGCTGGCCTCGATGGCGTGCTCGATCGACGCCACCGACACGATGCCGCAGTGGGCCACGTACGCGCCGAGCATGACCATGTTGGCGGCCTTGCCACTGCCCTCGGCTTCGGCGAGCTCGTTGGCCGGCACCAGCACGGTGCGCAGGTCGCTGCGCTGCACCGGCTCGTCGATGAGCGAGCTGTTGATCACCAGCAGACCGCCGGGCGCCAGCGATGGCTCGAACTTGTCCAGCGATGGGCGGTTCATGACGATGGCGGCCTGCGCGTGCTCGACGAACGGGGAGCCGATGGGCTCGTCGTCGACCACCACCACGCAATTGGCAGTGCCGCCGCGCATTTCTGGCCCGTAGCTGGGCAGCCAGGTGACGTGACGCCCCTCGTCCATCGCGGCCTTGGCTAGCAGTTTGCCAATCGCCATCAAACCTTGGCCGCCAAATCCGGCCATCACAACGTCTTGGTACGGCATGAGCGCCTCCTGTCCGTGCGACTTGATGTTTATCTAGATCAACATGCCGAACACGTTCTACTTGGCATCGCGCACGCGCAGATCGGGGTGGTAATCGGCGGCGTGCTCGGGCATGGCACCCGGCTCGCGGAACACCTTGGTGGGGAAGAAGGGCAGCATGTTGCGATCGAGCCAGGCCAGGGAGTCGTTGGGCGACAGACCCCAACCAGTTGGGCAGGTCGACAACAACTCGACAAACGTAAACCCGGTATGCTGCAGTTCAAAAGCTTGGCGCAGCAGCTTTTTGGCCTTGAGCACGTTCTTGGGCGACGACAGCGAGCCGCGCGCGATGAACTTGGGGGCCACCAGCGTGTCGAGCAGTTCGCAGACGCGGATGGGGTGGCCGGTCTGTTCGGCATCGCGGCCACTCGGCGAGGTGGTCGTCTTCATGCCGGGCAAGGTGGTCGGCGCCATCTGACCGCCCGTCATGCCGTAGATGGCGTTGTTGACGAAGATGATCGTCAGTTTTTCTCCGCGGTTGGCCGCGTGGACGATCTCGGCCATGCCGATCGAGGCCAAGTCGCCGTCGCCCTGGTAGGCAAAGACGTAGCGGTCGGGCGGCAACGTGCGGCGCAGGCCGGTCGCGGCGGCGGGCGCGCGGCCGTGGGCGGCTTCCAAGAAATCGACGTCGATGTAGTTGTACGCCAGCACCGCGCAACCCACCGGCGACACGCCGACGGTGCGGTCCTGAATGCCCATCTCGTCGATGACTTCGGCAACCAAGCGGTGCGCCACGCCGTGCGTACAGCCGGGGCAGTAGTGCATGTAGTTGTGGGTGAGCAGCGGCGTGCGGCCAAAGGCCAGGGTCTCGGTCATGGCAACCTCAACTATGCGTTGGCAAATTCGGCGCGGATCGCGCTCATCATCTCGTCTACGGTGGGCACGACGCCGCCCGACCGACCCCAGAAGCCGATCGGCTTGTCGTGGCCCAGCACGGCGCGGAGGTCATCGACCAACTGGCCCTTGTTCATCTCGATACTGAGGACGCGGTCCGAGGTCGAGGCCGCCTTCATCAGCGAGTCCACCGGGAACGGCCAGGCCGTCATCGGCCGCCATAAGCCCACGCGCAGGCCCTCAGCGCGCAGCTTGCCAATGGCGGTCTTGGCGATGCGTGCGACGGTGCCGAAGGCGCAGACCAACACAGGCGGCTCGTCGTCGCACATCCACGTCTCGGCGCGGGCTTCCTCGCGCTCCATTTGGCCAAACTTCTCGTACAAATGGTCGACGTGGTGCTCGAGCTCGGCCGGGTCCAGGTACAGCGAGCGCACGATGACGCGCGGTCGGCTGTTGGGCTTGCCGCGCGCGGCCCAGGGATGATCGGGCGACGCCTCCGACAACTCGGGGAACACCACGGGTTCCATCATCTGACCGAGCAGGCCGTCGCCCATCAAGACCACGGGATTGCGGTACTTCTCGGCGAGCTCAAACGCGAGGCTCATCATGTCCACGGCTTCCTGCACGGTCGCCGGACACAGCGAGATGTAGTGCTTGTCGCCGTGACCCCAGCCCTTGGTCATCATCAGCCAGTCGCTCTGCGACGGGGCGATGTCGCCCAAGCCCGGGCCGCCGCGCATGATGTTGACGATGACCGCCGGGAGCTCGGCGCCGACCAGGTAGCTGGCGCCCTCGCTCATCAGCGACAGACCGGGGCTCGACGACGAGGTCAGCACGCGCGCGCCGCTGGCCGCTCCGCCAAAAATCATATTGACGGCGGCGACTTCACTCTCGGCCTGCAGGTAGACGCCGCCGACTTCGGGCATCCGCTTGCTCATGTACTCGGGGATCTCGTTTTGCGGCGTGATGGGGTAGCCAAAGAAGTGCCGGCAGCCGGCGCGGATCGCGGCCTCGGCGATGGCTTCGGCGCCCTTCATCAGTTGTTTTTGGCTGGGCATGGTGGACTCCCTGAACTAGCGCTTTTCTTTGACTTCCTTGTAGACCTCGACGCCGCCCTCTGGGCAGACCACGCCGCAGAGCGTGCACGCCGAGCACTTGTCTTCGTCGCGCAGCTCGATCGGGTGATAGCCGTGGCTGTTCAGGTCCTTGCTGTAGTCGAGCAAGTGCTTGGGGCAGACCTCGATGCACAAGCCGCACGACTTGCAGCGCTCGCGATCAATCCGGACGTGATTCATACAGGTCCTCCTGTGTTGCAGACCACACCGCCCAGGAACTCGGGCAACATCTGGCGGTGGATCGCGACCAGCGGCGGGAGACCGTCGCGGGCGGCAAATTGCGGCAGCAGCGGCGCCGGCACCCCCAGCAGGCGCACCGCGACACCCAGGGCCTCGGCCAGCGGGCGGGCCAGGTCCATGCCGTAGTCGATGTCTTCGCTGGTCGTTTCGTCCAGCAGGTGAGTATTGGAAATGACGCCGGTAATCGGCAACTGCGCCGCGTGGGAGATAAACTGCGCTTGTTCAAGCGCTCGCTCGAACGTGTCGCAGAACGGCCGATAGCGGTTGACCACCAGCAAAAGGTCACAGTCGGCGCTTCCCAGCACGTCGGACAGTGAGCCCAACACACGCGCACCTACCGGGTCGCCGCCCACATCCAAGAACACTTCAAGGTCTTCGCGGCCAATGGCGCTGCGGACCTGGTGCGGGATGATGGGAAGATCGGCACCGGCCAAAGCCCCTTCTGGCGCCAGCATCGTCACACCAAGCGCCGCAAGCCGCTGATTGGCCTCGCGCGACCGAAAGTAGGGCTTGAGCACGTCGAGATCGGCGATGAGCGTGCCGCGGTCCGTTCGGCGGGCAGCAGCTGCAAGTCCAAGGACTAGCTCCGTTTTTCCGGAGCCATATGGACCGACCAGCGCGGTAACGCGCTTGCGCACGAAGCGGTGCAACTCGTGATGGCTTGGAAGCATGGGCGCCCCAGGCGGCCTGGCCCGCAAAGGCAGGGTAGCGCTGACAACTGCGGCCACAAGGGGGCAAAGTGGACAGGCCGTCACCACAATGCCACATGCCACGGCGCCCCAGTCGGTCGGTTGTGGTTGACGGCGACCAGCAGCAGCGCTAGCGTGGAGGGGTCGCCAGCAAGGAACCCCGATGAGTCAGTACATCCGCGCCGACGGCCGTTTTGCGGGCCGCGACATCATCTCGGTGCGTAACCTGAGCCTGGACGACCTGGAGTACATTTTCCGGGTGGCGCACGACATGCGCATGCTGGTCGGCCGCATCGGCTCCTTTGACCTTTGCCGCGGCAAAATCTTGGCCAACCTGTTCTACGAGCCGTCGACGCGCACCTCGGCGTCGTTCGTCGCGGCCATGGAGCGGCTGGGCGGCAGCGTCATTGCCATCAACGAGGTGCACTACTCGTCGGTCGCCAAGGGCGAGAGCCTGCCCGACACCGTGCGCACGCTCGAGGCCTATGCCGATGTGCTGGTGCTCCGCCACCCCGAGGTGGGGGCGGCAGCCGAGGCGGCCAAGTGGTGCAAGAAGCCGGTCATCAACGCGGGCGACGGCGTCGGCGAGCACCCGACCCAGGCGCTGCTGGACGTCTTTACGATTTTGGAGGAGCTGGGCGACCTTCGCGGCTTGACGGTGACTCTGCTGGGTGACTTGCGCCACGGTCGCACCGTGCACTCGCTGGCCCGCTTGCTGGCTGGGTATCAGGTGCGCCTGCAGTTGGTGTCGCCGCCGACTTTGGCGATGCCGGCCGAGCTGATGGACAAGCTGGCAGCGGCGAATGTGCCGGTCGCGGTGGTGGCCAGTCTGGACGCGGCGCTACCGGCCAGCGACGTCGTGTACGCCACCCGCGTGCAAAAGGAGCGGTTCGCTTCGCCGGCCGACTACGAGGCCGTCAAGGACGCCTTCTGCATCACCCCAGAGACGATGCAAAAGGCCAAGCAGAAGATGGTGTTGCTGCACCCGCTGCCGCGCGTGAACGAGATTGCCGTAGAGGTAGACGACGACCCGCGGGCTGCCTACTTCCGGCAGATCGAGTACGGCTTGTACGTGCGTATGGCCCTGCTGGCCATGGTGTTGGGGCGGGCATGAGCGAATACTCGTGGTCGCAGCGGCTGGATCAGCGCGCCCGCGTGATTGACTCCCTGTTGTGCGTCGGGCTAGACCCACACACGGCGGACTTGCCAGAAGCGAGCGCTGAAGCGGCCCTGGAGTACTGCCGGCGGCTGGTCCACGCGACCCGCGATTTGGCGGTGGTCTACAAGCCCAATGCCGCATTTTTCGAGGTGTTTGGTGCCGACGGCTGGACCGCCCTGCGCATCCTGGTGGCCGAAGCGGGCGAATTTGCGCCGGTGGTCGTGGACGCCAAGCGCGGCGACATCGACAGCACCGCCCAAGCCTACGCCACTGCGCTGTTCGACACGCTGGGGGCCGACGCCGTCACCGTGTCGCCCTGGCTGGGGCGCGACAGCTTGCAGCCCTGGCTGGATCGGCCCGGCAAGGGCGCGTTTGTCCTGAGCCGTACCTCCAACCCTGGCGCGGCCGACCTGCAAGTGCCCTGCCAGCTGGGCGACGACGCCGCTTGGGGGCCGGCCTTCTTGCGCGTGGCGCAAATGACGCGGCCCTGGCACACCACTTCGCTGGGCCTGGTGGTGGGCGCGACGGCTCCCAAAGACTTGGCGCGCGTCCGCCAGGCGGCGCCGGAGGCCTGGTTGCTGGCACCGGGCGTGGGGACCCAAGGGGCCGAGTTGGGGGCCGCGCTGGCAGCCGGGCTGCGCAGCGACGGGCTTGGCTTGCTCATCAACGTGTCGCGGTCGCTGGCGCGGGCGAGTGATCCCAGGAGTTACGCCGAGTTCTTGGTGGGCGAGATGCGCCAGGCGCGTTTGGCGCCCCGCACGGTACACGAGCCCGACCTGGCCGCCGTCTACCGCCACGCCGATCTGGCGCGCGGTCTGGTCGAGCTGGGATGCGTGCAATTTGGCCAATTCACGCTCAAGTCGGGCCTGAAGTCGCCGTTCTACCTGGACCTGCGGCGGCTGGCGAGCGACCCGCGGCTGCTCCGCTTGGCGGCCGGGGCCTACCTGGATGTGCTGCGCGACGTGAAGGGCGAGCGCATCGCGGCGCTGCCGTACGCGGCTTTGCCGCTCGGGGCTGCGGTGGCGGTGCTGGGCGGTCGGTCGCTCATCTATCCGCGCCGCGAGGTCAAGGACTATGGCACCGGGCACGCCGTGGAGGGCCTGTTCCTGCCTGGCGAAACGGCCATCATCTTGGACGATTTGGCCACGACGGGCTCGTCGAAATTCGAGGCGGCGGCCAAGCTGGAGGCAGCGGGCCTGCAGGTGCGCGACGTAGTGGTCCTCATCGACCGGGGCTCGGGCGCAGCCGCGGAATTGGCGAATCGGGGCCTCCAGTTGCACGCAGCCCTCCATTTGCCCGCGCTGCTGCAGTTCTGGCGCGCCGAAGGGCTGGTCGATGCCGCCCACGCTGCGGAAATTCAAGCGTATCTAGCGGGACCGCCGGCCGCGTGACGCCCTCCATCCCAAGCCAACGCAGCCGCGTGGACGCCCAACCGGGCGGCCCGTGGATTTGGCGTGCACTGACGTGGACATTGCGGCAGCTTCCTGCGGAATTCGCCCACCAGGTGACGTTGCGCCTGCTGGCCCTGGCTGGCCGTTGGCCCGTTGCCCGCCGCTGGTTGGCGCGCAGCTTGCCGGCGCCGCCGCCGATGCCGCTGTGTCTGGGTGACTTGACGTTTATCAACCGCGTCGGTCTTGCCGCCGGCTACGACAAAAATGCCATTGCCTTACAGGGTTTGGCGCTGCTCGGCTTTGGGCACATCGAGGTCGGCACCGTGACGCCGCGGCCGCAGCCCGGCAACCCGCGGCCGCGGGTGTTTCGCCGGTTGGCCGTGGGGGCGCTGATCAATCGGATGGGCTTTCCCAGTGACGGCGCGCAATGGGTGGCTGACCGCCTGGCGCGCTACCGCCGCGACCACGCGCTGGGCACGCCGCCGCTGATCGCGGTGAACTTGGGCAAGAACAAGGAGACGCCCCTCGATCAGGCGGCGGCGGACTATGCCCTGGGTGCCAAGCTGCTCGCCCCGTTTGCGGACGTGCTGGTGCTGAACGTCAGCTCGCCCAACACGCCGGAGCTCCGGGCCCTGCAGACCGTGGACCACCTGCAGGCGCTGCTTGCGGCCACGCGCGCAGCCGCGCAGTCTGCGGCCGACCGCCACGTGCCGGTGTGGGTCAAGCTGGCACCCGACCTGGAGCCCGACGACCTGACCCAGTTGGTGCGGCACCTTCCGGCTGATGGGCTGGTCTTGACCAACACCACGGTGTCGCGGCCGGCCGAACTGAACGGGCAGGGCGACGAGACCGGCGGGCTGTCTGGCCTGCCGCTGGCCCCGCTGGCACTGCAGGTGCAAGACCAGGTCCTGAGAAGCGGTTGCACACTGCCCATTGTCGCGTCGGGTGGGGTGGTCAGCGCCGAGCGCGCCGTAGAGCGCCTGAAAGAGGGCGCCGATCTGGTGCAGCTCTGGACGGGACTGGTGCTGCACGGGCCGGCGTTGGTTGGGCAAGTGGGGCGCGCGTTGGTCGCGGCGCAAGAAGGTGAGCGTGGCTGAGCACTTCGATTTGGTCATCGCCGGGGCGCGGGCGGTCCTTCCTTCTGGCCTGGCCGACGTGCACGTGGCCTGCCGCGGGGGCAAGATCGCGGTCATTGGCCGCGCCGACGAGCGGGTGCCCACTGCCAGCCTTGCGCTGGAGGGGCGTGGTCGCTGGCTGCTCCCCGGCATCATCGATACCCAGGTCCACTTTCGCGAGCCCGGCACGCCACACAAAGAGGACCTACAAAGCGGCACCGCCGCAGCGGTTTTGGGCGGTGTCACCTGCATTTTCGACATGCCCAACACGCAGCCACCCATCATCAGCCGCGCCGCGCTGGCGGCCAAGCTCGCGGCCGCCCAGGGGCGCTGCTGGTGCGACTACGCCTTTTTTGTCGGGGCCACGGGCGACAACATCAGCGAACTGGCCGAACTTGAACAGGTCCCCGGTTGCGCCGGCGTCAAGGTGTTCATGGGCAGTTCCACGGGCTCGCTGCTCGTGGCCGACGACCGCGTGCTGGAGCAGGTGCTGCGGTCGGGCCGGCGGCGGGTGGCGATCCACGCCGAGGACGACGCCCGCCTGCAAGCGCGCAAGCCGTTGGCAGAGCTGGGCAATCCGGCAAGCCACCCGATTTGGCGCGACCCAGAGACCGCGCTCCGGGCGACCCGGCGCATCGTGGCCCTGGCCAAGGCGACCGGCCGGCCCATCCACGTCCTGCACGTTACCACAGCCGAGGAGATGGCATTTCTGAGCGAGCACAAGCAGTTCGCCACGGTCGAGGTCACGCCGCAGCATCTGACGCTCGCCGCGCCAGATTGCTACGAGCGCCTGGGCACGCGCGCTCAGATGAATCCGCCTATTCGCGACACCCAGCACCGGCAGGCCCTGTGGCAGGCGGTGGCCAACGGCACCGTGGACGTGGTGGGGTCGGACCACGCCCCGCACACGCTGGCCGAAAAGGCCCTGCCGTATCCGCAGTCGCCCTCTGGCATGCCCGGTGTGCAGACGCTGTTGCCGCTGCTGCTCGAGCAGGTGCATCAAGGGCGCTTGAGCTTGGAACGCTTGGTGCAGCTGTGCTGCAGCGGACCGGCGCGTGCCTACGGCCTTGCGGGCAAGGGCCAGATTGCGCTGGGCTTCGACGCCGACCTTTGCCTGGTCGACCCCGCCCAAGTCTGGACGATCCGCGACGCGGACCAAGCCACGCGCTGCGGCTGGACGCCCTTTGACGGTCAGACCATCCACGGCCGCCCAATCGCGACCATCTTGCGCGGCACGGTCGTGATGCAGGACGGCAAGCTGCGGCAACCCGGTCTGGGGCGGCCCGCCAACTTCGCGTTGTCGTAGACCTACTTCGTTGGGGTCGTGCCCCGCCGCAATTGGAGCGGCGAGTCCCCAACGGGGCGAGCTTGCGACCCACCTAGCAGCGAGAGACCTGACCAGAACATCCAAGAACTGAACGAGTGTACCGTAATGGGTCAGGTCTCTAGTGCTATGGCTTGGCCAGTTCCTCTTCGATCACCTTGGCCATGAGCAGCGGCGCATAACCCCACTGCGCAAAGGCGATCTTTCCGTCCTTGCCCACCACGTAGACGATCGGCATCGGCGGCCCGTACGGAATCGGCTGGCCCAGCGTCACGTCGAGCACATCCGACCAGTCGTGGCCGTCTTTGGTCGTCAGCGGCGAGTGCAGCACGGGGAAGGGTAGTTCCAAGATGGGGACCTCGGGCGCGCTGCCGGTGTCCCACGGATTGATGTCGACCACCGCCAATTGCCCAGCATCGATCCACGGTTTCAGGTGGCGAGCGGCCGTCGCCATGGCCATGAAGCCCACCGGGCACGTATGCGCCGCGATGAGCACGACGCCCACTTTGCCCGACAGCGTGGCGTTGACATCCCAAGACTTGCCTTGAAGGTCGCTGTAGTTCAGCTGCGGCAGCGCCTCGCCAACGTGCAGCCAACTCGTCTCGGTCAACGGGACGACCAGCGGCTCGGCCGCGGGCGGGTCGACGAACAGCGTGATCTTGTGGTCCACCACGCCCTTCTTGACCTTGGTCATCGAGACCGGGAGCGTGACCAGCTTGCCCGGCGGCACCACCCACGGGCCCATCTTGAGCTGGGCTCCGCTGCCGGGTGCTTCCTCGACCTCCATCTTGACGACCTTGGCCTCGGTCTGACCCGCGTTGAAGACCCGCAAACTGCCCAAGATCTTGGTACCCAGCGCGGCCGGTGCTGCGTACACCGCCTGCTGCATCATCAGCACCGGCCCATCCACCGCCTTGTCCGGCGCGATGTGCATCCGCCGCACCGCCTGGAACTCCGACGCAAGCAGCGTGCTGGCATCGAGCAGGTCCACGTCTAGCGAGAACTTGGGGCTGTGCGACGCGCCCCGCACCAGCAGCGGACCACTGGCGGCCGGCGGGGCGTCCACCGCGAGCAGGTAGTGTCCCGCGGCGGCGTAGGCGTGGTCACCCTGAGCCCAGACTCCGTAGACCGAAGACGTGGTCGCCGCCGAGCCCACCAACTGTGGCTGCTGTAAATTGGCCAGCTCGTACAAGTGCAAGAAGCCTGAGAAGTCGCCGACCCACACTCGCGTACCGTCTACGTGCAAGTGCGCTGCCACACCTGGGGTCGGCGCAAATGCTCCCCAAGGCGAAGTCGCGGTGCCCACCGCGGTCACGTTGAGTACGTGCAAGCCCAAGCTACTGGCCACCGCCAGATGGCTGGCGTCCAGTTGGCGCAAATCCCAAATGTCCGCGCCGGGCGGTGGCGGCACCTCTAGAATCTTACTGCCCAGGCTGGTGTCGACCCGCCAAATTCCCTTGCGGTGTGCAGCGATGTACACGTGGCCATCGACCACGGCCATCCCTTCGCTCCCCAGTGCGCCGTTCAGCGACAACCACACTTTGTCCAAGGCCGCGACCTTGCCGGTGGCGTCGAGCTGGGCCACGTGCAAGTAGCCGTTGCGGCTAGAGCAATACAGGGTGTCAAAGTGCTTGACCATGCGGTTGCACATCTGGCCGCCGATGACGCTCCAGTTGGCCATGGGCTGTGCTTTGGTGGGATCACTAGGGAAATCAAAGCTTACGTAGCCATCTTGCGACCCCGCCACCCACAGGCGCGTATTTTGGACCAGTCCTTCCATGAAGTGGGCGGCGCCGTCCTTGGTCGGCGGCGTGAACACCACGTCCAGCTGGGTCAGCGGCGTGTCGTAGGTACTGGCGCCCGTGCCGCACACCTTGCTCATGCCGCTGGGGCCAAAAGTTGCTGCGATCGGCACGGTGACCTGGGCGATGGCGCCGGCCTTGATCGCCACTTTGCCGGGGCCGCCGGCATTGCTGCACAACATGCCACCGGCCACCTGATACCCGGACGCGTTCTTGACCCACACCAGGATCTGGTACTCACCTGGGTTGGCGTGCAGGTAGAAGGTGACGGGCAGGGCGCCATCCAAGCTCTGTAGTGCTTGCGGGCCGGCCTGCTCGGCCGGGTTGCCCACGATCGGCCCGGTAAACTCGCCCGCGGCGTCCAGCATGATCGACACAGTGCCGCCCAGGCCGTCGATCACCCCTTGGGCGGTGACGACCAGGTTGGTGTCGGCGGGCGCGCCAGGTGGCAACACGAAGCCGGCTGAGTCGCCCACGGCGTCGATCGTGCCCCCATCCATCGGCGCTGCGGCCGCGTCTTGGGCCGTTGCCGTACTAGGCGCGTCGGCCACCTCTGCGTCCGCTGGGGCCGCCGCGTCGGCGTCGTCCGCGGCCAAGTCTGCCTGCATCCCGTCGGTCCCGCCGTCCACGGCTGTGACATCGGCAGGGGGCGCGTCGAGTTCGGCATCGCTAGCCGACCCAGCCGGGCCGGCGTCGGTCCCGACTTCGGCGACGTCCGCTGGGCCGTCGGCGGCAGCGACCTCTTGCGCAAGGGAAACTTGCGCTGCGTCGCTTGCCGCAACCTCGGACGCGAGTTCTGTGGTCGCTGCGTCGCTCTCGGCCACGTCTTCTGTCGCGACTTGCCCATCGCTCTGGGCGGCAGGTTCGGCGTTGGGAGTCGAGCCAGAACAGCCGCCTAGCAGGGCAGCCGCCAATACCAACCATACCGCGCGAATGCGGAGGTCAACTGGGCGAGATCGCGCGGCTTGGCCAAGGGCACGCATAGGACCATCTTTGCGTTTGCCGACGCGCGGGTCAAGGGGCTGCCGGGCAAGAAGTGTTTGCGAAATCAAGATGGTTTGGACTCGGCCAAAGCACGCCCACGCCGCTGCGCCGCGGCCACCGCGCCGGTCAGTTGCTCGGACCAACCACCCGAATTCAAATGTGCCAGCGCGGCCTCGGTCATGCCCCCCTTGCTCGTCACCTGCGCGCGGAGCTCGCCGGCCGACCGGGCCGAGTGCTGGAGCAGCGCCGCGGCTCCGATCAGCGTTTGCCGCGCCAGATCCGCGGCCATGCCTGCTGGCAATTGGGCTGCCCGGGCGGCATGTTCCAGCGCTTCGCACAGCGCAAAGACGTAGGCCGGACCGCAGCCTGCCACGGCGGTAAAGGCGTCAAAGGCCGATTCGTCCAGCAGGTAGTGTTGCCCCAGCGGCTGCAACAGCCCGGCCGCCCGCTGCAGATCGGACTGCCGGATTTGCTGACCGGCGCACATCGCCACGGCCCCCAAACCCAGCTGCACGGGGGTATTGGGCATCCAGCGGATCACCTTGGCTTGCCGCCCCAAGGCGCCCTCTAGCTCGGCCAGGGGCACGCCCGCCAGCAGCGAGATCCAGATCGTGTCCGGCCGCTCGGCCGCGGCGCTCGCCAATTGCGGCAAGAGGGCGCCGCGTTGCTGCGGCTTGAACGCCAGCAGCACGATCTGGGCTTGGGCCGCCGCCCGCAAGTCCAGCGAACACGCAATGCCCAGGGTCGTCCGCACGGACTCGGCCGACTCGGCGCGGGCGGTACACGCGCAGATGTGCGCGGCCGACAGGGTCCCCGTCGACAACCACCGACTGATCAAGGCCTTGGCCATGTTGCCGCAGCCGATCGAGCCCAGGGTCAGGTCATCTGCCACAGCGTCTCTCCCACTCCGCGGCGAACCCCGCGCACCACGTCGGGCGCTGCCGTGCGGTTCTTGCCCGGCCGCTGCAGCCAGGCAATGCCCAGGCTGCCGTCGCCGCAGGCGATCCAGACGTGCGTCCGATCCACGGCGGTCAGCGTGCCGGGCGCTGCGCGATGGCTCGCCAGCCGTAGCTCGTCGGGCGCCACTTTCCACAGCTCGCCCGGCGCGGCAGCCGCGGCGAACGAGCATCCTGGCCACGGCTGCAGCCCGCGAATTTGCGCGTGCAGACTTGCGGCCGGCTTGGCAAAGTCCAACAGCCCCTCGTGCTTGTCGAGCGGCGGCGCAAACGTAACGCCTTCTGCGGGTTGAGGCACCGCCACCAGACGCCGGCTCTGCAGGTCGCCCAGGCGCTGCACCAGCAGCTCGGCGCCGGCAAGCGCCAAGCGTTCTTCCAACTGCGGGGTGGTCTCGTCGGCGCCAATCGGTAGCGCAACCCGATCCAGAACCGCGCCCGTGTCCAAGCCTGCGTCCATTTGCATCAGGCACACGCCCGATTCGCGATCGCCAGCGGCAATGGCGCGCGCGATGGGCGATGCGCCCCGCCACCGCGGCAGCAGCGAGGCATGGAGGTTGACGCAGCCAAGGGTCGGCACGTCCAGGACTTCCTGCGTCAAGATCCGGCCGTACGCGGCGACGACGCCCAGGTCGGGCCGCCGCTCGCGCAGCCATTGCGCCAGGGTGCCATCGCGCACCTTCACCGGCTGCAGAACGTCCAAGTGGGCGTCTTGGGCAAAGACCTTGACGGCGGGCGGTTTCAGCTGATTGCCGCGGCCGGCGGGCTTGTCGGGCTGGGTGACCACGCCCACGACGTCCTGGCCGGCGTGGACCAAAGCCGACAACGCGGCGACCGCGAACGGCGGTGAGCCAAAAAAGACGATGCGCACGGCAACCTTGTGTTTTTGTGGGTTACGGATTGCTGATGGTCTGCGGCGGGCGGCGCACCTTGGACTGCGCGCGGAACGCCTTGTCGTCGATGACTTCGCGGTGAGCCCGGGTGTAGTCGCGCAGGGCGATGCGTTTTTTCAGCGGCGACAACCGGTCCACAAAGGTGATGCCTTCCAGGTGGTCAAACTCGTGCTGGGCGCAAATCGCCACCAGCCCGCGCATGGTGGCCGACTGCTCCACGCCGTGGCGATCCTGCCAGGCCAGGTCGATCTCGGCGGCGCGATTCACGTTTTCGTACAGGCCAGGGAAAGACAGGCAGCCTTCTTCGTACTTGATCTCGCCGCGGCGCGCCAAGATCCGGGGGTTGATGATTTCCAGACGCCCGGTGCGGTTGTCGCCTTCGAGCGGCACGTCCATGACGAAGAACCGCAGCGACTGCCCCACTTGATTGGCAGCAAGGCCGATGCCGTCCTTGATCATGGTCTCGTACATGTCGTCGAGCAGTTGGTGCAGCTCGGCGTCAAAGCGAGTGACCTCAGCGCAGCGCGTGCTGAGAATCGGGTCGGGATAGGTCACAATGGTCAGCTTGGCCACGATCTTCTTCCTTGTTCCAACCCGGAGCCTGCCGGGCAATCGATCCAACCGGGATGAATCCCTTGTTACTCTGCAGCCTTTGTGCGGCGCGGCTTGGCCTTGGCCTTGGCGGCCGGCGCTTCTGCTTCGCCGGATGCGGCCTGGGCCGCTTCGGCTTGGTCGGCCGCGGCGCGCGCGCGGGTCAATTCGTGTTGCGCTTCGTCAAGCTGATCACGGACTTCTGCAAGATTGTCCTCTAGGTCGCGAATCGAGCGGCGCAGCTTGGCCACGTCGTCGCGGGTGACCAACTCGAATGAGGCCGCTAGGTTCTTGACCCGCTTTTCGACCAAGTCGCGGGCTTCGGCCCGCAAGTTGATGGCGGCCACCAGCGCTTGCTGAAGTTGCGGGTTGGCGATGACCTTGAGGGTCGCGTCCGACGCCAAGACCTTGCTGACCTGCTTGGCGGCAATATCCTTGATCTGATTGAGCATCATCTTCCTCTACGGGCCTTTGCAGCCCGGATTGATTGCGCCCTTGTGGGCGCGTGTGCCTGCCGGCGTCGCTTGCCTCGCATGCCGCGTCGCCAGACTGTTCAAGTTGACGTCAGGTTTCCACCGCTTCGCTGCTACGGGCAGCCGCAGAAGTCGAAGTCTTTGCAGCAGTCGCCCCAGGCCTGGCAAGCCGTGTCGCACCAGCACCCGCCGCTGCCCTGGCCGCCGCACTTGTTCTTGCAGGTATTCCCGGGGTCTGCGCCGCACAGGTTGCCGCCGCCACCGCACGCCGCCGCGAAGTCGGAGCAGCAGTCGCCGTAGCCCGAGCACACGTCGTCGCAGTAGCAGGTCCCACCCGGCGCGGCGCCTCCGCAGGCACCCACGCAGCTGTTGGGGCCGCCGCCACCGCCACCCCCGCCGCACTGGGCCGCATAGTCGCTGCAGCAGTCGCCCGAAGCCTTGCATTGGGTGTCGCAGAAGCACTGGCCGCTTGGAGCCGGTCCGCCACACGCCCCGGCGCAGCTGCTTGCGCCACCGCCACCGCCACCGCCACCGCCGCAAGGTCCACAGTCGGCTGGGCAATTCAAACAGCTCTCTGTGGCTGGGTTGCACTGTCCGTCGCCGCAGACCGCCCCGCCGCCGCCACACTGCGCAGCGTAGTCCAAGCAGCAATCGCCAGACTTGGTGCACTGCGTATCGCAGTAGCAGGCGCCGCTGGGTGCTGGTCCTCCGCACGCTCCAGCGCAACTGTCGGCCCCGCCGCCGCCGCCGCCACACTGCGCGGCGTAGTCCGAGCAGCAGTCGCCAGACTTGGTGCACTGCGGGTCGCAATAGCAGGCGCCGCTGGGCGCAGGTCCTCCGCACGCCCCGGCGCAACTGTTGGCGCCGCTCCCGCCGCCGCCGCAGGGTCCGCAGTCTGCCGGGCAGAGCGAGCACGACTCGCTGGGCGCACAAAAACCGTTGCCGCACACATCGGTACTGCCACCACCACCGCCGCCGCCCGCGGGCGTGCAGCCCGAGATCGCCGTGTTCGTGCAGAACTTGTTGCTGCACAGGTCCGTAGTGCACTCGTTGCCGTCGTCGCACTGCAGGTTCAACGAGCAGGCCTTGCCCGTGCCCGTGCTGGTGTGCTTGCAGGTGCCCTGGTTGCACGTGTCGGCCGTGTTCGGGTTGCCGTCGTCGCAATCAGCAGCGCTCTGGCAGCACGACGCCTTCTTGGTGTTTGTGCAATTGCCGCCGCTGCACGTGTCTGTCGTGCACGCGTCGCCGTCGTCGCAGTCCGTGTTGGTCTGGCAGCAACCACTGCCGCTGGTGGCGTGCTGGCACTTGCCTTGCTCGCACGTGTCGACCGTGCAGGCCTTGCCGTCGTCGCACTGCTTGGCGTCGACGCAGCAGCCCGCGCCCTGGGCCACGTGCGTGCATTTGAAGTCGTTGCAGGCATCGGCGGTGCAATCGATGGCGTCGTCGCAGTCTTTGGCGGTTTGGCAGCAACCCAAGCCGGCGGACTTGTGCTTGCACAGCCCCGCTTCGCAGCTATCGTTGCTGCAGTCGATGCCGTCGTCGCAATCGGTCGCGCTCGTGCAGCATTCGCCGGTGACGCCCACCGGGCAGGCCACGACAGCCTTGTACACGCAGCGGAATTGCACGCACTTGGCGCTGGAGCCGGCAATGGCCGGACATTCGCTGGCGGCGCTGCAGCAATTGGGGTCGGGCTTGGTGGGGTTGGTGTACTTGCTGTAGTTGCATGCGCCGTTTAGGCAAGCGTTGCTGCTGCAGGTGTTGCCGTCGTCGCAATCGGTGGTCTTGCTGCAACTGCAGCCGGCCTTGACCAGCTTGGGGTAGACGCAGCCGCCGCCCACGCACAGCTTGTCAAAGCAGCCGCTGGTGTCTTTGGCCGGGCAGTCGCTGGCGCTGCTGCAAGGGGTGCCGCCGTAGTTGGGGTAGCCGCTGGGCGTGGTGGTTGCGGCGTCTGAACCGCCCCCAGTCGAGCTGGCGCCGTCGCCACCGCTATCGGTGCCGGCCGCGTCTTTGCTGAAATTGGTGCTCAGGCTTTGGCATTGGCCGCCCACGCAAGGCGAGCCATTGCAGTCCGCGACCGTGGCGCAGGTCTTGGAGGTGCAGACGCCGTTGATGCACTGCATGCCGGCGCTGGGGCAATCCGAGTCGAGCGCGCAGGTGATCGCCTGCGACTTGCCCCCCGTGGGGGTGTTGCCGGCGCAGGCAGGCAAGGCGAGAGCCATCAACGCGAGGAATACAGGCGCAATTCTGCCGGTGAACCAAGTGCCCGACGACGTTCGGCGCAAACAGACAGGCCGTTGCATGGTCATCCTCGCAGGCCACTGCGCCTGCGTCGAACACCACAGAATACGCAAGCGACGTTGGCCTTTCAACCACAATCCGCCGTGGTTGATGACGCAGCGCGTTGATCTGGCCGTGCCCTGCATAGAGCACCGATCCGAAAACCAAACTTCCACGGAAGCGTCGCGTCGGGTCGCGCCACGGCCCGCTTGCGCCCCACTTGGGGCTGGAGGCGCGATCTGCAGAGCGAATTACGCAACGAATGTCCAGTAGTTGGTCGAGTCTCTAGAATTTGCCGGAAGCGGAAATCGTGATCACGGTCGTGCCGATGTTCAGCACCCGCAAGCGCTGACCCGGCTGATCGACCGCCGGCAGGAACACCGGGCTGAACTCGTTGACCCCGTTCGAGTTGGATTGATTGACTTCCTTGCCGTCCAGGTCCACACCATAGTCGCCGTAGGTAATGTAGTGCGGCGTCTCGGTGGCGTAGCCAAACTTGGCGCTGAGTTGGAAGTACTTGAACGGCTGGTAGTGCACAGCGCCCCAACCCTGGAAGCGGCCATAGCTTTCCACTTCGGTGATGCCGTCGCTGCGCCGCGGCTTGCCGGTGGCGGGATCGACGTCGGACTTGCTGTACAGCACGTTCGAGCAGCCTTCGCTGGGCTTGCACGGGTTGTTGGGCGAACCCAGGGCCTCCCAGATTTCGCTGTACTCGCGGCCGCGGGCGATGTAGTCCATCGAGAAGCCGCCCTCGATCTCCAAGCGCTCGTCGCGAACCAAGCTTTCCCACGGCACCAACGTTAGACCTGCGCTGGCGCCGCCGGTGATGCCTGGGTTCACGTAGCGCTGCGTTTGGCCATAGGACTGGAACAGCCCTGACGACGAGCCCTGGCGAACGGGGGTAAAGTGGACGTTCACAAACGGTTCGAACACCTTGAGCGCGCGCCGCGAGATCGTCGAGTACAGCGTCAGCTCGTGCAGGCCGTAGCCCACGCCGGTGTTGCTGGCCTGCATGGGGCTGCCAGTAGGGGCCAGGTACTCGATGCCGATGACCCAGGTGGGTTCGCTGGCGTCGCGGAAGTAGTTGAATGGAGACCACTTCAACCCAAAGGTCGCGTCGCCAAAGCCCGAGCGATCTTTGCCCTTGAAGCGCGCGTCAAACAGCGCGTCTTTGGCCGAAGGCGGCATGATGGTCGAGTTCTCGCCGGTGACGCCGCTGGCAAACGACAGCCGGTTTTGGTCGCTGAGCACGATCGGCAAATAGGCGTAGATCTCCAGGTCCTTGTACACGCCCACACGCAAGTCGATGTTCAGCCAGTTGCGGGTGCGGGCGTAGTCCAGCTCTTTGTCCAGCAGGTAGCCATTGCTTTTCGGGCAGGCCGCGCCCAACACGTCGCCGCTCAGGCAGCGGGATTGGCGGGCGATGTTCGCGCTACGGCTCTCGGAGTTGAAGCGCAAGCGCACCGCACCGTCCCACTGGTCGTTGTTTTGGTCGTCCATGGCGTCGAGCACGTCGGTGGTCTCTACGGCATGGGCTGCCGCCGGCAGCAGCGCGCCCGCGAGCAGGACCGTGGCGACATGTCCCGCGGCCACTGCCGAGCGCAACCGGTGCCCCGCGCGCGTCCACCGATCGCTGCCTGCCAACCGATTCTGCAACTTCACCAGCATGAGGGCCTCGCCGCGCGCGTGTGCCGAAAAACGGCCGAGCGCACATTATCGCGGAGCATAGCCGCGCATCGCACCGCCAGCAAGGCCCACACCAGCGGCTTGCGAAACCGCCCACCGACACTGGCGAATTTGCGACCTGGTCGCGGTCCACGCCTGTGTTTGGGCCGGCTGCTCGGGTTTGGAGTGAGCCGGGCAACAACCGCTACTTCAACGCCTTGGCGCCGCCGAGCCACCGCACCGGATCGCCCACCTGCAGGTCGACCCGATCCAAAGTGACCGCTGCCGCGTCGCCACCCGGCAGATGGACGCGCAGCGCCTCGGGGATCGGGACGCCGCCGATGAGTTTGGGCTCCAACCACTCGATGCGCGACAGCGGCAGACCCTTGCGGTCATCGACTTCGCCCAGGACCCACGCGCCGTAGCGTTTGGAGAGGCCCGCTTTTAGCGGCAGCACGTCGGGACCCGCCTCGTAGCGGGGCTTGAAGCGCAGCACCGCCGTGTCGCCAAACTCGCCCTCGATGCTGGACTCGAACTGCGCGGCAAACTCGCTGGCCACAAACACGACCAGCGCGATGCCAAGCTTGGGTACCACTTGCGAGGCTTTGGCGACCGTGGCCGGCTCGGCCTTGTCGGTGGTGCGCAACCAGGCCTTGTCGCCGTCGACCACGATGCCCCAACCCTTGGCAAATGCTGGTTCTTCGAACCGCACCAACGTCCGGCCAGGCAGGTTCGCCGCTACCGGTGCCGCACGCGTGATGGTCAATCGGATCGAGCCGATCTGTTCCTTGAGGGGATGCTTGGCGGGCAGGGTGGCCGCATAGGTGGCCGACCACGGCCTTGGCGCCGTTTGGGCGCGCGCATCCGCGAGCACCGCTGGGGCACCGCCGCGGCGAAGATCCAGCCAATCCCGGTATTTGGGCGGCGCCGCCCCCGCCACCGTCGCCGTCACGGCCGCAGCGATCGCTACGGCCAGTGGCAGCCGCCGCCGAGTCCAAGTCGGCGTGCACCGCATCAGGGGGTGGCCGCCTTGTGCAGCTTGACCGTCACGGTGCCCTGTGCGCCTGCAGCCTCCGTCGTGGGACCGCTGGTCAAGAAGTAGATGCCGCCGCCGATGAGGCCGGCGCCTGCGGCCACAGCCGTCCAGAACCACCACTGCGTCATCACGGACTTCTTCTTCTTGTTGTCGTCATCGTCAAAGATCTTGCCGGGATCGATCTTCTCGGCCGCGGCGTGGCGGGCGCCAGCCGACTGCACCACCACGGACTGGCGCTGATCCAACGGTGTCGTCGCCACATCGGGACCCAGCTTGGCGCCCACGGTCTCGGCCAGGAAGTCGCCCAGGCGGTCGAAGTACTTGTCGTCCATGTCGATGGTCTTTTCGACCTTGCGGAACGAGCCGTCGGCGCCCAGGAACCAGCCCTGCAACTGCGTCACCTTCTTGTCTTTGGCAGGGCGCACCACCAGCATCTGGTCGGCGCCCAGCTGATTGCGCAGTTCGCGTGTCCGGTCTTCGACCACGCTCGGCTGCTTGAAGTTGGCCGCCAGCACGGCCCGACCCTGCTCGAGATCCGGGGCAAAGGTCGCGGGCTTCAGATCGAACTCCGCGGTCACGCCTTTGCCGGCCGTCACTTCCACAAAGCGGCGCTCGGCGATCTGACCGCTCTGACGGACCGTGATCCGGTGCAGGCCCACGGGCAAGCTCGACGCTTGGGCCGTGCCCGTGCCACGCCAGTCGCCATCGATCCAGATGTCGGCCTTGCCGCCGCGCGCGACGACTTTGACGTCGCCCGTAGGCCCTTTTTGCACACCGCCCGCGGCCGCCGTGTACAGCTCTTTGGCCTGGCTACCGTAGGCCGCGTACTCCTCTTCTTTTTGCGTGCGCACCAGCACCAGCGACTTGACCAGGGCATCGCGCGCCGGCAGCAGATCGCCCACCGCCAACAGCGCGAGAGCCTGCGCCTTGTACAAGCGCGCGTAGAGCCGCTCGTCGCCGGCCTGCGGAGCCTCTTTCAGCTTGCCGGCCGCGGCCATCAGGCGCTCTTGGGCTCGCTTGGGCGTCCGGAGCAACAGGGCGCGCAGCGCGTCTTCGATGTTGTCGGCGGCGATCACTTCGTTCTCGGCGTTGGCCAGGGGCGACAGCTCGAAGGGCCGCACGGTGTCCAGCCGGCCGGCCGCGTCGCCCAGCAGACGTTCCAAAGCCTCGGCGTCGTCACCGCCCTTCTTGGGGCCGGGCACCACCACCACCGCCAACGTCGAGTTGATGGCCGCTTGGGCGCTCGCCTGGGCCACGTAGCTCCCGCCGCGCAGCATCGACCAGAAATGCACGTCGGTCAGCGTCGCCGCCGCCAGCCAGGCCATACCCACGCGGGCAACTCGGCCGCGCAGCAGATTGAGGGGTGAATTCATCGGTGTATCTCGTGTCATAGGCTCACCGTGTCGGCTCCCTGGGTGGGCGCAAGGCGTCGGGGTCGGTCGTTCGCCGGTCTTCGGCGCGCGACCACTAGGGAACCAGGAACTTGGGGCAATACACGTCGCTCACGGCTGGCTGGGTCGAGGACAGCGCCCCAGCCGCCAACTGGCTGGCGCCGCCGAACATCAACACGCAATCGTTGCGCAGGGTCAGGGCGCTGTGGCCGCCGCGTTTGATGAAAGCGCCGCTGCCCGCCAGCTTGTCCTTGCCGAGCAACTTCTGCGTGGCCAGGTCGAAGTACTGCATCGAGAAGCTGGCCGGCGCGTTGTACGCGGTAAAGCCACCCGAAATCAGCACTTGCGCCGGACCGCTTAGGTTGGACTGGTGCATGTAGACGCCGCTGGCCAAGCCCGACACCCGCTTGGGCGTGACGCGGCGCTTGGTGTGCAGGGTGTCGCTGGGCTCGCGCACTTCCAGCAGATAGGCGTCGTCCAGGCTGGGCGCCTTCCACACGGCTGGGCTGGCGAACGGATCGTAGCGCGCACCGCCCAAGACCAAGAACGTAAAGGTCTCTGGCTGGCCTTCTGCCACCGTGCGCTTGACCTGGGTCAGCGTGGGGAAGAAGAGCGACGACTTGGTGTCGTAGCTCTTGTCGCCCGCGTCCAATACAAAGTCGCTGTACATAGCACCCGTGCCGGGTTCGGTCGACTCGACGAATACTTCGCCGTGCAGAATCTCGCTGGGCGTGGGGCAGTCGCCTGGGCCTGCCGTGGTGGGGCAGAAGTGCTGGTCGATGGTTGCACCACCCCAAATGAAGTAGCGCGCCGTGCCGTTGGCGGTCGGGGCCATGTAAGCCACGGCGGCGCCGGCGCGGACGGCGTTCAGCTGCAGCGCGTTGCCCGCATCTTCAAAGTGGCCCGTCTTTTCGGTACCCGAGTGCTTGCTGGTAAAGCGATCGCTCTTGGCATAGTCGTCGCTGGACGAAATCGGCCACGGCGCGCCGCCCATCGCCACCACATAGTCGTCGGTCAGCGCGATCAGGTTGGCGAACACGCGCTTCCTGCAGTTGGCGCCGTAGTTGGCCCCTTCGATGAACGTCTTGGTCGCGACGTCAAAGACCTCGTAGGTCAGGCCCACGCCATCGGCGGCCTGCCACTGCGGCGGCCCGTCGGTCGGCACGCTCATCTTGGTGGTGCCGCCCACGATCAGAACCTGATTCAGCTTGGGCAAGTAGATCATCGAGTGACCTGCGCGAGCCGCCTTCATGGTCACTGGCAGCTTCTCGAACGTGCCCATGTTCGTGTCAAAGATGTACGCAGAATCGCTGGGTTTCTCTAGCGTGGTCACCGCGCCGTTGGCCGTGGCATTGCCAAAGCCGCCGGTGATGAGCACGCGCCCGGCATCCATCGAGGCGGTGGCCGCAAACACCGCATTGGGCATCTGCGGCGCGCCCACGCAGGTAAAGGCGTCCAGCGCCATCATGGTCATGTGCAGCTCTGTCGTTTCGTTCTTCTTGATGTTGACGCCGTTGCGCCGCCCGTACCACTTGGCATTGCCGGCGCCGTCGACACCCAGCAACGTCACTTCGCGCGGCCCGCCGGCCGGAATGGCGGGGAAACTGGCCGAGTCCGAACCCGCGCCCAGGCTGGCCACTGCGGCATTCTTGAGCGTGTTCTGCATGTTGCCGCCCACGTTCTCGCGGACTTTCAACTGCAGGGTCTTGATTTCGCCAAGCGGATCACCCGCCGCCCCGCCGCACGTGGCCAACGCAGCGACCTGTACGCCGACTAGCGCCAATTCGGCCGTCGGCTCGGGATCTTGGGCGCAACCCGTGGCGCCGAGCGCCGTCCCGAGTGCAAGGGCGCCGGACAGCAGCGGCGCCAAGACCGGAGAGTGTTGGAAGTCGAGGTACTGTGGCATTCTCTCACCTTCTGTGGCGCCGTGGGCCGCGGGCCCGGACGACGATCGCGGCGCGCCGGGGTTCGGCTGCGCCGTGCTGCCTAAAATGGCGTCAGAAATACGATTTTTTGCACTCCGTCGGCGAGGCCAACGGTGATCGGCGGCGGCGATTGCCGCGGATCCTTGGTCACGATGTAGTACATGGTGCCTTCGTCGCGAAAGCCGGTCCGGCAGATCACGAAGTCCGGCTTGCCGGGTTCGACCGTGTACTTGCCGACGTTGGCGCGCACGCGCCCCCAGTAGTTCTCTTTGATTTCGCGGGCGTTCTTGGTCGAGGGGAACAGCGCGATGAACTGCGCCAACGCCTCTTCGGTATCTGGGCCTTGCGCGAGCTGGTACATGCGCCAAATCACGGCCTCGGGGCTGCCCGCTTCGGGCGCGCTGACGCGCCGATTCACGTCGCAAAGACCGCCCTTTTGTTTGAGTTCGTTGCCACTTGCCGTGCGCTCGGCCGCCTGCTTGGACTCGCCAACGGCCTGCGATGCGCCCACGGTGGTGTTTTGATTGCACGCCGCAAGCAGCGCAAGCAGCGCGAGCAACAGGCCAAGCCCGGTTTTCTTTGCGCCGGCCGCCGCCACGTCCGCGATCGACCTGGCGCTTGTGGCTCCGATCGAGGTGGCCGTCCCGGCTCCACTTGCGGCCGCGTCCCCGGATCGTTGCGACGCAGAGGATCGTTGCGGCGCAGAGGATCGTTGCGGCGCAGACCGGCGAGTTGAAGTCATGGGTCGGCCTCGGCTGGGCGCCTGAGGGGCAGGCGCAGGGTGACGGTTCTATCGCAATCCCACCGCAATGATCCCAGGTACTTGGCGCTGCGTGTGCCCGCGCCTGGACCGTACACGCCCGCCGCGGCTCCGCGAGCCTCGGCAGAATACCACGCTTTGACGGGACCCACCACTGGGCGACGGCCCAGGGCAAATCGGCACAACCGATCTTTCGCGTTGGCCAGGGCCTGGTGTATAGTTCATCGTTGGCGCCGAGAGACCGGTTGCCAAGGTTGCTGCGTCTACGTCGTGGTCGGTCGGCTGTGCGCCGCCGAAAGACGCCAACGAAGAGGTGGTTTCCTACGCTCGGCGCAGCCGCCGTGGTCCCGTTCGACTTGGCTCAGCGGCTCACGTGGGTTGCGCGGCAAACGGGCCGCTCTACCACATGCGGGGTGCCGCAAGCGCCGGCGCGGCGTGCGCCAAAGTCTGGCGGTGCCGCAAGTACCGTGCTGGACCGGCTAGGCCGCCCGACCGCGCAGACCGCCATATGGCGTACGCTGCGGTCTTGCGTGCCACCCCGGCAGCACAGACGTGAGTCATCAACGCCACTCGGGCCTAGCCCGCATCGCGTTTGGCGCAACGAGAACGAATCGAGCTGGCCGACGAGCTGGCACAGAAGCTGGCGCGCAAGCTGGCACTGGGCGAACGAATGGAAGGGTCGAATCTGACTGGAAAAATTCTGGCCGGCCGCTACAAGCTGATCAAGCTCATCGGCCAGGGCGGCATGGGTTCGGTCTACCAAGGCCACGACCAGCAGATGTCGAACCGCGTGGTTGCGATCAAGATTCTGGCACCGCATCTGGTGTCCGACGAAAAGCAGGTCGCGCGCTTTGAGCAAGAGGCGCGCGCCGCCAACCAGTTGCGCCACCCCAACACCATCAGCGTCATCGACTTTGGCCAATCGGACGGCCACATCTACATGGTGATGGAGTTCCTGACTGGCGAACCCCTGACCCACGTCATGCGTCGCGGGCGCATGGAGACGGCGCGAGCGCTGTACATGATTCGCCAGGTGCTCAAGTCGCTGGCCGAGGCGCACGCCAAGGGCATCATCCACCGCGACCTGAAGCCGGACAACATCTTTGTGTGCGACATCTATGGCGAAAAGGACTTCGTCAAGGTCATCGACTTTGGCATCGCCAAGTTCCTGGAAGCTGGCGGTGCCGAGCTGACTCAAGCCGGCAAGATGTTTGGCACGCCCCGTTACCTCTCGCCCGAGCAAGCGCAAGGGCTGCCGTTGTCGGCCGCCAGCGATCTGTACTCGTTGGGCGTGATCTTGTTCGAGATGTTGTCCGGTCGCCCGCCATTTGTCGCCGAAGACCCGATCGCGGTCGCGATCAAGCACGTGCAGGAGCAGCCCCCGTCGTTTGCCGAGGTGGCGCCCGACCTGTATGTGCCCGACGAACTCGATCACATGGTCTTCAAGCTGCTGAGCAAGAAGGCTGTGCAACGCTTCCAGAGTTCAGAGGAAGTGCTCGAAGCGATCGATCAGGTGCTGGGTGCTCTGTCCATGCAACGGCATCCGTCGGGGCAGTTCAACCAGGTAGGCAATCGCACCCCTGGTCGGCCCATGACCGTGCCGCCGCCGTCGCGCCGTTCGCAGCCGCCGCCGTCCAAGCAAGACGACGACGCCGATGCGACCCGGACCTTGGACACTCTGCAGGCCGAGCAGGGCGGTGAACCAGCGCGCACCATGGCGTTGGATACCTCGTCGGCGGGGCCGGTGGGGGCATCGGCCACCGCCAACGCTGCCACAATGGCCTTGGACATGGCCGATGCGCGCTCGCGGGTCGAGTCCATGGCCGCGGACAAGCGGGCCAATCAAAAGGCCGAGACCAAGGCAACCGCCGCGGCGCACACCGGGCCGTCGATGCGCAACCTGGTGCTGCTGCTCATCGTTGCTGTGCTGGTGGTGGGCGCCGTGGTGGTCACCGTGTTCGGCGGCAAAGACGAGAGCAAGGCGCTCCCGCCTGCGCCGGCCACCGCTGAGCGCGCCGATCCGAGTGGAGGTGAGCCCAGCAAGGCCAGCAAGGCCGAGGCGCCCGAGCCCAGCAAAGCCGAGCCCAGCAAAGCCGAGCCCAGCAAAGCCGAACCGCCCAAAGCCGAGGAGCCCAAGGCTGCGGCCGAAGCACCCAAGGCCGAGCCCCCAGCGGCTGCGCCCGCCGGTGCCGACGCAGGCGCCGCGCCCAGCAACCCGACCGTCGCCGCGGCTGCGCCAGAAGTACGCAAGATGACGCTGGAATCGACGCCGGCTGGCGCCGTCGTGCTCGTCGACGGTAAGGAAGTGGGCAAGACGCCGGCCCAGCTAGAGCTCAAGAAGGGCGGCGGCCAGAAGGTGCTGGTCAAGAAAGACGGCTTCGACGACTTCCCAGTGGAGTTTGAAGTGCTGTACACCTTGGCGCCGATCAAGCCGGTGTATTCGGTGGCACTTACGGCGTCGAAGTCGGTGATCAACAAGGTGGCGCCCAAGAAGAAGAAGGTGGAGTGGTGATGCCAACTCGGCCGAAATCGGATCGAAGTCCGGGCAATTCTGCGGGATCGATCTGGGGTTACCGCCTGAATCTTGCTGATCGCGAAACGGGAATACGAAGCCGAGCAGGCGTGAATCCGATGGGGTGCGTATGATGACCTCGATTCGCTCTTTGGCACCATGGACCGGCGTGCGCAACCTGCGCGGATTGCTGGTGTCGACCGCGTTGCTTGCGGCGACGCTGCTTGGCGCCACCGCAATCCGCCCCAGCACGGCGTGGGCCGGCGACAACGAAGAGCGGGCCAACGCGATTTACAAGGAGGCGAAAAGCCGCTTTGACAATCGCGAATTCCCCAAGGCCGTGGAACTGGCGACGCAAGCCGAGCGGATCTTCCCGCACCCCGCCATCACCTTGCTCAAGGGCCGGGCGCTGCGCGCGGTGGGCAAGCTCCGCGAAGCCGAAGAAGCCTACAAGGCCGTGCGCGAGAAGTTGAATCAGCTGCCCAAACCGCTGCTGCACACGCTCACGGACGAACTGCTCGCCGTTTCGGAAGAAATGCGCAAGAAGGGTGAACTCAAGGTCGAAGTGCAGCCGCTCGAGGCGCGTCTGTTCGTCGATGGCTCGGATGCGGAGAACCCCTTTGGGCGGTGGCTGCTCCCCGGCAAGCACACGATCGAAGCGGGCCTGCCCGGCAAAAAGCCCGTGGTCCGCGACGTGGAACTACGCGCGGGTGACACGACCGAGCTGAAGTTGGACCTGCGGCAGAAGGACGGTCGGCTGGCGATCGTGGTGCCGGGCGGTCTCAAGGGCGTGGAAGTGCGCATCGATGGGCGCCTGGTCGACATCGAGGAAGGCGTACGCGCGGGCGACAAGGTGCCGACGCGCACGCTGGAGCCCGGCACCCACGAGGTGTCGTGCAAGCGCGGCGTCAAGCAGGTCGGCCGGGCGATCGAAGTTCCGCCCGATGCCGAAGTGGCTGTGCGCTGCGAGGGACTGGAAGGCGGCATGGATGCGGCCGGCGCAGGGATGAAGGCCGTGGGCTGGGGCGGCGTGGCCGTGGGCACCGGCATCATGGGCTACGGGCTGTATGGGTTGGGCTCGTATGTGTCGGATCTACAGGACTCGCGCGGCATCGCCTCGACGAACAAGCACTGGCTGGGCTCGACGCTGACGCTGGTAGGCGCCGGCACGGCCGCGGCCAGCTACTTCCTGCTGCTCCGCGACGGCGGCGGGGCTACTGCACGGAATCACGCGGTTCCTGACGACAGCCGCGCGCCGCTGTTGGCGGCGATGCCCGCGGGGGCCGAAAGCCGACCTTGACCGCGCAGGTGGCCGGCGTGAAAGCGGAAATGGCTGGGCTCTGTCCCGATATGGCTGGGCCCTGTCCCGATGGTGTTGCGAAAGCGATCGGGTCTGCCGGTGTATCACTCGGCAACCAGGCGACCTGCATGGACTTGAACTCATTTGGGCGCCGAGCATGACGGTACACCTTGATCCCGATCGCCCCGGTCAGCCCGGTCGCGCCGATGCCGCGCACGAGGCGCGGTGCCGCCGCTGTGGCGTCAGCTGCCACGTCGCCGTGCCGACCGACCACCGCGGCGCGGTGGTGGTCCCTGGATTTCACTGCGTGTTTCTGCGCCGAGAGCCTGATGGTAAATTCGGCTGCAGTGTGTACGCCGATCGCTTTGCCAAGGCGCCCTGGTGCCACCACGCCGACGTCGCCGCGCCCCTGGGATACCTGGCGACGGACTGCCCGTATGGCTCGCCAGAGGGCGGCGGCAAGGTCGCCCTGAACGAAGACGAATTTGCCAAGGTGTGGCCCGAGATCTTGCTCAAGCTGCGTTCGTGGGGCGTGCCCGCCTACATCGACCGCCAGGCCTTGCTGGACGAGGTGGCGCGGCGCACCAACCGGCGCTGGGCGCTTGAGCCGTGGCCCGGCGACGAAGAACGGCTGCGGCTGCGCAGCGTCGCGGCGCTCGTCGCGTAGGACAGGAGCCCCATGGCCTGGCACAGCATCCCAAACCGCCTGACGCACGCGTCCGAGCGACCCCGCGTTGCCCTCCTGGCGGCGCTGGTCGTTGCAGTGCTGGGTACCGGCGGGTGCGTGCAAGTGCGCCGGTTCCTGGTGCCGCCGCCGGATCCGTCGCGGGAGGGCATGGTGGGCAAAGAATCGCAGGCTTCGCGGGCGCTTGCCGACACTGTGGTGGTGGTGGGGCACTTGGCCGGGCACCCCGACGGACGGGCCATCGCGCTCCGCGGCGGCGAGGTCATCGCCCTGGGCGCACCGGCCGACGTCACGGCTGTGCAAGGGCCGTCTACTCACGTGGTCAAGGCCTCGCAAGCATGGGCAACTCAAGGGCTGATTGATGCGCACGTCCACCTGGAGGGCTCGGCCATGCGCGCCGATGCCGCCAGTCTGGCCGAGGTCGCTGACGCCAACGGCCTGGCAAGTGCCGTGCGACTGGCGCGGCCGACGATGACCAACTGGCTCTGGGGATACGGTCTGTCGCAGGCGGCCTTTGAGCGCCTGGACGCCGCAGAGGTCGACGCGGCGCTGGACGACACGCCGGCCTACCTGTCGCGGGCCGATGGCCACGGCGCCTTGCTGTCGAGCGCGCTACTCGAGCAGTTGCCGCGCGATCTGGCGCAGCGCGTGCGGCAGGCCGGCAACAAAGTGGAAGGAGCCCTGGCCAGTGAGGTGTGGCGCTCGCTGCCGCCGTGGCCGATGGCGCGCCTGCGGCCGCTGCTGCGGCAGCTGCTGCTGCAATTCGAGCGGCGCGGAGTGACCGAGGTTCACGCCATTGGCGAGTCGCAGGCCCTGCTGGACACCCTGTACAGCCTGGAGGCGGCGGGACAATTGGCGGTGCGCGTGCGGCTGTACCTGGACGCCGAGCGCCCAGAGGGCCAGGCCCTGTTGGCTGGCAAGTATCAGCGTGTCGCCAGTCGCGCCGTGCTGGTCGCGGGCGTCAAGCTTTGGCTGGATGGCACGCTGTCGGCGCGGTCGGCAGCGCTGCTGCAGCCCTATGCGGACCTGCCCGGCCACACCGGCAAGCTGACCTACAGCGATGATCAAGTGGCGCACGTGCTGCAACAGGCCGATCGGCAAGGTGTGCAGCTGGCGGTGCACGCCATCGGCGACGCGGCCGTGGAGCAGATTCTGCGGGTCAGCGAGGGGATGCACCGCGACGCGGGTGCCTTGGCAATTCGCATCGAGCACGCGCAAGTCGTGACGCCCAGCCAACTGCCGCGCCTCAAGGCTGGCCGGTTCGAGTGCAGCGTGCAGCCACGCCACCGCGAAGCCGACGCGCCGTTTGCCTTGGCGCGCCTGGGCGCCGAGCGCATGGCATGGGCGTACCGCGGCCTGGCGTTGGCCGACGTGTGCCCCGTGCGGGCCGGCTCGGATGTGCCGGTGGTGCCTACGGATCCGCTGGGCGACCTGCGGGTGATGCTCAAGACCGAGCCTGGGCAATTGGGGGGAACGTCGCGCGGCGTTGCCGACGTGGCCTGGCAGGCCCTGGGCCCACACGGAACCCGGCAGGCGCCCCGGCCGTTGCGCCTGGGGGACCGCACGGACCTGGTGTTGTGGTCGGCAGATCCGCGCGACCCGGCTCTGGGCGCAGTGCCCCAATGGACGATCATCCGCGGGGTGGTGCGGCAGATCGTCCCCGAATAGGTTGAAGCCGTGCGGGGTACCTCGGGCTACGGCGATCCAAGCACCGCCAGACCGGCGCCGCCGATGTAGCCGTAGCTCACGTCGTTGTCGTAGCCATACACCGTCAGCGAGCCCTTGCCGCTGAGCTGCAGGCGATGTGGCCCGGCCGGGATCTCGAGGCGGACCACCTGCCACTGCGTGCCGGCGATGGTCGTGAATTTGTTGGCGGCCACCAAGGCGTTGTCGACCTTGGCGGTGGCGCCCACCGGCATCACGATGTTGAGGTAGTTGATGGCGTACTTGTCGGGCACTAGGAAGATGTAGTCGTCGAGGAATTGATCGACGGCCGCGGCCAGGATGAGCGACGGGTCGCCGATCGGCTCGCAGTAGCCGTTGGCACAGTCGCCCATGTAGGCGTACTTGGTCTTGCACTGGGCGCTGGTGCTGCAGGTGCCGCCGTCGCTGGTCACCGTGGCAAACGACGACGCCATGTACTGCGCGACGAGCACGGGCTTGTTCGCGTTGATGACAAAGTCTTTGTCGGAGAGGATCTCGAACCACGCGCCCTGACCGAGCACGGGGATCGTGACACCCAGGCTAGGCGTGGTGGTCACCGTGGTGCCGGCCTGCACCGCCAGGATACGGTACGAATCCTTTTCTTTGCCACGGGGCGCCAACCGCGAGGCCACGTAGGTCGTGCCCAACGTATTGACTGGGAACATCTGCTCTTCCAAGTGGTCGGCGCAGCAGCTGGGACCGCACTGGCTGTCGGCGCTGCAGAACTGCGTTCCGTTGCTGCCCGCGCACGCCTTGCCGCCAAAGCCCTGGTTGTTGGTGACGCAGTTGCCGGTGTCGGGCGAGTTCGACGCCTCGGAACCGCCGAACACCGCGACCGGCTTGTCGGACTCGACGTAGCTGCCGGTCAGGTCGCCGCCCGCTTCGTTGGATTCCAGGTTGAGTACCTGGCCCTGTTTGAGCACGTAAGTAGCCGTATCGCCCTTCTTTAGCGCGGGGACACCGGGTCCGGCCAAGGTCTTGCACGTCACCTTGACGCCGACGTTGGTGTCGCCGGACGACGTCGCGATGACCGTGATGTAGCTGCGGAATTTGTCGGCGAGCTGGCGGCGCGTCATCACGTAGTAGCTGGTGCCAAGCGAGCCGGTGGGCAGAAGCAGCGAAGCGTCGTTGCTGAAGACGCCAAAGTTCTCGAGCGGATTGAACTGATAGGCCACGATCGGCTGATCCGCCAGGATGCGGTAGACCATGGTGTTGATGTTGGTGCCGTCCTGATTCTGGTTGGGCACACCCCAGCTTTTATCCGGCAGGTTGATGACTTGCAGTGCCTTGGCCGCCACCGTATAGGTCTTGGTCTTGTACGCGGCGGTGCCTTTGGTGCCGAGGGACACGGTGACGGCGGCCGGCGCGTCGGCGGTGTTGGAAACGACTACCGCATACTGCTTGTTTTGGGCGTCGTATACGTTGCCATTGATGTCGGTGTCCACGGCGTTGTCCAGGTCGACCGCCCAGAAGTCGCAGCCCACGTAGGTGTTGGACTTGATGTCGCCTTGGCACGGGTTGACGCAAAGGCCGCCCAGGCAGTTTTGCCCCTTGGCGCCGCAGTCTTCGGCCAAGGCCATGCCGCTACCATCGTCTGAACAGGCCATCGCCAAGCTGCCGTCGCATAGCTTGGTGCCGGGGGCGCACACCATGCACTGCTTGTTGATGCAGGTGGCGTCGCCTGGGCATGCCTCGCTGACAACGGCGAAACTGCCGTCGGCGTTGCACTGCATGACCGCCTTGGACTTGCCACCGGCCGGCGCGGCGGCGCAGTACTTCTGGCCCGGCTCGCACAAGCGGCACGATCCGTTCACGCAGATGGGCGTCTCTTCCGGGCACTTGGACGTGGTCGAGGTCTTGCCGTCGGCGTTGCAGGTGACCAGAAAGGTGCCGTCGCAACTGGTGGAGCCGGGCACGCACGAGGGATCCTTGCACGCAAAGCCCTCGCACACCTGGCCGGGCTGGCACTGGTACTCGGTCAGGCATTCGACGCACTGCTTCAACGCGGTGGCGCACAAGTGCTTGTTTTGATAGTCCTTGCACGCGCTCGATGTGGTGCACGCGGGGCCATCGTAGGCGTCGTCGACCACGTCGCTGGCCACCGTGCTGTCGTCCTGCGTCGAATCGTCGGGCTGGGGCGCATCGCTGGGATCGGTGGCGTCGCTTTCGGGCGTGCCATGGTCGGCCGAGGCGGCGGCGTCTCCGCCGCTTTCGGAGTCGGGCAAGATGTAGTAGCTGCCGCCGCCACCCCCCGAAACGGGCTGCGAACACCCGCCCGCTGCGCCCGCCAGGCACGCCAAGAGAACCTTAGCCATATAGCGTGCTTGAGACTCAGAGTTGGAGGAGGCTCGGCGCATAGCGGTACTCTTGGGGCACGAGCCCACGCTTGCAGTCTACCGACGTCGCGGGCGCATGACGAGGCCTATCGTAGAAGTCCGCCGACTCGGTCCGGATTCAACACTGTTGCGACCAGGGCTACAGTTCGTTTCGAGCGCAGCGATTGTTTCCGCATGGGGCCGAAACTATCCTGATGATGCAGTGCCGGGATCTGGCACCCAATGGAGCGCGGCCATGAACCAAGAGCGAGAAACGGGCCAGTGGACGAGGCGGCAGGTCCTGGCCGCCAGCGTTGCGACCGGAGTGGCGACGGCTGGCGCGGTGGCTGCCGCTGTGGACGGCGAGGCGGCGACACCAGCCAACCACCGCAAGCTGCCGGTGGTGTTCTTGCCGCACGGCGGCGGGCCGTGGCCGTTCGTGAAGATGAACATGGGCGCGCCGCAAGAACTGCAGGCGATGGCGAACTACCTGAAGTCGGTGCCGCATGCCGCAAAGGCGCCGATCCAGGCGATTTTGGTGATCTCGGCGCACTGGGAAGAGGCGCGGCCCACGGTGATGACCCACCCGTCGCCGCCGCTGCTGTTTGATTACTACGGCTTCCCACCCGAGTCGTACCAACTGACGTGGCCAGCGCCGGGAGAGCCGCAGCTGGCGCAGAAAGTGCGGCAACTGCTCGAGAGCGCGGGCTTTGCCACGGCGAGCAACGCCGAGCGCGGCTTTGACCACGGCACCTTTGTGCCACTGAAACTGGCCTGGCCCGACGCCAAGGTCCCGGTGGTGCAATTGTCGCTCAAGCGTGGGCTGGATCCCGCTGAGCACATCGCCATGGGCGCAGCGCTGCAACCGTTGCGGAGTCAGGGCGTTTTCATCATCGGTAGCGGCATGACCTACCACAACATGCGCGGCTTTGGCGACCCGCGGGCGGTGCCGGCGTCGGAGCAATTCGATCGATGGCTGCAGAGCGCGGCCACCGCGGAACCTGCCGAGCGCACGCGGTTGCTCACGCAATGGCAGCAAGCCCCGGCGGCGCGCGCGGTGCACCCGCGCGAAGAACACCTACTGCCGCTGATGGTCATCGCGGGGGCGGCTGGTGCGGACAGGGCTACGGTGCCCTATGCCGGGACGCTGATGGGGCTGAAGCTGTCGGCCTATCACTTTGGCTGATACGCATCCCACCTGGTTCACGCCTGTACGGTTCGCTGACCCGGTCTACAACCGGCGAGAATTAGACGGGGAATCGGCACGAGGCCGATCAGTGGCACGCCAGGGCGCCGCGCAGCATGTCGACCACCAGCAACAGCGGCAACCCCTCGATCGCGGTGGGATCCGTGCCCTTGCAGGCGGCGATGACCCAAGGGCCGCCCGCCTCGATCTTGTAGCTGCCGGCGCAGTCGAGCGGCTGGTCCAGGGCGACGTACTGCTCGGCCCACTGGCGATCCATTGGCCGCATCGTTACTTGCACGCTGGTGCTGCGGACCTCGATGGTGCGGCCTGGCACGGCCAGAGCAACCGTCGTGCGCAATTCGTGGGTTTGTCCAGCGAGTTGCAGCAGCTGGGCTACGGCGGCTTCGGCGCTCCCAGGCTTGCCCAGCAACTGCGGACCGCCTGGGCCGTCGACCACGACGCCCTGGTCGGCTGCCAGGATCCAGTCTTGGGCATACTCGGCAACGGCCTGCAGAGCCAGAGCTTTTTCGCGGGCATGGTGGTCAACCAACTGGCGCGCATCCAACCCGGATTGCGGCAACTCTTGGTAGGGCGGCGCAACCGCGGCAAAGGTCAGGCCCAAGCGCTGCAGCTGGGCGCGCCGATAGCGCGAGGTGGACGCCAGAACCAGACGGGCAGGAAGGTGAAGCATGGGCCGTTGTGCCGTGAAATTGTGCTGAAATACAACAGACTACGCGAGTGGCACGCCCAACTCGGCCACTTCGGTTTCCAGCGCGCCGCTGCGCAGCAGGGCGGTCGCCGCTGCAATGTCGCCGGCCAAGATACGATCGGCCGTAAGCGGCGGAATCACTTGGCGGATCCCCTGCAAGATTGCCCCTGTCAGCGGCCCCGGCTGCAGTGGCGCGCGCATGTCGATGCCCTGGGCAGCGGCCAGCCATTCGATGGCGATCACTTGCTCGGCATTGGCGACGATCTCGGCAAACCGGCGCGCGGCAATGGTACCCATCGACACGTGGTCTTCTTTGTTGGCCGAGGACGGGATCGAGTCGACCGAGGCCGGCATCGACAGGCCCTTGCTCTCGCTGACCAAAGCGGCCGCGGTCACTTGCGCGATCATGAAGCCCGAGTGCAGGCCACTGTGGCGCGCCAAGAACGGCGGCAGACCCGAATTCAGAGCCGGGTTGACCAGTTGCTCGATGCGCCGCTCGGACATCGACGCCAGCGAAGTCAGCGCGGTCCGCGCCAAGTCGCAAGCGATGGCCACCGGTTGGCCATGGAAGTTGCCGCCCGACAAGATGGCGCCCTGGCGCGGATCGGCGCCTTCCTTGACGAAAATGAGCGGGTTGTCGGTCACCGCGTTGATCTCGACCTCAAGAATGCTGCGCACATAGCCCAAGGCGTCGCGGACCGCGCCATGGACCTGCGGCATGCAGCGAATGCTATAGGGGTCTTGCACCTTGTGGTCCGAGGGGCCGGCGTGCGAAGCAATCAGCGGGCTGGCCGTGGTCAGGGCGCGCAAATTGGCCGCAGCACGCGCCGCGCCGGTGTAGGGGCGCAGGCCAATGATGCGCTGGTCAAAGGCCTTGTCGGTCGCCAGCTGGGCTTCGACCGTCAGCGCGCCGGCCATGTCCGCCGCGCGGCACAGTCGCTCGGCCGAGTCCAGCGCCAGCACGGCGATAGCGGTCATCGCCTGAGTGCCATTGATCAGTGACAGGCCTTCTTTGGCTTGCAGGGTCAGTGGTTCGATGCCGGTCAGCGCGTGGATCTGCTCGCCCGCCACCACCTTGCCGTCGATCTCGACTTGGCCTTCGCCGATGAGAGCCAGGGCCAAGTGCGCGAGCGGCGCGAGATCGCCCGACGCGCCCACCGAACCCTGGCTGGGGACCAGCGGGTGGACGCCGCGCGCCAACAACTCGCAAATACGGTCGATCACGATCGGGCGCACGCCGCTGTGGCCAGCCGCCAGCACTTGCGCGCGCAGCAACATCATCGCGCGCACCACAGGCACGGGCAGCAGCGCGCCGACGCCACAGGCGTGCGAACGCACCAAGTTGGTCTGCAGTTCGGCGATCTGACTGTCGGCAATGACGACCTCGGCCAGCGCACCAAAGCCGGTGTTGATGCCATAGCGCGGAGTCTCGTGCTCGGCGACGAACGCTTCGACCACTGCGCGGGCCAGACCGACGCGATGGTGAGCTTGCGGACCCAAGACGGGCTGGCAGCGACCATAGGCCACTTCGATGACATCATGGATCTGCAAAGGGAGCGAGAGGTCGAACGTGCGCATGACATCCTGCGGGCGCGGCGACGCGCGGCGCGGCAGCGTAGCATGTTGGGTCGGCAGAGTCAGCGCACGCGGACTCGCGCGCGGCCTTGGGCGGTCACGCTGCCCGGCAGGCTGGCTTCGACCGTGATCGTGTGATCGCCCGCCAAGGGCGTCCACAACACCTGCGCCTCTGCGCCACTTGGCCGGCCCACCGCCTGGCCATCCACGTACCACGTCAAGCGCGCAGCGGCATCGCTGACCTCGGCGCGCAGACCGATCTGCCGATCGCGCGGGTGGGTATGCGGATCGAGCAGCAGGGACGCGCCGTCGGCCGGTTGCACCACCCGCACCTGCAGCGCGCCGGCCTTGGGGGCGGTGGCCGCTGCCGGGCACAACGGCGAATACGCAGTGGGCAACCATCCTTGCTGCTTGCTGGCCCACTCGGCGTACTGGCCGGGCGCGGCGATCCCGTGGCGCAGTTCGACCTGCTCGGGCGGGCAGGTGGGACCGGCCAAGAGCCCGTTGCGCCGGTCGATGCGCGCTTGCCCGTGCCAGGTGCATGGCCCGGGTACTTGTTCGGGGCGCAGCCATTCGCTGGTGGCGGCCCCGCATTGCGACGTGGCGACCAGGCCCGACACCGGGCAGATGGCCGTTCGCAGCAAACCTTCTGGGCGCTCGAAGGGCGGCGGCGGGTGCTCGCCGTGCAGTAGCACCATGACTTCGCGAAGCAGTGGCGCCGCGCCCGTCACGCCGCTCACGTCGCGCATCGCCGAACCATCGAAGTTGCCGACCCAGACGCCCACGGTGTAGCGCGTGGTGACGCCGATGGCCCAGTTGTCGCGAAAGCCCTTGCTGGTTCCCGTCTTTGCGGCCATCTGGAAGGGAGTCTCTAGCGGCCCACCGCGTTGGAAGCTGAGCGCCCGCGCGTCGGGGTCGCTCAAGACGTCCAGGATTTGCCAGACAGCAGCGGGCGGCAGTACTTGACGTTCATCAAGTAGCGGTGGTCGCGCGGACTCGCCTTGCCAGCCGACCACTTCGTCGATCAAACGCGCCGGCCGGTAGCGGCCCATGCGACCCAACAGACTGAAGGCATTGGTTAACTCAAGCAGCGACACCTCGCCGTCGCCTAGCGTCAAGCCCAGGCCGTAGTGGCTTTCGTCGCGGCTGAGCGAGACCAACCCCGCTTCGGCCAATGTCCGCTGCAGCTTGTCCAGGCCGATGTGCTGGGCCAAGTAGACGGCTGGCAAGTTCAAGCTCGACGCCAGGGCCACCCGCGCGCGCACCGGGCCGTGTAGGGTCTCGCCATAGTTGCGGGGGATCCACGCCCCGGCCGGCGTGGCATACACGGCCTCGAGATCCGGGAGCAAGGTGGCCGGCGAGTCCGCATCGGCGAACGCGGCCGCATAGGTGAACGCCTTGATAGTCGAACCCGGCTGCCGCAAGGCGACGGCACCGTTGTTGGCGCCCAGGTGCCCGGCGTCGCTATAGCTCGTGGAGCCCACCATGACTCGCACCTCGCCCGAGTCGTTGTCGATGGCGACGATGGCAGCATTGCCCACGTGGCGATCTGCCAGCGTGGCCAAGTGAGCCCGAGCGCGCGTGGCGGCCGCCTCGCACAGATCGGCATCGATGGTCGTGCGGATGGCGCGCGGCCGGTCCAACAGCACCCCCGGCAAGTGGTCGCCGATCCAAGCGGCCAGGTGCGGCGCACGGTGCCGGGTTGGATCCTCGACCAGGCGGATCGGCTGGGCCAACGCGGTGGTCAGGTCGGCTTCGCTGATCCAGCCCAGACCCCGCATTTTCTGCAGCAAGGCGCGCTGGTCGGGCAGGGCCGCCGCGGGGTCGCGCGCCGGATCCAGCCGCGAGGGCGAGCGCGGCAGCACCGCCAGCCAGGCTGCCTCGGCCAGGGTCACATCGGCGGGCGCCTTACCCAGCCACGCTAGCGAGGCCTGCTCGACCCCGCGCTGCAACCCGCCGTAGGGCGCATACGACAGGTAGAGCTCGAGGATCTCGTCTTTGGTCAGTACGCCCTCGAGCTGCACGGCTTGGATGGCCTCCATCGCCTTGTCGCCCAGAGTGCGCGGCCGCGGGTCCAGCCACTTGCAGAGCTGTTGCGTCAAGGTGGATGCGCCCGATACCACCCGCCCCGCGCGCAGGTTCTGCCAGGCGGCCCGGCTGGTCGCGAAGACATCCACGCCTGGGTGCTGCCAAAAGCGCTGATCTTCCAACGCCAATGTCGCCAACACCAAGTTGCGTGCCACCTTGGCCAGCGTCACCGGCCGGTGGCGGGTGCCGGCGGCGCCGGTCCACAGCTCGAGCACGCGCCCGTGGCGATCCAGCAGGCGCGTACTGCCGTAGTATTGTTCAAGAACTTCGCCTGGATTGGCGGGAATCGCCCACCGACCCCGTACCAGCCACAGGCCCGTCAGCAACAGCAGCACCATCGCCAGGACCAGCTTCCAGCGGCGACGCTGCCAGTTTTCCCGCCGCTGCACGCGCTTGGCGCGCACGTCGGGATCTTGCTCGGGCTGCTTGGCTGGCGAACTGGACATCGGGCGCGGTCCGGCTAGTCGATCTTCAGGCGGTTGGGCCCCGTGGTGCCAAAGACTTCGGGCCGATACATGGCCTCTGCGCGAACGCCGCGGCCCAAGAAATCGCCCCGCACGGCGGCGCGCGCCACGTAGTTGAACACGTGCACGCCCTGCGGCATGAAGTCCACGAACCAGCGCACTTGCCGGCCGGCCAACTCGCGATGGCTGGCCATGTCGCCCAGCTGCGCACGCACCGGGCCGCCCGATGGCAGCAAATTGAGGTCTGCGCCCAGCACCGCCCCGCGCAGCCGGTCCAGGGTGGCCTGGACGGACTTTGGCGCGGTTTCAAGTGAAAGATCCATAGGTTCCAAGCCGGCCGGCAACTGCTCGACAATCGCCACATTCTCGCGGTCGCGGTCCGCCAAGACCAGCACCGTCACGATGACGTTCTTGCCGCGCTCGATGTGGTCAAAGCCGGAACGGCCGCCTTCGTCGACGACGACACGTTTGACAAAGAAGCCAGCGTTCTTGGCTACTTCTGCCTCGGTGGTCAGCGCATAGCTGTAGCGGAGCGTGTAGTACAGCGTGCCCTGGCCATCCTTGTCTAGCAGCAGACTCGACGTGCCGCTAGCCAGTTCATCCTGGCCAATCCACACCTTCCACGGATCGGCCGCGCGCTTGCTCAGGCGGGCCGGAGGCAGCTTCTTGTCGCCCAGCTGGACCTGCAGGCCCAGGTCGCCGCTGTCGCGGTCGCGCTGCTGCAAGTAGCGGCCCAGGCTCTGCAGAATCCAGGCATTTTCTTGGGTACTTCCGCCACCTTGCGGCCCGCGGCGATCCAGCAACCAGCGCGCCAGACGGCCGATGATCGGCTGATCGGGCGTGGCCTTGAGCATCACCGCCAAAAGCTGCGCATTGGTGCGGACTTCCGACGACCAGCCTTCGCCGTCCGCTTGCTCGTAGTGGGCGGTCGCGGCGTCTAAGTGCAGGGTGCGCGTCAGCTCGTTGACGATGGTGCGCGCCTTTTCGGCCCCAGCCGGATCGGCTGCTGCTGCCTCTGCGAGCCACAATCGGCCAGACGCGCTCAGGTCTTGCCGCACGGCGAACAATCGGTCCACGTCGCCGGCGGCAGGTTGGCCCAGCGCGGCCAAGGTGGCAGTGATCATCGCCTGATCGTCCAATGCCGCTTGCGCAACCGGCGTGTCGTCGCCATAGCGCCCGACCGGCCGCGGGGCAGTCGCCGGCGACAGCCGTTGCCGCAGCCAGGCCGGCCCATCGCGCAGTAGCGTCGCATCCACCCGCAGGCCCGCAGCTTTGGCATCGACCAGCACACGCAACGCCCAGGCGGTGGCCTCTAGATCGGCCCGGCCGTCACCCGGCCACAGTGTCAAAGCCGCCTCGCCGGGCACACGCCGCGCTACGATCTGGTCCACGGCTTGTTGAGCCATGTCGCGCACTTTCTGCTTGTCGGCCTCGCCCAAGTCAAAGGCGGCCGCCACCTGATCCTTCCACAACAGCGCCAGCAGCTGCGAGGTGAGCTGCTCGGTGCAGCCGTAGGGATACTCGACCAGGAAGTCCAGTGCTCCGCGGACGCCCACCAGGCCATTGGCCGACGCGCTGATCTCGACGCCGCCAATGCCCGGCCGCGCCTGGGCTTTTTGCACAGCTTGCTTCACCGATTCGCTACTCTCGTCGTAGGTGGCCACGCTTTCGACCAGAGCCGGATCCACCACTTCTACGGCCTCTTCGATGCCATCGGTCTCGTGCAAAGGCTTGCCGTCGTCGCCCTTGCCGCCATTGGCCTCGACGCGAAGAGTCACTTTGAATTTGCCGGCTTGGGTCGCCCGCACCTTGAAGGTCACTTCGCTGCTGGCGTCTTTGGCAATCGCCAGCGGCTTCTCTGCGTCGCCGTCGATGGCCCCCTGGCCACCATCGGCGGTCAGCTGCAGCTTGGCCGTACCACGCAGATCGCCGGGGCTCCGGTTGCGAGCGACCACGGCCACTTCGAACGTGTCGCCCAGATGCACCTGGCGCGGCCACGTCGTCAACAGCATCAACGGCCTGTCGACTTGGATCGCCGCTTGTCCGTGACCGGCGCGGCTAGGCCCAGCGGACGCGACCGCCATCACCCGGAACGTGGTCAGGTTTTCGGGCAGCTTGAACTTGGCGGTGGCCTGCCCCTTGTCGTCCACGGCCACGCTGGGCAGCCACACCGCGACATCGCGCAGGTCCGAGCGGGCGTGACCGGCGCCACCGCCACCGCCTTCAGCGCCCTTTTCCTCGCCCAATTTGCCGCGAATCAGGGCTTCGACCGTGGCGTAGTCGGCAACTCCGCGCTGCGCAGGCGCAAACAGGGCCGCAAAGGGGTCCGGGGTGGCGTAGCCCGTCAACGCCAGCACGCCTTCATCCACCGCCCACAGGGTCACTTCGCCGGCCACGGGCTGGCCCGCGGCATCGCGCAAGTCCAGGCCAACGCTCACTTCATCGCCAGGCCGGTGACGCGGCTTGTCGGGGGTCACCTTCAACGTGGCCACGCGATCGGTCGTGTCGACCTCGATAGGCACCAGCACATTCTCCAGCGCCGGGGCACCCAAGTCCGGTTTGCCGACCTCGGCCGGCGCCTTGCGCCCGCTGAAAATCGCTGCGGACACAAAGAAGTTGGGCTGGTGGCGCGCCTCGATGGCGATTTCGATGGTGGTGACATCGCTCGACAGGTCGATCGGCCGCGTCTCGAGCACGCTGCCGCGCTCTACGGTGATCAGTGCGCGCTTGCCGCCGTTCTTGTTCTTGAGGAGCAGTTTGGCCGTTTCGCCAACCTTGTACTGCGGCTTGTCGGCCACCAGCGCCGCCGTTTCGGAATGATCGCGGTCAAAAGCCACGGCATCCGCACCGGCCACGTAGGTGGTGGTCTGCGAAAAGGCTTTGCGGCCTTGCGCGTCGGTCGCGACAACGCTGACCACATAGGCGCCGGCCTGCGTGGGGGTCTGGGCACAAGTGACCGGCTGGCTGGCGGAAGTCAGCGCACAATCGCCCACCGGGACTTCGACGGGCGTGCTGATCCATTCGAACTGGCCACCAATCGTCTCTTGCCGAACCTGCTTGTACTCGCGGCGCGCCAGGTGGACCGCAAGGGGTACGCCGACCTGCGGCTTGCCCTCCACGTCCGTTGCGATGACCTCGATGAGCAGCGGCTTGCCGGCCTGGTACCAACTTTCGGTCAGGTGCAGGCCGGGGTGGACGCTGGCGGGGTGCAGCCAACCGCGGGTGCGCGTCGCCACCGGCTGGTCGTTGGGGTCGATGGCGGTGAACTCGATATCAAAGGTTCGCGACGAGTTGATGTGCAGCGACTTGGTCGGCAAGGCGAACGTGTAGCGGCCTTTGGCATCCAAGTGAGCTTGGGCGCTGTGGGTCCAGCTCGGGCCGTTGTCGTACCCAGCCTCGAACGAGAAGGTAGACCAGCCCGGCGGATCGAACGTCGCGCTGTAGCTCGACACGGCCACGGTGAGCGGCGCGTTGTCCAAGGGGCCGCCGCTGTAGTAGCTGGCCGTCACGTCACCCGCGACCACGTCGCCCACCGTGTGGTGGGTCTTGGCCAAGGTCGCGCCGGCCTTGAACTTGGGCGTGCGGTACACCAACATTTCAAAATCGCAGGAGATCGTCGCCTCACCCCACTTGGCGACCAGATCCCAGGTCCCGTACTCGCCCGCGGCCGGCAGCGGCACTTGACCGTCAAAGCTGCCTTGCGCGGAAACCGTAGCGGTCACTTTGGCTTGCGGGTGGCCATTGGGGTCGCGCAGCTCCAGCTCGACCTTGTCGCCGGCCTTGGCAAACGCGAGTCCCGTCGCCTCCAGGACGCGCAGCAACCCCTTGAAACGCACTGCCTCGCCACGTCGGTAGACATTTTTATCGGTGAACAAGCTGCCGCGCTGCAGCGAGGCGCCGTCGCCATCCCAGTAGTCGCCGCTGCCAAAACTGCCGTCCAAGCGCAGCCAGGTCCAGTCGTCGTCTTTGCTGGCGACGACGGTCTTGATCGAGGCGGCGGGCGGTGGGACCTCATCTTCGCCATCGTAGGTCGAGCGGCTCACTAGATTCCCAGGTCCGCTGACCAGGCCCTGGGCATTGCTGGTGCCGCGCCAAATGGCCTTGCCGGTCGGGTCCAGCACGGCTACGTCCGCGCCCGCCACCGGCAGCCCAGAAGACAGCGACGTCACCCAGAAAATCGATGAAGTCGCGCTGGTCTTGGCCATCACCTGCAAATCGGTCACCGCCACCAATTGCCGCAGCTTGAGGTCGTCCGGCAGCTTGTCGCCCACTGCCGCCACGCTGAGCAGCAGCGCACCAGGCTTGTTGTCCAGCCATTTGTCCAGGTCGATGATGCGGCGCATGTCGGTGTCGAGCGAGTTGGTGCCCTTCAGGCCCAGGTCCAGGTCGAACTGGATCTGGGCGGGCGGTCGCGGCCGCTGACCCTGCGGCACGGGATGATCGGCCAACTGGTCCAACACCTTGGCGATGTCGTCGCGGCCCACGCGCAGGGCCTTGGCCGACAGGTTCGGCACATTGCGCAAGTCGACGCCAAAGCGATGCGGCCCCTGCGCGCGCTCTAGGAAAGTGCCGTCGGTCGCCGAGCTGAGCATCGGCAGTCGGTGGCCCATGGTGAACTGGAACGTCTTGCCTTCTTTGAGAGTCTGCCCCCAGCGGTCCTTGAAGCCGGCGGCCACCTTGACCGAATAGCTCTGCCCCGGAAGCCAGCCCGGCGCCGTCGGCTTGGCGGCTACCGACGCGGCGTGCAGCGAGCAATCCGCGCCCCAACACATGACTTCCAGTCCCGGCGGCGCTGGATTCACGGTGATCAGCTTGGCGAGTTGCTCCTTGGGCAATTCGGCCAGCGCGTTGTTGAACGCAATGTGCACGGGCGTCCAGGCGTCGGGATCACAGGGCTCGTCGCAGGCCGCGCGCACGATGCCCAGAGGCCCTAGCGTGTGGTAATTCAAGCGATAGGGCTTCTCAGACACCTCGGGACCGCGCTGGCTGTGCAGCCCCGGCGCCAACAGCAACGCGATGTCAAAGTCGGCGGGCAGCGGCGTCTGCGGCTCCAGAATGGCGACCCGGCTCTGCAGATCCGCGGCCTGAGCGACCGGGTCGGGGTCGCGCCGATGGATCCACTCCAGGTCGGCCGGGGTAGCCTGCGAGAACTTGAGCAGCGGCGCGGTGTTGTCTTTGATCTCCAGGTGAGCCAGCTTTTGGATGCTGGCTAGGTCCACCGGCTGATCGAACTCCAGGGCAATGCGGCTGTTGGGCGCCACGTGATCTTCGCCCGACGACGGCCAGCTGCGCACGACATGCGGCAGCGACGTGCGAAATGCCCAGCTGAAGTCGGCGACCGGCTTGCCGTCCAAGGCGACAAACCCCTGCAGCTTCACGGTGTAACGCGTCGCCGGCGCCAGCGGCTTGGTCGGCCAGATGCCCAGGGTCGACGTTCCCAGCCACTGCACGCGCACGGGCGTGGGCGGGTCCAAGCTGACCTGACTGGCGGCGGCTGGCACGTCGACCGCGCTCAGCGGCACCATCGGCCGATCAAAGGCAACTGCGCCCATGGTGGGCACCTCGACGTCGCCGCGAGGCATCGCAAATGTCACCGTCGCGGTTCCGGGAAGGGCGGCCGCCAAACCACCGCTGCGTGCGGCGCTATTGGCTTGGGCTGCCTGGGGCACCGCTTTTTCGGCAGGCGGGGCCGCTTGGCGACTGCAAGCCACGGTCAGGGCCAATGCCAAAGCCGCGGTCAACCACAATCGATTGAATCGCCAAGAGTTTCCGCCGATGCCTGGCCGCTGGGGGTCGTGCATGTTCATCCTTGCCTCGTCATGTCGTGGGGGTGCGCGCCCGGCCGACGATGATACGCCAAAACGCCAGCGCTGCCCAACGCAGATGCCCCCAGCTTGATTCGCACCTGGACGGTGGCCTTGGGCGGCGGCCCTTTTCGCAAAATCAAGGGGTAGCCCGGATTTGAGCCCCGGTATTGGCGTGCGCCTGCGGGCTGGTTACGCGATCCGAATCGAACCTCGACCGCGGGCGCAAAGCTATTGAGCCACGATGCGCAAGTCATCGACGAACGGGCCGGCGCCCGTGTTCGCGACGCTGTCCGACGTGTCGAATTTGATGCGCAACTTGAACTTCTTGCCGCCAAATCCGGTGAGCGGGATTTGCACATGCTGCCAGGTCTTGGCCGCCGTCGCGTCGACCGCGGCCGTGAACGTTCCGGCCGTCTTGCACATCTGCGTCGTGTAGTTGCCAACGGCGGTCGTGGTCGCGCATCCGGCAAAATCATCTGTAGAGACAGAAAGATACAGGCGATCGAAGTTGGTCGTTCCCGAGCCAAGTTCGGTGTCGAAGTACGCCCAGAAATCGGCGCGAACCGTGGTCTTGCCCGTGGCGTCGACCTCGAAATTGCCCACGGCCGAGCCCGCATTCGCGGTGTTGTTGCCGCTGTCGAAGTTGACGCCATTGTTGTAGTTCAGGCAGCACACCCCGCTGGGCAACTTCATGCCCGCCGCTGGCGCGTCTACGGCCCAGGTGATCGGCGGTGCGCTGGAGTAGTACGAAAACGCCTTGTCGCCGCAGTCAAAATTGTCGGTCAGCAGGGTGACGCCACTGCAGGCCGGGTCGGCGAGGCAGTTGCTGTCGCTGCAGTCGGTGGCGCCATCTTTGTCGCCGTCCACGCCGTCGCTGCAGTCCGACTCGAAGCACCCCGCCACGGCGGCACAGGCTGGGTCGGCGCAGTCCACCTTGTAGTTGCCATCGTTGTCCAGACCGTCGCTGCAGTTTTCGGTCCCGGCCAGGGCGGTGAACTTCAAGTTGTCGATGAAGAAGCCCGTGCCGGTATTGCCTTGGCTGCCCGTGGTACCGGGCGGCTGGCCCAAGCTGAAGCGCACCTGGACTTGCTTGCCCGCCGCCTCCGGGAAGGCGAGCTTGTAGCCTTCTTTCCACTTCTTCAGGTCGCCGGCGCCCACCGGTAGCATCTGGGTCGCCAGCACGACCTTGGTTGTGGCGTCGATCACGTCGACCTGGGGCTGATCGCCGCCGGCCACGAACGTGTCGACATCGTAGTAAGTGTCGAAAATAAGGACCGGAATCAGGCCCCCTGCCTTGGTGAAATTGGCCGCCGTGGGCTGGGTCGCCGAGCCGAGCGGAAGCTGGCACATGCCCGGCTGCCCAAGCAGTGCGTCGCAGTAGTTCACGCCGTTGTTGAAGTTGAGGGTGCACTGGTGCTCGACCGTGCCGGCCGGAGTGGCGGGCACGCCGTCGATGGCCCAGACCACGGTGCGGAGCACGCCCGGCGGTGTTGGCGGCGGGACGTCGTAGATCCAGCTGGCTTTGGGTGGGCAGGTAAAGGTTTCGGAGTAGCCGACGCAGCCCGTGGGGCTCTGGCACTTGCCTTGGGTGCAAACCGAGTCGGCGGTACAGCTCACGCCGTCGTCGCAGGCGGTGCCATCGCCGGCGGCCACGTTCTTGCACGCGCCCGTGTTGCTGTCGCAGCTATCGGCCGTGCAGGGGTTGCCGTCGTCGCACTTGCTGCCGCCCGTGGCTTTGCAGGTGCCCTTGCCGTCGCACAGACCCGCGGCCGAGCATTTGTCCGGCGCCACACACGGCAGCGTGTTGGGCACAAAGGCACATTTGCCCGTGACGGGGTCGCAGCTGTCGCTGGTGCAGGTATTGCCGTCGCTGCAGACGACCAGCGTGTAGCTGCACTTGCCGCTGCCCTTGTCGCAAAAGTCCGTGGTGCAGCCGCTGCCGTCGTCGCAGAGTGAGCCGGTGCCGACACACGCCGCGCCCACGCAGGTGTCGGTGGTCGT
>JBBISH010000031.1:0-52880 GCA_037441385.1 Myxococcales bacterium
CTCGGCCGGCACTCTTGGCGAGGTGATCGCGCGCCTGCGTGGCGAACAGCCGTGGCCCGAGCCGGCCAACGACGACCTGCCCGACAGCGGGCCGCGCCAGTACCTCTGTTGGTCCGACGTGCGCGGCCACGAGCAGGCCAAACGCGCGCTGGAAGTCGCGGCCGCTGGCGGCCACAACGCGGTGCTGAGCGGCGCGCCTGGGACAGGAAAAACCATGCTGGCCAGGCGCTTGCCCACGATCCTGCCCCAGCTGACCGACCGCGAGGCCATTGAGGTCACCAAAATTCACTCGGTGGCGGGGCTGCTCCCCAGTCGTTCGGGCCTGTTGCGGACGCGGCCGTTCCGCGCGCCGCACCACACAGCCTCGGCGGCGTCGCTGGTGGGCGGCGGCAGTGTGCCCCGACCTGGCGAGGTGTCGCTGGCCCACCGCGGCGTGCTGTTCTTGGATGAGCTCGCGGAATTCCCTCAGATCGGAAGAGCATGCCTGCGGCAACCGCTGGAAGACGGCACGGCGGTGGTGACGCGGGCGCGGCTGGCCGTAACGTTCCCCGCGCGGACGCTGCTGGTGGCGGCGCTGAATCCCTGTGCTTGCGGCCACTTTGGCAATGGCGACGGCCGCTGCACCTGCACGCCGCTGCAGCTCGAGCGCTACCAAAGCCGCCTATCGGGGCCGCTCTTGGACCGCATCGACGTGCAACTGCGTTTGCCCAGTCTGCCCGGCGAGTTGCTGCGCCATGGGCCCAGCGGCGACACCTCGGATGTCGTGCGCGCCCGGGTGATCGCGGCGCGTCAGCGTCAGGCCGAACGGTACAGCCCGCACGACTTGGGCGGCGCCATGGCCACCAACGCCGAAGTGAGCATGGCGGTCCTGCGCAAGACTTCGCCGCTGGAGCCTGCGGTCCACGATCTGCTCATCCGCGCTCTGGACGCCTACGGCCTGTCGCCACGGGCTCACGACCGCGTCTGGCGAGTGGCGCGCACCATCGCCGATTTGGGGGGCGCAGAGCACATCGCGGCGCCGCACCTGGCCGAGGCGCTGCAGTATCGCTGGTTCGACCGGCGGCTGCCGGTGGCGCTGGCCGCGTAAGCGCACGCAAACACAATCGTTCGCCGCCCACACGCACCGACCGAGCGGCACTTCGCCGCCTTGGGCCGCCGGGGTCCGGCCTTTCTGACCCTATTTGCAGGAGAGCACCATGGCAGACAAGTTTGGCATCCCGGCACTGGACGACCTGATCCGCTCGGTGGAAAAGGCCTTTGGTCGCGGCACGTTGATGCAGGCCAACGGCGACGCGGTCGAGCAGGGCATCGAGACGATTCCCACCGGCTCGTTCGCGCTGGACCGGGCGCTGGGCATCGGTGGCCTGCCCAAGGGGCGCATCATCGAGATCTACGGGCTGGAGAGCTCGGGCAAGACCACCATGGCGCTGTCGGCCATCGCGCAGGCGCAAAAGCAGGGCGCGATCGCGGCGTTCGTCGATGCCGAGCACGCCCTAGACCTGCGCTATGCCCGCGAGTTGGGCGTGGACTGCTCGCGCATGCTGCTGAGCCAGCCCGACTGCGGCGAGCAGGCGATGGATGTCGTCGAGGCGTTGGTGCGCTCGGGCCAAGTGGGCGTGGTGGTGGTCGATTCGGTGGCGGCGCTGACGCCCAAGGCCGAGATCGACGGCGAAATGGGCGACAACCACGTGGGCCTGCAGGCGCGGCTGATGTCGCGGGCGATGCGCAAGCTGGCGTCGCTGGCGCACCAGACCGGCACCACGCTCATCTTCATCAACCAGATCCGCATGAAGATCGGCGTGATCATGGGCAGCCCCGAGACCACGACCGGCGGCAACGCGCTCAAGTTCTACGCCTCGGTGCGCCTGGACGTGCGCCGCATCGGCTCGATCAAGAAGGACGAGAACGCCATCGGCAACCGCGTCCGCATCAAGGTGGTCAAGAACAAGCTGGCGCCGCCGTTCCGCCAGGCCGAGATCGACCTGCTGTTCGGCAGCGGTTTCAACCGCGAGTCCGAGGTGTTCGACCTGGCGGTGGCGCAGGGCAAGCTCAGCCGCAGCGGCGCCTTCTACCGCTTTGGCGACGAGCTGGTCGGCCAAGGGCGCGAGCGGGCGCTGGCGGAGCTCAAGGCCAAGCCCGAGCTGTGCGCACGCATCGTGGCCGCGTTGGGCGACGACATGCTGGTCGGCGCGCCGGAGGAGTGCGAAGAGGCCGCGTAAGAGCCCCAAAGAAGGAGCGGCCGCGGGCAGGTGCTGCGGGCGCAACAAGCGACATGCCGTCCGTGGGGGCGGCGTGCGAGGAAGTCGGTCTGGCTGCGGCTGGCCGACGTGGATGGGCGTCCGGAAAGGCGCCCGTGAGGGAGTGCGATCATGGGTGATTTGAACAAGGTGATGCTGATCGGTCGGTTGGGCAACAAGCCGGAGCTGCGCAAGCTGGCCAACGGCGATCCGGTGTGCAGCCTGCGCGTGGCCACCTCGTACGGCAGCCAGCAGGACGGCAAGTTCGAGCGCGAGACGCTGTGGCACCAGGTGTCGGTGTGGGGCAAGCAGGCCGAGGCGTGCGCCGAGCACCTAGAAAAGGGCCGGCTGGTCTACGTGGAGGGCACGTTGCGGCCGGATGACTGGAAGGACAAGGACGGCGTCATCCACCACGGCCGCGAGGTGCGGGCGGCGCATGTGTACTTCCTGGGCAGCAAGCCGGGCGAGGTGCAGCAGATCGCGGCGTAGTCTGCGCGAGCGCCGGGTGAGGGCCGGGGCCCCCTTCGCAGCTTTGGGTTGCGGAGGGGGCCTTGCGTGCGGGACGGGCAATGCCGCGGGATTTGGGCGGCGGTCGGGCGGCCGGATGGGTAAAACTCAGACTTTGTCGCGAAGCTGAGGAAGTACTTTCCCTTTGGACGCCTGCTGAGCAGACGTGTACGAATGACGGCCGTAGGCCCCAGCGTGCCCTGGAACGTCATGACCTGGAACGTCATGAACCGCGTTGGCCACGGCTGAATGCCGGTGACATCAAGGACTTCGAACGAGTCGGCGACAACGGAAATGCACCGCGCATTGCGCAATACCGCTGGACGGCGGGAGGGATCCGCGCTATTCAGCCCGGCGGGTAGGGCCTGCGCAGGCCGCCCTGGAGATCGACAAGGATGAAGAAGTGCGGTCAACTCAAGTTCATCGACTTGTTCTCGGGCGCTGGGGGCATGAGCTTTGGGTTTGCCAGGCACCCAATGTTCCGTCCGGTCTTTGCGGTCGATGCTCAGTGCGGGAAACCGAGTAGTGGGCCCGGTTCACTGGAATGCAACCTGACATATACGAAAAATATCGGCCTTGAGGTGCGCGAGGCCGACCTTGCTTCCTATGCTCCGGAACTACTGCTGGCAGAGTCTGGATTGGCACCTGGCGAACTCGATGTGCTGATATCATGCGCACCTTGCACTGGATTCAGCCGGACATTGCGAAAGAACCACCTCGAAGACGACGAGCGAAACAGCCTGGTACAGCGTACTGGGGACTTCGTCGCACTCCTCCGGCCCCAGATCTTGGTGATGGAGAACGCGAGGGAGCTGATCCGGGGAAACTTTTCGCACCACTACCACAAGCTTCGGGAACGGCTTGAGCAGCTTGGGTATTCGGTAAGCGGCGAGATTCACATGCTGTCGGAGTTCGGATTGCCCCAAGTGCGCGAACGCGCCTTGATAATTGCTCACCGCGATCACGGGCAGATCCATACCTTGCGAGACCTCTGGAGCGGATATAGGCCGTCAGCGTCCGCAATCACAGTGCGACACGCGATCGGTTCGCTACCGCCGATCGCCGCCGGCGTCGAAAACGCGGCCGATCCGATGCACGTGGCCCCGAACATGACCGGGCTCACTGCCGAGCGCCTTGCCATGACGCCACACGACGGTGGCTCCTGGCTGGACTTGGCCGGCAACCCACGGGGTGAGCACTTGCTGACGCCAGCGATGAGGCGGTCTGCCGTTGCGGGCGCGTGGGGCGACCACCCGGACGTATACGGGCGGCTCTGGTGGGACCGGCCGTGCGTGACAATCAAGAGGGAATGCGCGCATGTTGGAAATGGCCGCTACGCACACCCAGAACAAGATCGGCTCTGCACGGTTCGCGAACTCGCGTTGCTCAACGGATTTCCGTCGGACTACGAGTTTGTCGGACGTTCACTTTCAAACAAATATCGCCACATCGGTGATGCCGTGCCACCGCTGATCAGTCATCAACTCGCGCACGCGTGCCACTGGATGCTGACCGGAGTGCGCCCTGGCCTCAAGGATTGCCTGCTGCGCGGTACCAGTCTGTCGTCTGGGGACGTCATCAGTGTTGACGACGAGTCCCTCCTCCCGCTATTCGCGAACAAGGGATACCAATCGGCTCGACCGGCTGCCCAGTCTGCCAGTCGAATCAGCGCGCCACCGGGATAGTCCAAGTCGCGTGCAGTTTGCAGACTCGAACGTCAAGGGAAGTTACTGTGACCTTTTCGACGCTTCCGTCGAGTCGCAGCTTCCAGGCAGGCTTGCCCCGGAAGTGGACGTTGGCACTCGTACTGCCGTTCTCGGTCTTCGAAGAAAACGCGGCCGGCTCTAGATCGCCCGCAGCCTGCAGTATCTCTAATGGAATTTCCAGAAGCTCGTAGCGGACGTGGGCGGGTTGGTCAAATGCCCTGAGGCAGAGCACACGGTCATACTTCTTGAAGTGTTCGAGAATCGAACTGGTGACACCTGCAACGAAATCTTCGGGTGTGCGACACCCGCGAATCCAGCGCGCCTCCATCAGCTTCGAGATTGTGACACGGGCCGGCCTGATGTCGGCCGACGCTTCCGTCTTCAGCGAATAGCGAACGCCGTCCACAGTCACGTCTGCTCCGGCAAAGGTCTGGCTTCGGCCCACGGCCGCCAGTCGGCCCGAGGAGCGGGCTGAGGCCGCGAACGCGAACTCAAAAGGGCGCTTGCTAAGCTTCTCATCATGTGTGGCGTGGTGAATTAGTAGTCGATTTCTAAAGTCTTCTGCGAACGCTGGCGTGACAATGTCGGAATCTGAGAGTTGCTCCGTGATAGGCCGTTGCAGAACCTCGGCAATTTCCAGAAGGACTCTGATCTGAGCGTCAGTGAGGCCTGACAAAGCCGTGGCCAGCCTGGATTTCGGCGATTTAGGCATCAGACCCCTGCAAAGCTCGCCGAAGGAGCTGATCTGGGGCGATGCCGACGGCCTTTGCCACGGCAATGAAGACCAGAAGAGTAGGCGATTTGCGGTCGTTCTCAATGTCGCCGACGTAGGTAGGGTGAAGCCCCGCGATGGCTGCCACCTGCTCCTGCGTCAGGCCCGCATCATGCCGGGCCTGACGCAAGGCCTGCCCGACCGAACCTGAAGCTGAACTTGCGCGGCCATTTTTTCCCATGGCGCGGAGTGTGACTGCGCGGGGCGGGACCGTACACAGACTATAGTATGAGGTGCCGGTCGGAGGTGCCGTGGGCTACCAACGCGGCCACGGCGCACGATCGGAACCGGTATTCGAGCGTTCGCTTGTACAGCCAATGTTGTCTGCCGAACTTGACCAAGATGCAGTGTTGATTCAGCAGTCGGTATCCGCACTCGGGGGGAATCGGGTCACACTTCGTCGCGCCCCGAAGCCCAATTCCGCCGCCGGCCAGGTAGACAAGCAACGCGCGCAGGCCCATCGTGCTTGAATTCGGCAACGATAGCTGGACCGAGGTGCGCCCGAAAGACGTTTTCGCAGGCTGGTCGGGGAGGGCGACGGTGGGCTTGCGGCAGCAGCTCGCCATCCCGGCGCGTCAGCCCGGTTCGCCGACGCCGCGCAAGGTAATGCGGCACCGCGCTGGCCGCAAGCCCTCGCCGGCCAACGCGATGCCCGCACTCACCTGGCTACTTCCGGCCAAAGTACTCGCCGATCGCCGCAAAGCGCTCGAACGGGCCGCCGTCGAACTTGCTCATGGTGCCGCCTGGTGTCGCAGGTGGCCGCGGTGGTTGACCGATGCGGCCGCGGTCATGGTAGCTGGGGCGGTGCGGGGGGCAAGAAAGGCGGCCGATCGACCGGCCTTGGGCGGAACCGACGCCCAGCAAGGGCGGGTTGCCTGCCCTGGTGGGGCGGGTCGTGCGACCCTGCAGGGTGGACCGACTGCCCTCCAGGGGCGGGCCATCCGGGTAGGTAAGGTGCGCTCCGTGCCCGGTAGCGGCGGCCGCGCGACGGCCGCCCCGCGAAAGGGGGGCGTAACCCGGAGGGCGGTGGCGCGGGTGGGCCGCAAGTCGCCGCGCCACAACCAGGCACCCTTCTTCGGCCCAGCCGCGTCGCCGGGCGCGCAGGCCGGCAGGCCGGAGCGCCTAGCACCCGGTCCGCGCGCAGCGCGGATTCGCCCAACCGCCGTCACGGGCTCCAGACTGCCGACCGGTCCAGAACCGACGCCAGGCGCCAGACATCCGCCCAAGCCGGCCGCCGAGCACTCCCAACAAAACCGATCAATTTCTCAAATAAAACTTACCCCGCCACGACTACGCTCACCATCTTCCCCGGCACCACGATCACCTTGGCAATCTTCTTGCCCTCGGTGAACCGCTGCACGTTCGCGTCCGCCAGAGCCAGGCTCTGCAGCACATCCTGCGGCGCATCGGCTGGCACCACCAGCCGCGCCCGCAGCTTGCCGTTGACCTGCACCGGGATCTCGACGGTGTCGTCGACGCAGAGCGCCGGGTCGTAGTCCGGCCACGGCACCAGGCCGACCGACGGCGCATGGCCCAGCTTCTCCCAGATCTCCTCGGCCAGGTGCGGCGCGTAGGGCGCCACGATCACTGCGAAGTTCTCGGCGACTTCCACCGGCAGCGCTTCGAGCTTGGCGCAGTCATTCAGCAGCGCCATCATCGCGGCGATCGCGGTGTTGAAGCGGAGATTGGCCGTATCGTCGCCGACTTTGGCGATCGTCTTGTGCAGCGAGCGACGGATCTTGTCGTCGGGCGCCGTCGCCGTCAGCGGCTTGTCGTACAGGAACCACAGCCGCGACAAGAAGCGCCGTGTGCCATAGAGGCCATTGGTCGCCCAGGGTTTGGTGGCCTCTAGCGGCCCCATGAACATCTCGTACAGGCGGAAGGCGTCCGCGCCGAACTCGCGCAGCATGTCGTCGGGATTGACCACGTTGCCGCGCGATTTTGACATCTTCTCGCCGTCTTCGCCCAGGATCATGCCTTGGTTGACCAGCCGCTGGAACGGCTCGTTGGTGGGCACCACGCCCAAGTCGAACAGAACCTTGTGCCAGAAGCGCGAGTACAGCAGGTGCAGCACGGCGTGCTCGGCGCCGCCCACATACAGGTCGACCGGCAGCCAGTGCTTGACCGCCTCGGGGCTGGCAAGCGCCTGATCGTTCTTGGGATCCAGGTAGCGCAGGTAGTACCAGCACGAGCCGGCCCACTGCGGCATGGTATTGGTCTCGCGGGCGAACCAGCGGCCGTCACGCTCGAAGTACAGCCAATCGTGGCATTTGCTGAGCGGCGGCTCGGCGTTGCCGGTCGGCTGAAAGTCCTCCGTCACGGGCAAGGTCAGCGGCAGCTCGCTCTCGTGCACCGGCAGCGGCGCGCCGTACATGACCCGCCACGAGTCGGTTTGGACCAGATCGGCCACCTGCGCCGGCGTCAGCCCCGCCTCGCTGAGCGGCGAGCCATCCACCACCGAAATGATTGGATAGTACACAGGAATCGGCTCGCCCCAGTACCGCTGCCGCGAGAAGACCCAGTCGCGCAGCTTGTAGTTGACGCGCTTCTCGCCAATGCCGCGATCGGCCAGCTCGGCGGTGATGCGCCGCTTGAATTCCGCCGTCGTCATGCCGGAGTACGGGCCGCTGTTCAGCGCCAGACCGTCGTCGGTGTAGGCCTCGCTCAACTCGTGGTCAAAGGGCTGGCCATCCGGCGAAAGTACCGGGATGATCGGCAGATCAAAGGCCTTGGCAAAGGCAAAGTCGCGCTCGTCGTGCGCCGGCACCGCCATGATCGCACCGGTGCCGTAGCCCCCCAGCACGTAGTCGGCCACCCAGATCGGGATCTTCTCGTCATTGACCGGATTGATCGCATAGCGCCCGGTAAAGACGCCCGTTTTCTCCTTGCCGGCATCCTGGCGATCGCGCTCGGACTTGCGGCGGGCCGCCTCGACATACGCGTCGACCGCGTCCTTCTGCGCGGCGGTCACCAAGCGATCCAGCAGCGCGTGCTCCGGCGCAATCACCATGTAGGTCGCGCCGTACAGCGTGTCGGGCCGAGTGGTGAACACGCGCAAGGTGCCCAAATCGTCCTCGACCGCGAAGTCGACCTCGGCGCCCTCGGACCGGCCGATCCAATTGCGCTGCATGGCTTTGATGCCTTCGGGCCAGTCCAGCGTGTCCACGCCCGCCAGCAATTGCTCTGCGTAGGCAGTGATCTTCAGCATCCACTGCCGCATGGGCATGCGCACGACCGGGTGGCCGCCGCGCTCGCTTTTGCCGTCCTGCACTTCTTCGTTGGCCAGCACGGTGCCCAGCGCTGGGCACCAGTTCACGGGCACTTCGGCTTGATAGGCCAGGCCCTTCTTGAACAACTGCAAGAAGATCCACTGCGTCCACTTGTAGTAGGTGGGGTCAGTGGTGTCGACTTCGCGGTCCCAGTCGTAGCTGAAGCCCAAGGCCTGGATCTGCCGGCGGAACGTGGCGATGTTCTTCTGAGTCGTCACGGCCGGGTGGGTGCCGGTTTGAATGGCGTACTGCTCCGCCGGCAGGCCAAAGGCGTCCCAGCCCATCGGGTGCAGCACGTTGTGGCCGCGCATCCGCAGGTAGCGGCAGTAGATGTCGGTCGCCGTGTAGCCCTCTGGGTGGCCGACGTGCAGGCCCGCGCCAGACGGATACGGAAACATGTCGAGCACGTACGTCTTGGGCTTGCCGTGGTCGATGTGCGTGGCAAAGGTCTTGTTCTGGACCCAGAAGCGCTGCCACTTGGCTTCGATGCGGGCAAACTCGTATTTGCGGGCCTCGTCGTCGGCGGCCGGCGCGACGGGCTGGGGCGCTGCGAGGGGCGGGGTAGGGTTCGACATGGCGTATCCTTTGCGATAGGGGGCAGGCGGTCATTCCTGCTGCGGGCGAACCGTGCCGCTTTTTGCACGGCGACGCAAGCCGGACGGGCGCCGTTGCCGCCAGAGCGCCTTTCTCCGCCTCATACGAACCCCGTCTGATTCACGCCTGTACGGCTCCTCTGACCCGGTCTGCAACCGACGAGAATCAGGCGGGGACCCCGGTTCGGGCCCGAAGAATTGCCGAAGTTTTCGAGCCGATTTGGACGGAAACCGTATCGTTCTGCTGCGAACGTCCGTGTGGCAGCCCGACCGTGGGCGACGCTTGCTAGCCCGATCGCTGCCACATCCGCATAAAATCTGCCAAGGTATCGTAGCGCGGCCAGGGAGGTCCGGGCCACACCGCGCGCTCGGGCAGGCGCGCTGCTCCGGCCCCCGCCAACTCGCGCGCCAGCCCGGCAAACGCATGCCCGCTCTCTTGCCCCGGCGCCAGTCGCTGCAGCATCGCGGCATTGGCGCACAGGCGCAAAGCCCGGGCCGGGCGATCACGCTCGCCCCACTCTTGGATGCAGTCGATGTAGATCTGCGGCGCCTGGCTCGGGTTGTCGCGGTGAACCACGACGCCCACGGCTACAGCCTGAATATGCTTTGGATCCAGCGCTTGCCACGCGCCATCGCACTGGGCCTGCAGGGTCCCGCTGGCGTCGCGGCCCAGGTCCTGGACCAGCGCCACTTCACTCGGCACCACGCCGCGGTGCAAAGCTTCGGTCACTGCCGTGCGCACGGCATCGCGCGGCAAGTAGGCTTGCGTGACCTCGCCAGAGGGCTGCGGACGCGGACCGCGGACGGGCGGCAGGTTGCCCACCAGGGTAGTGGCCTCGTCCACCGCCGTTGCCGTGCGGGCCGGGGGCTGCACCATCACCGCGTCCAGCGCCGCGAGCAAGTCGTCGCCCACCGCGCCTACCGAAACGGCAGAAGGCGCAGACGGCTGCGGGCCCACGGCCTGAGCGCGACCCGGCAGGAGCCAATTCAGGTTGTTCGGCGCCGGCACGGCAGTCTGCGCCCATTGCTGCACGGCGGCCGCTGGCATCGCTTCGGTCGGCTCCGCTGGCGTGCCGGTCAGCTCCAGTGCGGGCCCGGCATGGTCAGGACTTTCCTGTGGTTGCAGGGGAGGATCCTCGCTGGGGAGCTCGAGCTGGCGCGGTGGCCGTCTTGGCAACGGCCCCACGGGCGTCGGTACTGCTGGCTTCGGCTCGGCTGGCGCCGCCGCGGGTTCGGCGTCAAAGTCGAAGGGCGCGTCCGCGGTTGGCGCGTCGTCCCGCTCGGGTTCGGGATCGGGTTCCGGTTCGGGTTCAGGCGGCGGCTGGCCACGCTGCGAAAGGCTCTCTTCTTTCTGGGTGAGCCGTCGCATTCGCTCCAGGCCTGCCCCAAGGCGCGGTCCCGCCACGTTCTGCACCTGGGCCAGCCAGCCCAAGTGCACCGCCAGCCCGGCGCCCAAACCGATGCCCCATCCCGCCAGCTCGCCGATCACGCTGGCCCGGTCCGCGCCCGTGGTCCACATCGCAACCAGGCGCACCATCAACCACCACGCTGCGACGCTCCACCCCGGCAGCGGAATCATGCGCGGAGGCCAAGTCGGCGCGATGAATTGGACTTGGGCCGTCAAGAAAACCACTGTAAATGCAGCAACCAATGCGCCAAGCCAGCCCTGCGCGCCGGTCCACGGCAACGAACCACTGTTGCACACCATCGTCCGCGCGCCCGCGCTGCCAAGGGCTGCCACGGCAATGACGCCCAGGTAAGTTCGCCGACCCCACCGCTCTTCTAGGTACGGGCCCACGCCCAGGAACAGCAGTGCACAGCCCAGCAGGGCCAGGATCGGGTTGGCAAACACCAGCGGATGGAGCAGCCAGTCCAGTGGGCCGTTCTGTTCGTAGCCCAGGGACAACCGCAGCGCCCCACTGCGCAATTCGGCCTGACGCAGCTCGGCGCACAGGGTCTCGTAGTCTGCGGACGCGGGCTTGGTGCCCTGGGTCAGCCACGGCCCCATGCCCATCGGCACGGCGCAATCTTCTGGAGGAATCTCTGTGGGATGGGCCTTGCCAAACGCGCGAATGTCGCTCAGGACTTGGTCGCGGTGCGGATCCGGCGCCAGCCACAGCCCGGCCGACAGCAGCAGCGCCAGCGCCGCCAGCACCATGGTCGCCTTGGGCGCACCTGCCACTCGCACACCAGCCAGACCAACCGGAATCACGCGCACCCCGCTCGCGTCGATGGCTGCGATTGGGGGAAACCGCAGCAGATTGCCTACAAGCGTATGTCGAGCAGGACGGCGGCCGCAAGTCGGCATGTCTGCCCCGATCCGCCGCATTGGGCGCAACTCGGTGTTGCTGCGTCGTCCCAGCTACGGGTTGCCCCACTGGGGCGACCCGTTCACCCTTCGGGCGACCGCTGGGGCCCTTCTCCCTGCGGCGACCGCTAGGTCGCCTCCGTCGCTCCGCTCCTTGCGCCTTGATTTGCATCCCCAATCGGCGGCTGGGGCGAATTTCGATGGTGGATCCTGGTCCGTGCCCACCGGCTTGCTACTGTCTTGTTGCGTCGGCATGCTGGCCGTGCCCTGATGGCGTGCGAAGTGGCCAGCCCATGTCCCAGACCCTCGCCTCTGCGGCGCCATCCGAAGAAACTCCGGAGTTGGCCAAGCCTGGCACGTCATTGCCCGAACCGACTGGCCCGCGGCGCCATCACACCCTGCGGCGCTGGGCAGTGGCGGTGGTGGCGGGTTGCCTTGCCGCGGCGCTGGTGCCCGCGACCGTGGCCTGGCCCAATCGCGTGGCGGTCGGCTGGCTGGTGGGCGCTGGCCTGTACTTGGTGCGGCTTTGGTACCGCATCCTCCGCGTGGGCCCCGCCGAAACGCGCCACCGCGCCGTGCGCGACGACCCCGGCCGAGCCGCGATCTTGATCATCACGGTGGCCGCCAGCGCCCTGAGTCTGCTGGCCGCTGCGCGCGTCATCGCGCGAGCCCGCGGGCTGACCGACGCCGGGGAACAAGTGTTGTGGACGGTCGTAGGCTGCGCTGCGGTGGCGACCTCGTGGCTGCTGACCCACTCGGTGTATGCGCTGCGCTATGCCCACCTGTACTACCGGCGCGGCCACTCAACCAGCGGCGAGGTCAACAAGCCCGGCGGCATGATCTTCCCCGGCGCCCGCGAGCCGTGCGACCTGGACTTTGCCTACTTTGCTTTCACGCTGGGGATTTGTTTCCAGACGTCGGACGTGGCGATCGACTGCACACGCGTGCGGCGCGCCGTGCTGTTTCACGTGCTGCTCGCCTTTGCCTACAACACTACGATCCTGGGCTTGGTGATTGGCCTTTTGGGCTCTTGGCTGCAGTAGACTGGCCCGCGGCGGCGCGTTTCGCTACTTCTTGGCGACCAACCAGGCCACGGTCTTGTCGGCCAGGCTGTCCAACGCGCGGACGCCCATGGCCAAGTGCTCGTGCTTGGTGTCCTCGATCTTGTTGTGGCTGATGCCGCCCACCGACTGGGTAAAGATCATCACGGTCGGGATGCCGGCGCGCGCGACCTCGGCGGCGTCGTGGAGCGGACCCGAAGGCAAGCGATGGCGAGTGCCACTGGCCTCGAAGACCGCATCCTCGCAGAAATCGAGCAGCTCGGGGTGGAACGGGATCGGCTCGATGGTCCAAATCGGCGACCACTCGACCGTGCAGCCGTGCTCGTCGGCAAACTTCTTGGACGCGGCTTGGGCTTCGCTGTACATCTGCGCCAGGTTGTCGGGCGACAGGTCGCGCTGATCCAGGGTGGCCTCGCAACGGCCCACCACGGCGGTGACGATGCCGGGGAACGTCTTGACGCTGCCCATCGTGCACACGGCATCTTTGTGCTTGCCAGCGATGGTGTAGATTTCCAGGGCGAGTTTGGCGCAAGCCGCCAGCGCGTCGCGGCGGAGGCCCATCGGGGTCGCGCCGGAGTGCGCCGCCTGACCGAAGAACGTAATCGCGTGGCGCTCGACGCCTTTGGTGCCCGTCACGACCCCCAGCGGCAGCCCCATCTGCTCGAGCACCGGGCCCTGCTCGATGTGCAGTTCCAAGTAGGCGCCAATGTTTTTGCGCCATTTCTCGGCCTCTGGGAAACGCTCGATCTCCACGCCACAGGCGCGCAGGGCGTCTTCTAGGCGGACCCCTTCGCGATCCGTGCGGCCGCGGTCTGCCTCGATGCTGTGGTTGCCGGCAAACGCTGCCGAACCGAGCAGGCTCCGACCAAAGCGGGCGCCTTCTTCGTCGGCCCAGTCCACGACTTTGATCGTCACCGGGGGCTTCTTGCCAGCCGCCGCAAAGCGACGCAGCACCGCCAAGCCTGCGACCACACCCAAACAGCCGTCTAGCCAACCGCCGCCCGGGACGCAGTCCAGGTGGCTGCCCATGACCAGCGCCACTTCGGTCTCGCCGGGCAGAGTCGCCCACAGGTTCCCCGCCGGATCTTGCTCTACAGTAACCGGCAGTTGGGCCAGGTGATCTTTGAACCACTGCCGCGCTTTGAGCCAAGTGGGCGTCCAAGCGACGCGCTGGCCCCCGTTTTCGTTGGCGGTCAGAGTGCGCAGATCCATCAAGTCTTGAATCATTCGCTGCGGTTCGAGCATGTTGCCTCCAAGTCCAGTTGCGCCGGTAGCGGTTGCGGTCGCCGACAATAGCCGAGAATCGGGGCCGCGACCAGATGCCCATCCCGGCCGACCGCCGCGGCGGTTTGACGGCGCTGGTTGCGCGGCAGAAAATAGCCCACACGCAGCGGTGGCCCGTCTGCAAAGGAGCCAAGATGGCCCTGAACTTGTCGATTCTGCCTCGCGGGTACGCCGCAGGGCTGTTGGTTGCGGCGATCGCGACGCCGCTGTGGCCTTGTCTGAGTTGGGCGGTCGCACCCACCGCTGCGCAACTGGCCGCCCGGCCTGCCGAACCTCCGCCGTCGGTGTCGCCGATCAAAGAGAAGGTGATGCAGCGCGCCGCCGAGAAGCTGGGAGGACCGCGCGCGCCTCAGGCCGCTCCGGCCCCAGAGCCGGCCGCCGCCAGTCCGGCCGTGGCTGCGGCAGACGCTGCCACCACCGCGATCGACCTGGGCGGCGACACCTTTGCGACGGCACCCAAACCCCCCGGATTCTTGTACTCGGTGCTGCAGGACGCTTGGATCGACGACGTGCGCGAGACCTACCTGTACATCAAGTCGTCGCCCACGCGGCCGACCTCGTTGGCCGTGCCGATTCCAAAGAACCGTGCGTTCTTGGCCACGTGCATTCACGGAGGCACCATCGACGATTTGGTGCGTTCGGCCACCGCCACGGTCAAGTGGGACCCTGCCGGTGTAGTGCGGCCCGACATCACCATCACCAAGAAGGCCGAACTCGAAATTTACGACAACGCCAAGGTGCTCGACCGCGGTGGCGACCGCTTGTACATCAACACGGCCGAGGGCATTGCCAAGGGCTTTGCCTTGGAAGGCGGCGCCGCGGCCTGGGACGAAGTGATCGAGGGCGCCAAGTTCAATGATCTGGTGGCCGGCACCGTCGTCCGCGTCGAGAACGACCCCAGCGGTCGCAAGCCCATCCGCGTGATCTTCAAGCAAAAGGCCCCGGCAATCGACGCCAGCGGTGTCAAGAGGGACCGCGGCTGCGGCTGTGACTTGCGCCCGAGCGACGGCGTCTCGGTAGGCTCTGGCCTGCTTGCTGCGGCCCTATTGGCTCTGGTGTGGTGGCGGCGCAAAACAACCTTGAGCTGACCGGCTGCGGGCAAGTTCAGTTTCGTGTCGATCGCACCGCCGCCATCCTCTGAGCGGCTGCGCAGCGCTCGCGCCATTCTGCGCGCATCAGCTCCGGTTCCTCTTGAATGTTCAGCTGTTCAAGGGCATCGCAGCGACCCAGGCGCGCCCAGTGCAGCGCCAACAGCCGCGCCACTTCGCGCCCCGTCAACGGCCAGCGCTCGGCCAACTTGGGCAACAGGTCGGCCAGTTCCACGACGGCCTGTTCCCCGGCCCGCAGGCGCAGCTGTTGCCGCAACGCCAGGTAACGCACAAGCGGATGATCACTAGCTAATTCGATCATCGCCGCCGCTGCTTGCTCGGGCCGAGCCGGGGCAAAACCGTAGGCCAGCAGGGCCCCGGCCGGCGCCTTCAGCGCGGCAAGGCCAGCAAGTTCGGTCTTGATCTCGACAACGCGCCGGGTGGCCTCGCCGGTGGGGAGCTGCACCACCTGGGCCCACGCCTGCCGCGCAGCCGCCACGTCGCCCTGAAGCCACTGCAGATCGCCTTGAATCGTGAGCAGTTCTGCACGTTGCAGCCGGCTGAACCCTGTGGTCTTCAAGCCCGCCAGCCGATCGAGCGCGGCCCGCGGTTGGCCCGCCGCGGCCTCGGCATCGGCCACCGTCAACTCCAGGCCCAAGTCCCGGTCGGCGCCCGCATCGGCCAGACGATCCAGCAGATCGTCGCACAGCGCTGTGGCCTGTTTGGCCTGCCCAACACGGCGCGCTTGGTCGACGCGCTCGCGGTAGCGACCGACGCACAGCGCGCAGGTCCGATCGAACAGACCGGCTGGCTCAAAGCGCGCCCGCGCACGCTCCAGGTCCACGTCGCGCAGCGGCGGCTGACCGGGCGCTTCGATGGCCGCAAGCCAGCGCCGCTCGACCTCGGTCAAGGGCAACCCCAATGCGCGCTCGACATCGCCGTCGCGGTAGATGGCCTTGACCGCCTCGACACCGTACGTATCGCGCACCCAGCGCAGCAGCGAGCCGGCGATCGTGTAGGCCAAGTCGTTATTTTGACGCAAGAAGCTTGCCGGATTTCGCAGATCCGCCAGCGCCGGCGCCTTGCCCAGCTGCCGGGCCGCGCGGGTCCACTGGTGCGGATCCAGGCCGGCGCGCACCGGCCACTCGGCCGCCACCGCAGTCCCCTCGATGGTCAAAGCATCCGGCAACCAGCCGTGACGCAGCGGAACCCGCAGCAGGTTGTCCGCCCACTCGCCCGCGGCGACGTGCGCCAATTCGTGCGTCAGCACGCTGGCGCCAAATTCAGGAAGAACCAAATGAACTTGCCGCAGCCACGGCTTGGCCATCTCGACGCGGTGCGCTCCCATACCGCGGCGTTTGCTGTCCGCATCGGGCCACGCGTAGACGTCGAGCGACCGGGGCAGACCCCCAAACCACCGCCGCAGCTGGACCATGCGGAATTGAACATCGGCTTGCAGCAGTTGGCTCGCGCGCTGCCAGCGCTCGCCACGTGGGACATGAATGCGCCACACCGTGTCGGGGTGGCCCGGCTCGCGCGCCTCCAGCAGCACCGGCAACTCGCGCTCCACCGTCGCGTGGCCCAGGCGCCACCCCTCGGGCTCGGCCCGCACCAGTCCCACAGCACCGGCCGTGATCGCCAGAACGACCAGCATCATGGCGCGCAAGTCCGCATCACGCCAAGACGTTCGCAGTTGGATACCGCCCGCCGGACGGCCAAGCAGCGCATCCAGCGCCAGCACCGAGCCGGCCCAGGCCACGTCCAGTAACCGAAAAGCCAGGTACGACCAAGTCGGTGCGACCGCGTCCTCGTACAGCGCGCCGGCGACCCATCCCGTCGGCATCGCGACGCCAAACACCTGGGGATGCAACAAGAAAGTTGCCGCGGCCGGCACGCAACTCGCCAGCAGCAGCGTCAGGCCCAACGCCGCTCGCCGCCCACGCCCCGCGCCCGCGCCCCAGCGCGCCGCCGTCCCCAGCGCCGCCCCGCCCACGGCCGCCATTGCGGGCCCCAGCAACCAAAAGGCCAGGCCGGTGGCCTTGTCGCAGTTGGGCTGCCACGGCGATACGGCCAGCAGCAGGATCAGCGGCGCCACCAGCGGCAGGCCGAAGCTCTGCCAAATCGCGACCTTCCGCAGCCTGCTGGCCTGCGCCAAGCTCGCCGCGCACGTCACCGGCGCCAGCACCAGGTTGGCGTGGTAGTCGAGCACGGCAAGTCCCTGACTTGCCAACAGGATCGCCGTCAGCAGCGGCGCCAAGTTCGCGACCAAGCCCAGCGCACGCAGCAGACGCGAAGTCGTTGCTGTTCCTGGCGATGGGTTGGGTGGCCGCGGCTCCGCCATGCGCTGCTCTGCCGGGTTGCGGCTTCGCGCAGGCACCGGCCCGCGCGCGACCACTATAGCGAAAAAGGGCCAGGGTGTCGGCGCAGCCGCGGCCGGATCGCCGCAACTCGCGTTGGCGCGCGCCACGCGCTATGCTAGCATCTACCGATTCGCTTGCGCTCCGGCGCAAGGTGCCGTGCCTTTCCCGGCGACAAGTCCTGGAAACTACGGTGTGCGTCACAGTTGCGGCAGTCGATCAGGGGTGCCACCGCGGCAAGTCGGGACGCAGCGTCCCAAGCGCGGTGAAAGCAGAGCGGTACGAGGCGATTCATGGGCGTCACCAAGCTGGTCCGCATCAGCACCGGGCCTGGGCAGCACGAGATCATCCTTGGCGATGTGACGACCATCGGCCGCCAGCCCACCAACACCTTGCAGATCGTCGATCGGTTGGTTTCCAAGGAACACGCCATCATCTCGCGGCATCCCAAGCTGCCCCGCTACCAACTGATTGATCTGCAGTCGCGTAACGGCACGTTTTGCAACGATCAGATGGTCGATGGCGAGGTTGCGCTGCGCCATGGCGATGCCGTCCGGATCGGCTCGACCACTTGGAAATTCGTGCAAGAGGGCGCCGACACGCTGCGCATGGGCGATGTGGAAGAGCCCGTGGCCGAAGAGCCGGGTGCCGCGTCGATCCATGCGACCATGCAGATCGACCTGGCTCACGACTTCCAAAAGGCTGACTTCGTCTTGGATGACAAGATGTTGCGCGCCGACTACGAGAAGCTGCGCCTTGCCTATACGCTCAACGGCGACCTGCACGCCGCGCCGGACATCGACACGGTGCTCGAGCGCCTCCTCAAGCGCGTGCTGGAGTGGCTGCCCATCGACCGCGGGGTCGTGCTGTTCGTCGACCCCACCAAGGGCGGCGACCCGGCCGAGACGCTGCATCAAGTGGCGGTCAAGCTGCGCCAGGGCGCGACCCTGACGGCCGAAGAGCGCGAAATCCATGTGCCCCGCTCGATCGTGCGCCATGTCATCGCCAAGCGCGAGGCCGTCCTGTCGACCGATGCGCGGCTGGACGCCCGCTTTGCCAACGCCGCGTCGGTGGTGCTGCAGGGCATCCGCTCGTCGATGACAGTGCCGCTCATCACCACGGACCGCATCCTGGGCGTCTTGCACGTGGACTCGCTGATCAGCTCGGGCCTGTTTGCCGAAAAGGACCTGGCCGTGCTGGTGGCGGTGTCGCGCCAGGCCTCGATCAGCATCGACAACGTGCTGCTGCAGCGGCGGTTGGTCGAAGAGGCGGCGCTGCGTTCGTCGTTGTCGCGGATGCTGTCGCCGAACCTGGTCGACCGCATTGTCGCGGGCGACCTCGCCATCGAAAAGGGCGGCGCGCAAAAGCGCGTGACCGTGATGTTTGCCGACATTCGCGGCTTTACCAGCCTAACTGAGCGCCTGGCCCCGGCCGACATGGTCGCGCTGATGAACGAGTACTTCGAGCGCGTTTCGGACGTGATCTTCAAGCACGACGGTACGTTGGACAAGTACATCGGCGATGCGGTGATGGCCTTGTGGGGTGCGCCGTTGGGCGCCGAACACGACGAGCTCAGCGCGGTGCGCGCCGCCGCGGGCATGCAAGACGTGGTGCGCCAGCTCAACGCGGAACGGGCGGCCATGGAGCAAGAACCGATTGGCGTCGGCATCGGCATCGCTACGGCCACGGTGATCGCGGGCTACGTGGGATCGTCGCAGACCATGAGCTACACCGTGTTCGGTCGCGGCGTAAACCTGGCGTCGCGGCTGTGCTCGGCGGCCAAGGCCGGCGAAGTGCTGTTGTCGCCTACCACACTGGACGCAATCCGCCCGTACGTCGTCGCCGACGAGATGGAGGAGCTGCGCCTAAAGGGCATGGCCGATCCCGTCAGGCCGTACAAGCTGTTGGGCCTCCGCTAGAGACACCACCAAGTACTCGACATTCGTTCGGCAATTCGGCCTGCCGGTCGTGTCTCTAGCCGTCCAAGCGTGCCAGGCGCTGCGCCAGCGCGCTGACCACCGGGGCTGGCCGCGGTCCCAGCGCCGAACTGGCCAGAGACTCGAACGCCGCCAATTCCTTGGCCAATAGCGCTTGCGCCGAGCGGGCACCGTCGCGGCTGCGCACCCATTGCACCCAACCGGCCACTTCCGCGTCGGCCATCGGCGCATGCTCGTCGGCCGTGGCGAGCCGCTGCACCAGATCGGCAAATCCCGTGGGGTCCTGCTCGCCGGCCAGGATCGCGGGGACCGTCAGCTTGCCTTCGCGGAAGTCGGCGCCCGGCTGGCCGCGGCCCTTCTGACCCAGTAAGTCCAGAAGATCATCGCGAATCTGGAAGGCCAGGCCCAAGTGGCGTGCGGCGCGCTGGCAGGTGTGCTGGTTGGCCGCCGGCAGACCGAGCAATACGGCCGAACCCTGAAGGCAGGCGCCAAAAAGCGGCCCGGTCTTGGCCATGTGCACACCCAGCAGATCCTCAAGCTGCGGCCGCCGCACCGATCGCCAGTCCACGTCGGCCACCTGGCCGCGGATCGTCTCGACCACTGCGTGCCCAAGCAACTGGGCGAGCTGCGCGCTCACCCCTTGCTCGTGCGGCGGCACGTCCAGCAGCCAGACCAAGGGCGCCACCAACATGGCGTCGCCAGCGTTGATGGCCTGAGCCACGCCCACCTGCGTCCACAAAGTGGGCGTGCCGCGGCGGTATTCGTCGCCATCTTGCACGTCGTCGTGGACCAGCGTGCCGTTGTGGACCATCTCGATGGCGGTGCCCAGGCGCAGCGCTGCCGCGGCAGGGCCGCCGCCAGCTTCGACCAAGGCCATCGGCAGCAGCCCGCGGAGCCGCTTGCCGCCCGTCGCCATGTGCGCAGCGACCATGTCGCCCAACATCGCCCGGCCAATCGCCGCTTGCGGTTCAGTCGTCATGGCATAAGTAGGCGCCAGGCCGAGCGATCCGGTCCGGCAGGCGTGGCGCAAGGCTTGTTCCAGGGCGGGCAGGTGCGGCGTCAACAGCTCGTCAAAGTTCATCTTGGACCTACTCTGCGCTCGGCGCGGCCAGGTCGGCAGGCAATTCTGCGACGACCAGCCGTCCAGTTGCTCGCCAAGCCACTGCCGCGGCTTGCACTGCCTCGGGAGAACCGCAGGCCAGCACGCAATCGCCACCGCCTGCGCCCGACGTGCGCGCCACCAGACTGTGTTCACGGCAGAACTGGCGCGTCCTTTGCAGCGCAGGTGGCAGCAGGTCGGGCACGCGAACTGCCGCCACATCCAGCGCTTTCTCGCAGTGATCGAGCGCCGCCACCAGGGTCTTGGGCGACGCCACCGGCCAGAGCGCCAGCAACTCGCGGGCCGCCGCATCGATGGCTTGCAGCGACTCGCCCATCGCCACCACCCGCGCCAGGGCCGGGGCTGTCGCCGCCGCCTCGCCCGTAAAGAACGCAGCCATCGCAAGGCCTTGTGGCCAGTCCAGCGGCTGAACTGTATCGCCGTGGCGATCAAAGGCCAAACAACCGCCGTGGGCGATGGTCGTGACGTCGTACCCGCTACCGGCGCCTTGGACTTGCCGATGCACCACCCGTGCCAGCCTGGCCACTTCGTCAGCCCCGGGCTGCAGGCCAGCCAAAGTCGCCAGCCCACGCAGCGTCGCCACCGTGACCGCGGCGCTGGTGCCGAGCCCCACTTTCTTGCCGTCTTGACTGCCGTGGACCTGCAACAAGAGCGCCCGATCGACCCGGACATTCCACGCTTGGCCGGCGGCCTGCTGGGCGGCAAAGGCGAACTGCCCCAGGCCAGGGCCATCCACGTTGCCATCCAGCCGCGTGCCAAAGGCATCCAACCACACGCCGGGCGGTCCCGCTTCGGCCACGGCCCGGACAAGACGTCCCACCGCCACGGCGATGCACACGCCACCAGGGCGCAACACTGCGTATTCGCCGGCGATCATCAACTTGCCCGGCACATCAAACAGCACTGGCCGATCAGCCTGCATCGCCCACCAACCGGGCGCCGCCGCCCACTCGCGTCTGCAGCACTTCTTCGATACCGGGCACCGAGGCCAGTTCGTCCGAAACCGCCCGCGCATCCTGAGCTTCGCACAGCACCACCACCGAACTGCCGGCATCGATGGTAAAGCAGCATTCCGCGCCCTCGTCGCGCAGCCGGCGCACCGCATGGATCAGCGCCACGGTGGGTGCCTGCCAGTACAGCAGCGGCGGACGGTTGGCCATCATGGTGGCGTGCATGGCCAGCGCGTTGCCTTCTACCACCTCGGCCAGGGCACGCATGTTCTTGTCGCGCAGCGCATTTTGGCACGCAACCACGTCGCGCTGACACTGATCGATCCAGGCATTGAAGAGCGGCGACGTGCCCGCCGCGTTCATCTTCATGCCCTGCGTCGAGCTCACCTTCTTCTTCTGATCGGCCACGACGGCAACCAAGATCTTGAGCGGCCAGTGCTCACTGTCGAACACCCGCTCGGCGTAACTGTCGTTGCCGTCTTGCGATTCGCCCGCGTGCCACAGCACATAGCCGCCCGCCACCGACCGTGCGGCCGACCCTGACCCCGTGCGCGCCAGCACGGACAGCTCGCGCTCGCTCAGGTCCAGTCCATAGGCCTTGCTGGCCGCGACCGCCAGCGCCGCAAACGCCGAGGCCGAGCTGGCCAGACCGCGCGCGGTGGGCACGGTGTTCACCGAACGCAGCCCCGCTTTGACCTGGGTCCCCGCGCGTTGGCGAATCACGTCGAGCACGCGCCGCACCTTGGTCATGCCGGCCGGGTCCAGCTCCTGATCGTCCACCATCATCACGTCTTCGCTGAGGTCGGGGTTGGGCGCCACCACGGTCAGTGTGCCCAGCTCGGCCAGCGTTACCGAAAGGGATGGCGCCAGCGGCAGATTCAGGACGTGGTCGCGCTTGCCCCAATACTTGGTCAAGGCGATGTTCGACGGGGCGAAGGCTGCGGCACGTTGGAGCATGGTCAGTCCTTTGGGTAGGTCACCGGGATGGGGTGCTGGGCTCGGCGGCTTGCCCGGGCGCGTGATCCGTCTGCGAGTCAGGCCGGACCACGGGCGAGATCCAGCTGGACCAGCCCTGGTGGGCGACGGCGTTTCGCGCGTGGTGGGCGCGGTCGGCGTCGGCAAACAGGCCCAAGGTCACGCCGCCCAAGCCCGCGCCGCTGGATTTGCTGGCCAGTGCGCCCGCTTCCAACAGGAGCGCACGGCAGACTTGCAGAGGTTCATTCACGATCCCAAGCGGATCCAGTGCCTCGCCGGCCAAGCGCAAGGCTGCGGCCAACTGATCCAAGCGGCCCGATTGCAGGGCCTCGGCGGCAGTCTCTGCTGCTCGGGTCACGCTCGCGAGCAGCGTGTGCCGGCGCAGATCGCCCATTGCCTCGCGGGCTTGCTTGGCCATGTCGATGGCGGTCCGGGTCGGCTGGCCCTGGCCCACGTCCACCACCAGCCACTGCGCCGGGGCCAACTCGGCATGAATGCTCGGCTGGCTCAGGACGGCACCCTGTTGGAACAGCACGGCCGTCCCCCCGGCCGCCGCCGCTGCCGGATCCAAACCCGACGATTTGCCGTGCACCAGTGCTTCCAAATCCCTTGCCCGCTGGGCCACTTCGCGGGTGTCCAGCTCGTCCGGGTGCTGCAGCGCATGGGCCGCCCGCACCAGCGCCACCGCCAGCGCCGCCGACGAGCCGAGTCCGCGCCGAATCGGCACATTCGAGGCAATCGACGCCCGCAGCGGCGTCTGCCACGCCACTTGCTCCAGCGCCGAACGCAGCATCTGCTGGGCTTGCGCATCCGCCGGCCACTCATCCGATTCCGCTGGCGTCAACTCCACTTGCGTGTGCAGCTGCGGCAGGCCGATTGCCAACGCCCGCGCGCCGTCGAGCACCCAATGCTCGCCGACCAAGATCAGCTTGGCATGGCCCAGGCCCAGCGCCACCTACAGACTCCGCAGGGCCGTATCGACCACGGGCGTGTGCGCCAGCTGGTGCAGGTCAGGCGCCCCGGTCAAGAACATCACCACGCGCAGGGTCTCGATCACGCCCTCGATCTCGGTGACGACTGCGTCCACGCCCTGGTGCGCTGCCCTCAAGAACGGCCAAGCCATCGCGCACGCGTCCGCGCCCAGCGCAAGGCAGCGCGCCACGTCCAGACCTGTTCGCAGACCGCCCGACCCGATGACCAAGCGGTTTTGCAGCGCCGCCCGTGCCAGCCGGATCGAGTCGGCCGTCGACGTGCCGAATCCGGCCAGAACTTCGCCGGCGATGGCCCGCGGTGTCCGTTCGGTGTGACGCAAGCTCTCGATCCGCGCCCAGGAAGTGCCGCCCACGCCTGCGGTTTCCACGCCCGCAATCCCCAGACTGCGCAGCCTCTGCAGCGACTGGGCGCCCAGGCCCATGCCCACTTCCTTGATGACGATCGGGGTGCTGCTCGACGCAGCGACTTCGGCCAAGGCATCGTGGATACCTCGCCAGTCGCGGTCGCCTTCGGGCTGAATCGCCTCTTGCAGCGGGTTGAGGTGCACCATCATCGCGTCGGCGCCCACAGCCCGCGCCAACTGGTCCAGGTCGGCGCCCGACAGGTGATCGCGCAGCTGAATCGCGCCGATATTGCCAAACAGCAGCGTGGTGGGCGCCACATCGCGCATGGCGAAGGTGGCGATGCTCTCGGCCGCCAGGTCCAGCATTGGCCGCTGGCTGCCCAAACAAAACCCCACGCCGCAACGCTCGGCCGCCTCGGCCAGGATGCGATTGATTTGACCGGCTTGGGCGTTGCCGCCCGTCATCGCGCCCACCAGCAGCGGCGCTCGCAGGGGCTTGCCCAGCACGGTGCACGCCGTAGACACCTGCTCCAGGTCCAGCTCGGGCAACGAAAGTGCCTCGAAGCTTAGGTGTTCCAGGCCACTGGTCGGCCCAGGCCGCTGGGTGCGCTCGTCGTACGCGGCAATGCGCAGGTGATCGCCCTTTCGGTCGCCGTTGGTCGGTTCGCCTGCGGTCTCCGTCGAATCTGCCATGGCTTCAGGCCTCCACCCAGACCGGGGCGCGCAAGGATCGCCGACGCTGGCCACGGGCGCAAGTGCGGGTGGCGCGGTGCACGGAATTGCCGCACACTTTCGCCATGCGCTTGACTCTGCTTGTTGCCGCCATCGCCATTTTGCTCCCGGCGGTGGCTGCCGCGCACCCGATCGACGAAGTGGTATCGCAAGCGCTGATCGATCTGCAGAGTCGCGACGCCGTCACCTTCGAGGCCACGGTGTTCTTGGACCGGCGGCACATCGAGGGCTATGCCCAAGTCCTTGAGCGCATGGGCCTGCCGGCCGAGGACAACCTGGACACGCTGACGATGACGATCTCGCACGCCTTTCGCTTTGGCGACTGCGCCGTGCAGCAGCGTCCGCCGGGCCAGCGAAGTACCCAGAAGGCCGCCGGCGGCTGGGTGGGATTTCACTTCACACTGAAATGTCCTGGTCCGCAAGGCGAATTGACGCTACATCGCGAGCAGTACAGCCGCGACAAGACCCGCACCACCTTGCTCTGGACCGTGTCGATCGCCGGTCGTGAGCAAGTCGAGGCGTTGGTCCCGCCGCACCTGCAGAGCCTGACCCTGGCATTGGACGGTTCGGGGCTGGTCCGCGGCGAGCGAGGGAAGCGACTAAGTCCCTACAGAGACAGCGCTTCCGGGGTCAGCCCGGCCGACCCGACTACCGGCGCCCAGATGCTCGCCGAGCAGGGGCGCGCCCGCCAACTGCCGCCGGTCGACATCTTGAGTCTCTGGGCGCAAGAAGGGGCGCTGCACCTGGCCACTGGGCCGGATCACCTTTTGTTTCTGCTGACTTTGGTGATCGGTGCCAGCGGCTGGACCGGGCTGCTGGCCGGCGTCACCGGGTTCTCGTTGGGCCATATGACGTCGATGGCCGTGTCGCTGTGGTTCGATTGGCCGCCCGTGCCGCTGCTCGACGTGGTGATCGGCGGAACGATTGCGCTTTCGGCCTGGCAGGGCCGGCGCGTGCGCGGCCTGGCAACGGTGCGGCTGGCGGCGACCAGTGTGGCCTTTGGCCTGATCCACGGGCTGGGATTCGGCACAGGTCTCAAGCACTTGACTGTGGGGGGCGCCAACTTGTGGTGGCCGCTGCTCAGCTTTGGCCTGGGCTTGGACATGGCCCAAACGGTCTGGGTTGCCTTGGGGGCGCTGCTGTGGAAGGCGGCCCCGCGGCAGCAGAATCCGGAAACGTGGCAGCTGAGCGCCGCCCGCACGCTGATGGCCGCTGGCGCAGTGGCGGGGATCTACGCGCTGGTAAGCGACCTGCTCGGGGCCTGATTACGCTTGCGGCGCTGGCTCTTGCGGCGCGGGCACGATCGCCAGCTCCACGCCGGTCTCGCCCACTGCGACCCAGTCCAGGCCCTCGGGCTGCTGCTGATCGAACCCCTCGGCGCGCGACGCGGCGAGCCAGTCGGCCTGCACCAGCTTGAAGCCGCTCAGCTTGTCCAGGTCGCCGCGCAGGTGGATGGCCTGCAGGGGCCGCCCGCCGCCGATCTTGCCCGCCGTGCGCGCTGCCCGCACCGCGGCGATGAGATCGAGCAAGGTCTGCCCGTGGCCCATGATCTCGGCGGTGGGGTAGCTGCCAAACACGTCGATGGTGCCGCTCTCGTCTTGCGGCCACGGCGCAATGTGCAGCGAAGCCGGGGCCTTGTCGCCCAGCCACCCCTTGATGGTGCGGCTGTAGAGCTCTTCGGTGATGAACGGCAGCACGGGGGCGAACAGACGCAGCAGCGTCCAGGTGCCCCACAGCAGCGTCTGGCGGCCAGCCTCGATCTCGCCCGCGCTGAAGCGGGTGCCCTCCTTGAAGCGATCCTTGACGATCTCCAAGTAGTTGTCGCACCAGTCGCCCCAGAAGAACGTCTCGCTCGCGCGCAGCGCCCGGCTGTACTCGTAGTGCTCAAAGCCGGTGGTCGCTTCGGCCACGCACTGCTGCAACTTGCCGCGCACCCACAGGTCGGCGGCGGTCGGCGTCTCGGCCACTTGGCCGGGCTGCCAGTCGCTGAGGTACATCAGCGCAAACCGTGTTGAATTCCACAGCTTGGTCAGCAAACGCCGGCCGCCCTTCACGTCCTCTTCCAGGTAGCGCAGGTCGTTGCCCAGCGACGCGCCCGCCGCCCAGTAGCGCAGCGAGTCGGCGCCATACTTGCCGATCACTTCGGCCGGATCGACAAAGTTGCCGGCGCGCTTGCTCATTTTCTTGCCGTGGCGATCCAGGCCCCAGCCCGAGATCATCACATCTTTCCACGGCAGCGAGTCGGTGTGCAGGTGTCCTTTGGCCACGGTGTAGAACAGCCAAGTACGGATGATCTCGTGGGCTTGCACGCGCACGCCGGCCGGATAGATCTCGGGCCGCGGCTGATCCTGGATCGGCTTCTGCTCGGCGTCGCGGTCGTTCCACATCGCCCAGTTGGCGTTGATCAGCGGCGTGAGCGACGAGGTCATCCAGGTGTCCATCACGTCGGGCTCGGGCCGGCTGTCTTGGCTGCCGCACTTGGGGCAGGCCTTGGTGCAGGCGGTCATGGTCGGGTCGACCGGCAACTGGTCCTGGTCGGCAAAGATCGGCGTGTCGCAGCCGTTGCAGAACCAGACCGGGAAGGGCACGCCGTAGAAGCGCTGGCGCGAAATGTTCCAATCCCAGCGCAGGTTTTCGACCCATTGGTCGTAGCGCTCGCGCATGAACTCGGGGTACCAGTTCAGCTCGCGGCCGCGCGCCAGCAGCGGCTCCTTTAGGTCCAGCAGGCGGATGAACCACTGCGGCGCCACCTGAATTTCCACCGGCGTGCTGCAGCGCTCGTGCAGGCTGGCGCGCGACACGTTGTCCTTGATGCCCAGCAAGTAGCCATGCTCACGCAGCAATTCCACCGCCGCCAGCCGCGCTTCGCTGTAGGTGGGCGAGCCCTTGGCCGCCACGTGCACGCGGGCGTTGTTCAGGGTCGGCAGGTTCGGCGTCACCATCCGCCCGTGCGGGTCCAGGATCAGCACGGTCTCTAGCTGGTGCTTGCGCCACTTCTGGATGTCCTCGGGGTCGCCAAAGGTGCAGACCATCATCAGGCCGCTGCCGAACTCGGGATCGACGGTCTCGTCGAACACCAGCGGAATCGTACGGAACTCCGCTGGATCTTGGGCTTCGCCCGCTTCGTTGGCGCGCAGGTTGGTCAGCGGCACGCGGAAGCGCAGACCCTTGAGGTGGGCAAAGCGCTTGTCGCTGGGGTGGCAGGCCAGCGCGACGCAGGCCGGCACCAGCTCGGGGCGGGTGGTCTCGATGACGCCTTCGCGGACCGAATCCGCCGTCGCGGTGCTGGGATCCACGTCAAACCGCACCGCGTGCATCGGTCGATTTTGCTCGTCGCCGGACTCCACGTCGGCCTGGGCCAGCGAGGTGGCGCACGCTGGGCACCACAGGATCGGGTCCGCGCGTCGCTCCATGCGGCCCTTGCTGACCAGATCCAAGAACGATTGCTGGGCGTTGCGGACCGCGCGCGGCTGAATGGTCGAGTAGGTCATGCGCCAGTCGACCGACAGGCCCAGGCCGCGCCACAACTGCTCGTAGACCTGCGCACCTTCGCGGGTCTCCTTCAAGCACAAGTCCACAAAATCCTTACGTGTAATCTTGCCCTTCTGGATTTTGTACTTTTGCTCTACGTAGCGCTCGGTCGGCAGGCCGTTGTCGTCAAAGCCCATGGGGTAGAAGATCTCGTAGCCACGCATGCGCTTGAAACGCACCACGAATTCCGCCTGGGAGTAGCTCATCGCGTGGCCCGTGTGCAGGTGCGCGGCGCTCACATACGGCGGCGGCGTGTCGATGGCGTAGGTGCGACCAGCCTTGGCCGCGGCGCTGTCGGGCCGGTAGCGGTACAGGCCCAGCGTTTCCCAGGCCTTGACCCAGCGCGGCTCCACTTCTTGATGCTCGTAGTTTTTGGGCAGAGATTCAGCCGGGTTGTTCGACTTGGTCACATCGGTCATCGGGTGCTCCGGTGCATGCTGTGCGGGTACGTTGGGGGCGCGGCGGCGTACCAGCGACGGCCCGGCCAGCCCACCCCGCGGGGGCCAGCAGGCTATCATGCACGCCCGATCCCGCCAAGCTGGGGCCTACTTGCCTGCTTGCACCGCATAGATCGCCGCCGCAAGGGCGCGGACGTAGCGTGCGTAGTCGGTGGGGCCGCGTGGACCGGCTGGCAGCACCGCCAACTTGGCGCCTGTCAGACGCGCCACCTGGTCCGAGGCGTTGCGCGGGTAGTACTCCTCTTGCAGCAGCGCCGGCACCCGCGCCGCCTTCAGTTGGCCGACCACCTTGGCCAAATGGGCAGGATCCGGCGGAATTCCCGGCCGCGGCTCGATCGTCGCCACCTGCTGCAGCCCCAGCCAGTCCAGCAGGTACACGAGTGAGTCGTGGTACACCGCCACCTGGCGCTGCGCAGCGGGCAAAGCCGCGAATTTCTGACGCTCTTCCGCAGCCAGCGCCCGCAGTTGCTGGGCCAGTCCCGCGCCGCGCTGGCGGTAGGCGGCAGCGTGTTCCGGGTCCAATTGGCCCAGCGCCGTGGCCAGCCCTTCGGCGATCGCCGCGCCGGCGCGCGGATCCCAGGAGAAGTGCGGGTTTCCACCCGGGTGGATGTCCCCTTGGGCGCGGTCGACCGACGTGGGCACGCGCAGCTTCTGCACGTAGCGCGACGCGTCGAACGCGCCCGCCGCACCGGGCAGCAGCTTGGGATTGCGCGCCTGCCGCACCAGCGCTGGCAGCCAGCCCACCTCCAGATCCAAGCCGTTGAACAGCAGCAGATCCGCCCGGTTCAGGGCGATGACCAGGCTGGGCTTGGCGTCGGCGTAGTGTGGATCCTGGTTGGGCGCCAGCAGCGCTTCCACATCCGCGTCGCCGCCCGCCACCTCGCGCGCCAACTGCGCCAACGTGGGCAAAGTCGCCACCACCCGTGGGTGCGCCGCAAGGGCGGGCAGGGCGGCCAACAGCGTCGCCAGACTGGCGGCGATCAGCATCGAACGAAGGAACATCATGGGGGAATCCTAGAGCGCGTCGCTCGCTCGTCAGTAGCCGTGGGAGCCGTGGGCGCCGACCACCGATTCGACCATCAGCAACGCCCCATACACCGGCTCATTCAACCAGCCCGGCTGGTCCCGCGACACCTGCAGCCGTATGCGCGAAAAATGGCTGGGATAGAAGGTCGCCTGCGCCGCATGGCGGGTGCGCGTGCTTGTCCATTCGGGGTTCAGCGGATCGCCGGCCACGCCCGTCGCCCACTCGCTCCGCCAACCGACCTCCCACCGCTGCGCAACCATCGCCACGATCTGCGCATAACCAGCCTGATCGACAAGACTTTGGCTGCCGAGATCGCGCTGCCGCCGTGCATGTTCGATTTGCAGGGACACCGAGCGACGCTCGGCATCCGCCACGGGTCGCCAGCGCAAGTACAGGTCGCCGCCCACGATTTGGGTCCCAAGCCCCATCACCAGCGGATTCGGTCCGGCCTGCGCCGACGCGCCGACATACAGCGACCAATCGTCGTTCAACGGCGCAAAAGTCCGCAGCGTGCCGGTGTACTGCAGATCGTCGGCGGCCTGCACGGGCCGGGGCGCGTCGCCCAGCATCGACCGATTGCAGCAGGCGTTGTCGGCTTGTTGGGCCGCCAGTTTGGCCTCGACGAACCAGGGCAGGGGCAGCAGCCAGCCGACCTGGGCGCCCACCGCCCGGTTGCCGTCGGCGCCAAAAAACTTGCCGAGCATCAGCGGTTGGTCGGCAAAGCTCCACACGTGCGGGTGGGTCGGGTTGGCGCGCCCAAAATCACTAAGGAATTTTCCTGCCTTGACAAGCAAGTTGCCGGGCAGCGCCAGGGTGTCGACAAACACTTCTTCCAGCTCCACGCCGTCTTTGCCAATGGCGATGCTGGTTTGGAAGTGCAAGTACGGGTCCACGTTGGATTCGCCGAACAACTCCAGGTAGTGCAGGTTGAATCCCGAACCGGTCGCGTCGTGCCCACCCATCTGGGGCGGATTCGGGCGCGAGAATGCCGCCGCCGATCCTCCAAACAGCAGGGACAGAGCGGGGTTGGCGCTGGACGACGGACCGTCGCTGGCCGGCGCTGGCGCGGGTTGGTCGGCATTGGCGGCTGCGGCCAGGGCGGCCTGATCTTCGGCCGATAGGGCAGCTGGGGTCGAATCGCCAGGAAGATCTGCCGCTTGGACCGTAGCGCCGGCGAACAGGCTCGCCGCAGCCAGTGTCCACAGGTGGCCAAGGAATCGGCCTCTGGGTGCGCTCGCAGCGGCAACCCTGCCCGAGCAAGAATGGGCGTTCGTCACGCGGCCAACCCCAACGTCACCCGCAAACCTGCCAGGGTTTTTTCAAGCCCTTCGCGTAGTTGCACCTTGGGCTCCCAGCCAAGCTCTTCGCGGGCACGGCGAATGTCGGGCTGGCGCTGTTTGGGGTCGTCGGCGGGCAGTGGGCGGTACAGGAGGCGCTGCGGACCCAAAAGCTCTTGCACGCGCTGCGCCAGCTCCATGATGGTAAACTCGTTGGGATTTCCCAGGTTGTATGGCATGCCGTCGCCGCGATTCAGCACGCGCACGATGCCCTCGACCAGATCGTCCACATAGCAGAACGAGCGGGTCTGGCCACCGTCGCCAAAGACGGTCAGCGGCTCGCCGCGCAGGGCCTGGGCCAAAAAAGCCGTGACCACCCGACCATCGTCCGGCTTGAGCCGAGGACCATAGGTGTTGAAAATGCGGATGATGCGCGTGTCGGTGCCAAAGCTACGCCGGTAGGCCATGGTGGCGGCTTCGGCAAAACGCTTGGCCTCGTCGTAGACCGATCGCGGGCCGATCGAGCTGACGTTGCCCAGGTACGATTCGCGCTGCGGGTGCTCCAGCGGATCGCCATAGATCTCGGACGTCGACGCCAGCAGAAAGCGCGCGCCTTTGGTCTTGGCCAATTCCAGCGCGTTCAGCGTCCCGGCCGAACCCACCTTCAGCGTCTGGATCGGCATGGCCAGATAGTCGAACGGCGACGCTGGCGAGGCAAAATGCAGCACCGTGGCGACCTCGCCGGGCACGTCCAGGCCCTCGCTCACGTCGGCGATGCGCAGCTGAAAGTCGGGGTGCGACTGCAGGTGCGCCAGATTGTCGGCGCGCCCCGTGCAGAGATTGTCCACGGCCACCACGGACCAGCCGTCGGCCAAGAAACGCTCGCACAGCGACGTGCCGACGAAGCCGGCGCCCCCAGTGATGACAACGCGTTGCTTGGCCATGCTCGTGTCCGGCCCAGGATCGGGCCGCCAAAGGATAGCGGGTCGCGGCCGCTTGTCCACCGGGCGCCGCAGTAGCCGGCCACCCACTCTGGTCGCATTGGAAATGCCGGGCGGCGTGTGCTATGCCGAGCGTGCCGGGGTCAAAGCCGGCGGGAGTCGTCGATGCCGCGAGCACAAAAAAACGCAAAGAAATCCGATAAGGCGCCCGTCGAATTGCGCAGTGTCGCCCGGCCGACTGGATTGGATGCGGCGCAGTGCACTACGCAAATTGCCTTGGACAAGCTCAAGTTCGACACGACGGACGAAGTCGAGCGCATGCCCAGCGTGATCGAGCAAGAACGCGCGATGGCCAGCCTGGAACTGGGCTTGTCGGTGAACCGCCCGAATTACCATGTCTACGTGGCGGGACCGTCTGGAACGGGCAAGCGCAGTCTGTTGCGGGCGATGCTCGACAAGCTGGCGCCGGCGCGCAAGACGCCGCAAGACTGGTTGTACCTTCACAATTTTGCCGACAAAGACGCGCCGATCGCAGTGGGCCTCAAGGCTGGCGAGGGCCGCGAACTCAAGAAGGCCCTAGACAAGTTGTTGGAAAAACTCCAGAAAGAGATTCCGGGGTCGTTCCACTCGCCCGAGCACCAGCTGAAGTTGCAGCACGCGGTGTCGCGCTCGCAAATGGCGTCGACCGATGCCTTTGTGGCGCTGTCGCGGCAGGCCGAGGCGCTGGGTTTTGTGGTGCGCGCGACCAAGGATGGCGAGTTGGAGACGCTGCCCGTGGTGGGCGGCAAGACCCTAAAAGACAAAGATATCATGGCTCTGCCGGAAGCGGAGCGCAAAGCCATCGACAAGCGTCGCGAGGATCTAGAGCCGCTCTTTACCGCCTTTGTCCAGGCCAACCGCAAGATCGAGCAGCTCACGCAAGATCGCATCGAGAAGGTGCAGCGCGAGATGGCTGAGCGGGTGACGGCCAATCTTTTCAGTGATTTGCGTGATCGGTTCAAGTCGGGCGGGCGCAAACTGGGCAGCTTTTTCGATGCGCTGCGCGACGACGTCCACGCCAACCTGACGCGCTTCTTGCCCGATCACGACGCGGAAGAAGAAAAGAGCAGTCCTCGCGAGGAGTCCGATCCCTTCGTCGGCTTCCGCGCCAACCTCGTGGTCGATCACGGGCCCGAAAAAGGCAGTGGATCCAAAGCAGTCGCTCCCAAAGGCGCGCCGGTCGTGTTCGAGACCCACCCCACCTACTACCGCTTGTTCGGCCGCATCGAACGTCGCGTAGAGCAGGGCATCTACTTCACCGATCACACCATGATCCGCGCCGGTTCGCTGGCCCAGGCCAATGGCGGCTTCTTGGTGTGCCACGCGGTCGACTTGGTGCAGGGTGTGGGCGTGTGGGAGAACCTGAAGGTCACCCTGCGCAACGGCGAGCTGTCCATCGAGGATCTAGGTGAAATGGCAGGACTTCTGCCTACTTCGGGCCTGAAGCCCGAGCCGATTCCGCTCCAAGTCAAGATCGTGCTGATCGGCTCGAACTCGCTGTACCATGCGCTGTACCGCGGCGACGACGACTTCCGCAAAATCTTCCGGGTCAAGGCCGATTTCGACCACGAGATCCGCCAGTCGCCCGATGCCATCCAGAAGTACGTCAGCTTCATCGCCACCGCGGCCAAGAACAACAATTGCCGGCCCGTCGACCGCGAAGGGGTCGCGGCGATCCTGGAACACGGTGCGCGGCTGGTCGATTCGCAGCGCAAATTGACCTTGCGTTTCAACCGTATCTCGATGCTCCTCATCGAGGCCGACTGGTTTGCCGCCAAGTCGCGCAGCAAGCACATCACGCGCAAGCATGTCGAAAAGGCCATCGCCCAGCGCACCCAAAGCTCGGCGCTGATCGCCGACAAGATGCACGAGGACTTGCTCGACGACCAGTGGTTGATGGAGGCCAATGGCACCGAAGTTGGCGTGATCAATGGTCTTGCCGTACTGAGCGTCGGCGAGCACGAGTTCGGCCGGCCGTTCCGCATCACCGCCCGCTGCTTCGCCGGCACGGCGGGCATCGTCAACATCGAGCGCGAAGTGGCGATGTCGGGCGAGATACACGACAAAGGCGTGCAAATTCTCTCGGGTTTCTTGGGTGATCGCTTCGCGCAGAAGCACCCCTTGTACTTGACGGCGACGGTCACTTTCGAGCAAAGCTACGGCGAAGTCGACGGCGATTCTGCTTCCAGCACGTGGCTTTACGTGATCCTGTCCGCCATCTCGGGCGTTCCCATCGCGCAGGGCATCGGCGTCACCGGATCGGTCAATCAACTGGGCCAGATCCAGCCGATCGGCGGGGTCAACGAGAAGATCGAGGGCTTCTACCGCTTCTGCAAGGCCAAGGGACTGACGGGCGAGCAGGGCGTGATGATTCCTTGGCAGAACGTGCAACATCTGGTTTTGGATAAGGAAGTGCGCGAGGCGATCGCCAAGGGCCAATTCCATGTCTGGCCGGTTCGAACGGTGGACGAAGGCATCCAGATCCTCACTGGGGTCGAGGCCGGCGTACCCGGCGCGGATGGGCTGTACCCGCAGGGTACGTTGATGCGCAAAGTGGCCGAACGTCTTGATGAATTGCGCCGACATGCCGCCACCGGCAAGCCTTCTTCGGGCAAGCGCGGCTTGGTCGGGGGCAGCGGTGTGCGCGCCCGTCGCCGCCACGAAGACGAGTTTGAAGAGGGGGCCGAGGACGACGGCGACGACGAGATGCGCGGCCTGGGCGAATGGGGAGACGATTGATGAGCGACCGCGCGGTCTTGCAGGCCATGCTTGCCCGATGGCTGGTGGCCCTGAATCACCGTGGCCAGGGGGTGGCCGCCGCCGTGGCGGACCAGGTCGCTGTGCAGCGCTTTGGCTTCCACTACCAGCGGGGCGAGTTGGTCGAGGAACTGCACGGACCGACCGAGGTGGCACAATGGCTAGCCCGGACCGCCCCCGTGGTGCGCTTTGAGTTGGACCCGGGCGAACCCGTCCAAACTGGGCCAGGTGCCTGGCAAGTTCGCTATGTCGTGAGTGCTCCCGACGATTTTCTGGGCGGCGGCCTGTGGGACATTCGGCTCGACGACCACGGCCTGCTCAGGTATCTCGGCCATCATCCTGACGATCTGGCGCCGGAGCACTGGGGGCCGCCGCCCGCGCACGCCGACCACGATCAAACCGTCCATGATCAGACCGTCCATGATCAGACCGTCCATGATCAGACCGTCCATGATCACAGGGACCACTCAGCCCACTAGTTTGTCCGGATCGACGCGGCCCTTGCGCACCGCAGGTACGCCCGCGATCAGGCTGTAGGGCGGGAACTCGGCGAACTCTTTCACCACCGCTCCGGCCGCGACGATGCTGTGGTGGCCGATGCGCGCGCCCATCAGGATTACGGCGTTGGTGCCGACAAACACGTGGTCGCCGATCTCGGTGGGCGCGCGGTCGACTTCGCTGTGGCGGCGCTCGGTCACGGTCCTGCGCATCGAGCTGTGGGTCAGGATTTGCGCGCCCGAGCTGATGTCGCAGCCCTTGCCGATGGTCAGGCCGCCTGAACCGTCGATCAAGGTGAAGGCGCCGATCCAGCAGCCAGGGCCGATTTCAGGTTGGCCGACCACCCAACAGAGCGGATTGTAAGGATTGGGCGGCAGAGGCCAAGTCGGCGGGTACCCGGGCGGCAGCGGCGGCGGTTCGTGGCTCATGGCTCCCACCATGCCAAGCTGCTGCGCGGCGTGCAAGGCTGTGCAGGCGACTTTGGATTATTCGACGCGTGCCGCGAACATGCTAGCGTGGCCGCCAACTGCCCGGTCGCAGTGTGGAACGCCCCACGTGAAAGTCACTTTCGTTCGTCACGCCGCCAGCGAATGGGCCGGCACGCCGCGCCTGCTGGGCCGGACCGACATCGGCCTCTCGGAGTTGGGGCGCCAGCAAGTGCCCCTGGTGGCCGAGCGTTTGGGCCGGCACCGCTTCGACGCGCTGTGGTCCAGCCCGCTGCTGCGCTGTCGCGACACCGCGGCCGGGATCGGCGATCGCATCGGTCATATGCCCGTGCTCGACGACCGCCTGATCGAACTGGACATCGGTCAGCTTGAGGGCATGTCGTTTGCGGAATTGCCAAAGGGGCCTGGGACCTTTCGCGACCGCTGGCAGCGCCGTCCAGGCACGACGCGCTTCCCCGGTGGCGAGACCATCGCCGAAGTAGTGGCCCGTACCTGGACCGTGCTCGAAGACCTGTACGACGTCCACCCCAACGGCCACGTCCTGGTGGTCGCCCACATGTTTGCCATCAGCGCCGCCCTCACGCGCGTGTTCAAGCTCAAACCGGGGCAGTTCCGAACATTTGCCGTCGATCCCGCGTCCCTGTCCACGGTGCAGATGGACCGCGGGGGCTTTCGGCTGCTGCAGCTCAACGACACCAGTCATCTTGGGTCGTTGCGTGCCCCCGGCAGCCATGCTCTGTAGAATATGCCTGCCGCGGCAGGTCGCGCCGGCCCGGCCTGTTGGGTTGCGCCTGGCTTGCAGGTAAGTACGGACTTCTCTAAACTTAGCGAGCCCGGCCGCCGTCTGCGGCGGGTTTCCTGCCTGCTCAGGCCGGCGTCTTGTAGCGCGAAGGCGCGCCTTCTGAGCCATTGCATAGTATCGCAGAACTTGCTAGGTTCGGTGCGACGCGGACCGGACCGCAGTTCTTGGCGATCGACGAGTGCGGAGCAAGCATGCTCACCCGAATCGAGTACCCCCTCAACCGGCCCGCGCCGGTTCTCAGCGTCGTGGTAGTGGCCTGGCGCCGTGACGAAGACCTCCCTGCCTGTCTGAAGGCCATCTGCAATCAAACGCTGGATCGCCGCCAATACGAAATCATCGTCGTCGACAACGGCGGCAATCCAAACGCGCGACGTAACTGTGCGCATTTGGTCGATCTTTGGTACGAGTCGCCCACCAACAGTGGCTGTTCGGGCGGGCGCAATGTGGGCGCAAGGCTGGCCCGCGGCGAGTTCATTGCCTTTGTCGACGACGACGGCGAGATCGAGCGGCCGTTCCTGGCGGCGGCGCTGTCCGCCATCCAGTCCTCGGCCGATCTGGCGGGTGTGCGCGGCAAAGTGATTCACCGCAAGCACCGGTTCATGACCATGCTCGCGGGCGTCTACGACCTGGGCCCAGAGCTGCTGCCGCGGGTCACGCTGGACTGCGAAGGGGCGAGCATCGTGCGCTCGGCGCTGTTTTGTTCCGTCGATGGCTTTGACGAGCGGCTTGCGGGTGGCGAAGGTTTGGATTGGACGGTACGGGTGATGCTCGCCTTTCCTGGCGTGCGCGTGTGCTACGAGCCGGCGATGGTGATGCGCCACGACTACGTGGATAGTCCCGTCCGTTACCTGTCCAAGGTGCATATGAACCGCCGAAGCCGCGAGCGGCAATCGGCGCAACTAGACGAGTTTCCTACGCTTCGTATCCCGCCCGAACTCGGGATCAAGACCGACCTGCCGGATCGCCGGCCATTGCTGGATCGAATTGTCTGCAAATTCGGCCGCTACATCGTGCGCGCCACCGAGTGGATTCCCGAACGCGACGACTATCGCCGCAAGTAGGGGCGCGCTGGACCCAATCGGTCCGGCAAGGTAGCGACAGGAGAACTGTTCATGTGCGGACTTGTTGGGATGCTGCTGCCGAATGGAGCGCAAAGGCGCGAGAGCGAGCTGCGGCGCGCCTGTGAAGCACTCGTTCACCGCGGACCCGACGACGAAGGTCTGTATTTCTCGGGCCCGGTGGGTCTGGGCTTCCGGCGCTTGTCCATCTTGGACCTGACCCCAGGGGGGCACCAGCCGATGACCTCGGCCGACGGTCAATGGACCGTGGTCTTCAACGGAGAGATCTATAATTTCATAGAGCTGCGTCGCGAGCTGCGCGCGGCTGGGCGCGAGCTGCACAGCGACAGTGACACCGAGGTCTTGGTCGAAGGCCTGTCGTTGTGGGGGCTTAGGACCTTCGAGCGCTGCAACGGCATGTGGGCGGTCTTGGCCTGGCACGAGCCGTCGCAGACGCTCTACGTGGTCCGCGATCCGTGGGGCATCAAACCGCTGCTGACGGCGCGCCTAGACGCTGGTTGGGCCTTTGCCAGCGAGATCGGGGGCCTAAAGGCCCTGGGTTGCCAGATTGGCGAGTTCAATCTACCCGTCATTTCGCACTTCTTGAGCACCGGCGAAATCGATATCGGCGACAACACGGCCTTTACCGCGGTGCAGCGCCTGTTGCCAGGCCGTGTCTATGCCTACCGTTTGGCCGCCGAGCCGTTCGCCGTGGCGTATCCCGATGGGACCGCCCAGGTCGAAATTCCCCGCCACGACGGTAGCGAGGCCGCCGATCACGAGTACGTGGCTGCGTTCCGGGCTGCCTATGTGCGGTCAGTCGAGGCGCGGATTCGCTCGGATGTGCCTGTGGGGACGTGCCTTTCCGGCGGTCTGGACTCGACCAGCATCGCTTGCATCGCCGCGCGTGCCCAGCCCGCCGAGCGGGTGCGCCCGTGCCGGTACGCGTTCTCGGCCCTGCTGCCCGAATTCGACGAGACTCCGTACATCAAGGCGGTGGTGGCCCAGACCGAAGTCAACTGGTATCACACGGTTTGCGACGACTCTAGCGTGGCCAACCGCATCGACGCCTTTGTGGCCGCCAACGGCGAGCCGATGCACTCGCTGTCCGCCTTCGCCGGCTACCTGGTCATGGAGCTGGCGGCGCGCGAGGGCGTCAAGGTGCTGCTCAACGGACAGGGCTCCGACGAACTGCTGGCTGGCTACTCTTCGGCCTCGCAGCCCTACCTGCGCACGTTGGCGGTATCAGAGGGATTGACCGCGGCCCTGCTGGCGGCCCGCAGCGAATCCAAAGGTCGCTTTGGCGTGGTCGAAACCGCGGTGCGCATGGGCGGTGGGCTGCTGATGTCCGCCCTGCCCAGCGATCGCCAGTCGCAGATGTATCGCCGGCGGGCCGAGCGTAACCCGTTGCCATTGCTGAAGAAACACAGTAATCCGGCGCTCGTTGCCGGTGCGGACGCCCACAACTTCTTGGACGCCAACTTGCTCGACCAGCAAGTGCGGGCGCCGCTGCCACTATACTTGCGCATCGAAGATACCAACTCGTCGGCGTTTTCGCTGGAATCGCGGCTGCCGTTCCTGGACCCGTCTGTGGTGGCCCTGGCCCGGGCCGCACCGCCGCGGCTGCTGCGCCGGCACGGCTTGAACAAGTTCCTGCTTCGCGAGGCCCTGCGCGGTCTGGTGCCCGAAGTGGTGCGAACCAGGCGGGACAAGATGGGTTTCCCGATTCCCGCCGAGCGCTGGTGGCGGGGGCCCTTGGGCGATCGCATGCGCCACTTGCTGACCGCCGAGCGCCTGAGCCGCCGCGGTTTGTACGACGTGCCGCGCTTGATGGCATCGATCCACGCCTTCCACGCCGGCGCCAAGCTCGAGCCGTGGTTGGGCCGCGTTTTCAACATCGAATTGTGGGCGGCGCATCACATCGACGGCGGCAAATAGCCCGTTGCGCCGCGGAGCGGTCGCCACCACTCTCCCCAGCCTGCACTCAAACCCAATGACCAATCAAGAACTTCTGGCGCCATCGGTCGCGCTGCAAAGGATTCTGGCCGCCGTTGCCCCGTTGCCCGCTGAACCCACGGCGATCGACGGAGTGGGCCACGGGTTTGTGCTGGAGCCGGTCCACGCAGATCGCGATCAACCGCCCTTCGACCGCGCTGCGATGGATGGTTTTGCTCTTCGAGTTGAGGACTTGCGTGCCATTGGCCTGCAGTTGCCGTGCAGCGCCACCGTGGTCGCCGGCCGGCCGCTGCCCAGCCCAGTTCCGCCTGGCACCTGCGTGCGAATCATGACCGGTGGCGCAGTGCCGGCGTCTCTGGACGCCGTGGTGCCCATCGAGGTCGTCCAAGTTGCCACGCTAGATGGCGCGGTGGTCGTCACCTTCCCCAACGGCGTCCGCCGCGACCAGCATATCGCGCGCTGCGGCAGCGAAGTTCGCCAAGGGGCCCAGGTGATTGCCGCGGGTTCCGCGTGGACGCCAGCGCGCGTGGGAGTGGCGGCCAGCTTTGGCGCCGCCCAGGTCCCGCTGGTTCGGCCGGTGCGCGTGGCGCTGGTCGCGACGGGCGACGAGATCGTGCCGGTGCACACCCAGCCCGGCCCAGGTCAGATCCGCGATAGCAATCGTTACGCGCTGCAGGCCTTGTTGAACCGGCACGGCGCTCAGGTTCAGGTGTATCCTACGGCGCCCGACCGGGCCGACGGCTTGGCCGACCTGCTCGAGACGGCTTGGCGCTACAACGACTTGCTGATCACCACTGGCGGCGTCTCGGCCGGAGACCTTGACCTGGTCGTGCCCACGTTGACCCGTCTGGGCGCCGTTGCCCACTTCCACAAGATCGCGATCAAGCCCGGAAAGCCCCTGCTTTTTGCCACTCGGGCCGGCAAGTCGATGCTGGGGCTGCCCGGCAATCCCGTGAGTGCGCTGGTTTGCGCCGTGCTGTTTGCCGTGCCGCTCCTGCAACGGCTACGCGGCGCCGCTGGGGTGGGGTGGCAGTTCGTTCAGGTCCCTCTCGCAGGGCCAATGGGACCCGCGGGCGCCCGGCTGGAGGTCTTGCCAGTTCGCTTTGTCGACGTCGATGGCCGAACCCAGGTCGCGCCAGTGTCCGCCAAGGGATCCGCGGACTTGCCGGCCTACGCGCAAGCAGACGCGTGGGCGTTGCGCCCTGCCGGCGATCCAGCCCGCAGCGCGGGCGAAGCCCTTGATGTGCTGTGGTCCCCGCAGCCGCACGATCGCGGCGCCTAGATTGCAGATCAATCAAGACTTTCTGTGCGCGTCCGAACCTGGGTCATGTGCACCGCGAGTCGCCGCATGCGCTCGCCTGCGCCCCACTTGGGGCAAGTGACGCAGCCGAGCGATTCGATTGCTGAACAAAGACGCAGGAATGGGTCGCGGCTCTAATACGGTGCGCGATCGAGGACGTACTTCAGTTCGTGCAGCGTCGGGTAGGCCGTGTCACGGAAGATCACTTCGTCGCCGGCGGCGAACCCCTTGTCCTTCAGCTTGGTCAGTAGGCGGTCCGCGACCACCGTCGCCGTGGCCTCGTCCTTGCAGATGGCGTCGCCCTGCCGCTCCGAGGCGGCCCAGACCCAGCCCGAGAACTTGCCGTACTGCTTCTTGATATCGCACTTGTAGGTTGCCATCGTCGGTTGCCTCCGCGGTCGCTCTGGTTGGTGCCCTGTCCGTGGTGGATGTTCGTTTGGGTTGGCCGGCTGCCTAGCCCACTGTGGCCTGCCGCCGGCTCCACGCAGTGCCGCATCCTAGCATTGCCAGCGAGGCCGACAAGCCGGACCGCGCAAGAGGCATTCTTGACGCCGCAATCCGCAACGAATATGGTACAAGATCGTGTCGTCGCGTTTGCGACACGAGGCTGCCGGCAACGGCGCGCAACCCCTTCGCCCAACACAGGGTTCCCCGGCGATTTCGGTGCCGGTCCAGGGACCGCAGCATTGGGACCGCAAGTGCAGTGAGGAGTAAGTCATGAAGCGTTATCTGAATCCGGCTCTGGCCGCTGCGGGTCTGTGCGCCGCCTTGGCCTTCGCCGGTTGCGACTCGGGCACCGGCTCGACCAACACCAGCAGCGCCGCCGACACCACCCAGGGTGGCACGGACACCAAGGTCACCGACACCACCAAGGCCGACACCGCTGCCCCCGACACCAGCACCGGCGGCGGCGACACGACCACCACCGACACTGCCAAGACGGACACCGCCAAGACGGACACCGCCGACACCACGTCGTCGGTTTGTGATCCCGCGTGCGCCGCTGGCAAGTACTGCGATCTGACCGCCAAGCCCCCGGTTTGCAAGGACATGACCTGCAAGCTGCCCGACAAGTTTGGCGCCACCACCCAGAAGGCCAGCAAGCTGGAGTTGCCGGGCGCCGGCAGCGGCTGCGACCTGAACGGCGACGGCAAGCCGGACAACGCCCTGGGCAGCGGCCTCGCGATGCTGCTGGGCCAGGCCAACGACGCCCTGAAGAAGACGATGACCGAAGGCAAGCTGGTCATCCTGATGAACACCGACACCTTCAAGTCGGACGGCAGCGCCTTCAGCATGGACATGCTGATCGGCGATCCCGACGCCAGCAACGCGACCTGCGACTTCACGTCGGACAGCGCGAACTGCAAATACACCGTCTCGCCCAACAGCTACGACATGACCTCGGCCGCCGCGACTTGCCCGGCGCTGATCAACTTCCCCAACGCCAAGGTCACCGGCGGCAAGCTGAGCGGCGGCGGCGCCAACCAGAAGTTCACGCTGAACCTCCCCGTGGCGGGCGTGGCCCTGTCGCTGACGATCACCCAGGCTCAGATCCAGGGCGACGTCAAGGGTGCATGGGATTCGACCAGCAACGGCCAGATCTGCGGCGTGCTGACCAAGTCGGACCTCGAGAAGGCCATCAACTCGGTGCCGGATGAGCAACTCGCCGGTATTGGCATGGACAAGGCCACGGTGATCCAGCTGTTCAACAGCATGGTGACGCCGGACTTCTCGACCACCGGCGGCGCCAACGACGCCTACTCGGTCGCGATCTCGTGGGAGTCGGTCAAGGGCCAGATCACCGGCATGACCCCGGCGAAGTAGTTCCGGATCCGCGCGGCCGTGGGCGATAGCGTCTGCGGCCCATCCGATCAGCTTGTGGCGAGGTGCTCGAAAGGGTGCCTCGCCACAAGCGTTTTTGGAATCCAAATGCGGCGGCTCTGGCCAAGAAAAAAGTGCGCAAAACGTGCACCGCGCCGCTCCGGCCGCTTGACACGTGTGGCGCACGCCGCTAAAGTTCCGCCCACGCCGCGCGGGACACCCACGGCGGGCAAGTTCCGAGCGAACTTTGCCAGCACCAACCGGTGCAAATCGAGACGGGCGAATAGCTCAGGGGTTAGAGCTTCGGCTTTACACGCCGCGGGTCGCAGGTTCGATTCCTGCTTCGCCCACCGTCGTTGATGCCAGGGTCGCACCCCGAATCGCCCAGGTACCGTCATGGAGTGGTAGTTCAGTCGGTTAGAACGCTGGCCTGTCAAGCCAGAGGTCGCGGGTTCAAGTCCCGTCCGCTCCGCCAAGTGTTCCCGTTCATCGCGAAAGGCTCAGATTCCACTACGGATCTGAGCCTTTTTCGCTTGAACGCCGGTCGCCCTCCTTTTGCGTTGGTGGTGGTGTCCGATGGACGTTGAGTTAGCGGCGCCGCCGGTCCCCGCCGGCTGCGACGCGCAGGTCAAGTTGGTTGAGCGCCGGCTGCGCCTCGGGCGAGCCGATGTAGTGCTTGCGGGCGGTGCGGCCGGCGTCGGCGTGGCCGAGCAGGCGGCCCACATCCGGGGCTTGCAGGCCGCCCAGCTCGGCGCACAGGGAGGCGTAGGTGTCGCGCAGCCCGTGGGGGCTGACCGGGTCCAGACCGGCGGCGGCACACACGCGGATGACCAGCTTTTCCAGCCACGAGCTGTGGCGCATCAGCGACTGGCCCGCCTTGGGCCGGGGCCGGGCGAACACGAGCGCGGTCGCCGGCAGGTCCAGCACCAGCGCGGTCAGCTCGGGCCGCAAGTCGCGCGGCAGGCCCACGGTGCGGCGGCTGCTGGCGGTCTTGACGTTCCAGCCGTCGTCGCCATCGGCGGCGCAGGGGCGCACCCACAGGCGGCCCAGCTCCAGGTCGATGTCGGCGGCGCGCAGGTTGCGGACCTCGCCGCTGCGCATGCCCGTCAGCAGGGGCAGCTGGGCAGCGACGCGCTCGGCCAGGTCGCAGAGCTGGTTGCAGGCCTTGAGGTAGCGCTCCACCTCGCCGACGTTGCGGAGCTGCCGCTTGCCGCGGCCGATCAGCGCCGCCGCCTTGCGCCCGCACCAGGGCAGGTCTTCCTTGTCGATGGCCTTGGCCGGGTCCTGGGCGAGCAGGCCGCGCCGCCACGCCCAGTTGAGGAACTCGCGCACGCTGTGGTAGCGGCTGCGCTGGGTGGCCAGGGCCAGGTGGGCGACGGCCCCCAAGTAGCGGTACAGAAACGCGGTATCGACCGAGCTGACCGGCGCTCGGGGCGCCAGCAGCGCGAACTGGCCCAGGTCCAGCTTGCCGGTGCGGTTGACCGTGCGCTCGCTCCAGCGGCCCCGGCTGACCTTGAACTCGATGAAGGCCGCGACCGCCAGGTCGAGCTGCATCGCCGGGCTCAGAGCGATCGGGGTTTTGGGGAGCAGGTCGGTCATGGGTTCCTCGTGCGCTCGGCGGTCGCAGGTGAATCAGGCAGCGGCCGCGCGGGCCTGGTTGCCGGCGTTGCCGGTGTAGCGCTCGTGCCGGCCGGGAAGCTCGGGGCTCTTGGGCAGCACCTTGTCCACGTCGCGGTAGGCCACGCCCAGGACCAGGCAGGCCGCAGCGCGCAGCAGCGACTGCTGGCGCCACAGGCGCTGGGCGGCCGGCGAGCCCGTGCAACTGGTGACCCGCAGCGTGGGGCAGTAGCAGGTGCCCGGCCAGCTTCGCCACGTGGGGCTGATTCCCTCGAGCACGGCGCGGGCCTGGTCGACCGTGAGGGTCGGCAGCAGCGGCAGCTGGTTGAGCGGCGCGGGCGGGGTCGGCTGGGTGCGCATGGTGGCCTCCGTAGGGGAGTGGCTTGGGGTTGGCTAGGCGCACACCGTATCCGTCATCCCGAACTGGCGAGCGTACGGCTGCAGCTCGGCCTCGGCGACGCTGCGCGCCTTGCACACCGGAAGATCGCGCAAGCCATTGAGCCGGAAACAAACGTGCTCTCGACGCCGCGGCGCGTACATGGAGTCCAGCTGATTCCATCCGACCAGGTAAGCCAGCCCAACTTCGGGCGACCACGCGATGACGCCGCGGCTCTCCAGTTCGCGCAGGCTGGCAACAACCTCGTCGCGGGCCTGCGTCGAGCGCGTGAGTGCCTCGGACAGCAGGTCGGGCGTTGCAATGACCGTTCCGTCTGCTCGGGACGAGATGTAGCGAAAGTACATGTACATCGACCTGGACATGAGCGTTTTCAGTCCCAAGGTCCGCAGGTGCTTTTCGCGTTCACTGAGCTTCATGACATACCACCAAGGTTGAGGTTAAACCGATGAACACTACTGAACTACGCCGCCGAATGAATCTGTTCATCGCCGGCAAGGACTTGGATGACGCTGAGATGTACCCGGCCGCTGCGCCGGACCTGCTGACCTACGGGCTTGAGGAAGCGGGAGACCTGCTTGGCGTCTCGTTCCGCGAGACCCGAGAGGTTCGGCTGATGGTCGCCTGCGGCGCGCTCCAGGGCGTGCGCGGGCCGGGAGGGCATCACGCAGTGCGCGGCAGGGAAGTCGACGCCATCAACGGCATCCGCCGGACCCGGATTCGGGAGCGTGGCGGCGCGGCGTGAGGGCTGGGAGCGGTCGAGCACTGGTTGCCTCCTGGTGACCCCAGGATGCGCCGGTCCGTTCCGGGTGTCAATACCTTTAGTCCTGCGCGAATGGCATGGACGCTGCTATACTTGCTGGAGGTGGCCATGGCGGCCGATGACAACAAGCAATCCATGACCGAGTTCTTTCAATCAGTGGGCTTTGTTACGGTCGTTCAAGCAGCTGAGCGCACTGGCGTGGCCCACCAGAAGATCTCGCAATGGGCCCGCACCGGCGAGATCACCGCGAAGTTCGTTGGCCGCCAAGCCGTTCTGCCCGAGTGCGCCATCGAAGAGATCCAGGCGATCGCGGCGAACTGGACGGGCGAAAACGATGGACGCAAGGCCAACGTCTACAAAAGCGTCCTGCGCGAGCAACTCGCCGACTTCTTGACCCTGACCGACGCCGCGCCGCTGGTGGAGCGGGACGCGATGACTCTGCGCCGCTGGATTGCCTCCGGGAAGCTCGACGGCTACCGGTTCGGGCGGCATCAGGTGTTTGTCAAGCGCTCGGATATTGAGGAGATTCGCGCGAACGTGGCGGCGGGTCGCGGGCCGTTCGAGCGGGCGGAGTCGAGCGGGCGGGAGCCGTGATCACGAAACCGGGCTTGCGTGGGGAAGGCGTAGCAAGCCTGGGCAATCGTTGACAGAATAGCGTTTGGCGGCATTGGGGTGGACTAGTGGGGGCGGGGCCTGGTCGTTGCTGGTTGCCGCGTGGTGCCCGCGAGCGCCGGCAAAAAGACACCGGCCGGCCACCGTGTGGGGCAGCCGGCCGGGTCCTTCTGGTTCCGCGGCGATCAACGCGGCGGGCCCGGCCGTGACCGGGCAACTGGTCGCCATAGCATGGCGATTACCTAACCCTTTTTGGCGTGAATCGGATAGACCTTGCCGTTCTTGTTGGTCCGGAAACCAATCGGAACGCGGTCGTCCACCTTGGCATTGGCCATCGGTGCACCTCGATTTTCAGGGCCCTCGCCGAGTCGAAGCGAGAGATTTCTTGAAAAACCGGGCGAAACATGCCAAGGTCCGGGCTCTGAGCTTTTTGGGACCTCGTCTCTGACACTTCCCCTCGAGCACTGTGACGGCCGCTGCTCCAACAGCGGCCGTCATGCTTTTTGGGGTGTTCCCCGCTTCCAGGCCCGCGCCTGGCGCACTTACGGCGTAGCACCTCCGAATGGCTTTTGCAGCTCGGCCGGCTCCTGGCCGGTCAGGCAGTACACCTCGCCCCGCTTCTCGAACCAGTTGGCTCGGCGGTAGACGGCGGCGCGAATGGTATCGTCCTTGAACCGCAGCTCTGGCCACCGCCGCTGAAACAGGCTGACGATCTCGACGAGTTCGAGAGGTCCCTCGTCGCGTAGCAGAGCGACCACGCCGTGTGACGCTGGCGGGCCAGCCAAGCCGCCTGTGGCAAGCGGCAGCTCCTGAGCGCCGGACGTGGCCTTGGTCGTGGCCTTCTTCGACTTGGTGTCGGCGTCGCGCTCGAAGTCCGGCAGATGAACCCGGATCTGGCTGACCAGGGCGTCGGCTTGGCGGCGAACGTTCGCCAGGGCCTTCATGGCGGTCGCGAGTTGTTCGATGTGGTCTGGCGTCAGCGTGGCCATGTGAACCTCCTGGACCACAGGATATTCCGCCCACCCATGACGCGCAACTAATTGTTTTCAATTAGTTTCCTATGCCGACGAGTTTTTACACGGGGTGAGACAGCGGTATGACGTGAGCCTGAACGCTCGTTCAGTGCCGGCCCCAAGACGCAACAGGCCCGCCACCACGGTAGCAGGCCTGCGCTCCAGGGTGCCCCGCCGGAGCTAGCAATGCCAAACAGTGCTGCGCGGTTGCAGGCTGGTGCGCCACAGCAGGCGGACCGAGCGCAGGGCGGTGGTGTCGGCGCGGGCCTGCAGCGCGATGACCTCCAGGTCGACCGGGGCGAGCTGGTAGGCGTGGACGGGCAGCGGCGCCGGCTGGGCCTGCACGGCCTGGGGCGCAGCGGTCTCGCCGGTGTCGGTGGGCGGCGGGGTGCGCTCGCAGGCGGCGAGCAGCGCCAGGGCGGCGCAGGTGATGAGCAGGGCACGGAGCATGGGCTACCTCGACGTCGGCCCGGAAGTGGGCGCCTGCCGAGCGTAGCGCGCCGCGGCGGCCGGACGCAGGGCAGTGGTGCCGGCGCGCCCGGCTGGGCCCGGACCTCCATTCACGACGCGGTAGCCCGGAGACCGTACCGCAACTGCTGGTTTTCTCACCCCGTCTTGGGCTTGGTCCTGCGGTGCCCGACCGTGCCGGCAGGCACGGCCTCAGTGCGTCCGGACCGGATGCCCCGCGCAGGGCCGCTTTTGCCCCTAGAACCGTTTTGCCGGGTGCAGGGTGCGGGGTGGGGCGGAAAATGGCTCCTACCCGGCAAAGCGCTCGCGCACGGGGCATCCGTGGGGGTGGGGCGCCGGAGGGGTCGGCGTGGTGAGCACGGCGAGCGCGGTTAGAACGACTGGAGCGTTGGGCCCGGCGGGCCAGCCTGGACCGGGTAGACCTGGGGTCGAAACTGGACCCTGCTCTACGCCGAAGGGGTAGGTTGGGTTTTAGGACAAGTACTGAAGGTAGGGAGTAGACCTAATTGACCTACGGGACCTTAACGCGCGCGCGCACGAGAGGGGGGTGGCGACACCCCCCCTCAACACCCTCCCTGAACACCCCCGGTGTACAGGGGGAGTGTGCACCCCCGGTGTACAGGGGGGGTGTACACCCCAGGTGTACAGGGGTGGTGTGCACCCCCGGTGTACAGGGGGAGTGTACACCAAGATCGCACCTAAAGATTTCATGCACATGTCAAAAGATCTCCCATTTCGACTCGTGCTTCAAAGCTGCGCGGAGCTGCGCAGGGCTTCGCACGTCGACCTCTACACGGACACCCCAGCGGACCACCCACGCAGTCACGCACGCACTGACCACCTGAGCACCATGCCGGCGCGCAAACTTTTCGCGAAAGTTTTCGCAAAACTTTTGGCGAGATCAGCACCAGATTGGTCCCAATGCCGAAGTTATCCCCAAGTTATCCACAGGATCATCAAAAGTTATCCACAGGCTATCCGTGACGCGATCCGTAACGATCTCAACTGCGATCTCAACGGACATGCAAAAAGCGAACTTCGGCCGTCGTCGGCCTGCAGCAGCGACGGCGCCCAGGCGGGCAACGGCCGATAAGAGGCTTTATGTCAACTAGTTGAACGTCAAACGCCGGCTCGCGCCGGGCACCGCTCGGACAGCGCCGCCCAGGTCACGACGGCGCCGCACAGCCGGCAGCGGGCAGGTACGGCCGCAAGCGGGTGGTGGCTCGGCAGGTGGCCGGCGCGCGGATAGCGGGCATCGAGTGCAGGGGTTGCCGTCGTCGCACGCGGCGGCGCGTCCGTCGAGCGGCCGAGCTGGGCGGTGTCGGCGGTGCGCAGCGTGGGCGGCATCGGCAGCATCCAGGGCCAGGCATCGGCAGGGCGGGTCAGCGACACCAGCGGGAACTCGCGAGGTCGCACAGAGCGAGCCAGAGGCCGTGCCAGACAGAGCGGTCGGTGGCGCAGGCCCACAGGTAGGCAAGGGCGTTCATTGCGGCCGAGGCGTGACCACGTTCTGCTGGTCGATGGGCGTGGGGTTGGCGGCCTGGCGGAAGTACACGGCCAGACCACCCAGGCCGGTGACGACCACGCCGACGACCTCGTCGCTCAGCACGGCGGCGACCTGGGCCGCGATGTCGGGCGGCAAGTACTTGGCGAGTTCCTTGGTGAGCACGACCGCGACGATGGCGGCGACGGTGCGGTTGGTGCGGCTCTTGGTCACGGTCTTGGCGGCGGGCATGGGCGGTCTCCAGGCGGCGCGAGGCCGCTACTTGCAGTCGTCGTTGGGGAGCTTGGTGGCGCTCTCGCAACGCACCCGCGGGGGCTTGTCCTTGCAGACCTCGACCGCGTAGTACGGGCGGGCGTCGGGGCCCGAGCTGCCGTCCCAGCGGTAGTAGACCTGGCAGCCGCTGCAGCTCTCCAGCAAGACGATGGTCAGCAGCAGCAGGCCGATGATGAGCGCCGACACGCCCCAGGCGGCCCAGCGGTCGTCGCGGGGCCGGTGCACTTGGATGGGATGCCAGACGAACATGCGCACCTCCTACCCGACGAAGCGGGCCCAGATGATGGGGCGGCCGTTGCCGAGCGCGCCCTTGGCGAACCAGGCCAGCCGGTGCATCGCGGCAATGCCGTGGCCCGTGTCGCAGCATTCGACGGTCAGCGCGGCCGCAACATCGCGTACAACGAACACGTGGCCGGAACGGCGCTTGCCTCTGACGGTCCGGCCTGGCCAAACGCCGATACAGCCTGGCTCAGGCGCGGCGATTTGCTGCCAGCGCACATGGCCGCCCTGGGCGTCGCCGTAGATGCGATCGGTGTTCCACCAAAGTCCGCGTGAGTCCTCTTTGCGCTGGCCACAGCAGCGGGCCAAAAACGCGGAGCAGTCGCAGCCGATGGGGTCGCCGTCCAGGTCAGCGCCCTTGCGGTAGACGACCTTGCCGCCGTGTTGGTGGAGCAGGGCGACGGCGAGCTGCAGGACCTCGGCCGGGCTCATGGCAGCGCCGCCGTCGACAGCGTGGCGCAGCAGCTGGGGCAGCGGCCGCAGTGGTCCGCCAGGTAGCGCTGGGGCCAGGTGGCGACATCGTCGTTGGGGTCGGGAGCTGGGGCCGCGGCGGTCATGGCGGCCAGCGTGATGCCGAGCTGCTCGGCGGGGGCGGGGCCGGCGGCGGCCACCTCGGGCGGCAGGCTCATCGGAGCGGCGGCGGCTTTGGTCTTGACCTGGCGCGGGGCGATGGAGTCGATGGCGACCGACAGCTCGACTACCTTGTCTTCCAGCGATTTCAGGCGGCCGTTGATGCTCGCCACAAAGAACACGCCGGCAATCAGGGATGTGACGCTGGCGAGCGCCAATCCCGCCCAGGCCACCACGTTGCTTTCACGGTCCGCCATCGCGACCACCTCCAGCGCGGAGTGTGGCGCGGTGAGCAAGCGGCGGTCAGGGCGGGGATGCTGGAGCAGGGGGCTAGCGACTTGAGGCGATCGGAGGTCACAGCGTCTCCAAGTCCGCCAGGCGGTCGCTCGGCACCACGCTGAACCCAGCCACTTTGCTGATGCGCCACGGTTCCACGTAGGGGGCGCCCAAGGTCTGCACCTCGAATAGCCGGTTGATCGGCGCCGATGGGGCATCGTTCAGGGTGTCGCCGCTCACCTCGATGTCGGCATTTTGGCCAGAGAAAACGCCTACAGACACGTAGCCAAGACTCATATTGCACGGCACGCGCACCACATCGTTGCCGGTCAGACCGCCGTCGCTGGTCGAACCCTCATGGTAGGGCGCTGCGGTAGACGTGAAGCCGTTGCCTTGCCAGCCACGTGATAGCGCCGCCCGGCAGTGCACGGAAGCAGGCGGCGTGACGATGCCCAGGTGGCGCGTTTCCGGAGCGCCGGCCTGCAGCGAGTCAAACTGGTGCCCGGTGCCGCAGTAGGGCGTCACCGCCAACGCCTCCGACCAGAGCACCGCCGACACCAGCAGCGCGGAGCTGGCCGGCGGCGTCGCCTCGTCGGTGATCGGCGCGGTGAGGTCTTCGGCCTGCCAGTTCTTGGGAACGGGGACACGCATCGGTCAGCTCCCTGGCGTGAACCACGCCATCACGGCAAATATCCGCGTAGTTTGCGTGGCCGTGGTGCGGATTGCCAACTCCAAGTCCACGTAGGCCAGCAGCCCGCTGCCCAAGATCTTGACCTGCAGCGCGGCCGACTCGATGGCGCCGCTGGCATCGAACAGCACCGACTGGCCATCGCCGCCGATGCCCACCTGGCGCAGGCGCACCAGGTCAGCTGTGCCGCCGGCATCCACATCGGCGATCACTCGCACAGCCAGCGTGACCGTACCCGTTTGGCCGGGCAGCCAAATGCGCACCGGTGGCGCCGGACGCCAGAAGCTGGCGTCGTGGCTGGTCCACCGCGGCGCGCTGCGGTACTCCTGGCCAAACGAATACGCGCACTGCCGGCGGTCGACCAGCAGAGCCGCTGTGCTCGCCTTGCAGCGGTTGAGCCAGTCCGTGTGCACCGCGGCCCGATCGGCGCTGGCCATCAGCGTGTCGTCGTAGGGCACGAACCCGCTCGGCTGAATGCCGGACACCGCATCGCCCGGAGTGGGCCAGGCCAGGATATGATGGTCGTCGCGGGTGCCGGCCGCGGGGGCCGTGAGCGACACCCGCAGCGCGACGGCGGTGGCCGGGATGGTCTGGTTCGCCTTCTGGTGCGTGGTCAGTCGGCCGGCGACGCCGTTGCTCACCACCACGTCGCTGCAGATGGCGGTCCAGACCGAGGCGCCGCCAGCCACGTAGGCCGTGGTGTAGTCGACGGAAACGGTCACGTTTTGGCTGGCCGCGCTGCACACAAAGCGCACCTCGAACGAGTAGAGCAGACCGTCCGCGCTCGGCAGCACCGGGATGTGGTACTCGCTGGCGCGCGGCAGGGCGTCGTCGGCGGTGGGGGCCAGGCTGACCAGCGGCGGCCGGTAGTGCTTCCAGTTGTGGTTGACGTTCTGCAGCGCGCGGTCAAGCGTGTACCGCTTCATGTGCGGAAGCAGCAGCTCGTATTCATTGGCGATGTTGACCGTTGCCGGCGTGGTGAACGCCATGTGCTACCCCCACTGCGAGCCGTCGTCGATGTGCGCGAACGGTTCTTGCCAGGTGCTGATGTGGCCGCCGTCCAGCGTGGGCAGCGTCAGGGTCGACCGGTCGGTGGTGCTCAGGGTGTGGCCGGTCGGGTTGCTGGTGATGGTGAGCCGGCACACGCCGCCCACCTCGGCCGCGGCGCTGACCTGGTGGCGCTGCCCCACGGTCTCGGTCTTGCCCGGCTTGTAGTGGTAGAGCCAGACCGGGCCGGCCGCGTCGGCAAGCGCCGCCTCCATGTGCGGCAAGTACTTGAGCGGAACCTCAATCCAGGTGGGCGTGGTGGCGTGCTGGTAGGCCGAGATCAGCATCGCCGGGCTCAGCGCGTGCACGGTCACGCTGCCGTCGATGAGCAGCACCAGCTTGACCGCCAACGTCTTCGGGTTCATGGCGCGGCCGGTGACGCGAGCGGGGCCGGAGTAGCCAGGCGCACCGGTGGCCCCGGTCCAGGTCCAGATGCCCGGGTGCGTCGTGTCCAGATAGACGACGTCGCCCACCTCTGCACTCACCCACGGCGGCACGCGCACGGCCAGCACCTGCAGCGTCTGGTCGGCGGCAAGCTGGCTGGCGCAGGCGGCCTTGGCGATGTCCCACAGCGCGTCGCGGCTAGTCGCTGGAACGCGGTACTCCATCTCGCGGCGGCCCTCGGCCTCGGCGCTAGGCTGGTCGGCCAGGGTGAGGCGATCGGCGGCATCGTCGCTGGTGCCCAGTGGTCGCAACACGCTGACGACGTTGGGCGCCTCGGCCCGCTCAATGGCCAGGATCGGGTCGTCGCTGTGGCTGAGCAGGTCAGTGTCGGCGATGGTGGTGGCCCAGCCCGAACCGAACGGCGCGGTGTTGACCAGCGTGAGCAGCTGCCGCCGGCTGGACTGGCTCACGTCGGGCCGGCAGACCACGGCGCCGCGGAACAGGCCCAGGGCACCGCCGAACACGTCGACGAACGTAGCGCCAGCATGGTTCACCTCGCACTGCAGCGAGCTCAGCGGAGCGGGCGCCTGCAGGAAGCTGGTGACGTGCAACACGCTGGAGTCCAGGCTGTAGCCCTGGCCGCGCTGCAGCACGTCGTAGGACCCGCGCAGGGCGGTCGAGCCGCTTGACTCCATGGTCGCCAGCATGAGGCCGGTGGGCGTGCCTGTGCAGGTGAGCAGCAGTTCCACGCCCGCGCCGATGGCATCGGGGCCAGACAGTGCGGACAAAGGCGCTCCCGCCAGCGGCGCCAGGCCGGCCAGGTACACGTCGTTTCCCGAGTAGCCAGTG
>JBBISH010000032.1:0-52269 GCA_037441385.1 Myxococcales bacterium
AGATCTGGGTGGTGCCGATGTCGGCGTGACCCAAAAGCGCTTGCACCGCCCGCAGATCCGCGCCGCCAGCCAGCAAGTGCGTGGCAAACGAGTGGCGCAGCTTGTGCGGCGAGATGGGCTTGTCGATCTCGGCCTGCTGGGCGTAGCGCTTGACCAGCTTCCAGAACCCTTGCCGGGTCATAGGCTTGCACTGGCTCGTCAGAAACAGCGCCTGCGCTTGCGGGCCCTTGCGCACCCGGGCGGTCCCGCGGGCCAGCAGGGGGCGCGCCTGCTCCAAGTACTCGACCAAGCGCGCCCGGGCGATTTCGCCAATCGGCACCAGCCGTTCCTTGCGGCCCTTGCCGACGCAGCGCACCAGCCCGCGATCAAAGTCGACGTCGGCCAGGTTCAAGTTGACCAGCTCGCTGACGCGCAGGCCGGTGGCGTATAGGGTCTCTAGCATCGCGGTGTCGCGCAGGGCGCGCTCGTGGGCGGTCCCCGGCGCCGCCAGCAGGCGCAGCACTTCTTCTTGGCTGAGCACATCGGGCAAGTCCCGGCCCTGCTTGGGCATGTCCAGGAGCGCGGCCGGATTGTCCTGCACCAGGCCGCGGTCCAGCAAGTACGCGCAAAAGCTGCGCAAGGTCGACATGTGCCGGGCGATCGAGCGCGGCTGCAGGCCGTCGGCTTGCAGGTCTTCCAGGTACTCGACCAAGGTGTCGTGGTCCAAGTCGGCCGGCGTGTTGACGCCCAGCTGCTCGTCCAAGTGCTTGATCATCCGCTGCAGATCGCGCCCATAGGCCACCAGCGTGTTGCTGGCCATATTGCGCTCCAGCCGCAGGTGGCGCAAAAAGCGCTCGCCCGCCTGGTGCAACGTCGCCTCGGCGCGGAGCACGTCCAGTCGCGGCGGCGCCTCGGCCGGCGGGGCGGCCTGGGGCTTGGGGGTCGGCTTGGTCGAGTGCGGCAAAGTGGTGGTTCGCATGTCGCCCATCGTGCCGTGCGACGGGGTTTCGTCAAATTCTTGTGCAAGTGCTAGCAGTTGTATAGTTTTCTTGACAGTGTTGCCGAGTTGCGCTTGCCTGGGCGGTCGTCACTCAACCTGCTGAAACCAATCGAATCTGCCTCATCGAGTTCGCCGATGGCGGTCAATGGCCGTCGCCGCCGCCAGCGCGGCCACCGTGGCGGGATCTGGGCAAGAATCACCAAGCATCTCGCGACAATATGCGCCACTGCGACCGAACCCTGGATGGGCACTGCGCCTAGCGATCGCGGAACTTCCAGAATACGCGTTTAAAACCAATGAGATACAGTTATGTATCCACAGGTCAGCGCAACCCAGCGCCGCGGGCCTCGTCGACCAGGGCCGCCAAGATCTCGTGGGCCTGGCGAGGCGACAGCGCATCTGGATCCAACGCCGCGATCTTGTGAACGATCTGCACCAGCGACGGCTCGCGCGAGGTCGGCTCGGGCGGCGGCGGCAGGTCGTCGAACAGACCCTGCTGGCGACTGGACGCCGATTGCAGGGTCTTGGTTTGATTCTTCTTGTTGTTGCGCTCGAATTGGTCCAGCAGGTTGCGAGCCCGATCGATGACCGCTTCGGGCAGCCCGGCCAGCCGCGCCACCGTCACACCGTGCGAGCGCGAAGTGGGTCCCGGCTGCAGCTGATGGATGAACACCACCTCGCCACCCCATTCCTTGACCGCCACGTGCACGTTGCGCAACCTGCCAAGTTTGTTCGCAAGCACCGTCAGCTCGTGGTAGTGGGTGGCGCACAGGCACAGCGAGCGGGCGCGGTCGTGCATGCGCTCGAGCACGCTCCAGGCGATCGCCAGCCCATCCCACGTCGAGGTCCCGCGGCCGATCTCGTCCAGCACCACCAGCGTGCGCGGCGTAGCTCGGGCAAGGATATCCGCCACTTCGCGCATCTCGACCAAGAACGTCGACGCGCCCTCGGCGATGTCGTCGCCCGCGCCGATGCGCGTCAGCACCGCATCCAGGACGCCCATCACCGCCTGATCCGCCGGCACAAAACTGCCCGCCTGGCACAGGATGGTGCACAGCGCCACCTGCCGCATCAGCGTGGACTTGCCGGCCATGTTCGGCCCAGTGATCAGCAGCAGCTGCGCAGGATCGCCGGGCAGATTCGCGAGCACCTGCGGATCGGCACCCTCGCCGCACAGCGCCACGTCGTTGGCCACGAACTGCCCAGGCGGCAGCAGCGCTTCGATCACCGGGTGGCGGCACGCCTTCAGACCCAGCAGCGGCGCCTCGACCAGGGTCGGCTGCACCCAACCGCGCTCGCCGGCCAGCTCGGCAAACGCCGCGTGCACGTCCAGATCGGCCAGGGCGGCGGCGATGCCGCGCAACAGCGCACCGTTTCGGGCAATTTCGGCAAGCAGCGCCCGGTACAGCACGGACTCGCGGCTGTGGCGCTCGGACTCGGCGCGCAGCATCTTGCGCTCGAACTCGGCCAGATCCGGGGTGGTAAAGCGCTCGGCGTTCTTCAGCGTCTGCTTGCGCAGGTAGCCGTCAGGCACCGAAACCCCTTGCTTTAGACTGACTTCGATGCCGTAACCGCTGACACGGTTGAAATTGACTTTCAAACTCGTCAGACCGGTGCGCTGCCGCTCGCTCTGCTCGTACTGGTCCAGCCACTGCTGGCTGTGCTCGGTCAGGCGCACCCACTCGTCCAGCTCGGCGTCCCAGCCCGGCGCGATCGCCCCACCATCGGCCAAGGTCGGCGGCGGCACGGCGGCCAGGCGCAGTTCCAGCGACGCCAACAGTTCGTCGGTACCGTCCAAGGCCCCCGCTAGCTGCGCCAGCGCCAGACTCTGTGGAGCCAAAAGGTCCAGCTGCGTCCGCACTTCGGGCAGGAGCCGCAGGGTCTCGCGCAGCGCCCCCAGTTCGCGCGGCGCGGCCAGCCCGGCGGCGCAGCGGGTCGCCACCCGGGCCACGTCGCACAGCCGGCTCATCCGGGCGCGCAGGTGTTGTTGGACTGGCCGGTCGCGCAGCAGCGCCGCCACCGCGCCGTGGCGCAGCTCGATGGCCCGCCGGTCAGCCAAGGGCGCGAGCACCAACGCCCGCAACCACCGGGCGCCGGCGGCGGTCTGGGTGCGGTCGATGGCCCCCAGCAGCGAGCCTTGCCGGCGACCCGTGCGCGACGTCTGCAAAAGCTCCAAGTGCGCCACGGCTTGCCACGGCAGCTGCAGGTGCGCGTGCTCGTCCAACCGCCGCGGCTCGCCCAGCCAGGCCGGCGACTGCGGCCGCACCTCGCCCAGGTAACTCCGCAAAAGCTCCAGCGCCGCCTCGACTTCCTGGCCCGGCTTGAATTCGGCCAGCGGTCGCTCGCAGCGCGCCACGTGCCGGACCTGCGGTTGCTGCTCCAGCCAGGCTTGGGCCCCTGGCCCCAGCACCAGCTCTTTGGCCTCCAGTCGCGCCAGCAGCACGCCCAGCGCCGCCGGGTGCAGTACGCGCGCCGCCTGGAGCTCGCCCGTCGAGGCATCGGCCACCGCCAGCCCCAGCCCACCGCGCTTGACGGCCGCCAGCGCCACCAGGTGGTTGCTGCGGTGGGTATCCAGCGCCTCGGTCTCTAGGATCACGCCTGGGGTGATCACGTGGGTGACGCCGCGCTGGACGATGCCCTTGCTGGTGGCCGGGTCCGTCAGCTGTTCGACGATGGCACAGCGCCGGCCGCCCTCTACCGCCCGTTGCACGTGTCCCGGCAGGGCGTGGTACGGAAAGCCGCACATCGGAATCGGCCGCGCGTCGTTCTTGTTGCGCGAGGTAAGCGTCAGATCCAGCAGGCGGCTGGCCTCCAGCGCATCTTCGAAGAACAGCTCGTAGAAGTCGCCCAGCCGGAACAGCACCAGCGCGTCGGGATGCTGGCGCTTGGCGTCCAGCACCTGGCGCATCACCGGCGTCATGGCGTCGGGGTTCGCGTCGGCGGTGACGAGCCAGTGCGGAGTCGTTGGCAGCATAGGGACTTACGGCTTGCCGGTGGTGCAGTTCAAGACGCGCACGATGGTCGGGCCCTGCACGTCACCGGGCGCCGCCGCCGGACAGACCACTTCTTCGGCCCATTGCCAGGTCGTGTTCGAGCGCGCTTGCAGCATCGCGGTCGCTCCGCGGGCCAGCGTCGCGCAACTGCGCCGCGGCTTGCCCAGGTCGTAGCGGTCGGGCTCCAACTCGCCGCCGATGAGCACTTCGGCATAGTCGGCCTGGCCCTTGCAGGTGGCGGACGACAGCTCGATCTGCAGGTCGCAGCGGCTGGTTGGGCACGGTTCGTTGGCGCTGCACTGGCACGTGGGCGCCTTGGGCGCGTCGGGGGGCGTGCCGGTCTGGCAGCCCAGGCTGGCCGCAACGGCGAGCGCCCCCAACATGCGTGTTTGCCAACGATTGCCCGCGCGGCTCATGCTGCCTCCGCCGCACAGAATGCTCTGGATGCCGCGGTGACGTCAACGGCTTGACACCTTGGCGCGCTGGGCCGACCATCGGACCACTCGACGGCCACGCCAGGTGGATGCGGCACGACAGGAGCGGCGCTTGATTACCGAACACTCGCGCTTTCAGTTGGAGGCCAGCAAGCTCGGCCGCGACCTGATGTTTCAGGTCACGGTGTTCGAGAAAGAGGAACGCCGCCGCAAGAAGCTGTTTGCCGAGACGCAATGCAGCGACCCGTTCCACCTGGTGATCCAGTTCATCATCCGCGAGGCCCCGGACTTCGAGACGCTGCTGCAGCGCTTCGTGACCCAACTGGAGCACCGCGGCTTCATGCCGCAACGGATGCGGATGCGCGCCGAGGGGAAATGGCAGGATTGGCAGCCCGTTCCCTACGTGACGGGATCTGCGGTCGCGCCGGCCAACGATCCGCCCGTGATCGAGACGGCCGAGCAGAAGCCGGTCTCGACCAAGAACAAGGGCGCCCTGGGCTGATCGCCGCGGCAATTCACCCAAAAATCAAAGGTCTTTCCGTTGTCGGTAGGCCTCGCGCGCGCGCTCGCGAATGCGGCGGTTGCCGGCCGGATCGCGCACGGTAATCCGCTCGGAATCCAGGTATTCGGCCAGCGGAATCAGGTGCTTGCGGGTCAGTCCCAGCGCGTCCTTCAGCTCGCCCGTGGTGAAGGCCTCGCGATCGGCAAACGCGGCTAGCACCTGATCGACGACCGCTTGCGCGTGGGGCTGCGTCAGCCACATCTCGTCGCCCACGCGGACCACCCGCGCCGCTGCTTGGGCCGCCTGCAAGACGGTCTGCACCTGCTTGGGCGCCCAGCTCAGCTCTTCGGCCAGTTGGTTCGGAGTCGGCGGCTGCAAACCGGCCGCGTCCAAGCGCCGGATCAGCTCCGCCATTTGCTCTTCGGTCGCCTGCAGTTGCGGCACAAAGCCCGGCTGCGCCCACAGCAGCCCGCGCTGCACCAGTTTGCCTTGCCGTGCCAGTCCCTGCAGGACTTCGGCGGCGAGCGCGGGCGCGACAAAGGCCACGCCGCGTTGCAGCGCCTCCAGCTCGATGCCCTGCCGACCCGGTTGCTGAGCATGGAAAGCCACAACCTGCCTGAACAAACGCGTCTCCACCTCGGCAAGCGCGGGCGGATCGAACAAGCTCGCGCCCAAGCGCCGCAGCTTGCCGGCAGCCAACAACCCCTTGACCGCCTTGGTCAAGGCCGCCGCCGGCGCCGCCTGCAGTTGCGGCAGCGTGGCCTCGTCCAGGCCCTGTAGACCGGCCAGGCGCACCAGGGCCTGCACGCGATCGTCCAGCGCCGGGGCGGCCAATTGCTGCAGGGCCGCCAGCACGGCCGGGTCGCCCAACCGATGCCGCGGTGGTGCGGGGTGCAGGATCGGCCCGCCGCCCAGCGTCTGGCCCAGCCGGGGATCGCGCTGCGTCCCGCGCAGCACTATGGGCGCTCCGGGCGGCAGCGGCATCGGCGCATCCAAACGCAGTTGCACGGCACGGGTGGTCCCCGGCGGCTGCGGCGTGGCCTCGAGCTGCACCACCGTCGCCTCGCACCAGCTGGTGCCCAGGTGCACCGCGACCCGTTTCTGCAGGGCGAACGGTTGCACATGCGGCAAGGTGGTCAGCCGCACGTCGACGCGCTGCCCCACATGCAGCGAGCCGGGCGCCGCCAGCACGCAACCGATCGGCACGTCGTCCAGGGTCGCACCTGCCAAATTGAGCGCCACCCGCCCGGGCGCCTGCACGCTGCTTTGCGGCCGCCCCTGCTGCTGCAAGTCGCGCACGCGGAACTGGGTGGCCACGCTGGTACCGGGCCGCAGCGCCTGCACGTTTTGCTCCAGCTGCACCGCACCCGACGTCGCCGTACCCGCCACGACGGTGCCGCGGCCCGCCAGCGAAAACGCCCGGTCGACGTGGAGCAAGAACGGCCGCGCGACCAAGTCCGCCGAAGCGGTCTGCTGATCCGCGAGCCCCTGCAGCCAACCTTGGAACGAACGGCGAAAAGCGTCCAGGCTCTGTGGGTCGCGGACCGAGACGCTCCAGACCGGCGCATTGTGTAGAAATGTGTCGCGCACCAAGTCTTTCAGATCATCGCGGGCCAACTCGAGCAGCGTGGCATCCACCAGATCTGCCTTGGTCAGCACCACCGCACCGCGCTGCACACCCAGGAGCTGACAAATTGCAAGGTGCTCGCGGCCTTGCGGCATGGCACCTTCGTCGGCCGCCACCACCAGCACCACCGCGTCGATGCCCGAGGCACCGGCAATCATGCGCTTGACGAAGCGTTCGTGTCCGGGCATGTCGACCAAGGCCACCCGCTGCTGGCGCCCGTGCTGTTCGGGCAAATCCAGCCACGCAAAGCCCAGTTCGATGCTGATCCCGCGGCGCTGCTCTTCGGGCAGGCGATCCGTCTCGATGCCGGTCAGTGCGCGCACCAGCGATGTCTTGCCGTGATCGACGTGCCCAGCGATTCCCAGGGTCAGCACAGGCCACCTTCCGGGCGGCCAAAGGGCCGCAGCGCGCCCAAGCACAGCGCGCCCGGGGCACCTGAGGATAATTGACCACCGCCGCTGCGCAAGGTAGCGTGTGCTAGCGGTGACCAGGGTCACTGCGGCCACCGCGAAAGGCCGAGACCCTGCAACCGGCAACCCTTGGCCCGACCCCAAGCGATCCAGGTCGGCCCCCCTGGCGAGGTGCAGCGCGTGAACGTTCGCTGTCCGCATTGTAGCGCGGTGTTTTCCACGGGCGGAATGCCAGCCGGCGCCGCCAAGTCGGTCGAGTGCCCGCTGTGCCTGATGCGCTTCGAGGCGCAAGACGAGCAAACTGCCAGTGTGGCGTCTATCTCGGCGCAGCGGCCGTTGCCGACCGCCCTCCCCACCGGCGAATCGACCGCCACGATGGGCGGGCCGGCCAGCAAGACCGTGAACTTGGGTTCGAGCGGCGCCGGGAGTCCGCCGTCCAAGGTCGTCGCCACCGTGATCGCCGACGCCGACGCCGACATCGACATCGACTTTGAATCGCTGTTGTCCGACGCGTCCAACGCAGTGGACAAACACACGGTTGGCAACCGCACCAACCCGTTCGCCCGGATCGCCGCACCGCGCTCGGGCGCGCCGGCCGCCTTGGATCAAGAAGCCATCTTTGCCGGTGCCGCGCGCCGGCCTAGCCAGGTGGCCCCTTCGGCCTTTGATCTGGCGCCAACGCAGGTCTTGGCTCCCGGCGTGAGCCCCTTGAGTGAAGGCCGCACCTCCGCGACCGGGCCAAGCAGTCCCGCCGGCCCCGCGCTGCCTGCAGCCGAAGAGGAATCCCTCTTTGAGTCCGGCGCCATCAGCCGCGCCGCCGATCCCGACATGCCGCGCAGCCGGCCGATCGGCATCGAGCCAGCCGAGCGGCGGCCCGCCCGCTCCGCGGGTCGCGGCGGCAAGACCCAAAGCAAGGGCAAGGTCAAACCGCTCTTTACCTTCGACCGGCTGCTGGCAGCCGCCATGCTGGTGGCCGCAGCCGGCGTGGCCACCGACTATGCAGGATTGGGGCTGTTTGCCAGCAAACTGTGGAAAGCCGAGGCCCCGGACAAGAATCGCCCGCAGCGCGCCGTGCCGGCCGACTTGAGCAAGGCCGTTGCCCTGGACGACACCCGCCAAAGCTACGAGCTGGAGTTGGCCCGTCTGGACAAGCTGTCCAAGCTGCGCAAAGACGACGAACAGGTGCGCGCCCGCCGCATCACGCTCTACTTGGACTTGTACGAGCGCTACCCCGAGGCTCTGGAAGAGCCCGAGATCAAAGCCGGATTCGAGAGTCTGAAGAAGGCCGGCGCCCTGCCCAAAGCCCGCTTGGCCGCGCTGGAAGCCAACGCCAAAGAGGGGCCGGCCGCGGCGCTGGCCCACGCCGATGCCTTGAAGGCCGGGAGCCCCGACGATCGCGGTCTGCTGGCGCGCATGTACCAGCTGGATTTTCAAATGCGTTTGCGGCGGCAAGCCCTGGATCGCCCTGGCCTGACGGCAGCGCCCGATACCGACCCGTTGCGAACGCCGGCCGGGGACGACGTGGGCCTGTCCGCCGCGGCGACGCTGATCGACGGGGTGCTGGCGCAAAATCCAAAACTCGAGAACGCGATCAAGTTCAAGGCATTGCGCGGCGCCATCGCCGACGCCCAGGGCCGGTATGCCGAAGCCGAAGCCATCCTGACGCCGCTCGTCCACGTGGCGCCAGAGAACCTGGAAGTGCGCTTGACGCTGGCCTCTGCGCTGTTGGACGCGGGCAAAGCCGAGCAGGCCCAGACCCACCTGGACAAGATCACGGTCACGCTGGTGAGCACGCCGCAGCCCTGGGTGGCGCGCGAGCAGAACCTGATCGTGGCGCGGCAGGCGGGTCGGCGCGGCGATCACGACTCGCAGATCTCGGCGCTGGCCACAGTGCTAGAAAGCAACCCCAGCGACGAACTCACCACCGTGCGCGTGGCGCGCCTGAACATGCTGGAAAAGCACCTGGACGACGCCAACAAGCTGCTGGTCGCCGGCAAGAGCAAGCACAAATTCAGGTCCGTGGCGTTCGTGGTCGCGATGACCGAGTACTGGCTGATGGTCAACCGCAACGACGATGCGCTGGCCGAGATCAGCGAGGCAACCAAGGCGGCACCAGACTCGCTGGAATTGCTGTACCTGCGTGGCCAGGTGGAAGACAAGCAATCGCACTACGCCACCGCTAGCAATTACTTTGCCCAGGTGCTGCAGCGCGAACCGCGGCACCTGCGGGCGGCGATCCGGTTGGCCGAACTGCAGTCTGCGGCCGGTCGTCACGACGAGGCGCTCGCCACTTTGGAACAGGCGCGCAAAAAGGTGGGCGATGAAGAGAACCTGCTGCGTCTGGCCGCCGAAGAGCTGGGCCTGCTCAAGCGCGACGACGAGGCGCGCCGGCTGCTGAGCCAGTTGCTGGCCGCCCAGCCCGACAACCGCCGCTACTTGCTGCGGGCCGCGCAGATGGACTTGCGCTCGGGCAATCCAGACGTGGCGCTGACGTCGCTGCGCAAGCTGCGGGCGCAAAAGGCGCTGGACCGCAACGCGGCAACGCAGATGACGATGGCCTTGGTCGACAAGAAGAATTTTGCCGAGGCCGCGGCAACGATCGAGCCCTTTGCCGACGAGGCGCCGACCGACATCGAGCTCAATACGCTGGCCGGCAAGGTCGAGCTCGACGCCCAAGAAGTCGAGAAAGCGACCGTCTACATCGGCCGGGCCGTGCAGACCGCCAACGGCAAGAGCGCCGAGGCCCTGTTCCAGTACGGGCGGCTGGCCTTCCGCAAGGGCGACGTGGCTCAAGGGATTTCGCGGATCAAGCAGGCCGTCGAAATCGACACCAGCGCCCACTTCTACCGCTTTGAGCTGGCCCGGCAATTGCTCGAACGGCACCCCGACGCGCCCCTGCGCAAGCTGGCGGTCGAGCAGCTGCAGTCGGTGGTGCGCAGCGCTACCGCCTTTGAGCAGATCGGCAAGCCAGTGCGTTACTTGCCCGAAGTCCATCGGCTTTTGGCCAAGGCGTTCCTAATCGACCACCAGTACAACAAGGCGGTGGCGGCGCTCAAGGCGCTGCTGGAACTCAAGCCCGACGACCTGGACGGCAAGGCTCAGCTGGGCCGCTGCTATGTGGAGCAAGGCAACGACGCGGGCGGGCAGATTCTGCGCGACGTGCTGGCGCACCGGCCCGGCGACGATCATGCCGCCCTGTTCTTGGCGCTGCACTGGCTGCGCCACCGCCAATACAGCGACGCCCTGCCCCTGCTGCATCAGGCGGCCAATTCGGGCGACAAGGATCTGGCCGAGGCGTGGTATCACTTGGCGCTGATCTACAAGGAACGCGACCAGTTGCCGCAGGCACTCAAAGCGGTAGAGACCTACCTAGAGCGGTCGACCAGCGACAACTACTACCGCGCCGACGCCGCCAGCTTGAAGAAAGTGTTGCAGACCACGTTGGGCGCGAAGAAGACGAAATAGGAGTCTTTCTCGGTCTATCTGGACTTGCGACGTAGTTGCACCGCCAGGCCGGCCAGACCCAGCAACCCGGCCAGGGCCCACGGTGCCTGCTGACGCGTCGGGCCGCCCATGCAGCCCGAGCTTTGGGGCGCGATCACGGCATCGGTGACCGGCGGCGTCCAGCGCTTGGCGGCGGCCTTGAGCACCGTGCCCTGCGGCAGCGACGGCGTACCCCACTTGGCACCGGCAATCGCCTGATCGGCCAGGGTAATCTGGCTGGCGTCCACCGCGATCGGGTCGCCCGTCTCGTCCAGTAGCTCCACCGTCAGCGCCGCCGGCGCCTTGGTCATGCGCGGGTCCAAGGCCAGGTTGGGCAAATTGCTCCCGTCCGCTTGTTGTTGATTGGCGAGCAGCCACGAGCCCAGCCCGGCGATGGTGACGCGATAGCCGTTCTGGCCCTGGTTCTGGCCCAGACACACCGGGCCATAGCCGCCCTTGATGACGTTGCTGACGTCGGGCAGCGTGCCGCTGAAGGCAAACACGGGATCGCGGGTCATCTCGTCGGGCGAAATGCGCATGACCATGCGGGTAAAGCGGCCCTTGGCTCCACCACTCGCGCCGATGGCGGTCAAGGCCTTGGTCATGTCACGCAGCGGTCCGGCGAATTCCTTCTCGAGCGTAGCGGCGAGCGCGGCGCCGTCGACTGGGGTCTGAGTGCTGGCTGGACAGCTCGTCAACCCCTGGTAGTACTTCACCAAGTCCGTCGCGCCGGCGCTGGAGCCGAATTTGAACAACGGGTCGATGATCGAGACGGTCTCTTTGGTCATCGGCAACTTGCGCGCCGACAGGTCGTTCCAGGCCGCGCAAACCGTGGTCGTCTTGGCCACGGCCGAGGTGTCGATCGCAGTGTAGTCGACCAGCGGCTCTTCGCTGGGGCTGCCATAGGCGAACGGCGAGGGCACGCGGACGATCGTGGGAATTTCCCCGGCAAATTCGGTGATGAAGGCCCGCCCGGACGCCTCGTCGATGGCCGCCGCGACCACCTGCTCGTAGTTCTTGGCGCCGTGCAGCAAGTCGAGCCGCACCGGGTTGATGCGCACGTGCAGGTGATTCTTGGGGATCGCCCGCCCAGGCCCGGCCACGTAAACCTGGATGGTTGTGTCGTTTTCGGCGGCGATCGAGGTGAGCTTGAGCGGTACGCACGGCTCGGCGTCGTCCATCTCGAGCGCAATGGGCTTGATCTGATCGACGCCCTTGCCGGTGGCCAACTTGACCGCCACGAACACGTCGCCCTTGGCCACATGCTCGCCCAGTACGCTCTTGGCCTTGGCCGGCGTGTCAAAACCATTGGTAGTCAGCCAGTTTTGCACGTCGTCGGCGGTTTTGCCCTGGATGATCTGGTAGTCGTACGGCCCCACCTGATCGTGCTGCAGCACCGTCACGCCGCTGCCGCCGCCGCCGCCTTTTTCGCTGACCGAGGCGGTGGCAAGGCTCCCAGAGTCCGCCGAGCCGCAACCTACGCTGGTGCCCCCCGTGTTGCAGCCCTCGCTGGGCAGAGCATCCAGCTCCAAGCGCGGTGCGGTGCCCAGGTCCAGGCGATCGAACAAGTAGCTAGTCCCCACGCCCACTTTGGGCACCTTGGGCAGCGGCAGCACCCAGCCAAAGCCATCGGCCGGGCCGCTGTAGCGGATCTCGACCCACACCGTCGATTTCTTGGTGGCCGGGTCGCGGACGAACAAGATGCGCTCGGCGTTCTGCAAAATCGGCGCCGCGCTGTTGATGGGCGGCACGAAGCAGCCGCCGCAAGCCCACGCAGGGGTGCCTACGGCGGTGGTTGCGAGCAGGGCGATGGCCAGAAGGCGGCGCAGGCTTTTCATGACGTTCTCCAGGTCTAGAAGGTCTTGGCAAGGGCACCCACCGCCCGCAGCAGCGCCGGCAGGTCTTCGTCGCTGTCCAGGGCCGGCGTGCGCCACAGTTCGGCATGGGCCGGCAACAGCGCCACCACCGGGCCGCCATTTTCGTTGTCGGCCACGGCCAGCGGGCGCACCGTCCCAGCAAAGGGCCGCGTCACCGGCGCCGTGGACCACTGGGCCGACATCGCCGCGGCGCGGTCGGCCAGGTCCACGTCGTCGGGCAGCTGCGGCGCCAGGGCGTGCAAGCACAGTCCATCGGGCAAGGTGGCCGCGTGGAGCGGGCTGGACAGCGCCTCGGCCAGCGAGGCCGGCAGGCGGTCGCCCAGCAGTGCCAGCGCCGACAGGGCATCGTTGATCGGGAACAGCAAGCGTAGTTCGCCGTCAAGGGCGCGCACCGCCACCTGCGTGCCGTCGCCGTCGCTGGGCGTCTTGGCCGGGGCCGAAGAGCGCAGCACCGCCGAGAACGGGGCATTTTCGCCCGCCTGAATCTTCAGGTCGTGCAAGGTCCAGGCCGCCGCGGGCCCCAGCGTCGCCAGCACCTGGCGGATCCCGTGCCAAGCTTGCCCCAGAGGTGCATGACCTTCGATGCGCGCCGTAAAATCGCAAGCCGGAAAGCGCCAGATATTGCGGGGTCGGGCCATCTCCAGCCGGACCAAATCCAGCGCGGCATCTTCCGGCATGCCCCCCGCCGCCGCGGGACTCAGCACGGCCAAGTCGGCATCCGACGCCTCAGCAGCCAGCAGATCCGCGGCAAATTCGGCCGTGCCCAGCGCCGGACCGCGCACGTAGAGCAACTCCCACGGCCGCTGCGCGTGCGACGACAACAGACCGTGCAGCACCGCCAACCAAGCGATCCCCAGTGCGGGCCCGCCCAGGCTGTGCAACCGCGCCGGCCACTGCCCTTGCGGATCCGCACTGTGCAAGGCGGGCAGCTCCAAGTCGATGGCCAGCACGACCAGCCGCTTTTGGGCACTGGGCGCGGCCGGTCCCGAAGTGCGCACGACCAGCGCGTCGCCCCACGGCAGCGCCACCGCCTGCTCGCGCACATGGCAGCCCGCAGCAAACAACAAGTCCAGCAAACCAAAACGGAAGCCAAACGCATCGCTGTGGCGTTGGCGCAAGAGCGACGCAGCTCGGGTCAGATCGAAGGGCATGGTACCTCGCTGTCTTGGTAGCTACTCCATGCGCCGCCGAAACTCAAGCGTGTTGACGACCACGCCCGTCTGGCCGACGCTATAGAGCAGGCCCGCCGCGAGGCCGCGAGTCGCCATGCCCGGCTTCCCCAGCGCCGTTGTGCCCCGCCCTCTTGGGCTCAGCCCGTTGTGCCACGACGCCGGCATCCAGGTTCCCATCTTGTGCGGCGCCATGTATCCGTGCAGCAACTGGGAATTGGTGGCGGCCGCCAGCGCTGCCGGCGCGATGGGCATCGTGCAGCCGATCGCCTTGGTCTACGCCCATGGCGGCGACTTTCGCGACAGCTTGCGCAAAATCCGCGCCGCCAGCGGCGGCAAGCCGATCGGCATGAATTTGCTGGTCGAGGCCTCTAGCCGGATGTACCTGGACCGCATGCGTCGCTGGCTGGACATCGCACTGGAAGAGGGGGTGCGCTTCTTTGTCTCGTCGCTGGGCCATCCCGGCTGGATTGTCGAGAGGGTGCGCCCGCTTAGCGGTGTGGTCTACCACGACGTGACCGAGCGCAAGTGGGCCGAGAAGGCCCGCGACGCGGGCGTGCACGGTCTGATCGCTGTCAATCGCCGCGCTGGGGGGCACGCCGGGCCCTTGAGCCAAGAGCAGCTCATCGCCGACCTGCTGCCACTGGGCCTGCCCGTGGTGTGCGCCGGCGGCGTGGGCAACGAGCACGAATTCGTGCAGGCGTTGCAGCAGGGCTACGCCGGCGTGCAAATGGGCACGCGCTTCATCGCGACGCACGAGTGCAGCGCCCACGCCGACTACAAGCAAGCCATCGTGGCGGCGCGCGGCGACGACGTGGTCCTGACCGACAAGATCTCGGGCGTGCCGGTGGCGGTGATCAAGACGCCCTTTGTCGAGGCCGTGGGTCTCAAGGCCAACCCGGTGGCGGCGCGCCTGCTGCGCCATCCCCGCGGCAAGCACTACATGCGCCTGTACTATTCGCTGATTACGCTCTTTCGCCTCAAGCGAGTCCACGCCCGCGGCGCCGGCTATCAGCAGTACTTCTTGGCGGGCAAGTCGGTCGACGGCATCCAGCGGGTCGAGTCCGTGGCCGAAGTGGTGGCGCGCTTTGCCCAAGCCGCCCAGCAGGCCGCGAGTTCGGCGAGCCAATTGGCCAGCGCAGGCCCACCGTGAGCGCCGAACCCATCGCCGTGCGCCTGAGGGCGCTGACCCGGGCTTCGCTGGACCAGGCCTGGGCCACGTTTGCCGACACCGACCGCTTCAACCGATTGGCGGGCCTGGACTTTCGCTTCGAGTTCGACTTCACCCAGGCCGGGCGGGCCCAAGGCACCGGCCAGTACCGCCACCTGGGGATGCAGCTGACTTGGCGCGAAGTGCCGGTGGTGTTCGAAGCGCCGCGGCATTTCGCCATCGAGCGGCTCTACGACAGTGGCCCGATCGTCCGCGCGTTGACCGAAATGCGGCTGACCGAGCGGAGCGAGGGCACGCAAGTCGAGATGGACACCCTGCTTTGGCCGCGCCAGCCCCTGCTGCGCGCCGCGGTGGCGGTGGATGCCGAGCTGACCCTTAAGCCCAAGATGACCAAGGCTTTTCAGACCCTGGTGCGGGCGCTGCAAGCGGGGGCCGAGACGCCGGACTTGGCACCGCCGGCCCTGAGTCGCGCGGCCGAGGCGCAGCTGGTGGCGGCCCTGCCGAGTCTGCACGATGCCGAGGTCGAGGCGCAGCTGGCGGCGTTCTTGCGGGCGGCGCCCTTGGTCGAGCAAGCGCGCCTGCGGCCTCTGCAATTGGCCAAGCGCTGGCGCCTGCCCGAGCGGCAGGTCACGGCCGGGCTGCTGCGGGCGGCGCGCGCCGGGCTCTTGCAGGTGCAGTGGGAGATGCTGTGCCCCTCGTGCAAGATGCCCACCGCCAACCCAGAAAAGCTGGAGTTGGCCAAGGTGTCGGCCCACTGCCCGGTGTGCGACGTCCGCTACGATGCCAGCTTCGCCGACTCGATCGGCCTGTCGCTCAAGCCGACGCCGGCAATTCGCAGTCATTTTAGCGAGGTCCGTTGCCTCTCCAGCCCGGCGCGAATGCCCCACCTGCTCGGCCAGTGCCAGGTGGCGCCGCGCCAAGAGCACGCTTGGACGCTGGATTTGCTGCCGGGCACGTACCGATTGCGCGGCTGGCCGCAGCTGGAACCGCTGGTGGTGGTGGTGCGCAGCGAGGCGACCCGCCACGAGCAAAGTGTGCAAGCTGGGCCGCTCGCCATGAGCCCGCCCATCGTGCGCCTAGCGTCGGGGCGCGTGACGCTGCAAGTGCGCAGCAAGCTGGATGTTCCCCTGACGTTGGTGCTCGAGCGGCCCGGGGTCGAGCCGGCCACGCTGACGGTCGGGCGGCTCTTAGAGTGGCCCGAAGTGGCCGATCTGTTGCCCGGCGGCAGCCTGGACTCGGGGATGCAGTTGCTGCCGGCGGTGGCCTGGTGCACGGCCGTGCGCGTCGAGCGCGGCGGACAGGTGGCCGAGCAGGCGGCGGGCGACGCAGTGCGCGCCTTGGGGCCGCGAGCGCTGCAAGTATCGACGGGCTGGGTGCTGGCCACGTGGCCCAGCGAGCACGAGGCGGTGGCCGCAGTGACCAAGCTGCAGGGGACTCCCTGGCTGGCGGGTGCGCTGGGCCACGGGCCCCTGCTCGAGATGTTCAGTCCAGACGGCGAAAGTGGAGGGCGGCGGGTCGCATCGGGCGCCGTACTGCACGAACTGACCGCGTTGGCCCAGCAAGCCGAGCCCGGACAGTGGCTGGCCCTGCAACCGGCCGCGTGGCCGACCCCGCTGACCTCGCTGGTTCGCACGCAAAATACCAATGGCACAACAGAGTTGCGCTCCGTCACGCCCGCTGCGCCGCTGCCGCCGCCTTTCAACTCCCAGCGGCCCTTGTCGACCGGTGATGTGCTCGACGGCCGCTTCGTCATCGGCGAGCAGATCGGCCAGGGTGGTTTTGGGGTCGTGCACTTGGCGCACGATCGCCTGCGCAATGGCGAGGTCGTCATCAAGCTGCTTCGCGGCGAGTTGGCCGGCGATCCTGTGCAAGTTCAGCGATTTTTCGACGAAGGTCGCTTGGCGGCGCGGCTGGTGCACCCACACGTGGTCGAGGTTCACGAATGGGGTCTGGCCGAAGACGGCCGCCTGTTCGTGGCAATGGAGCGCCTAAATGGCCGTGAACTCGGCGAAATTCTGACCAAGACCCGCACTCTGGACCCGGTCCGGGCGCTCCGCTTGAGTCGCGAAGCCCTGGCCGGTTTGGCCGAAGCGCACCGCCAAGGTTTGGTGCACCGCGACATCAAGCCGGCCAATTTGTTCGTGGTGGGCGAGGGCACGCCAAGCGAGTCGTGCAAAGTCATCGACTTTGGCATCGCGTTGGACTTGACCGGCCAAGTGGGCTCGCCCGAACAAGCTGGCCAGGTCATCGGCACGCCGATGTACATGGCCCCCGAGCAAGTGCGCGGCGAACCGCTGGATGGGCGCTGTGACATCTACGCCATGGGCATCGTGTTGTATCAAACGCTGACAGGGGGGCTGCCTTTCGTGGGCGACACGGTCATGGCCTTGCTGGTGGCGCGCTTGGTGCAAGCGCCACGGCCGCTGGGCGAGACCTGCGGGCAGCCGCTGCCGCACGGAGTGGCGGCGTTGGTCGAACGAGCGCTGGCGCTCGACCCCAAGGAGCGCCCGGCCTCGGCGGCGATCATGGCGAGCGAGCTGGAGCGCCTGTTGGCTGGGGCCGGCAATCCGGCCCGTTGGAAGCAGACTTGGCAAGATCACGCAGCCAGTGCCGCTACCGCTGAACTCCCCTATGCCCCCACTGCGCTGGATTCACGGCGCGGAGGCTGATCCAGCCAAGTGTTTTGCTCGATTGCCGCGTTTTCGGCCGGGCAGCCTTTGACCTTTTCCGGCCAAACACTATCATACTCCTCGGCCGGAGCCGCTGCGGCGCCGTTGCCGCGACTGCCCGGCGTGACGGTGCAGCCCACGTCGATATCTGATCTTGGAGGAATGGAATGAAGATGTTCAAGAACATGGCCGTCGTTGCCGGTGTCGCCAGCATGCTGGCCCTGACCGCGTGCGACGCCAGCGTGAGCGACAGCGATGCCGGTGATGCCAGCAGCGACACCAGCACCGGTAGCGACAGCACCGGCGGCGGCGACACCACCGCGGGTGGCACCAAGTACAGCTGGGTGATCATCGACGGTTCCAAGAACCCCGACTGCAGCACCAACTCGCCCGGCCCCGACATCGACGCCATCGCGCTGTACCGCAAGGTCGGCACCGACTGGAAGCTGATGGGCATGGCCAAGGCCGGCACGCAGATCGTCAAGTCCCCGGCCACCCCGAAGTGCATCGACCAGAACGATCACAACACCGACATCTCGATCTGCGGCCCCGTCAACGGCACCGTCTCGGCCACCGCCAAGGACACTGGCTACTTCGGCCTGGGCGATCGCAGCGTGTACGTGCAGATCGGCGCTTGCTCGGACGGCACCCAGGATCTGAAGAAGTGCGACGGCGCTGGCGCGGTCCAAGAGATCATGCTGGGCGACCAGCTGGCGGTTTGGGAAGTCGACCAGTCGTACAAGACCGCGTGCAAGAACGACGGCAACGACGCTCCGCAGTGCGGCTACGCGTACGCTGGCTGCACCTGCACCACCGAGCAGTACGGCGTGGGCGTGGCCACCACCAGCGACGCCAGCACGTTCCTGGATCTGGGCACCCAGACCGGCACCCAGATGTTCATCGACGTCAAGAAGCAGTAAGCCGCAAGGTCCTGTTTCTGCGTAGATACGCATAGAAGCAAAGGCTACGGGGCTCCCGGCCCGGCGAGTGATCGTCGCAGTCGGGGGCCCCGCAGCATTTTTCGGGCTGGGCGAACCCAGCGCGCGATCGGTGCCGACGATGCCCAGGTTTTTGCAGGCTAGCCGGTCCGTGCTATCGTACTCGCTGGCGACCCGTGCAGGGCATGGGCAAGGTACCGCGATGCGCAGCTTTGGACGATATGCGTTTGTTGGCATCCTCGTGATGTCGGGCGGACTTGCACTAGGTCAGGGCCCGGCGGTGGCGGCCGAAAAGGCGCCCGCCGACAAGGGCGATGGCGGCAAAGCCAGCAAAACCGACAAGAAGGCCAAGGGCGACAAGGCGAGCGAGAAGGCCGCCGAGAAACCCGCAGAAGCCCCCGTAGATAAAGCCGAAAAGGTTGAAAAAGCCGAAGAGGGCGGTGCCAGCGCGGTGGCCGAGGCCGACGTCAAGTTGGGGCCGTTCCAGGCTCCGCCGCGGCCGTTCCCGTTCCCACTGCTCGGCGACGACCGCGCTCGCGAGGTCTTTGTCGATCGCGCCGGCAACTTGTACAAAGAGCGCCCGTACAGCGGCAACGTACCCGACTGGAACGCCACACCGCCGGCCGCCGCCGGGGGCCGCTGCAAGGTCGAGCCGCAGTCGCTGACGTGGGTTGGCTTCCAAAACAACGCCGATGGGTCGCGCGTGTACGTGCAAGTCGACAAGGGCGCGTGCGGCTACGTGTACCGGCCCGACGACCTGCACGTGGTCATCGACCTACCGCAAGTCACCGTCACTTCGGACAATTTCAAGCGCGAGATCCTGACCGGCGCCTTCCCCACCGCCATCGAGCAGGTTCGCGCCGAAGAAATCAGCGGCAAGGGCACGCGCATCGTCATCGTGCTGCGCGAGCACCGCCCGTACCTGTCGGCGCACCTGGGCAAGTACCTGTTCGTCGACGTCACGCGGTAGGGCGGCTGGCCAAGTGGGCAGCGCAGGCACCGCGCAGGAAACGCAAATGGCCGAAAAACCTGTGGACCTGCTTGGCGACGCGGCCGAGCCCGCGCCGGTCCCGCCCAAAGCGCGGGCGCCGCGCGCCAAGAAGCCCAAGACCGTCGAGGCGGCCAGCGCGCCGCCCACCGAACCCGCGCCAGCGCCAGCCAAGCCCAAGCGAGCCCCGCGGACCGCCAAGGCCGCGGCGACGATGACGCTGCTCGACTTGGCCGAGGCGCCGGCCCCAGAGCCACTTCCGGCTCCCGATCTGGTCACGGTCCCGCTACCTGAACCTGTACCTGTACCTGTACCTGTACCTGTACCTGAACCCGTACCTGTACCTGCACCCGAACCTGCACCCGAACCTGCACCCGAGCCCGCTGCGGCCCCGGTTGCCGCTTCAGAGCCGGCCCAGGCCCGCTACCCGCGTCGTGGCGCGCCCATGGAACCCGTGCAGCGACGTGTGCCGACGCCGATCAGCCGGCCGACCCCCGAGCCGCTGCGGGCGCCCGCTGCACCACCGCGCGCGGTGGACATGGCGGAACTGGCTGAACGCCAGCGCCAAGCCCGCGAACGCGCCCGGATGGGCGAGCGCGACGACCGGCCCCCGCCACGGCCCTCGCCAGCGCCGATCTCGATGCAAGAGCGGGCCCTGCGCAACCGCCCGCTGCGTGAAGAGGCGGCGCCGCGCCCGCTGCCGAGCGAGGACGCGCCTCGGCCCACCCCGGAGCGCCAGCCGAGCGACGGCCTACAGCGGGCCCTGGAGGTCAGCCGCCACAAACGCGATGCCGACGAAACTCCGCGCGCACCCATCGAAACCAGCGCTCCGGTGGGCCACGGCGGCGTGACCGTGGCGCTGGTCAGCCGCAACCACCAAGGGTTGGTGGCCAAAGCCCTGCAGCAGTGGCGGCAGGTCTTGAGCGGTACCGACGTGCGCTGGGCGCTGATCGACCTGGGCTCCACCGACGACAGCGTCGCAGAGGTCGAAGATTTCCCTGGGATTCGCCTGGTGCTGCGGCCGGGAGGTCTGGTCGAACCTGCCGCGACCTTGCAGGCGGCGCTGCAGCAGCTGACCGGCGACACGCTGGCGGTGGTCGACGTGCAGGCCCTGCCGGACCCGCTGCTCGGCGACCTGATTCGCCAGGTGCAAAGCGGCTGTCCTCTGGCGGTGGCGCCGCAGAAGCGGCCGGCGATGTTGGCCGTGTCGCGGACGGCTTGGGAGAAGCTGGGCGGCGTGCAAGTCCGCGATTGGCAAGCATGGGCCGAGCAGAATGGCGGCCTGCAGCGCCTGGGCGGCGAGCGTGGTCCCGAGCTGGGGGCTTCGCTGGTCGCCGCGCTGTTCCCGCCGGCCAAGCCCAAGCGGTTCCAAGTGTTGCGCGATCTGCTGCCCCCGGGCCTGCGGCTGCGGCTGCGCCACTGGCGGACCTTCCTGCCCAAGCTCTAGCGGTCAGGTGCGCCCCAGGATCCGTCGCCGGCCGCTCTGCCGCGGCGGTTCCAGACGGGCGAGCGGTGCGGGCAGGGTCGGCGGCCCCTCGGCCTGCACATCGACAGTAACCGCGCCGGGGTGGCGCGCCATCTTGAGCAGCCCGCGCAGCGCCTCTTGGGTCGCCAGCACGGGCGCCTCCTGCTCGGCCCGAGTCCACGCCCGCGCCAGCACCATATCGGGCGACAGACGCCACGGCGTGCCCTTGGCATTGATTAGCGGAAGCAACAGCTCGGGCTGCAGCAGGCCCTTCTCGTGCAATGTCAGCGCGATGCCTGACGGGCCCTGCTCCACCTTCTCCAGGCCCAATTGCAGCGCCAGCACGCGGATCTGCAGCGTCTCGACCAGGTTCTGCGCCGGCTCGGGCAGGCGCCCGTAGCGATCGGCCAGCAGCCGCACCGCCGCGTCCAGTTCGTCGTCGTCGCGCACCGCCGCCAGCCGCTTGTAGGCCATCAGCCGCTGATTGGGATCGGCAATGTACGTATCCGACAAATAGGCGGTGATCGTGGTCTTGATCTCGGGGTCGACCGGCGCGCCCAGCTCTTGCCCGCGCAGCTCGGCCACCGCCTCTTCCAGCAGCTTTACGTACAGGTCGTAGCCGATCTCGGCGATGTGACCGGTCTGTTCTTCGCCCAGCAGATTGCCGGCGCCGCGGATCTCCAGATCGTGGCTGGCGATGTGCACGCCCGAGCCCAGCTCGCTGAAGCGCTCCAGCACCGCCACCCGCTGCAGCCCCTCTTTGGTCATGTGCTCGCGCTCGGGGACCATCAGGTAGCACCAAGCGCGCAGGTTCGACCGCCCCACCCGGCCACGCAGCTGATAAAGCTGGGCCAATCCAAAGGAATCAGCGCGCTCGATGAACATCGTGTTGGCGCTGGGGATGTCCAGCCCCGACTCGACGATGGTCGTGGTCACCAGCACGTTGGCCTGCTTCTGCATGAAGGACAGCATCGCGTCCTCCAGCTCTTGCTCGCTCTGCTGGCCGTGGGCGATCACCGGCTTGACCCCAGGGCAGATCTGCTGCAGGTGCGCGGCGATCTCGGGCAGGCGCTTGATGCGGTTGCAGATGTAGAACACCTGGCCGCCGCGGCTCAATTCCCGTTCCAACGCCTCTTGCAGCACTTCGTCGGTACCGCGGCACACCAGCGTGCGGACCGACTTGCGATTTTCGGGGGGCGTGGCGATGAGCGACAGGTCGCGCAGCCCCAAGGTAGCCAGCTGCAGCGTGCGCGGGATCGGCGTGGCCGACAGCGTGAGGCAGTCCACCGTGGCCTTCCACTTCTTGATGCCCTCTTTGTGCCCCACGCCAAAGCGATGCTCTTCGTCGATGATGAGCAGGCCCAGGTCGCGGAACTGAATGTCTTTGCTCAGCAAGCGGTGGGTACCGACCACGATGTCGACCTCGCCGCTGGCCAGACCGGCCACGATGTCGCGCTGTTCGACGGGGCTGCGAAAGCGCGACAGCGACTCGATCTTCAGCGGCAGCGACCGGCAGCGCTCGGCGAACGTCAGGCGGTGCTGCTCGGCCAGCACGGTCGTGGGGACCAGCACCGCCACCTGCTTGCCATCCAGAGCCGCCTTGACGGCCGCGCGGATCGCCACCTCGGTCTTGCCATAGCCCACATCGCCGCACACGAGCCGGTCGGTCGGCCGCGGCAGCTGCAGGTCCAGCAGCACGTCGTCGATCGCGCGCGCCTGATCGACCGTCTCTTCCCACGGGAAGCTGGCCTCCCACTCGCGAAACACTTCGTCGGGCGGCGAAAACGCGTGTCCCGGCCGCGCCTGCCGCTCGGCGTACAATTTCACCAGGTGCTGGGCGACCTCGGCCACCGCCTTCTTGCCGCGCGCCTTGGCCTTTTGCCAGCGGTCGTGGCCCAGGCGATCCAGCTGCGGGCGCGCCGCGCCCTCTTCCTCGTCGCTCGCCTTGTACTTCTGGACGCGCTCCAGGTTGGCGACCGGCACGTACAGGCGCTGGTCGTCCTTGTAGACCAGCAGCAAGAAGTCTTGCTCGCAGCCGCCGATCTCCATGCGCTGCAGGGCCACGTAGCGGCCGATGCCGTGGTCCACATGCACCACGTAGTCGCCTTCGGCCAGCTCGCTGATGTCGCGCAGGCCGCGGTGACCCTGCTTACTGCGTCGGGTCCGATCCGGCTTGTGCGACTTTTGGCCAAAGACCTCGTCCTCGTCGACCACCAGCAGGTGCAGCGCCTCGATGTGGTAGCCCTCGCCCGAGCCGCCCAGCACCAGCAGCGCGTCCAGGTCGCGGCGGTTGCGCAGCGACTCCACGTCCGCGGGCTTGAGCGGCCCCTGGTGCAGCTCGGTGCCGATGCCGTAGTGGCGCAAAATGGCTTGCAGGCGCTGACGACCGCCTTCGCTGTGGGCGGCGATGACCACCAATTCCTTCAGCTTCCGGGCCTGGTGGATGCGCTGCACCAGCGGGCGCAGGCCCTCGTCCTGGCCGCGCGCCTGCCGCAATTCCTCTTGCACGGCGCGGTTGTTGCCCACATCCAGCTGGAAAGTGGGCACCGTGCGGCTCTCTTCCAACAGCGCGAACGGCCGCACCAGCAGCTGCGGAAAGCTGCGGAGCTGGCGCTCGATCTCGGCGGGCTCGCAAAAAATCTCGGCGGGACTGTAGCCGAGCCGCTTGTTCTCGCGGGCTTGCTGGGCATGTTCGGCGTGGCGGGCATAGGCCACTCGCAGCGCTTGGTAGACGGCGTCGGGGTTGTCCAGCACCACCAGCGGCCGCTCGCTGCCGGCGTTCGGCGCCAGCTCCAGCACCGTGTGGCGCTCGGGCGCGATCCCGGCGACCAGCGCCTCCATGCCTGGGACCACGTGCCCGGCGCGCAATTCGTCCAGAATCGTGCGCAGCTCCACGTTGCCCACGTCTTGGTGGTCGGCCAGGTCGGTCAGCGCCGCCACGATGCCGGGCAGCCGCGGCGGATCCAGCAGCAGTTCGCGGGCTGGCGGCAGGATCAGGTCCAACAGCGCGCCGCCGGCGTCGGTCTCTTGGGTCTCGACGTCGAAGAAGTGGATGCGGGCAACATCGTCGCCCTCCAGGTCCAGCCGCGTCGGTCGGTCGTAGAGCGGGCTCCACACGTCCAAGCCGCCGCCGCGCAAGCAGAACGTGCCGGCGTCTTCGACCACGGGGACGCGCTCGTAGCCGCCCGCGAGCAGCTGTTCCACCACCTCGACCCGGTCGAAATTGCTGCCCACCGAGGCAAGCACCGTAGTCCGATCCAGCACTTGCGCGGCCAGGCTCCGCTGCAGCAGCCCCGCCGCCGTCACCACCACCGCGGCCACGCCCAGTCCCAAGTTCAGCCGGTAGCCCGCCGCCAGCCGGCGCATGACCACCGCCCGCAACGGCGCCAGCTCTTGCCAGGGCGACACGTCGTTCTCTTGCCAGGTCAGCACCGGCGGCAGGCCGGGCCACAGCTCCTCTTCAAAGGTCTGCAGGCCCTCGATCATGGCGCGCGCCCGCGCCGCATCGGGCACCACCACCAGCAGCGGGCACTTCAGGCGGTGGCGCAAGGCGGCCAGCACAAAGGGCACCACATTGGCCTCGGCCGCGGCCAAGACCGTTTGCGGCGCCTCGTGTTCCAGCGACAGCCGCAGCCCCTCGAAGTCAAAGCGGCGGGTCGCGACGGGATCGTGCAAAGCCATGCTCGGCCGCTCCTACCAGATCGTAAAGAGCCGCGCGCCCTCGGCAAACATCGGTTCGCCGGGCTTGCAGCCAAAGGCCTTGGCAAAGGCCGGCAGGGCCGCCACCGGGCCGTTGACGCGGAACCGCTCGGGCGAGTGCACGTCGGCGCGGATGCGCACCTTCAGCCACTCGTCGCGGATGTTGCTGCGCCAGCTCTGGGCAAAGGCCATAAAGAACTCGCGCGCTTGCGCCTCGCTGACCGTCTGCTTGGGCAGCGCCAGCTGCAGCGCCAGGTAGGCCATCTTCAGGCCGGCGATGTCGGCCATGTTCTCGCCCAGGGTCTGCTCGCCGCGCACGGGCACACCGGGCAGCGCTTGGTACGCGTCGTACTGCGCCACCACCTGCTTGGTCATTTTGTCATAGGCGGCGCGGTCTTCCTTGGTCCACCAGGTGCGCAGATTGCCGGCGGCGTCGTACTGGCTGCCCTGGTCGTCCAGCATGTGCATCAGCTCGTGGCCGATGGTCGACGCCAGCCCACCGTAGTTGGTAGCCTCGCTGGCCTGCAGATCCAACAGCGGCGGCTGCAAGATGCCGGCGGTCAGCACGATGGTGTTGGTGGTGGGGTCGTAGTAGGCGTTGTTGGTCTGCGCCGCCAGGTACCACTCCTTCTTGTCCACCGGCTTACCCAGCTTGGCCAACTGCCGCCGGACCTCAAAGGCCTGGCCCTGCAGCACGTTGTGCAAGTAGCCGTCGCGCTTGAGCTCCATCGAGTGGTAGTCGCGCCACTTGTCGGGGTAGCCCACCTCGGCGGCCAGCGTGTCCACCTTGTGCAGCGCCTCTTTGCGGGTCGCCTCGCCCATCCAGGTCAGGCCCTGCACTTGTTGGCGCAGCGCCTGCTTGTGGAACTCAATCATCTCCGTAACTTTCTTCTTGGCCGCGGGCGGAAACAGCCGCTCGACATACGCTCGCCCCAGGTCGTCGCCCAGCGCGCGGTCCACCGCCTTCAGCACCCGCTTCCAGCGCGGCGCCTGCGCGGTCTTGCCCGCCAACACCTTGCCGTAGAACGCAAAATCCAGCTCGTCCAAGGCTGGCGGCCCGTACGAGGCCATCGCCCGCAGCACGTTCCACCGCAGATACGCTTGCCAGGTCGCGAGCGGCTGCTGCTTGCTCAGCTTGGCCAGCGCCTGGATGAACTCGGTCTGCCCCACCAGCAACGTGGTCTCGCTCGCTGGCACGCCTACCGCTGCCATATAGCCCGTCCAATCCAATTCCGGCGCCAGCTTTTGCAATTCTGCCCGCGTCAGCTTGTGATAGTTGGCCTCGGGGTCGCGCAACTGCACCATGGTCTTGCTGGCCGCGGCCAGCGCCGTCTCCAGCGCCAGCACCGCGTCCGCGTTTCTAGCCGCCACTTCCGTAGCGTCGCCAGCCAGTTGCAGGGTCTTTTGCACGTGGTCGCGGTACTGGGCGATCAGCTTCTTGCCGGCCTCGTCGGTGGCCAGGTAGTCGTCGCGCTCGGGCAGGCCCAGGCCGCCCTGGAAGAACTGCAAGGCGTTGTTGGCGCTGTTCTTGTCGTCGGCCGCCACCCACACCACAAAGCCTGGGCGGATCCCCAGCTTGTGCAGGCGACCGATCGCCGCGCCCAGCTGCTCCGAGCTCTTCAAACTGGCGATGTCCTTGAAGATTTCTGCGAGCGGCTGCAACCCGGACTTGGCGATCGCGGCGGTGTCCAGGCCGCTCGCATAAAACGTGCCAAGCCGCTGCAGCCACGGCGACGACTCGCGCTGCTGCTGGGCGTGCTCCAAAATAGTTTTCTGGACCAACCAGTTGCGCTCGTCCATCTCTTCGCTGACGCCGTACGAGGCGCGCTCGGCCGGGATCGGCACGGCCGCAAACGCCCCGGTGGCGTGACCAAAAAAGTCCTTGCACGCCTGGATCTTCGCGTCGATGTAGGCGCTCGGCGGCAAGATCGCCGGCCCGGGCGCTTCGCCGGCATGCAGCGGGTTCGCCGCCAACAGGCCCGCAAACAGGCCCGCAAACAGGCCAAGATTCCAAGTCGTACGCGCAATCCACGTAGCCATCGCTGCTCCTTGCTCGGGGTGGGGCGACCGGGTAGGGGTCTACTTCTTCAGCGCACGCAGCGCCGCGATCGCCTCGCCGATGTGGGCCGTGGCGCGCAAGTGCGAGTCAAACGTCAGCACAATGATCCCTTGCTGATTCACAACATACGTGACGCGCCCGCGGAGCAGCCCCAGCGTTGGCGTCACGCCGTAGGCGCGGTGCACCGCGTTGTCCACGTCGGCCAGCAGGCGGAACGGTAGGCGGTGGTGCTGGGCAAAGGCCTTGTGGACCTCGACCGAGTCGTCGCTGATGCCCAGGACCTCGGCGCCCACATCCTGGAAAGCCGCATAATCGTCGCGGAACTTGCAGGCCTGCGCCGTGCAGCCCGGCGTCTCATCGCGCGGATAGAAATAGACCACCGCCGGGCCTCGGGCCAAAATTGCTTGCAGATTCTGGGGATTGCCGTCTTGATCGGGCAGCGTAAAGTCGGGCGCCCGCTGCCCTTTTGCCAACATCTTGCCCCCAAACATGCCCGTTTCCCTGACCGGACGCCGCCGGGGCGCGCAGTCTACGCGCAGCCGGATCAGACGGCAAACCACAACTATTTCATTCGTTTGACGGCTAGCCCGCTGAATCCCGTCGCGCCGCGCCGCGTTGGAGCAGGCGGCGACTTGCCGAGCGCCGCGAAAACTTGGATGCTGCCCGCGAGGTGTACGATGCTGCGTTGGAACCGAGGTCCGCTTCCGCTCTTGCTGCTGGCCCCCATGGTCGCCCTGATGCTGAGTCAGAGCGGCTGCGAAATTCTGCAACAGGTCGCGGAACAAAACGCCGCGAGCCAGACCCCGGCGCAGATGCCCACCGTGACCTACCAAGACGCCATCTTGGTCGAGTCGCCCTCCAAGACCATGATGGCGGCCTACTACTGCCCGCAGTTGGTCCCCGACCCTACCGGGCTGCTGTGCATGGGCTTCTTTGGCGTGCCACCCAGCCCGGCGCAGATGCGCGTGTCGTTTGACCTGCGCTTCAAGGTGCAGAATCCCAATCACTTCCCGATTCCGGTGGCCGAACTGCTGGCCGCCACGGTCGTGTTCCCGGACAAGACCAACCAGAGCTTGGGCGCGGCCTGCATCGCGTTTTGCGGAGCGGATCAGCCGGGTTGCACGGGTCAGCCCGGCCCGGGCGCCTGCGTCTCCAAGTCCACGGACATCAAAAGCGCCAACGACTTTGCCAACGCCGCCGCCGGCTTCCTGATCGCTTCGGGTGTCAGCTACTTGGCGGGCGGCAAGCCCAGCTTCGTCATGCCGCAAGTGGTCAAAGACGGCGAGATCGTGGTCACGGCGCGCTTCTCGTTTGGACCCGAGGCGTTGCTCGGCGTGCTCAAGCAGTTGGCCCAGCAAGCCGTGGACCAGTACGCGGCGGGCAAGACCGTCGAATTCATCATCCCGTACCGCATCGAGGGCGGCGTCTGGTTCGACGTGGGCTCGCTGGGTCGGGTGGCGCTGGGCTACGGCCCCGTGGACGGCACCTGGACCATCCCGGCCGACCAGATCATCCCCAAGCAATAAACCGACGTGAATCTTGACCTTTGGGCCATGATCGGCCTGTGCGCAGCCGCCTTTGTGGCTGGCGTGGTCGACGCGATCGCCGGGGGCGGCGGACTGTTGACGTTGCCGGCGCTGCTGCTCGCGGGCCTGCCGACTCCCCTGGCGCTCGGCACCAACAAGGGCCAGGCGGTGTTCGGTTCGGGCGCGGCGCTGCTCACCTTTGCCCGCGCCGGCAAGATCGAGCCGACCCGGCTCAAGTGGCTGTTTGCGCCCGGCTTTGCAGGCTCGTTGCTGGGGGCTGCAGCGGTGTCGCTGCTGGCGCCGGCGGTGCTGCGGCCGGTGGTGCTGGTGCTGCTGGTGGCGGTGGCGGCGTTCTTGGCGCTGCGGCCGCCCCTGCAGGTCGCCGCCGAGCCCAAGCCGAGGCAACAGAACCCAGCACTGCGCATGGTGCTTTTGGCCCTGGCGGTGGGCGCCTACGACGGTTTCTTTGGCCCCGGCACGGGCACCTTCCTCATCATCGGCCTGGTAGCCCTGCTGGGCGACGACCTGACCCGCGGCTCGGCCCACGCCAAGGTCGTCAATTTCGCCTCGAACCTCGCGGCGATGCTGCTGTTCTTTCGCCAGGGCGCGGTGCTCTGGTCGATTGCTCTGCCCATGGCGCTGCTGCAAGCGGCGGGCAGCGTGGTGGGCGCGCGGCTGGCGGTGCGCGGCGGCGACGGGTTGGTGCGCCGAGTGGTGCTGCTGGTGGTGGCGGCGCTGTGCGCTCGGTTGGGTTGGGACCTGCTGTTCAAGTAGCCGGGGCGCAACGGCCGCGCCCGCGCCCAGCACGGGCCAAAAAACACCGAGGGCCGGCTCCCCCTGCAGGAAGTCGGCCCTCGCCGTATTGGCCAGAAGACTTGGGCTAGTAGCTGGTCATGCCGCAGACGACCGGGCGGCCCAGGGCGCCGAACACCACTTCACCTTCCAGCGCGCCGCTCTGGCGGTCCAGCATCAGCACCGAGCCGATACCGGTGGTCAGGAACACGGCCTTGCTGTACTGGGGCAGTGAGATGCGCTGAATCATGCGCGGCGCGGCCATGGTGCGCAGTTGCTTCAGGTCGGCCACGTCAAACACGCGCAGGTGCGTGCCGATCGCGTTGTTGCCCACTTCGTCCATCGGCGCGGGGTGACGATCGTAGTCGGTGACCCACAGCTCCTTGCTGTCCGGCGACCAGCGCACGTCGTGCGGCAGGCCTTCGCCGTTGGCATAGTTGATGTGGCGCTTGTTGGCCGGGTTGGCCGTCTCCCACACGGTGACGGTGCCCAGATCGTAGTCGGCCGAGGCCAGCCACTTGCCGTCGGGCGAGACATCCAAACCGTCGGGCGCGACGCGGTGCTTGCCTTCGGCCAAGGGCTCCAGGGCCTTGTCTGCGACCTGCAGCGTGTCGAGCACGTTCCAAGTCGCCGTGTCGATCACGCTGACCGTGGCGCCGTGAACGTTGTTGATGTACAGGCGCTTGCCGTCCGCCGGGAAGGCGGCCATCGCGGGCGAGTGCAGCGCGATCGTCTTGATGATCTTGTCGGTCTGGGTGTCGATGATCGCGATCGAGTCATCCGGCAGGCCCGAGTTGGGGATCTTCTCGGCGGCCTCGTCCGACAGTTCCAGGCGACTGGTCACCACCACGTAGCGGCCGTCGGGGCTGGCGGTCAGCAGGTGCAGGTTGACGGGCGACTTGCCGAGCACCTTTTGCGTGTAGCTCTTGCCGTCCTCGCTGATCGTCAGCTTGACCAGCGTGTTGTCGTCTTTGTTGCCGGTGTACACGGTGCGGTTGTCCGGCAAGACAGCCACCTGGTGCACGCCGTAGTGGCCGATCTTGATCGACTGCACCTTCTCGAAGTTCAGCATGTCGATCACGCCCAGTTCGCCGTCGACCAGGACGACAAAACCGAGCTTGTGGACGGACGAATTGCCCGAAGAGGTCGGTGCGGTGGTCGCCGCTGGTTGGGTGTTGCAACCCACTGATGCGAGCGATGCGATCACCAAGGCGGCCGCGCTCCCCAGGCGTGCCAGACGAAGAATCCGATTCCGGTCGATGTGCAACGAGGTCATTGGTTCCTCTCTCGACAGCGTGCAACCGATCGCGACGCAGGCACTAGGGCCAATTCCCAGTGGATTCCGCGATCTCCGCCTCTAGCGACTTGCAGCCACCGCGCGCAAAGCCCCTTCGCGCTCGGTAGGGGTAGGCTGCTGGCAACCTGAGTTCGCACCCAGAAGCGCCGTCAGTTTGAAGTTTAGTTGGTATCTTGCGGCCGCGTCCACACCGATTTGCTGCCGCTTACACTTCATCATCATTTTCGTGACAGATATGTTCGACACACTTACACACAAACGTCCCCACACACCCTTACACTTGCGTGCGTTTGTTAGTGACAATACAATGACAAATGGTCGTGCCCGCCCTGCTCGCGGTCGGCTCGAACCGATTCACGAGTCACAGCAGATCTTAGCTAAACTATACAAACGAACGTTCGAATCAACACCGATTTAGCGTAGACGCGACCGTCCGCTGGGGTCGCAGAGGGCGCGGGGCTGGGGGCGCTCGCTTGCGCCCCGGTTGGGGCGGCAGACGCGACCGGCAGAAGGAATTACCGAACGAACATCAGTAGCTGCCCAAGTACCTAGACGAGCGGGTTTAGATCCAAGTCGTAGTCTTCTGGGTTGCTTGGCGTGCCGCAGAAGGCCTCGAGCCAGGCGACGTACTCGTCGTCGAGCCCCACCAACCGCGCCCCGGGGACGATCTTCTCGGTATTGGTGGGGTGCGAGATCCGGTTCCAGAACCACCACCGCGGCAGGCAGATGTAGGCCTCGGCCCACACCGTCTCGCCTACACCGGGCCCCTGCCCTTCGAGTTCGACGGCAAAAGTGCGCCGGACCAGGTGCCAGCCCTCTTTTTCCTGAGGATCCAGCTGGGCCTCCAGTTCGGCCTGCTTCATGCGGTAGAGCGCGCCCTTGACGCGGCCGCCGCGCTTGGGCAGCAACGTCGCGTAGTTGTGTTGACCGTTGCCGCTGTCTTTGGCGAAGGCGATCTGCCAACCGTCGGCGCGGCCGATGCGGTGCGGCTCCAGCACGTTCAGCTTGCGCCGCTCGGCCATGTGGAACATGTTCGACGCGTAGCCAAAGTACCAAGCCGTTGGCCCAGGGAAGGGACGGTCGTCGGCCAGGATCGCCCCGGGCCAAGTCGCCACGCCGGCCCAAGCCCCCGTCCACACGTGGGCGATCGCGTCGATGGTCGGCCCCTGGGATCCGACCTGCACCTGCATGATTTTACGTGCAAAGTCGCCGCCCAAGGCCGATTCGACGGCCTGCAGGGTCGCCGCGTCGCAGCGGTACAGTTCGCCGGGCACCCAGGAGTCGTTGTTGCCCCGGGCGGCAAGACCCACCGCCTGCACGCCGGACAGCTTGTAGCCCACCCCGCGCACCCGGCCGCGACCCAGGAACAAGGCATTGGCCAGCCAAGGGTGAGCAGACTCGCCAAAGCACAGCGACCCGCACACGTACAGCGGTAACGGCAACCGGCCGCTGCCAGGCAAGTCGTTGGGATCATGGAATGTGGTCATGGTACGAACTCCTTGCAGGGCCAACGCAACGCGGCGACAGGGTGCCTTGACGCGGCGAACGGATGCAACCGCATCGATCAGGCACGTGGGCTAGACGCGCGCACCGTCGCGGCGCAACGCCTCGCGCAGCTGGGGGATATCCACGTGGCGGGGCTGGATGTCGCTGTCGATCGCCATGGCCGCCGCCACCCCTGCGGCCTGACCGGTCGCCATGCACGTAACCTGCATGCGCACCGAACTCTGGGCGATGTGCGACGCCGAGATGCAGCGCCCGGCGACGAGCAGACCGTCGATGTGGCGCGGCACCAGGCAGCCGTAGGGGATGTCGTAGTGGATATCTTCGTCGATCAGCGAAAATCGCGACTTCCATTCGTAGCCGCGCTCGGCGCCGGTGTCGCCTTCGCTGGCGCTATGCAGTTCCAAGAAGCCAGCACCGATCGCGATCCCCTCGCTGCTGCTATGGTTTTCGACGACGTCGACTTCTTCCAAACGACGCACGCCCCGCACTCGCCGGGACTCGCGCGGCCACGCCTCGGTCGACGTCTGCAGCACCGCCACGTTGCCAAAGCCGGGCAGGTTGGCGCGCATGAAGTCGATGATCTGGAATAGGATGTCGCGCGCTTGCACTTGGGCCAGCGACACTTCTTCGGGGTTGGTCGGGTCGGCCCAGCGCGGCACCCAGCGCGCCCAGGCTTGGTCGGCCAGGATGCCGCCGCGCACCACGCGCGGAAACAGGATGCCGGCAAAGGTGGGAGGAATCAGACCTTTTTCGCAGGCCTCGGCCAGTACTGGTGCCACGCGCTCGCGGCTGTGCTGCATCCAGGCGCCGTACGGCGCGCCCGCGGGCAGGTCCAGATCGATGCCGCCGACCATGGCCACGAGCGCCATCGGCTGCGGGCGGGCGTCGCCCTCGCGGCCATAGTCGAACAGCGCGCCAGCCTTGGACAATAGCTCGCCGTCGCCGCTGCAGTCGATGGTGATGGCGGCCTCGACGCGCCAAAGTCCGGCGCGGGTAGCTAGGACGGCGCCGCGGACCCTGCCCTCTTCGACCCAGGCCTCGGCGCAGGTGGCGTGGTACAGCACGTGCACGCCGGCGGCAGTCAAAATCCGGTCGATTTGCCATTTGCAGGTCTCGGCGTCCCACACCGGCTTGACCACGGCGCGCTCGGCGACCATGGCGTCGTACAATTCGCGGGCGATGCCCTGCACCACAAAGCCGTCCGGGTCGGTGGGGTCGGACCAGTACTTGAAGGGCTCGAAGCCGACCGGCGTCAGGTTCAGCCCCATCGTCATCGCGCCACCAGCGGCACCGTGGCGTTCGACCAGCATCGTCCGCAGGCCGCGCCGGGCGGTGGCGACCGCTGCAGCAAAGCCCGCAGGGCCCGCGCCGATCACCAAAACGTCGACGATGCGGTCGGCCGCACACGCCCATGTACTTGGAAACATGACTACCTCGAACGGGGGACGGGCGGCTGGGCCAGGTTCAGAACGATACGGTCATGGCCGGCATCGGTTCACCGCTGGTGGTCACGACCACCTGGCCGGTCAATTGGAAGTTGGCGTTGTAGCGGAGCACGTTGCCGTAGCACGCCGAGACGAGTAGCCACGGCGAGCCAGGGACCCAGGCGTTGTGCGCCATCTGAAATTTCCAGGTCATTTTACCCAGTTGCTTCAAGCTGGCGCGGTCAAAGACCAGCGTGGCCGAAGGGATCAAGGCACTGGCCACCTCGTCGCCCTGGACGATGAACGACTCCCAGGTCGTGATCGAGAACTTGCTGGAATCAGGTGAAAACTCGCACCAATGCGCCATATCACCGGTGGGCACCACGGTCTGCTGCGACGGGTCGTCCGCGGGCATCAGCACGGCGACCTTGTCGCTGAAGTCGCACGACAGGAGCCACTTTTCGTCGGGAGAGAGCGTGATGCGCGTCGGCCCCACCCACTTGGGGTTGCCGCCGGTGGTCGGCAGTCCGTACGAGGCCACTTCGCTGGAAGTGCCCACGTTGATCTTCGAGATGCTGTGATCGAGCCAGTTGCCCACCCAGGCTGTCGACCCGTCGGCGCTGATGGCGATCGGGTTGGGCGATACGGTCTTCAGTTTGGCGATGGGCGCGCCCAACTGCGTGTCGAACACCACCACATCTTTAGAGAAGCTGGGCAGAGAGCCGTTGGGGGCCTGAATCACCATGTTGCCGGCGGTCATCGCCAAGAAGCGGCCGTCGGGCGACGCATCGAGCATGCCCATCTGGATGCCGGCGTTCCAGGTCGCGGTGATCTTCCAGTTGGCTGGGTTGCCAGCCACTTGCTCAAAGCGATCGATGGTGCCGTTGTCCGTGTTGGGGATGAACACCACTTTTTGGCCAGGTTGCGCGCCCATGCCGTGCACGTGGGCGTGGCCTTGGCCAATCTCGGCGACCTTGGTCATGCTCTTGAGGTCGACCACCGCGAACTTGCCCGGCATGGTGGCGACAAAGCCCAAGGTGGCCGGCGGCAGGGGCGACGTGGGCTGGGCGTCGGCTTGAGAATCCGCTAGACCGTCCTGGCCATCTGCCGTGTCGACCGCGTCTGTGTCGCTGGCATCGCTGGCCGTCACGTCGGCGGCGACGTCGGCGATGTCGGGACCCGCGGTGGCGTCGGCGGCCGTGTCGGCAACGTCTGGGACGTCTGCGGCGTCGGAAGCCGTCGCATCGGTGGCGTCGGCCGCCTCGCTGTCACTGGGGGCCGCGTCACTGGCGGTGGTGTCGGCGGCGACGTCGGCAGGGGCATCGGCGCTGTCGGCGGCGTCGGCCGCAGCGGCAGCTTCGCCGGTGTCTTGAAGAGGGGCATCGTGGCCGACCGTCTCGCTGGGCGCGGCATCGACGTCGCGGGGGGCAGGGCTGGCAGAGCCGCACGCCGCGGCGGTCAAACACCCCGCCCAGAGCGCCACACCCGCGCCGACCAAGCGGACCCGGAGGAGCATCCCCGCCATCCCACTACCGCAAAACTCGACGGGCCTGCGCATATCCAGGTCAAGCTACGCCCGGCCTGGGCCGGTTGTCTACGGCGGGCACAACGCCTCACACGGACCTTCACAATTGGCTCGGACTTGACGCTGGCGATCGCGGCGGCGAGCATGCCGGGCGCTGTGCGCAAAGCCGCCAGCACAAGGAATTCCACAATGAACAAGCCCGCTCATCTGCCCAACAACCCCTGCTTTTCGTCGGGGCCCACCGCTAAGCGCCCCGGCTGGTCGCTCGACGCCCTCAAGGGCGCACCGCTTGGCCGCTCGCACCGCCACAAGATCGGCAAGCAGAAGCTGGCCGCGGTCATCGACCTGTCCAAGCAAATTCTTGGTCTTCCAGAAGGATATCGCCTGGGTATCGTACCCGCCTCGGACACCGGCGCCGTCGAGATGGCCCTGTGGTCGCTGCTGGGCGCCCGCGGCGTCGACATGCTGGCGTGGGAAAGCTTTGGCGAAGGCTGGATCACCGACGTGCAAAAACAGCTGAAGCTGCCCGATGTTCGCACCTTTGTCGGCGCCTATGGCCAGTTGGCGGATCGCAGCAAGGTCGACTTCTCGCGCGACGTGGTGTTCACCTGGAACGGCACCACCTCGGGTGTGCGGCTGGCCGATGGTGACTGGATCCCCAGCGATCGCCAAGGGTTGACCATCTGCGACGCCACCAGCGCCGTGTTCGCCATGAACATGCCGTGGGACAAGCTGGATGTGGTGACGTGGTCGTGGCAGAAGGTGCTGGGCGGCGAGGCGGCGCACGGCATGCTCGTGCTCAGTCCGCGCGCGGTCGAGCGTCTGGAGACTTACAAGCCCGCGTGGCCACTGCCGAAGATCTTCCGCATGACCTCGGGCGGCAAGCTCATCGAAGGCATTTTCGTCGGCGACACCATCAACACGCCGTCGATGCTGGCGGTCGAAGACGCGCTGGACGGCCTGAAGTGGGCGCAGAGCATCGGCGGCCTGCCGGCGCTGATTGCGCGCAGCGAGGCGAACCTGGCCGCGGTGGCCGAGTGGGTGGCGCAGCGGCCGTGGGTGGAATTTCTGTGCCCCGACCCCAAGGTGCGCTCGTGCACCTCGGTGTGCCTGATCTTCCCCGACCCGTGGTTCCAGGGCCTGAGCGCCGATGACCAGGCCGCCACCGCCAAGAAGGTCGTTAGCTTGCTCGACAGCGAAAAGGCCGGCTTTGACCTGGGCTCGTACCGCGACGCGCCCCCCGGACTGCGGATTTGGTGCGGCGCCACGGTCGAGACCAGCGACGTCAAAGCGCTGCTGCCGTGGATCGACTGGGCCTGGAGCCAGGTGAAGCCAGCATAAATTCTAGTCTATTTCTGCTTGCGCGTCATCCAGGTGCCGCCACCGATCACCAGCAGCGCCAGCGCACCCACCCACAGCCAGGTCTGCCACGGCGGGTTGAGGCTGCCGTTGCCGCGGCTGGTGGCCGTGGTGGCGGCGGTGGGCAGGCCCGCAGGCCGATCGGGCTCGTCTTCGTCGTCGTAGTGGCCCGGCTTGTCCCACAGCGGCGGCATCTCGCCCTTTTTGAGTAAAGCCATCTCGGACTCTACACGCTTGGTTTTCTTGGCAAAGTGCAAGGCGCCGGGCTGCCCTTCCAGGTCCAAGTAGCGCTGCAGCATCGCCGCCGCCGCCAACTTGTCGTGCTGACGCAGCACTTGCGACTGGCAGTAGTAGACATCGGGATCACGCGGATTGGCCAAAACAGCCTTGTCGGCGAGCTTTTGCGCTTCCTCGGGGTGCCCCAGCCATAGCTGGGCCATCGCTTGATAGATGAAGATGCGGCCCTCGTTCTTGACGCGCGGCTCGACGAGCTTCATCTGCACTAGAGCTTGCTCGAACTTGGCGTCGTAGAACAGGCTGACACCATACAGGAATTGCGCCACGGTGTCGCCCGAGTCCTTGGCGGCGCGGTCGCGCATCTCGTCGCGCAGCAATTGCCAACCGCTGGTCTGGCCCTCGCGCGGCGGATCGACGCGCCCCCAGTCGTTCACCACGCCCGACAGCCGGCCCAGCACGCCCTGGTAGTCGGGATTCTTCTTGAAGATCCCTTCCAGCTCTCGGACCGCCCGCAGGTGTTCGCCAGCGCGGAAGCAGGCGGTCGCCAGGGCGTCGCGCAGCGACAGGTCTTCGGGCCACGCTTGGACCGCGGCCGTGGCGACGGTCAGCTCGGCGCGCGAGTCGTCTTGCCGGCTGGCCAGGCCAATGCGCGCGGCGAACCAAGCGGCCGGCGGTCGGGGCGTGCGCTTGAGTTGCTCGTCCAGGACGCCCGCGGCCAAGTCCCCGCGATTGGCGGCCAGAAGAGCGTCCGCCAGCGCCATGGCCTGGCAGCTGCCACTGCCGTCGGGCGCTTCGGGAAAGCGGCTCCAACAATCGACCAAGATCTGCCGACCGCGCGGGGGCGTCTCGGCCCACACCGTGGCGGCGGCCGCACGCTCGGCTTCGCGCACCGCCAGGGCCCGGTCGCTGGGCGGCGTCTGCCGCTGCCAATCCGTCAGCGCCGGCAGCAGAATCTGCAGGGCCAGCGCGCGGCGGCCGTGGAGCGCCAGCGCCAGGCCCAGATCAAAGCGAATCGTCAGATCCAAGCGGCCTGTGTCGATCTTCTCGATTTGTTCCAGCAGCTTCTGGGCCGCGTCGCGGTCGCCGACCTGGCCCTTGGCGTCGAGCTCGCGCAGTAAAGCCGAGACGTCGCCCGCCTGCGCCGCGGTGGCTGGACACGCCAGCGCGACCGCGTCTTCGGCGGCCAGGACGGCCTGCTGCAGCGCCCGATCCAGGTCGGGTTGGGCGGCACACGTCGCGGTCGCCGAAGCAGCCAGGGCAAAGGCGCGCAAGGCTGGCTCGTCTGGGGCCTCGATCGGGCCGTGGCCCCAGCATGGGGCGGCCAGCTGGATGCGAAACTTCTTGGTGAGCAGCGCTTTGTCATCTGCCTGCGCCGCGCGAGGCGACAGTAGATAGACGCGCCGTTCGGGCTGGGCGCCGGGGCGCGCCACCAGCCAAGTCCCGGCGATGCGGCCACCCGCGATGGCGATCGCGTCGGCGCTGACTCCGACAAGGCCGGCAGGGGGCGCAAACAAGCGCACCACCTGAGCTTCTTGGCCGGGCGGCACGATGGGAAGCGCGCAGCCCAGCACCGACGCCGCGTCCGGCGCAAGAGGCCTGGGCGCTGGCGCGACCACGGGTGGAGTGGGTTTCTTGGCCGGTTCAGCGGACTTGTGGACCGGCAGGCGGAAGCGCGGCGCGGCCAAGTCGGCCTGAGCCAGCCCTGCGGGCAAGAAGGTCAAGACCGCAACCAGGTGCGGCCAAAGGATTCGTCCCATCGGCCACCCCAAAACAATGGCTGGACTAATCTTCGTCCTTGAGCTCGTCGCCGGTCGCCTGGCCCTCGGCCTCGACCTCACCGCGCTCGATCGCCTCGCGCAGGCGCGCCTTGCGGCGACGGTTCAAGCGCACGGGGGCCCCGCCCGAAGCACCGGTGGCCGCGCGACGCGTGGCGTTGCTGGGGTTGTGCACGGCCGACAGGTCGGCCTTGTGGCCGCGGATCAGCAGCGTCGAACCGACCATGTACAGCAGCACGAACACGCCGAGCACGCCAAGTTCGCGGATAAAATCAGCATCCATTCTCTACCTCATCGACCACTCCCGCCGTGGGGGGATCCTTCCTTGCGTTCTTCTGACCCTTCCTGGATTTCTCTCGACTCTTCCTGGATTTCTCTCGACACGGTCAACGGGGCCAAAGCCGCCGCTTCTACCCAATACTGTCGCCCTGGTCCAAATTTGGCCGCCAGACGGTCCCTTGCCGAGTATCGCCGACTTCGACCCCCAGATCGAGCAGTTGCTTGCGCAGTACGTCGGCCTGGGCAAAATCCTTGTTGGCACGCGCGGCGTTGCGCTCCTCGATCAACCGTTCCACGTTGGCCAACGCCGCGGACCCGGCCGGGAAGCGCAGCGTTTTGGCCAGCTCCAGGATCTCGACCGCGGTCGTCGCCGCCGCGTGCTGGAACAGGCCGAGCACTTCGGCCGCCTCGCCAAAAAGCGCGCGGACCTGCGCCACCGTCTTCTGGTTGGCCTGATCCTTTGGCTTTTCAAGTGCTTGCGCCAAGGCCTGCAAGGGCTCGGAAAGCGCCGCCAGCGCCCGGGGCGTGTTGAAATCGTCGCTCAGCGCGTCGAACAGTTCGGTGCGCGCCTTCTGCACCACCGGCAGCTCGGGACCGACCGCCACCTGGGTGCGCGCCAGCAGTTCGTCGGCCGCAGCCAGCTTCTCGTAGACGTACAGCACGCGCCGGTTGGCGTCGTCCAGCGACTTGTCCGAGAAGTTGAGCGGAGCGATGTAGTGCGCCGTCAGCAGGTAGTAGCGCAGCACCTGTGGGTGGTAGCGCGCCAGCACGTCGCGGATCGTGAAGAAATTGCCCAGCGATTTGGACATCTTCTCGCTGTCGACCGTAACGAAGCCGTTGTGCATCCAGTAGCGAGCAAAGTCCTGGCCATTGGCCGCCTTGCTTTGGGCGATCTCGTTTTCGTGGTGGGGGAACACCAAGTCCTTGCCGCCGCCGTGGATGTCGAACGCCGCGCCCAGGTGCTTGCACGACATCGCGGAGCACTCGATGTGCCAGCCGGGCCGACCGGGACCCCAGGGCGAATCCCAAGCAGGCTCGCCGGGTTTGGCGCTTTTCCACAGCGCGAAATCCGCCTGGCTGCGCTTGCGGGCGTCGTGGCTGACGCGCTCGGAGGCGCCGTCTTGGTTGTCGTCTTGCGAGCGACCCGACAGCGCGCCGTAGCTGGGGTACGAGACCACGTCGAAGTACACGTCGTGGCCGCCGAATTCGCCCGGCACCACGTAGGCGTGGCCGCGATCGATGATCTGTTGGACCAGGTCAATGATCTCGGGCATATGGCCGGTAACGCGCGGCTCCACCTGCGGGCGCTGGATGTCCAGGGCGTCCATGTCGCGGTAGAACGCCGCAATCGTTCGTTCGGTCAGCTGATCGCAAGTCTCGCCGTTCTTGTTGGCGCGGTTGATGATCTTGTCGTCGACATCCGTGAAATTGCGCACGTACTTGACGTCGTAGCCCAGCTTCTTCAGCGTGCGCTGCACCACGTCGAACACCACGTACACGCGCGCATGACCGACGTGGCACACGTCGTACACCGTAACCCCGCAGACATACAGACTTACCTTGCCGGGTTGCATCGGCACGAAGGCTTCTTTCTGGCGGGTCAGGGTGTTGTGGATGCGCAGGCTCACGGCTCAGCTCTCGACTTGGCGCGAAGGTTCCGCGCCGCAGGGCCGGATAGTATGCGGTAGTTCGGCGGTTTGCTCAAGTCGTGGCTTCGATGGTTCAACGCAGGCCGGTCGCTTGCAGGGCTCGCAAGGCCGCTCCATGAGCCAGCGCCTGATCCGGCCAGGCCGAAACTAGCAGCGGCGGCGCGCCAGGCATGCGCGTCTGCAGGCGTGCGGCCAAGGTCTGGGCCAGCTGCCCCGTGGGCTGCAAGCCCGGCCAGGCCAGCGCGGTGCCTTGAACGCCGTGGGCACGGGCCAGCAGGTGCAAGGCGTGCGCCAAGTAGTCCGCCAACTCCTGATTCAGCCAGGCTGCTCGGCTATCGCGGCGATCGCCCCGGCCGGCCCAATCGCGGTGCTCGGCGGCCGGACGCAGCACTCCAGGGGCGCCGCGCAACGGCATCTGCCCCATGCCGGCCAAGCGCCGCAGGGCCGCTCCATCGACGTAGCTGTGCAGGCAACCGCGCCCACCACAAGGACAAGGCGGCCCCAGCGGGTCCAGGGGCAGGTGCGCGGCCACGGGCTCCGACTCGGCCAAGTGCCCGGCGCGCACGACCGCGCCCCAGACCTGGCTGCCCACCGCCAAGACGGCCAAATCGCCAGCGCCCTGCCATGGACCGTGGGTGAGCTCGGCCGCGGCCAGACAGCTCCCCGGCGCAAAGCTGGGCCAGGCGCTCCAGTCGTCGTGGGGCGCCGCGGGCGCGGTGCGCGTCAGACCCACCAAGGCCAGCGGTTCGGCAGCGCGCTCGCGCAGAACGTCGATGGCCTGAGTGACGTGGGCGGCCGTGGGCACCTGCAAAACCCGCCGCTCGTCGATGACGCCTTCTAGGCGGTCCACCACTACCAAAAGCGCTTGATCGGCGCGCAGTTCCACACCAATGGCCTGCATCAGCGCGGTCATGCGCGGATGCCCCGCGGGCGCCGCCAGGCCTCGAAGCTCGCCATCGCCCACAAGGTCTTGCGGTGGTCGGCGCGGCCGTCGCTGTGTTCGCGCAGCAGGTGCTGCACACCGGCGGGATCAAAAAACCCCGCTTCGGCACAGGTCAAATCGCCCAGCAGGTCGTTCAACCAGCCGCGGAGCGGCCCGCGCAGCCAGGCGCCCAAAGGCACACCAAAGCCCTTCTTGGGGCGCTTGACGATCGCCTCCGGCAGCTTGTTGGCTGCCAACTGCCGCAGCGCCCACTTGGTGGTGCCGCGCCGCAGCTTGCAGTGCGCCGGCATGGCCTGGGCCAGCTCCACGACCTCGGGGTCCAGCAGCGGCGCGCGCGCCTCCAAGCTGTGCAGCATGGTCGCGCGGTCGACCTTTTGCAGGACCCCGTCGGCCAGATACCAGCGGGCATACAAGCCGGCCAACGCCGATAATTCATCGGGCGCGACAGCCTTCCATGCCGCCCACGATTCGTCGAGCGCCGCCAGCACCTCGGGCCGGCGCGGCGTGGGCGAGGGATCGACTTCGCCCAAACGGCCCCGGAAGTCGGGATGCAGCACAGCCAGGGCCTCGCGCCACGGCAGGCCGCCGATCCACGCAAAGTGCCGCTGCGCCACCGACTCGCGCAGGCCGCGGACAAAGCGCTTGGCCTGCTGGTCCAGGGACCAATTGGCATGGCTGGTCGGCAGTTGCTGCACCATGGCCTGCAGCAGGGGCTGCGTGGCGCCCAAGTGCAGGGCATCAAAGGCGCTGGCCAGGCGGTGCGCGCCAAAGGTCGGATAGCCCAGGAACCATTCGTCGCCGCCGTCGCCGCCCAGAGCGACCGTGACATGCTGGCGGGCAAATTGTGCGAGGAAGGTAGTGGGCACGATCGACGCGTCCGCCAGCGGCTGGTCCAGGCGCGTCAGCAGGTCGGGGATCAGGTCCAGACACTGTTGCGCCGTCAGGACTTGCTCGTGGTGGCGCGTGCCCAGGTGCTGGGCCACGGCGCGGGCATGGGCGCTCTCGTCAAAGCTGGGATCGTCAAAGCCGATGGCAAAGGTGTCGAGCTCGGCCGCCGGCCGCCGCTGCGCCGCGTACCAGGCCACCAGCGACGAGTCGATGCCGCCCGACAAGAACACGCCCAGCGGCACGTCGGACATCAGCCGCCGCTCGACCGCCAGTTGGATGCGCTGATCGAGCTCTTGCAGCTGCTCGCTTTGACTCAGTTTTTGCAGCTCGGGCCGCGGCGGCCGCGGCGGATGCCAGGTCGCCACCGTCACCGTGGCGCCGCGGTGTTCGCCGGGCCGGCGCTGCCACAGGTAGAAGCTCCCCGGAGTCAGCGCGTGCACGGCCTGGACCATCGAGCGCGGGCTGGGCACGTAGTCGAGCATGAACAGCCCGGCAAGCCCGCGCGGATCCACGGCTTTGGGCACGCCGGGGTGCGCCAGGACCGCGCTCAGTTCGCTGCCAAAGACCAGCGTCTCGCCGTCGTCGATCACCCCGACGAACAGCGGCTTCTTGCCAAACCGGTCGCGCGCCAGCAGCAGCGAGCCGCGGCGGTCGTCCCAAATGGCCAGGTCGAACATGCCGTTGCAGCGCGCCAGCACGTCGGTGCCCCACGACTCCCAGCCGTGCACCAGCACCTCGGTGTCGCTGTGGCTGGCAAACACGTGCCCCAGACCCTCGAGCTCGCGGCGCAGCTCCAGGTGGTTGTAGATCTCGCCGTTGAAAACGACTTGCACGGTGCCGTCTTCGTTGCCCATGGGCTGGTGGCCGCCCTGCAGGTCGACGATCGACAGCCGGCGAAAGCCAAGAATGCAGCGGGCTTGGTGACCATCGCGATGCAGCGGCGACAGCCAGGCGCCGTCGTCGTCGGGCCCGCGGTGCAGCAGCTTCTCGCGCATCTGACCCAGGATCAGCGGCGCGTCGTCGTCAAAACGCTCGGGGCGCAGCGAAGCCCAGCCGGCAATTCCGCACATGCGCCCGTCCTATCCGCGCGGCGGGGCGGCGACGTTCAGCCGCTGCCGCACAAAGTAGGTGGGCTTGCCCTGCGACTCGTAGTAGGTGCGCATGTTCAGCTCGGCCAACAGGCCAAACAGCAGCAGCTGCAAGCCGCTGAGCAAGAAGAAGATCCCCACCAGAAACAGCGGCTGATCCTTGACGAAAATCCCGGCAAAAAAGCGTTGCGCCAGCGTCCACAGCAGGGCGATCCCGCCCGCGCCAAAGCACGCGAAGGCAAACCGGCCAAAGAAGTACGTCGGCTTGGTGGCATAGGCCAACAGAAAGCGCACGGTGATGAGGTCGAGCACCACGCGGAACGTCTTGGAAAGGTTGTACTTACTCACGCCCCAACGGCGGGCATGGTGCCGCACCGGCATCTGGGTGATGCGCGCGCCGGCCATGGCGGCAAAGGCGGCGATGAAGCGATGGGCCTCGCCGTACAGGTGCACGTCGCGCAGCACCTCCGAGCGAAAAGCCTTGAGTGTGCAGCCATTGTCCTTCAGGTCCACGCCGGTCACGCGGGCGATGATGCGGTTGGCGATCTTGGACGGGATGACCACCGTCAGCGCCTTGTCCTGGCGCTTGGCGCGGATGCCGGCCACTAGGTCGTAGCCCTCTTCCAGCTTGGCCACCAGCAGCGGGATGTCGCCAGGATCGTTCTGCAAGTCCGCGTCGATCGGGCAGATCACCTCGCCGGTGGCATGGGCGAAGCCGGCCGCCATCGCCGCGGTCTGGCCAAAGTTGCGGCGGAACTGGATGACCTTGACGCGCGGGTCGGCGGCCAATTTCTGCAGCACCTGCATCGAGTCGTCGCGGCTGCCGTCGTCGACGTAGAGGATCTCGAAGCTGCGGCCCCAGGGCTCCAGCGCGGCCAGCAGCGCCTCGTGCATCGGCCCCAGGCTGTCCTGCTCGTTGTAGGCCGGCACGACCACCGACAGAAAGGGAGGTTCGCTGCTCGGAGTGGGGTTCTGCGGGTCGCTCATGGCGCAGCAGTCTACCGGCAAGGCTGGCGCGGCTCAAGGATCGCCAGACGCGTCGCAAACCACCCCATTCTTTCAAGGGGTTAGAATCTCTGCCCGGATTGACGAAATCGCCGATCTGACGTAGACTTTTGCGCCCTTCTGCGGCCTGTGCCGCCCCAAGGAACCCTGATGGCCGACGACAAGCAGCCCCCTGCAGAGCTCGACACGCCCGAAACTGCTCCGGATGGGGAGCAGCCGGGAACGCCTGGACAGCCGAGTGAAATCGGCCACGTCTTGCCGGTGTCGATCAAGCACGAAATGGAGACGGCCTACGTCGACTACGCCATGAGCGTGATCGTCGGCCGCGCCCTCCCCGACGTCCGCGACGGCCTCAAGCCCGTGCATCGCCGCGTTTTGTTCGCGATGCACGAGATGAAGAACAACTGGAACGCCGCCTACAAGAAGTCGGCGCGCGTGGTCGGCGACGTCATCGGCAAGTACCACCCGCACGGCGACGCGTCGGTGTACGACACGCTGGTCCGCATGGCCCAGCCGTTTTCGCTGCGCTACATGCTGGTCGACGGCCAGGGCAACTTTGGCTCGATCGACGGCGATCCGCCGGCCGCGATGCGTTACACCGAAGTCCGCATGGCCAAGCTGGCGCACGAGTTGCTGGCCGACCTGGACAAAGAGACCGTCGACTTCGTGCCCAATTACGACGGCCACGATCAAGAGCCGTCGGTGCTGCCGACCAAGGTGCCCAACCTGCTGGTCAACGGCTCGGGCGGTATCGCGGTCGGCATGGCCACCAACATCCCGCCGCACAACCTGCGCGAGATCTGCAACGCCCTGATCGCGCTGATCGACGACCCCATGCTGGACTTCGCCGGGGTCATGCAGCACATCTCGGGCCCCGATTTCCCCACCGGCGGCACCATCTTTGGTCGCCAGGGCATTCTGGACGCCTACACCACCGGCCGCGGCAAGCTGAAGATCCGCGCCAAGACCCGCATCGAGCAAGAGAAAAAGGGCAGTCGCGAAGCCATCATCGTCGACGAGATCCCGTACCAGGTGAACAAGGCGCGCCTGATCGAGCAGATCGCTGATCTGGTCGGCGAAAAGAAGATCGAAGGCATCAGCGACCTGCGCGACGAGTCCGACCGCGAGGGCATGCGCATCGTCATCGAGCTCAAGCGCGACGCCATCGCCACGGTGGTCTTGAACCAGCTCCTGCAGCACACGCAACTGCAGACCACCTTTGGCATCATCAACCTGGCCATCGTCGGCGGCCAGCCGCAGATCCTGACGCTGCTCGAGATGCTGACGCTGTTCCTGGATCACCGCCGCGAGGTGGTGACGCGCCGCTGCCTGTACGAGCTCAAGCAAGCCGAGGCGCGCGCGCACATCCTGGAAGGCTACCTGATCGCCCTGGACCACCTGGACGAGGTGATCGCCATCATCCGCGGCAGCGAAGATCCGCCGACCGCCAAGCAGGGCCTGATCGACCGCTTCAAGCTGACCGATGTCCAGGCCCAGGCGATCTTGGACATGCGCCTGCAGCGCCTGACCGGCCTAGAGCGCGACAAGATCCGCGCCGAGTACGACGAGCTGCAAAAGACCATCGCCTGGCTCAAGTCGGTGCTCGAAGACGACGCCAAGCTGATGGGCGTGATCCGCGGCGAGTTGGTGGCGGTCCGCGACGAGTACGGCGACGAGCGGCGCACCGACATCATCGACGACACCGGCTCGCTGTCGGTCGAAGACCTGATCGCCGACGAGGACGTGGTCGTCACCATCAGCAAGGCCGGCTACATCAAGCGCACCCCCTTGTCCACCTACCGCAGCCAGCGCCGCGGCGGCAAGGGCAAGACCGGCATGACCACCAAGGAAGAGGACTTCGTCGTCGACCTGTTCGTGGCCACCACCCACATGGACCTGCTGATCTTTACCAGCCTGGGCAAGGTGTTCACGCTCAAGGTCTACGAAGTGCCGCAGAGCGCCGCCCAAGCCCGCGGCAAGCCGATCATCAACCTCATCCCGGTCGAAAAGGGCGAGGAGATCAAGGGTGTGCTGCCCGTCCGCGAGTTCACCGACCAGGCCTTTGTGCTGATGGCCACCAAGTTCGGCACGGTCAAGAAGACCGACATGATGCAGTTCAGCAAGATCCGCTCGACCGGCATCATCGCGATCGTCCTGGACGAAGGCGACGACCTGATCGACGCCAAGATCGTCCGCGATACCGACAACGTGGTGCTGGCGACGCGCGACGGCATGAGCATCCACTTCCGCTCGACCGACGTGCGGCCGATGGGGCGCGCCACCCGCGGCGTGCGCGGCGTCGACCTGTCGGGCAAGGACGCGGTGGTCAGCCTGGCCGTCATCCAAGCCCCCACGGATCTGGTCGAAGAGGCGATCGACCTGCCCCCCGAGCCCGAAGACAGCATCGACGCGACCGAAGGCGAAGGCGCAGCGCCCACCGGCACGGTCCTGCTCACCATCTGCGAAAACGGCTTTGGCAAAGCCACGCCGCCCAAGGACTACCGCCTGCAGACCCGCGGCGGCAAGGGCGTCATCGCCATCAAGACCAGCGCCCGCAACGGCAAGGTGGTCGGCCTGCGCGCCGTCGATCCGGCCGGCGAGGTGCTGATCGTCACCGACGGCGGCATCCTGCTCCGCATCCCAGTGGCTTCGATCCGCGTCATCGGCCGCAATACCCAGGGTGTGAAGCTGATCAACGTGGCCGAAGGCGAGCGCGTCGTCAGCTTCGAACACTTCTTGGACACGGAATAGGCGGGACGCCGAGTCGTCTGCTCGCCCGAGTGTAGCCGTGGTTCCAGCGCGCCTGAACTCCGAGACGCGCTGAAACCTTAGCTATTTCAGTATTTTACAGATCGTAGGCCGCGACACCGTACCAGCCCGAGGGCACGTAGGCCTTGCCGCCAATCACTGCCACCCGCGGCGACCAGCCACCTTGGGTCGGCAGGAAGCTCTTGAACGTCGGCTGGGTCGGCACAGCCACGTCCCAGACGCTCATGCCCAGGCCGCCGCCCAGCTGCGCGAACAGCTTGCCCGTGTCCACCGTAAGCCAGCCGACGCCAGCGCCGGTATCCAGCGCGGCGCTCTGGCTCAGCTTGGCCAGGTCGGCGACGTTGTAGACCAGCAGCTTGGACTCGGGCAGCGCGCTCGCCGCGTTGGACTCTGCCTGCCACAGCCACCAGTAGGGCCAGGTCGCCACGTACACCGCGTCGCCGTGGCGCACCATCGCACCAGCCTGGTCGGGCAGCGTCACCGTCGACTGCAGGTAGGCCTTGCCGCCGCTGAGCTTCAGCCCGCACAGCACGTTTTGCACCTTGCCTTCGTCGGCCTTGCTCCCGGCCAGCGGCTGCCAGTCCAGGGTGACGGCGCTGTTGCCGTCGGCGCCCAGGCCCACCAGCCAGCCCGGCACGTTGATGGTGTCGACCAGCTTGGGTTGGGTCGGCTTGCTGATGTCGATGCGGTCCAGCCAGTACTGGCCGTACCACTGGCCGTCGCTGCCCTGCAAGCTGGTGTAATGCGTGAGGATCAGCTTGTTCCCGGCGATCTGCGGCTGGCTGGCCCAGCTCACGCCTTCCAGGTCCAGCTGGCTGCCCACCTTGGGCGAGTCGGGGTCGCTGAAGTCCACGGCCAGCACGCGGGTGGTGTACTTGGGGTTCAGGTAGCAATTCCCGATGTCGGTCTTGCCGCTACTGCCACTGTCGACCCCGCCCGCGTCGGCGTAGCCGCCAGCGTCCATGTCCGGGGTGCCGCCGCCGCTGCCGGCGTCGTCTTGCTTGGGCATCCCCGCTCCGGCGGCGTCGGGCATGGCCGGATCCGTCGCAGTGCCCGCGTCGGCTTTGGCGGGCTCGGTGCTGCCGCCGTCGGCGCTGGGGTAGCAGTCGGCGCCGCTGGCCTGGGTGTAGCTGACGCTGGTACCCAAAAGGTAAAGCGTCGAGCCCTGTTGCGGCACCTCCCAGCTGTTCCACCAGAATTGGCTGGTGCCGCCGCTGCCTTGGTTCGGGGCGGTCCAGGTGCCGCGGGCCTTGGGCGCGGCCGGACTGCTGACGTCGTAGGCGCGGATCGCTTGGTAATCCACGGCATAGACCAGGTTGCCGTTGGCGTACAGGCGGCCCCACTGCAGGTTGGTCTTCAGCTCGCCGTCGGGGTTCAGCTCATCGGTCGAGCCCGCCTTCAGCACGCGCAGCCACACCTGGCCGTCCTTCCACGACCGCACCAGCGCCACCGGTCGACCGCCCGCAGCCACCAAGTCCATGACTTCCGCGGCCAATTCCAGCGTCGCCAGCAGCTTGGGCTGATCCAGGTTGGCCACATCGACCAACTCCAGACCGGGGTTGGCGATGCGGACCAGCTTGTCGCCAGCGAGCAGGTTCTTGAGCTGATACCAGTAGGTGTAGCCCGACTGGAACAGCCCGCGCAGCTGCAAGTTGCCGGTCGCCCCCAGCGACATCAGCTGCACGCCCATGGTGTAGTCGCCCGCCGCGACGTTCTTGGACAGCACGGGCACCGCCAGCAGCGCATCCGACAGCACCTGCACCTGCGAGCCGTAGTCCGAGGCAATCTTTTGCGAGCCGACCACCTTGGTGTCCGCCGGCGCGGTGGTGTCGATGACGCGCAGGGTCACGTCGCTCCAGTTGGCGGCACGGGTCCCCAAGAGCCAGCGATGATTGGTCAGATTGAGCAACTGGGCCGACCACAGATCCGTACCTTCGCCCGGCCACTGCACGTGGCTCGCCACCGTCAGGGTCGCCGGGTCGGCCAGGTCGATCACGTCCAGGTCGACGCTCAGCGTGGTGCCGCTGGGGCCCGTATCCTTGCCGCCTTCGTCGGTTGCGCCGTCGTCGGTCGCCGTGGCGCCCACGGCGATGCCGGCCGCCAGCAGCGCGACCTTGCCGTCGCTGGCCAGCAGCGCGCCGTAGTTGCCCACGGCCTTGGTCATCTTGCCGCCGGTCGCCCACTTGCCGGCGTCGACGTAGCGGACTTGCAGGCTGTACTGATAGCCGCCGCCGTTCTGCCAATTCTGCCGCGCCAGCAAGAACTTGCCGGCGCCCGTGCGCAGGGCCTGCACCACCACCGAGCTGGACGTATTGGTCCACGGCTGATCTTCACTCGTCGTGGCGGCCAGTTTGGGCAAGCCGTTCGAATCTAGCGAAACCTGATGCAGCCGCAGCGTGTAAGTGCCCGAGGTGTTGTCCCATTTCCAGCTCTGGCTGGCGATGAGGATCTCGCCGATCTGGATGTCGGCCGTCATCACGCCGCCGGGGACTTCCACTTCGCCCAACTTGCTCAAGGCGCCGGCCTTGCTCAGATCCAGCACCACGATCTTGGTGGTGGGCGCGTCGATGCTGCCGGTGCCCCAGCCGCCCGGATAGGCGATCGACGAGTCCGACGAAGCCGCGCCGGTCGAGGCCGAGCCGCTGCCCGTGGCCCCGCCCGAAGAGGTCGCCGCGCCGCCGGCCTTGGCGCCGCCCATGCAGCCGTACGGGCCCCAGCAGCCCCAATACCAAGGATTCCAGCTGACTTGCGGCACCACCAGCACCAGCTTGTCGCCGATCCGCTTGCTTTGGGCGATGTAGCCGCCCAGATCCAGCGACGCGGTCTCGGCCGGCGTAGCGCCCAGGCCAATGCGCTTGACCTGGCTGCCGGCGGTCGCCACCGGCTTGCCGGCGACGTTATCCAGCTTGGCGACCTGCGAGACCAGCACCACCGCTTCGTTGCCGTCGATGTACATCTCGCGCGGGGTGCCGGTGCTGGCCACCCGCGCCTTCAGCTTGGGCTGCACGGGATTGCTCAGGTCGATGACCTGCAGGCCGCGCCACTGGTTCAGCACGTAGAGCTGCGTCCCCACCAGCTTGGCCACGTCGCCCTCTTCCACCTTGGTCGCGGCGCTGTCGTTTTGCGCGCCCGCAGTGGCGGCGCCGCTCTTGGACGCCTCGGCCGACAAGCTGGTCGACGAGCCGGGTTTGTACGATTGGAACGAACTTTTGCCGCTGGGAGTGGTCGAGGCAGGTTCGCTGTCGCAGCCGCCCAGCAACACGGCCGCCGCCAGCGCCAACCAGGACACAAGTCCCATCCGTCGGCGGTGGCGCAGGGCCATCTTGGGATGCATCGGGTTCATTTGGACTCCTTCCGGGCGGTACGGCCGCCAAACACTGCGCGCCCCACGCGCGACCCATCCGGATACCAAGCAAGGATCGTGCCGACGGCGTGTCAATGCATGCAGTGGGATTTCTTAAAGAAGTCTGCCTGGTTGGTGCGACGGATGGCAGAAATTGTCCACATGTCGATTTTCTCTACACATCGCCCGTCGCGACCAGCGCGTCCACTGTCCCCGCCGCCGCGTCCGCGTCGTCCCACGGGTGATCGCGCGGCCCGGCGAGCACTTGCCCCAGCAGCCAGATTCGGTGCGGGTCGCGGCGGCGCGCGTCCAGCAGGGCCAGACGATCCGCTTGCAGATCGCCCAGATACAGCACGACGTCGCGGCCCAGGCGCTCGGCCAGGCGCAGCAGAGGCGCACCGTCGGGCTTGTGTGCACCGGTGTCCACCGCTTCGATGGCGGCGTGGTCCCCGGCGCGGCGAAGCGGGGCAAAGCGCTCGAACTCGCCAAGAACCATTTGGATTTCGGCGAAGGTCCGCCCCGAATAGACGCCGACGGGCCGCATCTCGCCGCTCTGGGCGTCCGCCAGCAGCCGATCGCGCCGGGCCAGACCAAGCACGCGCAGGCGCGGCCGCGTGCCAAAGACCCGCGCAACCGCGGCCGAGCCCACATAGTGTTCGCGCACCAGGGCCAAGGCGGCCTCCAGGTTTTCGCGCTCGATCAACCACGCTTGTTGGGCCGGGTCCAGCCCTGCCAGCGCCGCGGGTCGCCAAGCGTCCAAGCGACCATCAGCCAACGCGGCCGCGATCCACCGCTCGGCAAAGCCTGGCGACGGCCCCTGCAAGTGCGCCCGCAGCAGCAGCCGCAGCAAGATCGCCGTCACCTCGGCCGGATCGTTGAAGCCGCGGTGGCGCTTGAGCAAGTGCACGGCCGCCACGCGCACCGGCGGGCGCTGCAGGCCCAAGTCCAGGCGAAAATACGATTCGATTCCACACAGATAGGCTTGGCGGTAGGTCGCCCGCACGTCGACGACCACGCCATCCAAGTCGTAGATCAGCGCCGCCCGCCGGATCAGCTGCTGCCAATCCGCAAGCGGCATCTGGGTTTGCACGCCAAGCCTACCCATGCCAGGCCTGCCGCACCGCCGCCAAGAGCTTGGTATTGGCCGCAGGCACGCCGATCGACAGCCGCAAACAGCCCGCCGCGCCGGGGAGATCGCCCACGTCGCGCACCGCCAGCTGGGCCTGCGCCAGTGCCGTCAGCACCGCCGGCCGCCGCTCGCCCAAGGCCGCGAGCAGGAAATTGCCATGGCTATCCAGCACATCTACACCAAGCGCTCGCAAGTCGGTCTGCAGCCGTTGCCGTTCGGCCACCACTGCGGCCACCCGCTGGCGGGCGCGCTCGCCGTGGCTCAGCGCTACTTCGGCCGCCACGGTCTGCAACACGCTGATGGGATAGGGAGGTTGCAGCTTGTCCAGCTGTGCCACTACCTCCGGCGAAGCCAGCAGGTAGCCCAGGCGCACCCCTGCCATGGCATAGGCCTTGGACAAAGTCCGCAAAATCGCAAGGTTGCTGTGACTGGCCAGCTCAGCCTGGCGCGTGCGACCGGCAAACTCGGCGTAGGCCTCGTCCAACACGATCGCGCCGGGAAACTCGGCGATCAGCCGGTCGATGGCCGCGTCGGCATACAAGCTGCCGGTGGGGTTGTTGGGGTTGCTGAGCACGAGCAGGGCCGGCCCGCTGCCCGCCGCCGCCAAAATGCCGTTCACGTCCAAGGTGTAGTCCGCGCCCACTCGCCGCAACGGCACCCGTCGCACCGGCAGCCCGGCCAACTGGGCCGATCGGCCGTGCACGTAGTAGTCCGGCTCGACCAGGATCACCGCCGTCCCCGGCGCCAGCGCAAACATCAGCCGCGCGATCAGGTCGTTGGCGCCGTGCCCGACCGCCACGCCCGCCAGCGGCTGCCCGGTCGCCGCAGCCAGCGCCTGGCGCACGCCCGCTCCGTCGGGGTCGACATAGCGGTGCCAAGGCAACTGAGCCAAACGGCTCAGGATCTCGGCCTTCAGATCGGCGTCCAGGTCGTCCGGCGCCTCGTTGTGGTTCAGCTTGATTTCGCCAGGCGTTTTGGGGACATAACTGGTCCGGTAGCTGGCTGCCGCCGCCACCGCTGCCGCCCAAGGCCAGCTCGCCGCGGTCACGGCCGCACCGTGGCCACCGCCCCCGCCCCGGCGAACTGGCATGCCATCGTCACCTACGCCAACAAGAAGCGGGGCACCGACTTCAGCGCCATCCGCGCCGCCCTGCCGCCCCTCTCCACCAAGAGCGGCCAGCCGACCGGCGCGGTGCGCGGCGCGGTCAACGCCCTGCAGAAGCTGCTGAAGCAGTACCACCCGACGCACATCGCGGTGGTGTTCGACCCGCC
>JBBISH010000033.1:0-51405 GCA_037441385.1 Myxococcales bacterium
CGCCGCCCCAAGCCGCACCACCGCCCTTGGGACCAGCCGCAGCCCCTGCAACCGCAACTGCAGCGCCGGCTCAGGCAGCCAGTGGTGCCGCGCGGGCCGTTCCGCCCCTGCCAGCGGCCGCGGCCAGTGCAGCGAGCGCTTCGGTACGCGCAGTGCCTTCTCCGCCCGTGGCCCCGGCCAGCGCGGCCAGCGGGCCAGCACGTGCCGTGTCCGCACCGCCCGCAAGCTCGCCCAATGTCGCCGTGCGTCCCGCGGCGGCCGCCACCGGTTCTCAGCCACGCCAGCCGGCGGCCCCGGCCGCACCGCCGCCGATTCCGCAGCGCGATGGCGACTTGCTGGCCCAAACCACGGTGCCCGGCAAGCCCGGAGCCGCCAGCCGCGCGGCCAGCACTTCGCCGCAGTCGCCGCCCCCGCTGCCACCGGCGCCGCTGGTCAGCAGGCCCGGGCCTCCGCCTGTCCCCGAGTTGGACAACCCCACCTTTGAGCTGGCGGTGCTGTCGCCGCCCGAGCTGCCGGCCCCAGCCAGCCCGCCCACCGGGACCGGTGCGGTGCCGACCGAAAGCCTGCCGCCTCCCCTTGCCGAGCGGCCGCCCACTCCACCGCCGGTGCCACCGAGCACCCCGCCGGGCCGCAAGACTGCGCCGCCCCCGCGCCCGCCGACGCGACCCAGCGCCGAGCGACAAGCCGCGGGCAAGTCCGCGCCGCCGCCGCCCGCGCCGCCCCAACACGAAGACGCGACCTTCCAAATGGACCAGGCCGAGTTGACGCGGCGCCTGGCCGAGCAGCCGTCGGTCCAGCCGCCAGAGGACAGCACCCGCACACAGGCGGCGGCCAGCGAGGGGCTGGACGACACCACTAAACCGCAGACGTCGCGGCAAGAATCTTGGGCCGTGCGCACTCAGCCGGCAGGGCCCAGCGAAGACGAGTTGCCCGACGACGACCGCCCCGCCAGCCGATCGCTGCTCTTGGCAACCGCTGTTGTCTGGGTGGGGGCCGTCACCCTCGCGGTCTACGCGACATTGATTACCGTGCGCGGATCGCGCTGACGCCCGCTTGTGCACATGGCATGCGTACCAAGCCAGTACGGCTTTCTGGACACAAACCCTACCTTGTGCCCGCCTGTAGGGCTTCCCCGGTTCGCTCTGCAACCGGCGAGAATCCGGCCAGGACCGACTCGGACTTGAAGGACTGACCGAGATTTCCAGCCGACCCTAACAAGTCCCGTGCGCCTACTTTGGCAGCAAGCCGGTGTACACCGTGGTGCCCAGGGCCCCCTCGTAGGCCAGCGAAAACCGCGCAGCCCCTGGGGCAATGACCAAGTCCGACAGGCCGCCCGCGCCGGTCAAGGGCAAACCCACGCTGATGGGGGCAAAGTCGCTCAGCAGCACCTGCGACACCTGAGTGATGAACTTGGAGTCGTTCGCCGCCTTCAGCCGCGCCACCCAGACTTGGGCGCTGCCGGGCATGGCCCACACGGTCAAGAAATCCGTGCTTCCTGGCAGTTCGGCCAGACGGAATGCTGTGATGGCCGGCGGCTCGCCCGCCACGGGGTCGAACCACTGCGCAACCACGGCGGTCTGGGGCGAGGTGAGCGAAGGTGCAAAGCGGGTATGTGCCAAGAAACCGCGGACCTTGCCACCCTGATTCGCCGTACCAGACACGGCCACCAGAACGCGGGCCGCGTCGCTATCCCAGACCGCCTCCGCCGCCAGGAAAGCCACATCGGTGCCAATGACGTCGATGCCCTTGCACACCGCCACCCAGTTCGGTTGGGCACCCGCCGCGCTCACCTGCCCAAACTGCAGCTGCGAATAGGGCTGGAAATCAGTACCGTTCTGGGGCGCGACGTGGACCGGCAGCAGCAAGCCCTGGGCGCTACCGATGGTAGTCACCGCCGGCCGACCAAAGTTGAACTTGGCTGGTGCTGCCGGGGCACTCGCCACCGTCACCGTTGCGCCGGCCCCTACCACGCCGTCGGGGTAGGCACCGGTCGCGTGCCACGCCAGCGAACCGCCACTGCGCAGGGCAGTGACCTGGGCACCCACGGTGCTGTTCACGTCGGACTTGGCCACGGCCAGCGCGGCGCGCCCACCGGCGATGGGCATGCACGCGGTCGGTGCGCCGGGCTGCACGGCTGGACTGCCCAGCACCTGACTGCGGACGACACCTGTCGCGCAGGTCTTGGCGTCTACATCCAGCCAGGCCAGCAAAGTCCGGGCAAAGCTTGCCGGATGGGGGACCAGCTGCGGCTGCTGACCACACACCCCGGCCACGGCCGGCGTCGCCAACTGAACCTGCGGCGGCGCTCCGCCGGGCCCCAGCTTGACCACCGCAACCGTGCCCGACCCCGCGGGATTGCTGCACGTCGACGACTGGCCCGCCAACCACAGGCGCGGTGCTTGGCCCAGCCAGTCCTCGCCCGTGTCTTGCCAACGCAAGGTCGGTGCGACCAAGGCCGACATGCCCGCAGCGGTCAGGTTGAGGGGCACCGGGCCAAACTTGCCGCCTTGGCCCGTCAAGCATTCGCCGGCCGAGCATTCGTGAAGCGAAGGGCACGAGGTGGCTTTGACGCAGCCCAAGGCCGGGTCGCAAGCGGCCAACAGGCACGCGGCGGAATCGCCTGGGCTGCCCGCGCAGTTGACCGGCTGGCCAACGCAAGTTCCGGCCAGGCACGTGTCGCCGCTGGTGCACGCGTTGCCGTCGTTGCAGCTGGTGCCCGATTGCACCGCATGTTGGCAACCCGCGGTGGCGGAACAGGTGTCGGTCGAGCACGGATTGGCGTCGTCGCAGTTGGCCGCGCTGCCCGCTTTGCAGACCCCACCGTTGCACGTGTCGCCAGCGGTGCACAGATTGCCGTCGTCGCAGGCACCGCTGCTGGCAGGCGTCCAGGCCGTGGCCGAAGCGCTGGGCTGGCAGACCTGGCACGGACCCGACGTCGAGAGCTCGCCGCTCGCCCGGCAGACCCCAGCAATCTTGCACCATCCGGCGCCCACGGGGTGACTGCAGGCGCCGTCTTGGCAGACGTCTTGCGTGCACGCCAGGCCGTCGTCGCCGCAGGCGGTGCCCGGCGCCGCGGGCGTGTGGCTGCATCCGCCGGGTGCCACACAAGCGTCGGCCGTGCACGGATTGGCATCCGAGCAGTTGATGCCCGACCCCGCACACTTGCCGGCATTGCACGCGTCGCCGGTGGTGCACGCATTGCCGTCGTCGCAGGCTCCCGCGATGGGGACCCAGTAGCACGGACTGACCGGGTCGGCGCTGTTGCAGTTGTCGCTCGTGCACGGTTCGTTGTCGCTGCACGCCAGCTTGGGGCCAACGCATTTGCCAAGCGAGTTGCAGCTCTCGGCCACGCTACACGGGTTGCCATCGTTGCAGGGCAAGTTGAGGCGCATCGACCACTGCGTTTGGCTCTGCTTGGGCAGGCAGCCCAGGCAGCTATCCAACGGGCTGATGGCACCGCCGCTCAGGCACGTGCCTTGAATCATGCACATGTCGACCTTGATGTCGGCGTGGCTGCAAACCCCGCCCACGCACTGGTCCACCGTGCAGGCAATGCCGTCGTCGGGGCAGGCGGTTCCGTTGCCGAACAAGCTGTGCTCGCAGACGCCGTTGGTCGGATTGCACGTGTCGAGCGAACAGGGGTTGCCGTCGTCGCAGAATTTGGGGCTGCCGCCGCACTTGCCCTGAACGCAAAGATCCCCCGACGTACAAGCATTGCCGTCGTTACACGGGGTGGAATCCAGGGCTTGCGTCACGCAGCCCACCTCGGCGACGCAGCCGTCCAAGGTGCAGGGATTCTTGTCGTTGCACACCACTGCCGCGCCTTTGCACCAACCGGCCTCGCAGTGGTCGCCGCTGGTGCACGCGTCGCTGTCGTTGCACGCCGGACCGGTCAAGGGCTGGGCCTGGCAGCCGCTCGCCACGCAGGTGTTGACCGTGCACGGATTGCCATCGTTGCACTCCGCGTCCGTCAGGCACGGGCAAGCCATTTGGCCGGGCAGGCATTTGCCGGCATCGCACTGGTCGCCCTTGGTGCACGGGTCGCTATCGTTGCAGGGCAGCCCGTTGGGCTTGTGGCTGCAGCCAAAGGTGGCGTCGCACTTGTCGGTGGTGCACGCGTTGCCGTCGTCGCACGTGGCCGGGGGCAGCGGCGTTCCCACGCATTTGCCGTTCTTGCACGCGTCGCCCAGTGTGCACAGGCTGTCGTCGTTGCAGGTGACGTCGAGCGGCAAGAACACGCAGCCCACCGCGGGGTCGCACAAGTCCTTGGTGCAGGCCGACTTGTCGTCGCAGACCATGCCGATGCCGACGCACTGACCCTGCACGCAGTTGGTGGCAAAGGTGCAGGCGTCGCCGTCGTCGCACGGCGCGTCGTTCTTCTGGCTCCATTGGTTGGGCACGGCGGGGTCGCAGAACAGGCAAGGGTTCCCGTCCGAGACCTTTTGTGCCGGCACGCACACTCCGCCAATGGTGCAGACGGCGTAGTTCACGCCAATGCACGAGCCGCCGCTGCAAAAGTCCAGCGTGCAGGGATCGCCATCGGCCACACAGGGGGGAGCGTCGGGGGCCGACAATGGCTGGTGTCCGCAGCCGATTCCAGCGAGACAGTTGTCGGCGGTGCAGGGCAACCCATCGTCGCAATCGGGCGGCGGCCCGCCGGTGCACGTACCGGCTTGGCAAGCGTCTTTGGTGGTGCACGGGTCGGCGTCGTCGCAAGTGCCCTCTACGGGGAGCACCACGCAACCGCTGGCGTGGTCGCACGAAGCGGTACCGCACACGCTGGTTCCCGTGCACTCGAACGGCAATCCGATGCAGGCCCCGGCCAAGCTACAGGCGTCGTCGCGGGTGCACGCGTCGCCGTCGTTGCAGGCGGCTTGGGCGGTGACGGCGTGGTTGCAGCCGGCGTCCGTGCAGCTGTCTACGGTGCACGGGTTCTTGTCGTCGCAGACCGCGGTGGGCACGCAAACGCCGTCTTCGCACACGCCGGCGGTGGTGCACTTGCCGACGCCGACCATGGTGCACGTGGTGTCGTCCGGCAATCGAGCCATGACGCAGACGCCGCTGGAGCAGCGGCCAAGGGTGCACGCCCCGGCATATTGTCCGCACTCGTCGTCGATCTTGCACTTGGAGAAGGCGTCGACGCCCGAGCTGAGGTCCGTGGCTGTGTCGCCAAAGGCCGCGTCGGCCTTGGGTACGCACTGGCCGGCCAAGCACACCCCAGAGAGGCAGTCCGAGTCCGACATGCAGGCGATCGACGGGGCCACCGGCGAGCAGGCGACCGCAAAAACCACAGCTAGCTGCAGCAGCCACGGCAAGCCGGCCAGCCAGCTAAAGGTCCACGCCAACGCTTTTCGCGCGCTTGAAGGCAAACTCACCGCCGCTGTCGGCAGGCCAAAACCTGCCGGCAATCAGTATCCAGAATTGCTGAGCTTGTGTCGAACCTGCCAAGATCAACAAACGCGGCGGCGCAGGCGGACCCACAAGCCCGCGGCGAGCAGCAAGCCCAGCCAAGCCGGATTGCCCTGCGTGGCCGCGGAACAGCTTCCGCCGGTGGTGGTCGGGGTGCTGGCTGCCGCTTTGCCGGTATCGTTGGTGCCGGTGTCGCTGGTGCCGTTGTCGAGGGAGCCAGCGTCGGACGTGGTGGCGGCCGAATCGGCGCTGCTTCCATCACTTCCGCTCGTGGCGTCCACGCCTTCGACCGGCGGCTGCGACGGCGGAACCTTGCCGTCGGCCCAACCCGGTTTGGGCGTGCAATTGAACGCCGGCTTGGGCCAACCGCCCAGTGTGGTGACCAGCGCATTGTCGGGCGGAACCGGCCACTGCGAGACGGTCTTGAGCACCAGGTCTTTGGGGAGCGTGGGCTTGCCGGGCAGCGCACCCGCAATCGACTGCGACACCACGCCGGCCTGGCTGGGATCGACGGCAATCGGCGCTCCCGTCTCGTCCAGCACTTCGATGCGCAGGGCGGTCGGCGCCGACTTGAAGCGCGGATCGATCGTGTTGTTGCCCAGTTGACCGCTGCCATTGGGCGGCGAACCTTGGAACACCCAGCTGCCCATGCCATCAATTGTCAGGCGAGTTTGCTGCGCGGGCAGCCAGCCGTTGCCACAAACCTCTGTAAACGTTGCGGTGTGCACGTTGCTCACGTCGGGCAGCGACGGATTGAAAGCAAACACCGGGTCGCGGTCCATCTCTTCGGGCGAGATGCGCATCAGCAGCCGCGTGAGCTTGGCCGAGGTCTTGGCGGTGGCGACCACGTCCTGCATCGGCTGGAAGAAGTTCTTGTCCAAGGCCGTGGCCAACGCCGTGCCGTCTACGGCCAGATCACCCGCTTCCTTTGCCGACATCTGCACATACTGACCAGAGGGCAAGTACGCCGAACAGGACGACCCGTACTTCCAATTGTCGCCGCAGCTGGCCAGGACCGCCCACGCCTCAGCCGCGCTCAGGCCTTTGGCCTTGCCAAACCCGGCCACGTCCTCGAGATCCCCCATGATCTCCATGCCCGAGTATTGGTTGTTGGCAGCGACCCAGTTGGCCAAGGTCTGGACGTTCGTCACGGACTTCAGCGTGTTCAGGACATCTGGCGGCACAAACAGCGGATCGATGATCGCGTTGGGGCTGCCCGAAAACTCCGTTGAAAACGCGTTGCCGCCGGCCTCGTCGATGGCCGACGACACCAACTGCGCGTAGTTGCTCGCGGCCGTGAACCAGTTGAGCCGCGCCCAATTCGGAAGCACATGCAGGGTGTTCTTGGGCACGGTCCGACCGGGCCCCAGCACCGACACAGACACCGTCATCTCGCTGGCCGCGGCAATCGACGTCAGGCGCAACGGCACGCACGGCTCGGCATCCGTCATCTCGAGCGCGACCGGCCGCACCAAGTCCACGCCTTTACCGTTGCTCAGCTTGATGGCCACGAACACGTCGCCCTTCTTGATGTGCGACTCGAGCACGGGCTTGGCGGCAGCGGGAGTCTTGTAGCCGCGCGAATTCAGCCAATCGTACAGCGGGTTCGTCGTCGTCGCGGCCACCACCGTGTAGTCATAGGGGCCGGTCTGCCCCTGATCGAGCACCGTGACGCCACCGCCACCGCCGGTCATGGCATCCTGTGCCGCGGCGTCCGAGTAGCTGAGACCGGCATCCACCCCACCCGGGACAGGCACGTCCTTGCCTTCAACACAGCCATCGCGCGGATCGCGGCAATTCTCAAAGCCCGCGTTCGTGCTCTTGAAGCGCGGCGCCGTTTGCTGATCCAACCGGTCAAAAACAAAGCGGGTACCCACGCCGACCTTGGGCTGCTTGGGCAGTGGCAACACCCAGCCAAAATTCTCGGCCGCGCCCGTGTACTTGACCTCGACCCAGACGATGGCCTTCTTGGTGACGGGATCCTGAACGAACAGCACCCGTTCCGCGTCTTGCACCACGTACTGCTGATCTTGCTGGCCAGGGGGCGGCGGCGGCGTCATCGAAAAACAGCCACCGCAGGCCAAGGCGGTCTGGGCCGCCAACAGCGAAACTCCGGTCGAAAGGGCAAGCAGACGGGGGACAAGGGCGCGCTGCGACAGCATGATCGACTCCAGCAAAAGGCTGTCGTCACCTTACTGCCGGCCGAGGACCTCTGCAACCGCGGCCAGCCAAGCCGCCGGCGCCTCCAGGTGCACATTGTGCCCAGCGCCAGGCACCACCCGGATCTGGGCACTTGGCAAGGGCCGCAGCCAGCGCGGCGCCAAGGCACTATAGCCCGGATCTTCATGACCTGTGAGTACAAGTGCCGCCATGTCGGCGCGTACCACTTGGTCGTCGAACTGCGGCATGGTTCCCGTGCCCAGGGTCTGCAGGTGATCGACCAGGCCATCGGCGAGCTGACTCAGGCGAATTTCCCTTTGCGCAACCAGTCTTGAATCATCCCGAGCCAGACGACCCTGGCTGGCGAATAGCGCGAGGTTCTCCCAATTCGCGACGAATTCGGGCAGCCCGGCCGTCCAGAGCTCACTGGCACGGGCGTCGTCTTGCCGCCGCCGGGACGCGCGCTCCGCTGGCGGCAGACCCGGATGCGCCGACTCCAGCACAAGCGCCGCCAAGCCAGTCCGGGCCGGCAACTGGCCCTGGAGCGCCCACCAGGCGGCGATTCGACCACCGGCCGAGTAGCCCAGCAGGGCAAACGGAACACGCAAGTGGGGAGCCAGGCTGCGATCCAAGAGCTCGGCCACCGCGCGCCACGGATCGCGCTCGCCGGCAAGACGCACCAGCGCAGACGCGCCGTGTCCCGGCAGATCCACCGCCAGCCAGCGCCGTTCAGGCACGCTGCCGCCATCGAGCAGGTCGCGCCAAGCCCGGCCGTCGGAAAGGAAACCATGCAAGAGGACCGCGGGCGGGGCATCGACCGGACCGGCCGCCGCGATCGCCAAGTGCCCCGCAGGCTGCGGCAACCGAGTCCACCGCATCAGACGAACCCCAACGGATTCCGCATCATGCCTGTTCCAGGCCGGCAAGAAGCGCCTGCTGGGCCTGCCGCCGCGCGGCAAGCGACGCATGGCGGTCCACGGTCAAGATGGCCACCCGCGGACCAAGGTCGCTCTGCGCCAGCCACGTCACGGCTTGCTCCGGGTCGTCCCATCGCCGCGTCGGGACGCCAAAACCCTGAGCAATAGCCGCCAGATTCATACCGTGGGGCGCATAGAACAGCCGATCGTGGACTGCCGCAGGCAAAGCTTGGGCCGCCGGCAGCAGGTCAAAGATGGTGCCACCACCGTTGTCGACCACCGCGATGCGCAGGTCCGCTTGCTGCTGGGCCACGAACTGCAGCGCACCGCAGTCGTGCAAGAACGCGCCGTCGCCACACCAGAGCCACGTGCGCGGGCCGGCCAGCGCGGTACCCAAGGCGGCCGCAAGGGTGCCGTCGATCCCGTTTGCACCGCGCGCGACGTGCACCGTGACCCCTGGCGGCACCTGCGGGCAAAAGGCGTCGGCGTCGCGAATCGCCATGGAATTGGCCAGGATCAAGCGCTCGCCTGGGACCAAGGCGGCAGACAGCGCCCGCACCAACTGCCGCTCGGGCGGAGCCGACAGCTGCGCCTCGCTCCCACCGACCCGACGATCCAGCTCGCGGAATTGCTCTTTCCATGTGCTCACTTCTGTCTTGGGCGGCCGACCCCAATCGCGCAAGGCAAGCAGCGGCGACAGGGGCGTGGCCAAGCGGTTGCAGCCCAAGGGATCCGACTTGCGCCCCGGCTCCACGACCTCGAATGGAACGCCGGCGGCGGCTGCATCGTCCAGCAGCAACTGCAACCCCTTGGACGCCGGCCACTCTCCCAACCGCACCAGCCGATCGGGCAGGGCACGCCGGCGCCAATTGGGGTCGCGCAGCCACAGGTCAAACCAGCGCAGTTGGCCCGTCGCCAGGTGACTCGGCCACTCGGCCAGCAGCAGGGCGGACTGTTCAAGTTGCTGTAGCAACAATGGATCTTGGGGTGGCAGCGGTCCAGCCACCACCAGTACACGCTCGCCCAGCCCAGGCGGCGCGATCACCGGCCCGGCCGGCAGCACCGAAGCGGGCATGGCGACCGCCTGACGCGGCCACACCGGCCCAGGCGCCAACGCCAGCGGTAGGTCCAACCCGACATTCACATGCAAGGGGCACGGGGCACGCGGCAGGTCGGCCACATGCTCGCGAATTTTCGCCGCGACGGCCGCAAACTGGCTGGGCGCGTCGGTCGCACACGCCTCTAGATGCACCACTTGGGCGTAGCTCGCCAGTAGTTCTACCTGACGAACGGTCTGCGGCGCCCCCACACCCTGCAGCCGCAAAGGCCGGTCGCCACTGAGGAGTAGCAACGGGATCCCGCTCTCGCCGGCTTCGACCACAGCAGGCAGCCAGTTGGCCACCGCGCTGCCCGAAGTGCACACCAGCAGCGGACGGCGCCCCGTGCGCGCCAGTCCCAGGGCCACAAAGGCCGCGCTGCGCTCGTCGAGCACGACCGTCAGGCGCCAGTCGCCGCACGCCTCGCGCTCGGCCACCGCTTGCGCCAAGGGCGTGGACCGTGAACCCGGCGAAAGCACAACGTGATCAACGCCAAGGTTGGCCAGCAAGTGAACCAGCGCGCGCACGACCTGCGACTGCGCTGGCGCCGCAGCAGTCGTCACGGCGAGTCCGCCAGGCCAAACATGTGGCCGATCGCTTGATGCTTGTTGCGGATCTCTGCGACCTCGGCTGCCGCGGTGCTGCCGGCTACCAAACCCGCGCCGGCCCAACTGCGCCACTGCGGGTTTTGCCACTCGGCCCCACGGAGCAGGACCGCAAATTCGCCCTCGCCGTCGCCCGCCGCCGACACCACGCCGGCAAATCCGCCATACCAACCACGTGGTTCGGGCTCCAATTCGGCCAGCGCTGCTACCGCCGCGGCCCGAGGCAAACCCAAAAGCGCAGGCGTGGGATGCAGGTGCAGCGCGGCCACCAGCGCATCCAAGCCGGGCGGACGGTGGCCACTCAGCGGCGTCGCCAAGTGGAAAAGAGGCCCGGCTCCGCGGAGTTGCCGTTCCCCCACCTGAACCTCGATGCCCATGTCCTGCAGCGCCCCGTCCAAGTAGTCGACGACGAGCTGATGCTCGCGCGCCAAGTGATCGGCCACGGGCTCCCCGGGCGAGAGCGTGCCGGCCAGAGCCAAGGTCTCGAGGTGTTCACCGTGCGTGCGAACCAACAGTTCTGGCGAGGCACACAGGACGCCCTGCGGGCGACCTCCTAGCAAAGCCGCAGAAAAACTGCAGATCCACGCGCCGCGCTGCTGGGAAAACAGACGACTCTCTACCACCTGCGGCTGCAACGGCGCGTCCCACAGCCGCGGCGCGGCCACCACCAGCTTGTCCAGACCCGGCCGCTGCAGGCGCTCTAGGGCGGCCGCCACCGGAGCCGCACTTGGGGCAGGTTCGGTCGGCTGCAGCAGGGGCGGCGCTGCGTGCGGGGCAGGTCGCAAGCCGCCCAGCAGACGGCGAATCTCGCCAAGGAAATCCTCTACTTCACTGCGCCTGTCGAGCACGACCGCCACCGCCAACGGCTCGCCGGCAGTCAACCACAGCCGCGGCAACCAGGCCCGCAGCGGCACGAACAACTGCCCGGTAGCGTCGCGCTGGGGGAAGCCAGCCACCGCCACGACGTCGCAGTGGACCTGCAGGCCGCTCAACCAGGCATCCACACTGGCCAATTGCCCCGCGTCGGGCCGGAGCCGCTCGCCCTGGACATCCAGGTTCAGGCGACTCACTGGGCACAGGTCGGCGCAGCCCAAAGCCCAGCGTTCGCGCCCATTTGGAGCACGCCAGGCAAAGCGCCACTCACTGTCCTGTACCGTAACCTGGCCATCATCAAACGGATTCTGTAGATGAGTGCGGCAAACCACGCGCTGCTCGGGCCGGCGCAGGATGCCCAGCTGCAAGCGAAAGTGCGCGAGCAGGCTGGTCAAATCCGGCCACGATCCATCGCGCGCTGGCACGGCACCAGGCGTTGGTCCGCTGACGGCCAAGACGGGATCGCGCCCTTCTGCGGTCGCCACGCTCATGCTGGGCCCGCGATCGGAAGGCGAGGCAGGGGAGATGCCACGTGAATACAGGACGCTCCAGCAAGAAGCGTGATCAACTCCTGCATCTTCAGTCCCGAACTATCAATAAGCTTTGCAAAATCTTCTGGACTGGGGAACGCCGTCGTCGACTGCTGCAAGTAGCGGTACTCGCGCGGCGCGCCGGACAGCAACCCACCCAGCAGCGGCACCAGCACGCGCATGTGGAGCTTGGCGCCCAGACCCAGCAGGCCCCGCGGCTCGCTCGTCTCCAAAATCGCCACGCGGGCACCAGGCTTGAGCACCCGCGCCATCTCGGCCAGGGCCCGCGGCCGGTCGACCACGTTGCGAATGCCATAGCCCATGGTGATGCCGTCGAAGCTCTGATCAGCAAAGGGCAATTGGCAGGCATCACCCTGCACCAGCTCTACGCGGTCCGCAAGGCCGCGCGCGGCGACTTTGTCGCGCCCCACCGCCAACATGCCGGCCGACGGATCCAAGCCAACTACGGTGCACTGCGGGATGCGGTCGGCGACCATCAGCGCCAAATCCCCAGTCCCAGTCGCCAGATCCAGGATACGGGCGCCCGGTTTTGCCTGCAACGCGTCCACGGTGCGCCGCCGCCAACGTTGGTCGATGCCAAACGTCATCAAGCGATTCATCAGGTCGTAGCGCGCGGCGATGCCATCGAACATGGCGCCGCTGCCGCCGGCTACACCGGTCGCGGCCAGGGGTTGCCCAACCGGGCTGTTGGCTGAGTGGGTCACGGGGTCCGCCTTGTCCTGTCGAAGCGATGGGATCGCACACCGCTAGTTGGCGCGCCAAGAAAACCTTGAGCCCACGGTCATGCCGCGCCGCCGCGCTTGCCGTGGCCCACGTCGGCCTTGCGAGCGTGCAAGCGCATGTGCCCCTGCTGGATGCCTTCGCCGGCCAACGCCCGCAGTGCCGCCAAATTCGAGGCCAACCCCACTGCCGCCATCACCACGGCCAGCTCGCGGGCGCTGCCGGTCTGGATGATCTCCATCGCCGTGCGCACGCCCGGATGCGCCTGGGTCGATCCACCGACAGTGCCAATCGCCAAGGGCAGTTCCATGCTGCCGTGCAGGCCCGCCTCCGTGCGCCGCCAGGTCGCCAGCGGCCGGTAGTCCGCGCCCAAGCCAGCAAACGAGTGCGCCCCGGCCTCGATGGCGCGCCAGTCCTGTCCCAGCGCCACCGCGACCGCGTCGATGCCGTTCAAGATGCCTTTGTTGTGCGTCGAAGCGCGGAAGGGATCCAGCTCGGCAAAGCGACTGGCGCGGGCGATGCCGTCGGCCAACCGCTCGCCCCCCAAGAAATCACTGCCCACATCGCACTCAACGTGGCAGATGCGCCGCAGCGGCGTGTTCGACAGGATGCGTAGGCCAATGTCGCCACCGACCCACTCGCGCATCAGCGGCGCCACGTGCTCGGCTACCGTATCGACCACGTTGGCGCCCATGGCGTCGCCCACGTCGACATACAGGTGCACCACCATGATGCCGATTTCGGTGTCGAGCACCCGCGCGTCCAGGTCCAAGCAACCGCCGCCGCGGGCCACCATGCGCGGAATGGCCGCGTTGGCCACCGCGATGATCTCGTCGCGCCGCCGCTCGATGGTGGCCACGGCCTCTTCCACCTGGGGTACGTGGTCGAACTGCACCTGCGCGGTCATCACGCTGGCGGTGGCATCGCCGCGGAAGCCGCCCGTAGCCCGCACCATGCGCGCCGCGTTGCTGGCCGCAGCGACCACGCTTGGCTCTTCCACCACCATCGGCACGATGTAGTCGCGGCCATTGACACGGAAATTGAGGCCCAGCGCCATCGGCAGCGAAAACGTCGACACTACGTTCTCGCTCATCTTGTCGGCGATGGCGATGTCCAAGGTGCCGCTCCGCAGGTACTTCTGCGACTCGGGCGAGAGGCCCAGTTGCATGGCCACCTGCCGGCACCGCTCGGCCACCGACTTCTTGTAGAACTCGGGATAACGACTGGTGTACGGCGGCAACTCCTGCGGCCGCGGCACCGGCACGTCCAGGCCCAGTTGGTGCCCCAGATCGGCCAACTGCTCGGGCAATAGCGCTTGCGGACCGTCGCTTTTGGCGCGCGCCGGATCCGGGTGCACTTCGACCAGCACCACATCGGCCCCCGCGGCCTTGCCCGCCAGCGCCAGCGGCACCACCAGATCGCGCCGCCCGGCCGCGTGCGACGGATCGACCGCCACGGGCATGTGCAGCGCATGATGCAGCAGGGCCACGGCACCCAAATCCAGCGTGTTGCGCGTCTCGGCGCCGATGCCCGCCACGCCGCGCTCGCAGAACATCACCCACGGGCAGCCGTGCACTAGCAAGTGCTCGCCCGCGCAAAGCCATTCCTCTACCGACGCGCCGCGGCCGCGCTTGAGCAACACGACCTTGCCCGTGCGCCCTACAGCGCCCAGCAGCGCGAAATTCTGCATGTTGCGCGAGCCGATTTGGATCACATCGGCAAAGGCGGCCACGGCCTCGACGTGCATCTCGCTCATCGCCTCGGTCACCACGCCCAAACGCTGCTCGGCCGCGGCGTCGGCCAGCCACTGCAGCGCGGGTGTCCCGGCTCCGGCAAAACTGTAAGGCGACGTGCGAGGTTTGTAGGCGCCACCCCGCAGCAGTCGCGCGCCAACGGACGCCACCAGCTTGGCGGTCTCGCGAATTTGCTGCTGGGATTCCACGGCACAAGGGCCTGCAATTAGAACCGTTTCGCGGCCCAGCTCGACGAGGCCACCGGCGCGCGTGTGCAGCGACCACGTGCGCGGCATCGCGTCGACCCGCGGGTGCGCCGACTTGGGCTCGCGAATCGCCGCCACACCGGGAATCGAACGAATGAGCGCGTGGGGCACCCGCGACGAGTGCGCCTCGACCTCGAGCAGCCCTGGTCCTTCCTCGCCGGTCAGCGGCCGCGTCCACAGGCCAAGCCCTTGCAGCGCGGCGGCGACGGCAGGCGTGTCGGCATCAGGGGCAAGTACGATGATCATGCAACCTCGGAACTCGCGCGGCACCGCGTGCCGCTGGACCAGTGTTGGATGCGCGCCACAGGCCCGACCACCCGGGCCCGCGCCATCCTACGCGTGTCGCGTGGCCAGCGCATCTGCAATCGCGCGCAGGGCTTCGCGCTGGGCCGACTCGGGCAGTTGGTTCAAGGCGTCTTGCGCCTGCTGCAGCCGGGCGGCAGCCACGGCCCTTGCGGTGGCCAGGGCTCCGCTCTGCCGCACGCCCGCCACGATGGCCGCCACGGTGGGGCCTTCGGGCTGTTGGCCGGCCAGGGTGGCACTGCGCACAGCGGCTACGGCTGGCCGCAACTCGGGATGTTGCCGCAAGGTTAGGGCCAAGGGCAGGGTGATCTTGCCCTCTTTCAGGTCGGCCAAAAGCGACTTGCCGGTCGCGGCTGGCGCGCCTTCAAAGTCCAGCACATCGTCGACCAGCTGGAAGGCCATGCCCAATTCGCTGCCAAACTGCACCAGCGCCGCCGTGGTGTCCACCGAACAGCCGCCTGCCACCGCGCCGGCCCGCAGAGCAAACCGGAACAGCGAGGCAGTCTTGCCGTCGATGACGCGGTAGTAGCCGTCGGTATCTTCCGCCAGGTTCTTCGCCCGCTCGCCCTGATCCACCTCAGCCAGAATCAGGGCTTCCACCGTGTTCAACGCCTCGGTCACCAGCGGCGCGTGCCCAGTGGCCACGATGCGACGCAGCGCTTCGACCAACAGCCAATCGCCTGCAAAAATTGAAACTTCGTTGCCGTGCATCGCCCGCGCCGTGGCTTGGCCGCGCCGCGTCTCGGCCAGGTCCACCACGTCGTCGTGCAAGAGCGTCGCCGCGTGCACCAGCTCCACGGCCACCGCCAGGTTGCGCGCGTTGGCATGGGCGGCGGCGTCTTGGCGCGGCCCAAAACGACTGGCCAACAGAGTACACAGCGGCCGCAACCGCTTGCCGCCCGCTGCTAGAATGTGCCAGCCCGCCCGCTGCGCCAGGTTTGCGCCGGTGGTCTGCAGCAACGCCTGCTCTACGCCCAGCAAGTCGCCCGACAGCCAGGCCTGCAATTCGCCTAGCTTTGCCGCCAGGTCGCCGTGCTCGTGCTCGCTGGCCTGGGCCGCCAAGCGCGGCAGGGGCGTGCTGTGGGGTCGGGTCGCCGTGCCATCGGCGTGCGGCGTGGTCTCGCAGCTCGCATCGTAGGGGGCGGTCACGTTGTTCAACGCTTCTGCGGGCATGGATGGGCCTCGCTGGGTTCGCATGGGCAAAGAGGGGAACAGAGAGGGTGGCGACGAAATTTCACTCGCCACTGAAATTATCGACGGCGACGGCGGCCGCGTCAAGCACGAGCCGGCAAATCCCTTTGCGATGGCGGCAACTATCGCCGCGCCGCCGCAAAAACCTTTTGCAGGGTCAACGGGATCGGGCCGGCATAGCTCGGTCCGCCCAAGAGCTCGTCGGCCAATCCGTCGACCGCCACCCGTTCGGCCTCGCTCCAACCGCGGCAATCATCCCGCACCTGCAGAAGACTGTTGCGCGCCTGATGGGCAACATTCATCAGCCGACGCGCGGTGTTGGCCATGCGCCCCACCTGATAGGACAGGGTCGGGTTCTTGCGCCACGCCAGTTCTTTCACCGCGTCGGCCAGCTCGCTTTGCAAGGTGCCCAGGGTGACGAACAGATCTTCGATGCCATTCGCCGGCGGCTCGGGCGTAGCGACGACCGCCCGCAGTTGCTCGGCCACCATCTCGGTCGCCAGCCGCTCTTTGCGTTGAAAGATACGCACATACATGAGCAACGACACCACGCCGTTGACCGCCACCGCCGCTGTCCCACCCACGGCCACCGAGCTGAGCCGCACCAGCAACGTGTCCACGGGCGTCCCGCGCGGGATGAGGAGCAGGTAGATCGCCGTAAAGGCCGCCACCTGATAGCCAGCGCCAAAACCCAGCGCGATCGTGAGCCAAACGGCAAGCCCCACGCCCAGCGACAGTTCCAGCGCAAAGGGCAGGCCCATCCACGCGAACAGCGCCGCCACCGCGCCGCCAATCAGCGAGCCCAGCACCTGATCGCGCGCCCGCCTCAGGCCCGACAGGATGATCGGAGAGGTGCAGATGACGGCCACGAAAGCCGCCGAAACGGCGTCGGGGTTGTGGAGGGCCGTCACGCCTGCCCAGCCCAGCACTGCCGACGCGGCGGCCTTGCCGGCAAGGAACCGGTGATCTACGAGCGAATTCATGGATATTTCCCCGAGCTACTGCAGCAGCTGGGTATTGTTGGCAAGGTAGGTAATGAGGTAGTCCCAGACGAAGATGCCGATGGCCGAGGTCACGACGCAGTTGTTGACCGCCCGACCCACGCCCGCCGCGCCGCCCGAGACGCTGAGGCCATAGTAGCAGGAAACCACGCTGATCGAGGCGCCAAAGCTGGTCCCCTTGATCAGGCCGATGATGTACTCGTCGAGCAGGTGCGACTCAAAAACCCCTTGGAAGAACACGCGATAATCGACCTCTAGGATGAATTGCGAGGTCAGCGCGCCGCCCACCAGCGCGAACAGGTCGCCCAGCGCCGTCAGCAGCAGGAGCATCAGCACCATCGACACAAAGCGCGGCACCACCAGGTGGTGGATCGGATCGATGGCCAGGGCGCGCAAGGCGTCGATCTGCTCGGTCACCTTCATGGTGCCCAGTTCGGCCGTGTTGTTGGCGCCCACGCGACCCGAGAACATCAGGCCAATCAGCACCGGGCCGATCTCGGCGAGCACGGCGTAGCCCGCGCCCCAGCCCAACAGGCCGGTCGCTCCCGTCTGCTTCACGTAGCCGCCGCTTTGGATCACCATGATCGCGCCCGTGAAAATCGCGGTCATGATCACGATCGGGTAGCTCTTGACGCCGACCTTGTACAGGTTCAGCCAGGTCTCGTCGCGGTCGAAGCGCGGCGGGATCATCGCACGGAAAATCCGCAGCATCTGCAAAGTGATGCCGCCAACCGTCTCCGAGACGCCCAAGACGCTGCTGCCGATGGCCCGCAAGGGATTCACGTAAAGACTACTCCTACCAATCCATTGACTATACGAACATTATCTCTTTGATAACTAATGGTGCTGCACATCCTTGTCGCGCTGGAAGAATTCGTGAACGATCTCGTCCTTGCTGGCCAGCGCATCCTCGGCGGTGCCGGCAAAATGGGTCCGCGACTGATACAGCAGCACGTAGCGGTCGCACGCGGCGCGCATGCGGTCGATGTCGTGCGAAATCACCAGGCAGGTCGAGTTGCGCTGCGCCTGGGTTTTGCGAATGAGATTGAAGATTTTCGACGACGTCACCGGGTCCAGACCGGCCGTAGGATCGTCAAAGAAGATCAGCTCGGGATCATTGATGTTGGCCCGCGCCAGGCCCACGCGCTTCTTCATGCCGCCCGACAGCTCGCCAGGCATCAGGTGCCGCACCTTGGGCAAGTCCACTTCGGACAAGCGCTCTTGCACCTTGGTCACCACTTCCTCGTCCGAAAAGCCGCCGCGCTGGCGCATCGGGAAGGCCACGTTGTCGCCCACCGTCATGAAGTCAAACAGCGCGTAGTTCTGGAAGACGAGCCCCACGCGCTCGCGGAGTTTTTGCTTGGCCTGCTCGGGGATGGCGGCCAGATCGTAGCCCAGCAGCTCGATGCGGCCGGCGTCGGGCTCCATCAGGCCGCAACACAGCTTGACAAATACGCTTTTGCCCACGCCACCCGGGCCGATCAACCCCACGACCTCGCCCGCGCGCATCTCGAAGTCCAGGCCGTCAAAGACGCAGACCTCGCCGAACCACTTGACCAGGCCGGTGATCCGCAACACAACTTCGCCAAATTGCTTGGCGTTTTCGGGCGCTGCACTCATGGCTGCCCCCGATCCGGGCTGTCGGACGCCTGGCTCAGGTGGGGGCGCCGCAGCTCCGACTCCAGCCGGGCAATCCGCTCGCGGGCCAGGTTGCACTCGCGCGGCTCCACGTCGGTGCTGTCTTGCAGGCCGCGCAGGCAGCGCTCGCGCTCGTCGCTGGCATCGATTTCCTTGCAGATGCGCTGATCGTTCTTGCGAAAGTCCTGGTTGCGCCTCTCAACGAAGCGCAGTACTTCGCGATAGGTGTCCAGCGCCTTGACTTTGTTACCTTTCTGCTCCTGCACCTCGGCCAGAGTCACCAAGAAACTGGGCATTTTCAGCGGCTTGCGCAGCATCTCGGGCAGGTTGCGGGCATGGAACTCGGCGCGGTCCAGGTCGTGCAGCGGACCACGGTACAGCTCGATCAGCCGCAGCGCGGCCGTCTTCTGCTCGTCAAACCCATACGAAGCAAACACATAGCTGGTCTCGTAGAAGTCGACGATCTTCTCCAGATCGCGCGCCTCCAGGTCCAGCTGCTCCAGCCGCCGGTACAGGCGCGAACGGGTCATGGTGCAATCGATGATGCTCGCGTCTTCGCGGTGTTCCCGCTCTTGGCGCTCGAGCAGCTCGGCTCCCAGCTTGCACGCGGCCGGCGAACCGTCTTGCTCAAGCAGCATCGCCGAGCGGAGCAGCAGGTTGTCGGCGATCTCGGACTTGGGATCGGCGTGCTCCAACTGCAGAAACAACGCCACCATCTGGTTGCGCTTGGCCAGGTCCAGCTGACCGTACAAGTACAGATGATCCAGGGCCCGCAGTGCCGCCGGCTGATCGGTAGAGCGCTGCACGAGCGCCCGCCACAGCGCCAACCCTTGGTCTTCGCGATGCAAAACGTAGAACCGCAATTCCGCCGCGTGCAGGACGGCCCGCGCCCGCATGGCGGTGTCAATCGCGCTGGTCGCCAGTTGGTCGTAGCAGGCAGTGGCCTCCTCGGCCTTGTTGGCGTGGGCCTGCACTTCGCATTCCAGCAGGGCCGCTTCGTCGGCATCGCGCGGATCGGTGGCCGACTTGCGCAGCGCCGCAAAGCGCCTTTGCGCCAGGTCCGTCTGCCCGTCCATGTACAGACGCTCGGTGTAATAGAAGTCGGCCTCCCACTTGACCAGCTTGGGCTCAAGGGCGCAGCCCGCCGCCAGCAGCGCCCAACCCACGGCCACCACACCACATCGCCGCACCAGCCGGCGCGCCGGCTGGGCAACAAGGGGTTGGAGTTGGGCCGGGGCGCGGGACATCGCGAGGCGCAGCGTAACGAAACCGCGGGAACCTGTCACGAATTCCAAGCGCGATCAGCTGCGCTTGCGCGCGGCCTGCAGCGCCGCCTTCAGTTCCGTTTGCGCTTCCACGGTGTAGCCAAAATCTTCGGCGCGCTCGCGGAACCGTTGCCGGGCCTCTTCCACGGTCGCCTCGGCGTCCAGGGCCGCCTGCTCAAGCAGCGTTGCCTTCAGGTCTTCCAGGCGCCGCTGCGCACCGTCCAAGGTCGTGTGCGTCCGCTCGATCGCCTGCTGCAGGCGCGGTCCGGGATCGTCGGTGCCCACCAGCGCCCGCCGCGTCTGCACCAGATCCGCCATCGAGGTCAGCAGTTCGTCGATGTCCGCGACCAGCAATTCCGCGTGTTGCGCCTTGCCTTGCGCCAGCAGGTCCAGGATCGCCGCCCGCAACCGCAGGCCCGCTGCAACGTGGGCATCGCGCAGGGCAAGCCAGCGCCAGCGCAGGGGAATCGCAAAGAACGGATGGCCGCGCAGCGCCGCAAAAAGCACCAGCGCCACCACGCCCAAGCCAACCGCCCGCTCGACCAGTGCCCACATCCCAGAAGACCCCAAATCCAGTCAGAATAGCTAGTTACTACCCATGAAGAAGCGCCGCCACGCCGCCATCGAGCCAAACTCGTACAAAAAGCGAGGATCCTGCGAGGACAAGGTGATGTCGCCCAGCTTGAACGCCCGCGCCGCCTCGATGGCACTGTAGGTCTGCCCGGCGCGGCTGGCCAGGGCGTCGGCCTCCAATTTCTTGCCCAGCGCTTCGGCTTCGGCTTCGGCGCGGTCGCCTTGCGCAATCAGCTTCTCGTACTCCGCGTCGGCTTCGGACCGGCGTTTCTTGTCGTACTCGGTGGCCTGACCCTTGATCTCGGCGATCTTGGTCTCGATCTCTTTGCGCTTCTCTTCGATCTTCTGATTCCACGTCTCGCGTTCCACCGCCACGTCGCGCTCGATGCCCTTTTGCACGGTGTCGGTCTCTTGCTTGGCCTTGGACTCGTTTTGCTTGGCGGTGTCCAACTCGGCCTGCACGGCAAACAGTTGCTTGGCCTGGAGTTGCGCCTCGTAGGGCGGATCGAAGTAGATGGCCCGCAGCACCACGCCCGACGGCGCGACCTTGACGTGGTACTGCCGCAACATCTTGTTCAGCGGGTCGATCGCCGACTTGGCCACCTTCTCGCGCTCAGACGGGATCTGCACCATCTGGCTCGACAGCTGCGCCAAGTGCTCGCGCAGAAATCCCTCTGTCACAGAGCGGACTTTCGCCTCGTACGAGTCGGCAAAACCTTCGCGCACCACCTTGTGCGCCTCGCCGTTGATGATGTGGTAGGCGATCACCACGTCGACGTGCACCACATTGTTTTCGCGCGTGCGCAAGTCCAGGGTGTTGTTGCCTGCAAATTCAACATATTGCAGAGTGCGCGGCATGCGGTACCACGAGTGGAGGAACCCCAAATCCACGTGGCGCCCCTGCGGGAAGTCCTCGTCCTCGATGCCCGAGAACATCGACCGCCGCACGCCGATCTCGTCGGGGGCGATGTACACCGTCGACACCGCCGGCACCGCCCACACGGCCAGGATCAGGATCGACAAGAACTGAATCGAAAGCAGCTTGCTCCACATGTCGCCCTCCTACTGGCCCTTGCCGCCGTGGCCGTGATCGTCCAGCACCGCGGGCATTTGCCGGATGTCCAGCGGCGTGGTCGAGCGCGAGTACGGAATCGCCGAGATCTTTTCCAGCTGTGGAAACACGTTCTTGGCAATCTCTAGGTTCAGGACGTCCGGCCCCGCCGCACCCACTGCGTTGATCTGCGCCGCCAGACCGCGAGCCCGCTCTTTGGCCGCATCGGCGTTGGCCGCGGCGTGGGTGGTTTTTTCGATGTGCAGCGCGTGGGCCTCGGCGATGCGACCGATGGCGTACTTGTCGGCCTCGCGTTGCACGGCCACCAACTCGTTGCTCGCTTGCTGCAGCTCGGCGGCCAGCTTGCCCACCAGCGCCTGGAAGTCGGCGTTCTTCTGCTCGCGCACCTCTTGGGTCTTGCGGTCCTTTTCCTTTTCAAGTCGTTCCCGCTGCTTGGCGTTGACCAGCACGGCTTGCTCAGCGGTCTGGCGGGCCTTGATGGCGTCTTCTACGTCCTGCGAAAAGCTGGGCTTGGGCGTGAGAATCTGGCTGATCTGGATGCCCGTGGGCTCCAACTGGGCATTCAGGCGCACCTTGGCCAAGCTGGTCGCCTTGCTGTAGGTCGACGGATCCGCGACCTCCAAGAACGAGTAGCGGCCAAACTCGTCGCGCAGCACCTCGCGAGCCCGCGTGAGCACGGCCCTTTTCTTGTAGGCGTCGGCCCGACCGTGCTGCTCGATGACAAAATCGGTGCGGGCCGGGTCCACCTGATAGTGAATTTCCAGCTTGCTGAACCAGAAGTTCGAGCCGTCGTTGGCGCGCACGGTCAGCTTGCGCACGTGGTTGTCGTTGCGGTCCTCGTCACCTTCCATGACCAACACTTGCGGTCGAATATCCAACACTTCCACGCGCTGGAACCAGGGCAGGTAGGTCACTGTGCCTTGCTCGCGGATCACCGTCCGGTCCGGGCCAAACATCGCGAGCGGGGTCGTGTTGTACAGCACCGCCGCTTCGCCGGGCTCGATCTCGATGACGCCCAGGCCGCCCGAGCCAAGGCTGAAGAACACGATGGCCATGGCGATGCCGGGCAAGATGAGCCGCCACCACGAAAAGCCAGAAAACCACGATCGAATCCCATCGATGGCCATCGCTGCCCCCTTGCTGCTGCTGGTGCCGTAGACTGCCGGGGCGATTATCGCACAAGTTGGCGGCAAAACAGCAGGTCGCAGCGCCGGCGGCCAGGGCCCCACTCGCGGTTTGTCACAAAACTGTCTACACTCCCGCGCCGCCGCAGCGCCAGGACGCGCAGCACCAATAGACGCAAGAACTTTCTGCAGTTGGAGTCACCCATGGCCGAGCACGCCGCACCCGCGACCCCGGTTTCGTTTGCCACCTCGCCCGAGCAGTATCACCACTGGCAGATTCGGGTCGGCGGCGGCATCGCCACCTTGACGCTCGCCATCGACCGCGACCACCCGCTGCGCCCTGGCTACGAGCTCAAGCTCAACAGCTACGATTTGGGCGTGGACATCGAGCTCGCGGACGCCATCCGCCGCCTGCGCTTTGAGCACCCCGAGGTACGCTGCGTGGTGGTGACATCCGGCATCGCCAAAATGTTCTGTGCCGGCGCCAACATCCGCATGCTGTCGCAGTCGTCGCACTCGTTCAAAGTCAACTTCTGCAAGTTCACCAACGAAACGCGTTGCGAGATCGAAGACGCCACCCAGCACTCGAACCAGCGCTACATCGCCGCCTTGAATGGCACCGCGGCCGGCGGCGGCTACGAACTGGCCGAAGCGTGCAGCGAGATCTATTTGATCGACGACGGATTCTCGGCCGTGTCGCTGCCCGAAGTGCCGCTGCTGGGCGTGTTGCCGGGCACGGGCGGACTGACGCGCCTGGTCGACAAGCGCAAGGTGCGCCGCGATGTGGCCGATCTGTTCTGCACCAAGGCCGAAGGGTTCCGTCTGCGCGACGCATTGAAGATGCGCCTGGTCGACGGCGGTTGGGCCAAGTCCAAGTGGCAGGTCGAGATCGATCGCCGGGCCGAGAAGATCGTGCAGGACGCAGGCGGCGCCGGCAACGAAGTCGGCATCGCCCTGGCCGCGGTCGAGTGCACGGCAACTCACGAAGACGACGCCGAAATTCTGGCCTACCACTTTGTGCGCGTGACCGTGGAACAGGGCGGCCGCCACGCTCGCATCGAACTCCGCGGCCCCGAGACGGCGCCGCCGCAGACGCATCAAGAACTGCACGACTTGGGATGCAACTCGTGGGCGCTGCAAGCTTTTCGCGATCTGGATGCGGCGCTGCTGGATCTGCGCCTCAACCACAGCGCGGTCGGCCTGCTTAGCGTGACTACGGTCGGCGACCGCGAACAGGTGCTGGCGTGGGACACGGCCCTCAGCCGGTTGCGCCAAGAAGGGTCGTGGCTGGCCCGCGAGATTCAGCTGCACCAAGGGCGCACGCTGCGCCGGTTGGACAACATGGCCAAGTCGCTGTTTGCCATCGTGCTTCCCGGTTCGTGCTTTGCCGGCACGCTGGCCGAGCTGCTGTGGTCGGCGGACCGGGCCTACATGCTGGACCACCCTGACGAGGCCAGCGCGATCGCCCTGCATCCGGTCAATTTTGGCGCGCACCCCACCTACAATGGCATGACCCGGCTGCAGATTCGCTTCTACGGCGAGCCGCAGAGCCTGGCCAAGGCCGAACAGCTCCACGCTGCCATCGAACCGGCCGACGCCGAGCGCTACGGGCTGGTCACGCGCGCCCCCGACGACCTGGACTGGGACGACGAAGTGCGCATTGCCGAAGAGGAACGTCTGTCCTTCTCGCCAGATGCACTGACGGGCATGGAGCAGAACCTGCGGTTTGCTGGGCAAGAGAGCTGTGATACCAAGCTTTTTGGCCGTTTGACGGCCTGGCAGAACTGGATTTTCCAGCGGCCCAACGCCGTCGGCGAGCGCGGGGCCCTGACCATGTATGGCGACCCGCGCACGCCGGTGTTCGACTTCAACCGCACCTGATCGCGGCACCAACCGGTCGCGCCCCTTCGGCTCGGCACTTCTTGCAACGACCGTTCCAAATTCGCCTTGCAACCGGGCGCCGCGCCGTTACAATACCGTGACCCGGCGGGGTGGGCTTGCCGGCAAATCCAAAGACTTCGCCATCTTGCGCAGCGAATATTCAGGAGTCGCATGTCCGCCTTCGACTTGCAGGCCAAGATCCCCAACAACGTCAATCTGGCCGCCGATCGCCGGCTGCAGCGGGCGCTGGAACAATGGCAGCCGCGCTACCTGGACTGGTGGCAAGAGATGGGGCCCGAGGGCTACCAGGCCAAAGACGTGTATCTGCGCACGGCCATTGGCGTCTCGGGCGACGACTGGGCGCACTACGACTACGTCAAGATGCCCGACTACCGCTGGGGCATCTTCTTGGCCGACCAAGTGCCCGATCGCAAGGTGCCGTTTGGCGACCACTTTGGCGAGCCGGCCTGGCAGGAAGTGCCCGGCGAATACCGCAATGTTCTCCGGCGGATCATCGTGACCCAGGGCGACACTGAGCCGGCCTCGGTCGAGCAGCAGCGCCGCCTGGGCCAGACCGCGCCCAGCCTGTACGACCTGCGCAACCTGTTCCAGGTCAACGTAGAAGAGGGCCGCCACCTGTGGGCGATGGTGTACTTGCTGCACAACCACTTTGGCGCGGAAGGCCGCGACGAGGCTGAGGAATTGCTGGCCCGCCGCGCCGGCGACGCCGACAAGCCGCGCATCCTGGACGCGTTCAACCAGCCCTGCGACGACTGGCTCAGCTTCTTCTGTTTCACCATGTTTGCCGACCGCGACGGCAAGTTCCAGCTCGCCTCGCTGGCGCAATCGGGCTTCGATCCGCTGGCCCGCACTTGCCGCTTCATGTTGACCGAAGAGGCGCATCACATGTTCGTGGGCGACACGGGCATCGAGCGCATCCTGCGCCGCTCGGCTCAGCTGACCAAGCAAGACCCCAGCGGCGACGCGCGCGCCCAGGGCGGCATCGACCTCGCAACGGTGCAGAAGTTCATCAACTTCTGGTTCTCGTACTGCCTGGACCTGTTCGGCAGCGAAGTGTCGAGCAACGCCGCCGACTTCTTTGCTGCGGGCCTCAAGGGCCGCTTCGACGAAGAAAAGCGCTTCAGCGACCACTTGGCGCTGGATCAGAAGCTGACCCTGGCGATGCCCAAGAACGGCAAGCTCGTCGACGAAGCCATCGACCTGCGCAACGCCATGAACGAGGTCTTGCGCCAGGACTACATCGACGACTGCAAAAGCGCGGTGCGCCGCTGGTCCAAAGTGGTCCAGGCCGAGGGCGTGGACTTCGAGGTCACGCTGCCCAGCGGTCGCTTCCATCGCCACCAGGGCATCTACTCGGGGCTGCACTTTGACCGCGACGGCAACCCCATCTCGGCCGACCAGTTCGAGGCGATGCGCGGCGAGTGGTTGCCCAGCGACGCCGACCGCGCCTACCTGCGCTCGATCATGCAACCTGTGATGGCTCCGGGCCAAATTGCCAACTGGATCGCGCCGCCCAAGAAGGGCATCAACGGCCAGGACTTCGCCTTCGAATACGTGCGATTTTAGCACACGCGGCCTATACTGCCTGGGCGGAAGGCCCACCGGCTTGGGGGTCGAGGTGCCATGACGTTGTCCGAAGGCCCGCAGGTGCTCGACAGGCTGCACGACGGCGTGTTGACGCTGACCCTGAATCGCCCCGACAAGCTCAACGCCTTGGACCAGCCGCTGGTCGACGCGCTGCACTCGGCGCTCGCCTACTACGAGCCGCTGGTCGACATCGTGCGCGCGGTGGTGATCTGCGGTGCCGGCGGTCGGGCTTTTGCCGCCGGGGCCGACATCGCCACCTTGCGCAATCGCAACGCGGGCGAGGCCTTGCTGGCCATCAACGCCACCCTGTTCGATCGCTTGGCGCGCTTTCCGGCGCCCACCATCGCGGCCGTGACCGGCTTTGCCTTAGGGGGCGGTTGCGAGTTGGCGCTGGCATGCGACCTGCGCATCGCTGGCGAATCCGCCCAGTTCGGTCAACCCGAGACGGGTCTGGGCATCATCCCGGCCGCCGGTGCGACGTCGCGGCTGCCCCTGTTGGTCGGGATGGGCAGAGCGCGCGAGCTGATTTTCACCGGTCGGCTGGTCGGCGCGGACGAAGCGGCGGCCATGGGCTTGGTCAACGCCGTGGTCCCAGACAGCGAAGTAGTGGCCGCTGCAGTGGAAATGGCGGCACAGATCGCCAAGAACGACGGTCTGGCCACCCGCCTCACCAAGCAGGCGCTGCAGCTCGGCGAAGGCAACCAGGAGCACCAGCGGCGATTCGCCAATATCGCCCAGGGTTTGTGCTTTGACAGCCCAGCCAAAATCGCGCGCATGGATGCGTTCTTGGCGCGCAAGGCCGCCCGCCGCAATAGCGCTGCCCACACGGTGCCAAGTCCGATTCCGCCGGGAGCCATGCCGGCAGCGGATGGGTCCGGCCCGGGTCTTGCCGGCAGCCCAAGTGGGAGCTAGGCCATGGCCAACCGACGACGCCTGCTACGGTTCTGCGGTCTGTGCACTGTCCTTGCCTGCTTGGAGGCCTGCGCCAGCGCCACCGATCCCAACGCGTCGACGTTGACCCTGCGCCTGACGGGCGTGGGTGCGCTGCCCGCTGGCGCCGAAGCCCTGGCCCTGACCGTGCAATCTGTCTCGGTCCACGTCGCCGACCCGGGCGCCGAGCCCCTGGCGGCCAACGACACCACGCTGGACAAAGACGGCCACTGGCACACGCTGCAAGCGACCACGAATGTGTCGCTTTCTGGACCGAGCACCATCGTGACCCTGGGCAAGCTGACGGTGCCGGTGGGCTCGATCAATCAGATTCGCTTGAACCTGGGCCCCGTGGCCGGGCTGGTCGCCAAACCGGCGGGCTGCACCCTGGACGCGTCGGCCACCGAGGCCACTGGCTGGCGAATCAACAAGTCGTTCAAGCCCTTTGCCACCTACCACGGTGTCGAGCACGTGGGCACTCTGGGCGTCGACCTAGCCGCAGCTCTGGTGCCCGAGGGCAATTGCTATCGGCTGCAGCCCGCGCTGGGCGTCGCATCGTGGCAAACGGCCGGGCACTTCCTAGCGATCGATTGAGTTTGTCGGCACGCGCGCGACCGGGGCCTCCGGTTGCCGGCAAGGGATGAGCATGTCGTACGTCATCTGGACCGCGTTCGTCGCCATGATCTGCGGCTTCCTCGCCCTGGATCTCGGCGTTTTCAACAAGAAGGACCACGTCATCGGCGTGCGCGAGGCCATGCGCTGGACAGCGATCTGGGTCACGGTCGCCATGGGCTTTGTGGGCGTGGTGTACCTGCTGTACCAGAACCGGATCGCGGGTTTTGGCGACGCGGACGGCACCCACGACGTGCTGCAGGGCACCGAAGCCGCGCTACTCTTTCTGACCGGCTACCTGGTCGAGTACTCGCTGTCGATCGACAACATCTTTGTGATTGCGCTGCTGATATCGCACTTCAAGGTACCTAGAAAATACCAACATCGGGTGTTGTTCTGGGGCATTTTGGGCGCACTCGTCATGCGTGGCGCAATGATTGGCGCTGGAACTGCGCTGATTCGCAACTTTACTTGGACAATGTACCTGTTCGGCGCCATCCTGATTTTCTCGGCCGTCAAGATGGCGATTTCCAAAGAAGACGACGACAACGACCCGCACGACAGCTGGGTCGCGCGCACTGCCAAGAAGTTCTACCCGCTGTCGCCCAAGTTCCATGGCCACAAGTTCTTTGTCACGCTGCCCGGCGGCAGCCGCGCCATGACACCGCTGTTCTTGGTGCTGCTGCTGGTCGAGTCGACCGACGTGCTATTTGCCGTGGACTCGATTCCGGCGGTTTTTGCGGTGACGACGGATCCGTTCCTAGTCTTTACGTCGAACGTGTTCGCCATCATGGGCCTGCGTTCGCTGTTCTTTGCGCTGGCGGGCATGCTCGGCGCTTTCCATCACCTCAAGTACGCGCTGGTGGCGCTGATGGCGTTCATCGGCCTCAAGATGCTGGCGAGCCACTACATCCACATCGCGCCGGCGCTGTCGCTCGCGGTCATCGCGGTAATTCTAGGTATCGGGATCGCCACTTCGCTCGCGTTCCCGCTGAGCCCCGAAGAGAAGGCCGCGCACTTGCGCCGGCATGGCGACGACGACCGCCACGACGAGGCTGAGCAAGCGTCCGCTGAGCCGCCCGCCGCGTCCAACGACGACGAGCAGGCTGCCGGCGGTTAGCCAAGAATTTTCGGCTAGTTCGCGATGTAGACGTTGTCCACGATCAGCTGCGTACTCAGGGGCAGGCCGCTGCCGGTGGCCAGCAAGCCAATGTACAGCTTGCCGCCGGCCGTGGGCCCCACCACCACCGAGAGGGTCTGCTTGCCGCCGTTCAGCTGCACGGTTTGGTAGGTGGCCCAGTTGACGCCGTCGACCGAGACCTGCACGGCGATCTGCACGCCCGAACCCGGGAACGGCGGCATGATCGGCGGTAGGACAAGGTTCAGGTCGGCCGCGACCTTCAGCATCGTGCCCGTGCCCGTGTCCAGCTGCGGCGTGACCAAGCGGGCGTTGTAGGTCACGGTGGGCTGGCTGCTGATGGGCGAACCGGCGAGCAGCGCGTACTTGTTGCCGGCGGCGTCGGCCCCGAGTGTCCAGGTCGGCGTCCCAAAGCCAAGGGTCTGGCTGCCCCAGGCGCCCTCGCTCAAGTTCGCCTGATAGCTGTCGAATTTCTCACCAAAGGGCAGGGTCTTGGGGCCCACCGGCGGGGTCTTGTCGCACGCGTCGCCGATGCCATTGCCATTGCTGTCCTTTTGATCGGGATTGGCGACCAGCGGGCAGTTGTCCTTCTCGTTGGGGATCCCATCGTTGTCGTTGTCCGGGTCGCAGGCGTCGTCCAGACCATCGCCATCGCTATCGACCGGCTTGGGGATTTTCAGCTTGACGATCGGGCAGGTGTCGGTGCTATTGGGGAAGCCGTCGCCGTCCATGTCGCTGTCGCAGGCGTTGACTGTGCCGTCGCCATCCAGGTCAAGCGGCTTGCCGAACGAGCTCCAGACGCTGACGCTGTCGATCCACACCCCCGAGGTGTCGTTGGCCACGGCGTCGCCACTGTCAAAGCGGACGCGCAGGCGGATGGTCTGGCCGGCGAACTTGCTCAAGTCGGCAAAACCCTGAGCCCAGACGCCTGTTTGCGTGGTGTCGCCCTTGCTGAAAATGGGCGTCCAGTCGTTGTACAAGCCGGCCGCGGTGCTGAATTCCACCCAGAACTTGTCGTAGCTGGTGCCGGCTTCGGTGTCGAGCAAGTACCAGAAGGCAAGGGTGATCTGGCCCGAAGGCGCCAGCGGGAAGTTGGGCGAGCGGGCGCTGCCGGTCACGGGGCCCCCGTTGTTGTAGTTGCCAGTAGCGGGGTTGCCGAACCACAGCGCCCCGGCGCCGGTCTTGGCCTTGCCCTTTTGCCAGGTCTGCCAGCCCACACCGTTTTGCGCGGGGTCCATGCTCCAGCCGCCGCTGGTGCCGTCGTCGAATTGCCAAGTCGCCACCGCGCCTTCGTCGGTCTGGCCGTTGCAGTTCTCGTCCACGCCGTTGCAGGGTACGTCGATGGCCGAGGGAATGCTGGGGTCGGTGGGCTTGCAGTCCTGGGCGTTGGCAAAGCCGTCGCCGTCGATGTCGGGGTCGCAGGCGTCGCCGATCTGGTCGCCGTCCAGGTCGGCCTGGTCGGCGTTGGGCACCTTGGGGCAGTTGTCCACGTTGTCGCACACGCCGTCGCCGTCCACGTCGCTGAGGCAGCAGCCGGGGATGGGCTTGGTGATGCACATGCCGCCCGCGCACACGCCGGGGTTGCACTTGTCCGCGGCCTTGCAGTCGGCGTCCGTCATGCACTTGCTGGGCACGCACTGGAAGTTGTTGCACTGCAGGCCGGGCGGGCAGCCGGGCTGGCACTGGTTGCCGCAGCCGTCGTCGCCGCACATCTTGCTGGCGCACGAGCCGACGCACGGGCACTTGCCGCAGTCCATCGGGCAGTTGCCGCAGGTCTCGCCGCTGTTGGCGGTGCAGATGCCGTCGCCGCACTTGGCCGGGCAGGGCCCACAGTCCAGCGGGCAGTTGCCGCAGGTCTCGCCGCTTTGCGACTGGCACTGCTTGTCGCCGCACTTGGGCTGGCACTGGCCGCAGTCATTCGTGCAGTTGCTGCACGTTTCCGCGCCAGAGCACGAGCCGTCGCCGCACACGGCTGGGCAATCGCCGCAGTCTTGCGGGCACACTTTGCAGCTTTCGCCCGCGCTGGGCTGGCAAATCGCGTCGCCGCAGGTGGGCGGCGGGGTCACGCAAACGCCCGTGAACGTGCAGGTTTGGCCGGGCAGGCACTTGCTGGGGCACTCCTTGCCGCAACCGTCGCTGCCGCACTCCTTGTTGCACTTGGGCACGCACGGGCAGGGCCCGCAATCGATCGCGCAGGTGCTGCAGTTTTCGGTCGACGCGCAGACGCCGTCGCCGCATGGGTTGCACTTGCCACAGTCGACCGGGCAGCTCGAGCAAGTCTCTTGCGCCCCGTTGGCGTCAAACGCGCACACGCCGTCGCCGCAGCTGTTGCACTTGCCGCAGTCGCCGGGGCAGTTCTGGCAGGCTTCGCCGTTGCTGGGGCTGCAGATGCCGTCGCCGCACACCAGGCACTTGCCGCAGTCCTGCGGGCAGGTCTTGCACGACTCGATGCTGCCGTCGGGGCTGGGACCGCACAGGCCGTCGCCGCAGCCAAACGGGCAGGGTCCGCAGTCCTGCGGGCAAGTCGTGCAGGTCTCTTTTTTGCCGTCCACGGTCGGGCCGCAGATGCCGTCGCCGCAGCCGATCTTGCACGGGCCGCAGTCGAGCGGGCAGGTTTGGCAATTCTCGCCCGGTGCAAACGGCGTGTCGGGCGCGCAGACCTTGTCGCCGCACACGGGCATGCACGGGCCGCAGTCGTTCGGGCAGCTCGAGCACGACTCGCCCTGCGTGCACATGCCGTCGCCGCACATGACCGGGCACTCTCCGCAATCTTGTGGACATCCCTGGCAATTCTCGCCGCCGTTGCACTGCTGGTCGCCGCACACCGGCACGCCGGGGCACGGCTGCCCACACTGGGCGCACTCGTTCACGCACAGGTTGTCCCAGGCCGACTGGCAGCAGAACGAATCCTTTTGGCAGACGCAGTCTTGGCACTTGCAGCCCGAGCAAGTCGGCGAGGGGCTGGGCACGCAACCGTTGGAGCAGGCCTGGCAATCCTTGGCGCAGGTGCTGCAGTTTTCGGTCTTGGCGTCGCAGATTTGGTCGCCGCAATAGGGGCAGTTGCCGCAGTCTTTGGGGCAGTTGCTGCAAGTTTCGCCCGAGCCGCACACGCCGTTGCCACACGCCGGGTTGCATTTGCCGCAGTCGACCGCGCAGGTGTTGCAGTCTTCGCCGTTGCCACAAAAGCCGTCGCCGCACTTGGTGCAGAAACCGCAGTCTTGCTGGCAGTTGGCGCAGTCCTCGCCGGATTCGCAATTGCCATTGCCGCACACCGGCTTGCAGGGTCCGCAGTCGCTGGGGCAGCTGCTGCACGCTTCGCCGGTCTCGCACTTGCCGTTGCCGCACACGGGACCACAGGCGCCGCAATCCTTGCTGCACGACTGACAGTTTTCCGTGGGCTCGCACACGCCGTTGCCACACTTGCTGGGGCAGGCGCAGTCCATGGGGCAGTTGAAGCACGACTCGCCGGGCTCGCATACGCCGTTGGCGCACACGGGGCCGCAATTGCCGCAGTCTTTGGGGCAGTTGCTGCAGCTCTCGCCACCGGCCGCGTTGCACTGGTCATCGCCGCAGACCGCGGTTTGCGGGCAGAAGATCTGATAATCCGGGCAGCAGTCGCCCAGCTTGAGGCAGGTGACGTCGCACATGCAGCCGTCGGCCTTGCCGCCGCAATTCTGGAAGCAACTTCCTGGCTTGCAGGGGCCACAATCGGTGGGGCACAAACCGCAGGTCTCGCCGTTCCCCAGGTCGCACTTCTTGTCGCCGCAGACGGGTTTGACGCAGGGACCGCAGTCGAACGCGCAGGTGGTGCAGGTCTCGCCCAGGGCCGCGTCGCACTTCTTGTCGCCGCAGAACGGTTGGCACGCGCCGCAGTCCAGGCTGCAGGTGCTGCACGACTCGCCGGCAAAGGTGTCGCATTTCTTGTCGCCGCAGAAGCCTACGCACGGGCCGCAATCCTGACTGCAGGTCTTGCAGTCTTCGCCCGCATCGCTGGAGCACAAGCCGTCGCCGCACTGGTTGGGGCAGGGTCCGCAGTCGATGCCGCAGTTGTTGCAGTTTTCGCCGACGAACGTCTCACACGCGCCGTCGCCGCAAGTGGGCAGGCAGTCGCCGCAGTCCATCGGGCAGTTCTTGCAGGTCTCGGGCAGGACGCACTTGCCATCGCCGCAGGCGGGCTTGCAAGGGCCGCAGTCGGCGATGCAGTTGGTGCAGGTCTCGCCCTCGTTGGCCTTGCAGAAGCCATCGCCGCATTTGGGCGGGCACTTGCCGCAGTCCATCGGACAGTTGGAGCACGACTCGCTGCCGCTGCACTGACCGTCGCCGCACTTGTCCTGGCACTTGCCGCAGTCGTTCGGGCAGTTCAGGCACGTCTCCGCGCCGTTACACAGACCATCGCCGCAGATTTGGCCGCAAGGGCCGCAGTCGGTCTTGCAGTTCTGGCAGTTTTCGCCCGCGTCGGTCGAGCATTTGTTGTCGCCGCACACCGGCTTGGGGCACGTGCCGCAGTCGCCCGGACAGCTGGTGCAGGTCTCGCCGGCGCTGCACAGGCCGTCGCCGCAGCCCTTTTTGCTGCAGTAGCCGCCGACGCACGGGGCGGTATCCGGGCACAGCTCGAAGTCCACCGCACTGCTGCCATCGGCGCTGCACGTCGCGGCGTAGGGTCCCACGCAGAAGCGCTCGCCAGGGCTACATTTTTGCGGCATGCACCAGTGGGTGGCCTGGTTGCACTTCTCGCCCTTGGCGCAGTCCGTGTCGACTTTGCAGGGCGTGGGCGGCTGCTGCGTGTCGGGCGTGTCGGCGATCGGGACATCGCCCGCAGTATCGGGAACGACTTGGGTATCCCCGCCAATCGTCTCGGACCCCAGCCCAAGGCCATCGCCCTGGCTGTCCGCGCCACCGGCGTTCTTGTAGCCCACCACGGCCTGCTGATCTGTAGAGCAGGCGGTGAACGCCCCCACCAGGACCGTCCAAGCCAGCAATTGGATCCCGACCAACCCTTTGGCGGTGCAGCGACGCATGGGAACCTCGATCGTCAGGGAGACCTGCGCGATCGCCAAGTGTAGCAGATAGCCACACCCGGTCGCCACAACCGCAAACGCGTGTCAAGAAAATCGCTGAATTAGGAATTCGGCTGCTACAGAGCAGGGTTCCAATCGGTTCCGCCCAGGACTAGAGGCCGATGTCCGCCGCGTAGTTGACCTGGATGTTGTCGCCCTGCTTGGGCGTGATCGGGAAGTAGATGGCCTCGCTGTAGACCTTGCAGATGTGGTCGATGCAGTCCAGGCCAACGGGGCAATCGCGCGTCTTTTCACACTTGTCGCCTTGCTGGGCTGCCACGTTCGGGTCGGCGGTCAGGCAGTCGGCGGTCGACTTGAGGTAGAACGTATTGTCCTTCTGCGCTTCGGGCGAGTCGAGGTTCGCGACCCACTTCAGCGTCTCAGGTGCCCCGTTGCCGCGGACGCGCGACACCTTGAGCAGGGGCTCGCCCGTATCGGGGTCGCGGGCCGGCGCGTGCGGCAGGCAAATCTTGACGACGCGCGTCAGAATCGTGTTGGCAATCTGGTCCAGCGCGGCGCTGAAGTCGGCACCTTCGCAGATGTTGGCCACCAAGCCATTGTCGCCAAACGCCTTGGCCACCTGGATGTAGCGCGATCCGTAGCCCGACTCGCCACGGCCACCGTTGCAGATGTAGGGCGCCTGCAAGCTGGCCTGGTTGCGTAGGAACGACCGATAATACGACGAGCGGTCGGCGGCGAGCTGATCGCCCAGCGAGCGGCCATTCAAGCCGGCCTTGCTGATGGAATCGCCCGTAATCGCTGCAAAAATCACGCGCGCCGGGTCCGACTTGAGCGAACGGAAACGGTCGACAAAATCCGTGACCGAGGCGAAGCGCTTGTTCTGCATGAAGCCGCTGGCGTTGTCCTTGACGATCTGCGCCACGTTGGCATCGGCCTCGGTCGTGCAGGCGGTCTTGTCGGCGCCTGTCAGGGTGTGGCAGTCGCTGGGGCACTTGCGCGGCGGCTTGCCGGCCTGCTTGTCCTTGAACTTCAGGTACTCGCAGTAGCCGTTGGCCAAGTCGTGATTGCCCGCGGTGCGGTCGCCGTACTCTTGGCAGTAGGTCTGGAGCTCAGATGGGAACAGCTGCTCCATGGCACCCTTGGCCGATGCCGCCGTACCGTCGCCAATGTACTGGTCCAGGTCAAAGGCATACGAGCAATCGTCGTCGTCGGACACGGCCACCAGCACCAAGTACGCGTCGGGACGAACCAGGTCGTCGTACTGGCACGAACTGATCTTCTTGCCGTTCTTGTCGCGCGGGCAGTTGATGCCGTTGGGGTCCAAGGCCTGCCACAACGAGCGGAGACCGCCTTCGAACTTGGCTTCTTTGGTCTGGATGGCGCCCACGTTGGCGACGCAGTGGAACCAGTCCAATTGCGTGCCGATCTTCTTGCCTTTGCTGTCTTTGATGTCCGCGCTCTGCTTGAGCACGCCGGGCAGCTGTTCCGGACCCGGGCAACCCGTGGTGTCGGGCGGGAACATGCAACCTGGCGTGGTGGTGGCCTTGTTGCACTTGATGCGGTGCTGGCCGTCTGGCACGTCCTTTTCGTACATCGCGTAGCAGTCGGCGTCGGTGTTGCAGCGGAACTGACAGGTGGTGTTGATCGAGCAGTTGTCGTTGTTGTTGAACTGCGGATTTTCCGTGTTGGCCTTGCAGGCGTACGAGCCGTTGCTGAGCGGGTCCGCCGTGACCTGCCCATCGGCCGTGCACATCGCCGAATTGGGGTCATAATTGTAGAACTTGAACGGCACCGGCTTGGTGCAGTCGGCGTCCTTCATGCAGGGTTGCTTGACGCGCTCGATGCACGCTGGCGGATAATCGGTGGCCGGCTTGTGCACGAACTGACCGATCTTCTTGATCTCGGTCGTGTCCGGCAGCTGCTGCACCGTGACCACCGCCATCTGCGCGTCGATGAACGACGGATCGTTGGGGTTGGTCTTACCGTAGTTCTGCAAGGTCTGGATGAACTTGCTGAAACCTTGCGACAATTGCCGCTGTTCCTGGCACATCGACGACGAGTGGTCGATCATCCACAAGAAGTCGATTTTCACGGCCTTGTCGCGGGCCAGCTGGCGGGTGACGCGCACCTCGAAGCTGTCGAGCAAGCTGTGCACCGGATAATCGTTGCAGCCGGCGACCAGGCCTGTGCCGGCGACCAGCAAGGCAAGTTGCGTGGTTGCGACCAGGCGAGCAGGAATCGAGAAGCGGAAGCGGTGGGCCATGGGATGCGGGTATTCCTTACCAAGTCCTGATCCAACAACATACCACAGGTTGCCGGCCCGAGGGAAGTTCGCGGTTCGCGATGCCGCTGGGGGCGCTGCTGGGAGTGTCAGGTATTGACACTTGACATCTTCTCTTTGAGCGGGGCTCTGGTCCGGGTTCCGATTCCGGATCAGGTGCCGGTTCCGCTACCGGCTCGGGCACGGGTTCCGGTCCCGGAAAGACGGTTTGGGCGCCCTGCCCGCACCCCCGGATCGTTGAGTTTACATAATACCTATTATCAGACGTCACTAGTCGGTTTGAGCGGAACCGTCCAGGCCACCCTATTTTCGCCGCCGATGCGGCGCCGTACACTACCGCGCCATGCGTATCCGCCTTGCCCAGTTCGACAGCCTCATCGCCGACATCCCCGGCAACCTGGCCCGCATCACCGCCGCCTGCGAGCGCGCCCGCCAAGCCGGCGACCAGGTCGTCGTCACGCCCGAGCTGGCGCTCCACGGCTACCCACCGCTGGACCTGCTGGACCGCGACGACTTCTTGGCCGCGACCCAAGCCTGCCTGCCACAGCTTTGCGCCGCGTCGCAAGGCCTGGTGCTGGTCGTGGGCGCGGCGGCGCCGGTGGCGATGGTCGGCCTGCAGCGCGACCGCCACAAAGCCGCCAACGTAGCGCTGGTCTTGGACCATGGCCACCACGTGGCGACCGTGGCCAAGCGACTGCTGCCGACCTACGACGTCTTTGACGAAGCGCGCTGGTTCGCCGCCGGCAACGAGCCTGGGCTGGTCGAGGTCGAGCTGGACGGCCGCCGCGTCAAGCTGGGCGTGACCGTGTGCGAGGACCTGTGGTCGCGCGAGGACGACGGCCCGCCGCGCTATGCCTGCGACCCAGTGGCCGATCTGGCCGGGCTGGGTGCCCAGGTCCTGATCAACCTGTCGGCCTCGCCGTTCGACCTGGGCAAGCCGGCCCGGCGTCTAGAGCTGGTGCGCGGCCTGGCCCGCGAGCACGCCATGCCGGCCGTGTACTGCAACACCGTGGGCGCCCAGGACCAGCTCATCTTCGACGGCCGCAGCTTTGCCGTGGACGCCCAGGGACAACTGCTCGCGGTGGGGCCGGCGCTGCAAGACGCTGACATTCAAGTCGATCTGGACGCTCCGGCCGGCCAATTTGACGAGGGCGCGCTGTTCTCGCCGCCGCGGCCGCTGCAGGCCCGCAGTGCGTTAGTGCGCGGCGTTGCCGACTACGTGCGCAAGTGCGGATTCAAAGACGTGCTTTTGGGCCTGTCGGGTGGCATCGACTCGGCCGTGGTGGCGGCGCTGGCGGTGGAGGCGTTGGGGCCCGAGCACGTGCTGGGTGTGGCGATGCCCGGGCCGTGCAGCAGCCAAGGCAGCGTGGACGATGCCCTGGAACTGGCCAAGAACCTTGGGATTCGCTGTCCGATCCTACCCATTATCGGACCTTATCAGGCCCTGACCGCCGCCCTGGAGCCCGAGCTGGCGCGCACGCCTTCGCACGCCTACGACATCACCGACCAGAACCTACAAGCGCGGCTGCGCGGCACGACCTTGATGGCGCTGTCGAATCGCACCGGCGCGTTGCTGCTGACCACTGGCAACAAAAGCGAAATGGCGGTGGGCTATTGCACGCTCTACGGCGACATGAACGGCGGCTTGGCAGTCATTGGCGACCTACCCAAAATGCTCGTGTATGCCGTGGCTGAGAGCTACAACAGCGAAGTAGCCGATCAAGGTCGTGTCGTTATCCCACTGTCGACGATGACAAAAGCGCCGTCGGCCGAGCTCGCACCGAATCAGACCGACCAGGACAACCTGCCGCCCTACCCGCTTCTGGATGCGATTTTGGAGCGGTTCGTCGAACTGGGCGAGTCGGCTGCGCAAATTGTCGACGCCGGCTTTGACGCCGCCACCGTCAAAAAGGTGGTTCGCCTTGTAGAAGTTGCTGAATTCAAAAGACGTCAAGCAGCGCCTGTGCTGCGCGTCACCCGCAAAGCCTTTGGACCCGGCCGGCGCATCCCGCTGGCGCGCGCCATCCCGCGCTAATTTCACCCAGGAACCATCATGCCTTCCCAGTCCAACGCCCTTCCCCGCGCCGCCGGCGTCCTGCTCCACCCCTCTTCGCTGCCCGGCCCGCACGGCATCGGCGATATCGGCCCCATTTCTCACGAATTCGTCGACTGGCTGCACGAAGCCGGCGTCAAGGTCTGGCAGGTGCTGCCGCTGGGGCCCACGGGCGGTGGCGACTCGCCCTACGCCAGTCCGGCGTCGATGGCGGGCAACCCGTGGCTGGTGGCGCTGGAGCCACTTGTCGATGGGCAACTTCTCAAGCAAGATGAACTGGTTGGGCCTGCACTCGCCAACGACTACGTCGACTTTGGTGGCATGATCGCCTGGAAACAGGACCGTTTGCACCTGGCCGCCGATCGGCTGCTCGCTCAGCCGCGCCATCCGTGGTACGGCGAACTGCAGCAATTCCGCACGGATCACCCATGGGTGCTGGACGCAGCGCTGTTCCAGGTCCTGCGCGAAGCGCGCGAGTACCGGCCGTGGTGGACCTGGGAGCCGGACCTGCGCGGCCGCAAGCCGGCGGCGCTGCAGTTCGTACGCGAGGCGCAGCGGGTCCAAGTCGACCGCTACATCGTGCTGCAGTACTTCTTTGATCGGCAGTGGCGGGCGTTGCGGCAGTACGCGCGGAGCCGCGGCATCGAATTCCTGGGCGACGTGCCGATCTACGTCGATGCCGACAGCGCCGACACGTGGTGCCAGCCCGGACTGTTCCAGTTGGATCCCAGCGGACAGCCCAGCGCGGTGGCCGGAGTTCCGCCCGATTATTTCAGCGAGACCGGGCAGTTGTGGGGCAATCCGCTCTACGATTGGCCGGCAATGCACAAGACCCAGTACCGCTGGTGGTCGGCGCGCCTCAAGCGAGCGTTGCAGCTGGTCGACCGGGTCCGCATCGACCACTTTCGCGGCTTTGCCGCCTATTGGGCCGTGCCGCAGGGGGCCGAAGACGCCCGCGGCGGGGCGTGGCAACCCGGCCCAGGGATTGCCCTTTTCCGAGCACTGGCCCGCGACCTGGGCAGCCTGCCGCTGGTGGCGGAAGACCTGGGCGTGGTCGACGACGACGTCATCTCCCTGCGCGAAGGAGCCGGCCTACCGGGCATGCTGGTCCTGCAGTTTGCCTTTGGCGACGACGCCCACAACCCGTTCTTGCCGCACAACCATGTGGCCAACGCGGTGGTCTACACGGGCACACACGACAACGACACCACGCTGGGTTGGTGGCAGAACAGCCCGGATGTACGGGCCAAAGTCGCCGACTACCTGGGCAAGCCGCTGCTGGCCGATGTGCCCTGGACGATGGTCCGCCTGGCGATGCAGTCCGTGGCGCAATTGGCAGTGGTGCCACTGCAAGACGTGCTGGAGCTGGCCAGCGAGGCCCGCATGAACGTCCCCGGCCAACCGGAAAAGAACTGGGCATGGCGGGTGTTGCCGGGTCAGCTGACGCTGGAGCACGCCAAGCGGCTGGCGCACCTGGTCAAGCTGTACGGCAGATAGCGGGCGGGCGGCTCAGGTAAAGCCCAGCACCCGGCCCTTGGCATGATGGGCGGTCAGGTCCCACAGGACGCCCATGCGCAGCCCGTCCATCGACACCAGCCAGCCCGGCAAGCTCAGGACCTGGGCCAACTGCTCGTAAATGAGCGCTCCGCCCAGCAAGATGTCCGACCGGCTGGGGTCCATACCGGGCACGCACAGGCGCTCGGTGTTGGTGGGCGCGGCCTCGATCGCCGCCGTCACGTCCTGCACATCCGCGTTGCTCAGGTGCAGACCGTGCACCGACTCCGTCACCTTGCCGGCCATCGCCTGCTGAATGCGGGCGACCCGCTGGATGGTCCCGGCCACACCGATGGCGATATCGATCGGCAGCTGCCGCAAGGCGCGGAGATCGCGATCGAGGATGGCCCGCAGCTCGGCGCGCGCCTGGGCCACGGCTTCGGGTAGGACGGGATCGGTACCCAGCCAGGTCCGTGTCACCACCAGCGCACCCAACGGGATGCTCTGGGCGTGCAACACCTCGCCATTCCTACTCAAGAGCAGCTCGGTCGAGCCTCCCCCCACATCGGCGCACAGAACCGCACCCTTGATGCGATCGGCCATGCCGCCCAGCACGCCGCGCCAGGCCAGTTGGGCCTCTTCGACGCCCTCGATCACTTCGACTTTGATTCCAGTCTGTTCACTTAGACGCGCCGCCACCTCGGCGCCGTTCTTGGCAGCACGGAACGCCGCCGTCGCCACACAGCGAAGTTGCTGCACCCGCCAATTGGCCAGCACCAGCTTGAAGCGCTCCAGGGCTTCGGCGACCCGCGCCTCGGCCGTGGGCGAAAGTAGCCCATCCGGCCCAACCTCGTCGCGCAACCGAGCAGCATCCTTGTGCTTGGCTACTTGCACCAGCGAGCCGTCGCGCAGCACCACCGCAACCAGCAGGCAGATCGAATTCGAGCCGATGTCGATGACCGCGACGGGTTCCAAGATGTCCTCCTCGCGCACGGTGATCTGCACATCGCCCCCCTTGTCTCCACCCCACCTGATTCACGCAGGTACGGCACTGATGACCCGTTCTGCTCTTGGCGAGAATCAGGCGGGGACCCCGGTTCGGGCCCGAAGAATTGCCCGAGTTTTCGATCCGATTCGATCGGAACCGGCAGGATGCCGATTGTGGTCGAGGCGCGCGCTGCCGGCAAGCGATCGCAGACAGTCTCTGCCGCCGCGCCGAACCTTGTTGCCGACCGACTGGCTCGCACCGCTGCGGGCACCTGCCCCAGTTGCCGGTGGGCTGGGCCTGCCGTAGGCTGTGGCGGTCGCACTCGCCGAGGTTTCGCATGTACCGCCGCCACGCCCTCTCGTTGCTCGTTGGCCTGCTGCCGGCAGCGCTTTTGCCCCTGAACGCCTGCGAGAGCGAGACCGCCACCCCTGTTGCGGCCAAGCCGACCTGGCAACTGCCCGTCACGGAGTATTCGGGAGCGTTCTTCTCGGCTTGGGGCACCTCTTCCAGCGATGTTTGGATCGTGGGCGCGGCCGATCACAACACCGCCAACAGCGGCCCCGCCGTGCTGCACTTCGATGGCAGCGGCTGGCAGAAAACGGTGGTAGATGCCCCCGGGATCGACTTTTGGTGGGTCTCGGGCCTGGCCGGTGGTGACACCTGGTTTGCCGGAACCAAGGGCACCATCGCCCGCTGGCACCGCGCCTCCAGCAAGATTGAGGTCGAAAAAACGCCCGGTACGGACCACATCTTTGGCCTGCTGCCCGTCAGCGCGACGGACGTGTGGGCAGTCGGCGGCTCGCTGGGCTGCGGCGCGCCCAACAACAAATGCGGCGTGGTCTGGCACTTCGACGGCACGGCGTGGGCCAAAGCCGACGTGCCCGCCAACCTGCTCACGGGCGCGACCCAATGGTTCAAGGCCTGGAAGCACAACGGCATCCTGTGGATCGTGGGCGCCGAAGGCAAGGTCTTGCGCTACGACGGCAGCACCTGGACCAGCCCGGCCACACCCAGCGACCGCACCATCCTGACCATCCACGGCAACGGCGCGCTTCTGGCCGCGGTGGGCGGCGCCGGCACTGGCGACATCTTGGAGCTGGGCAGCGACGGCGCTTGGCAGAAGGTGACGCCCAGCGCCATTTTCCCCATGATGAACGGCGTCTACGTGCCCAAGGACGGCAATGCGGTCGCCGTGGGCGGCGGCGCGGCCATCGCCAGGCGCACGGCCGGCGCGTGGGCTCAAGACAAGGTCGCCCGCAACGCGCTGGAAGACCTGGGCGCGTACGAGGACTTCCACGGTGTCTACGTGGATCCCGACGGTGGCGTGTGGGCGGTGGGTGGGCAGATCATCTCGGACCCGCCGGTGCTGGGGCAGGTGTGCTACTTTGGCAGCAAGAAAGTACCCAAGCTGAAGTAAGTGCCGCGCCAGCCCAAAAAAACAGAGCGGGCGGGCTTACTTGCGCAAACCCGCCCACCCGCCTTGTTCCAGTGCTACGGCTTGCTGACGCCGATCAGCCCGCAAGCGATGCGACCGCCCGCGTTGCCGGTCGGCTGGCCGCCATCGTCGGTCTTGGCGTGGACGATGACGCTGCGCCCGATGACCGCGAACTTCTTGCCGACGGTCAAGTTGTCGACCACGATCGAGTACTTGGCCTTGCCGTCCTTGTCGGCGGTCAGGTTGCCCAGGTCGCCGGCGTGGCGCTTGGGCGCCTTGTCCGGAAGGCCGTGGTCGTGGCCGCCGGGGTTGTAGTGGCCGCCGGCCGAGCTGCCGTCCGGCGCCGAGCAATCGCCAAACTCGTGAACGTGAAACGCGTGCTGTTGCCCTGGGTTCAGGCCTTCCAGTTCGGCCGTGACCGTGACCTTGCCGCCCTCGCCTTCCACAAACTTGACGGTGCCCTTGACCTTGCTGCCCGCGGTGGGCTGCATTTGCGCCAGCGCCGCGGTAGGTGCGCCCTCGCAGCAATCGGGCGAACACGGCTTGCCGTCGGGACCAGTGCACGGTTTGCCGTCGTCCGCTTTCTTGTCTGCAGCTTTGGCGGGCTCGGCCTTTGCAGGTTCCGTCTTGGCGTGCTCGGGCTTCTTGTCGTCCTTGCCAGCCAGCGCCGGCACCGCCAACAGGGCCGAGAGAACCGCGGCCAATGCTAGATACTTCTTCATGAATCCTCGCTCGTGACTCGCTAGGCCAGCCCCAGTTCCGCGTCGACCAGGCTGAGAGCGCGGTCGATGATGTCGAAGCCCTCGGCCATCTCGGCCTCGGTGATGCACAGAGGCGGGTTGGTCATGATGGTGCCCCACTGAATGTGGGTGAACAGACCGTTGTCGCGGAAGAATTTGCCCACCTTGGCCATCACCGGGTGGGCGCCGGCGTACGGTACCAGCCGCTCGCCATCCAGATCCTTCTGCAATTCGATGAGCCCAAACAAGCCGATGTTGCGATGGGTGCGAACACACTTGTGTTTCGCTGCGAGACGGCGCATGTGGCCGTCCATCACGATGCCCATCCGCGCGGCGTTCTCGATCATGCCCTCGTCGATCATCACGTCGACCGCCGCCAGCGCCGCCGCCAGGCACACCGGGTGGGCGTTGTACGTCAAGCCGCCGTAGAACACGTTCTCGCGGAAGTGGTTGGCGATCTTGTCCGACACGCCCATCACGCCCAGCGGCAAATACGAGCTCGTCACGCCCTTGGCCATGGTCACGATGTCCGGGACGATGTCGCCGTGCTCGAAGGCCAGCTTCTTGCCCGTGCGACCCCAGCCGGCCATCACCTCGTCGCAGATGAGCAAGATGCCGTACTTGCTCAGCAACGCCTTGAGCCCCTGTAGGTAGCCCTTGGGCGGAATCAGGATGCCGTTGGTGCCGGTCACCGTCTCGATGAACATGCCGGCAATCGTGTGCGGCCCCTCGAACCGGATGACTTCTTCCAGGTAAGTCAGATTGTTGTGAACGATCTCCTCGTCCGTCTTGCCAAAGCTGTAGTCCCACGGCACCGGGTCCATCACCCGCACCACACCGGGGATGCCGGGCTCATTGGGCCAGCGGCGCGGGTCACCGGTCAGGGTCATCGCGCCGGCAGTGGCGCCGTGGTAGCTGCGGTAGCGGACCAAGATCTTCTGCCGGCCCGTAAACAGGCGCGCCGCCTTGATGGCGTTCTCGTTCGCCTCGGCGCCGCCCAGCGTGTAGAAGAAGGTGTTGATGTCGCCGGGAACCAACTCAGCCAAACGTTTGGACAACTTGGCCCGCACCTCCGTCGCGACGCCCGGGTAAACAAAGATCAACTGGTCCAGCTGGTCCTTGATCGCCTGGATGACCTTGGGGTGGCCGTGGCCGATGTTCACGCTCATCAATTGACTGTTGAAATCCAGCCACTTCTGACCATCGGGGCCGTAGAGGTAGACTCCCTTGGCGGTGGCCACCGGCATGGGGTCGACCTTGCCAGTCGCGGACCACGAAAACAGGCTGTGCTGCTTGCACAGGTCGATCATTTCTTGGGAATTCATGTTTGTTCCTTGTTGGGCGCGGGCCGGAGCGCGGCGTGCGCTGCCCGGCGCGGGCGCAGCATAGCAGGGATTGGCGGGGAAGGCTGCGGTCTGGCTAGCGCTTGACCCCAACCGGCTTGGCCAGCTCGTTGCGCTTGTTTTGGCTTGCCCAGAAGGGCGCGTGGCACGGCCGCGGCACGTATTGGCCCCAACCGCGTTCGACGCTCAGTTGGTCGTTCTGCCAGACCACCTTGCCGCGCGACAGCGTCACCGCCGGATTGCCAATGGTCTCCATGCCTTCGTAGATGTTGAAGTCGATGTTTTGGTGGTGGGTCTTGGCCGACAGCGTGCGGGTCTTGTTGGGGTCCCACACCACCAGGTCCGCGTCGCTGCCCACGGCGATGGTGCCTTTCTTGGGGTAGATGTTGAAGATTTTGGCGGTGTTGGCGCTGGTGACCGCCACGAATTCGGTAGGCGTCAGCCGGCCGGTGCGCACGCCGTGGTGCCAGAGCACGGTCATGCGGTCTTCCACGCCGCCGGTGCCGTTGGGGATCTTGCGGAAATCCTCAAACCCCATGCGCTTTTGCGGAGCGCAGAAGCAGCAGTGATCGGTCGCCGTGGTCTGCAGCAAGCCGGCCTGCAAGCCGCGCCACAGCGCCGCTTGGTGCTCCTTGGCGCGGAACGGCGGGCTCATCACGTAGGCGGCGGCCTTGTCCCAATCCGGGTTGCGGTACACGGAGTCGTCGATGACCAGATGTTGCGCCAGCACCTCGCCAAACACGCGCTGCCCCTCCAGCTTGGCGCGGGCGATCACGTCCAGGGCGTCGCTGCACGAGGTGTGCACCAAATACACAGGCGCGCCCAGCACTTCGGCGATGCGCACCACGCGGTTGGCGGCTTCGGCCTCGACCTCGGGCGGGCGGCTGAGGGGATGCCCCTCGGGCCCCAAGATGCCCTGCTCGGCCACCAGCTGCGCCAGCCGCACCACCAGTTCGCCGTTTTCGGCGTGGATCGTGCACAGCGCGCCCAGCTCCTTGGCGCGGAGGAACGAGTTCACCAAGATCTCGTCATCGGCCATCATGGCGCCTTTGTAGGCCATGAAGTGCTTGAAACTGTTGACGCCGTGCTCGCGGCACAGCGTACCCATGTCCTCGCGCACGGTCTCGTCCCACCAAGTGACCGCCACATGCAGCGAGTAGTCGGCCACCGACTTCTGCGCCCAGCCGCGCCAGGCGTTGTACGCCTCCATCATGCGCTGACCCTTGCCCGGGATGGCGAAGTCGATGATGGTGGTGGTGCCGCCGGCCACGGCCGCCGAAGTCCCCGTAAAGAAGTCCTCGCTGGTCGTGGTGCCCATGAAGGGCAGTTCCATGTGGGTGTGCGGGTCGATGCCGCCTGGGATCACGTACGCGCCGCCCGCCTCGATAACCTGGCAGCCGGCGGGCGCCTGCAGGTCGGGCGCCACCGCCGCCACCTTCTCGCCCACCACCAGCACGTCGGCCCGCACTTCCTGCTCGGCCGTCACAACAGTACCACCACGGATCAGAATGTTCGACATGACGTTGTACTCCATAAAGCGCTACGGCAAATGCCATATAGCCAGGTGCTACCTTCCAAGCACCGCGGTTGCCATCAAGCAACCCCTCTCCTCAGCGCGTTGAGGAGAGGGGTGACGCCGATAGGCGGCGGGGTGAGGAGCGGCGTTGTCGGTGCACCACGGATCAGAATGTTCGACATGACGTTCTCCTACCTAACTACTTGATCTTTGCGATGGGTTGAATGCCCTCACCCCCAACCCCTCTCCCAACGCGTTGGGCGAGGGGCGCTAAGTCATTCAAAATTCCACGAACCCATCTGAACCTCAGCGAGGAAAAGCCCCTCTCCCCAGCGCGTTGGGGAGGGGACCCCGCGGTCGCCCGGAGGGCGATTCTGGAAGTCCAGCGGACTTGCAGAAAGCGGGGAGGGGCAGCCGCTTGCGGCGGGGTGAGGAGCGGCGTTGTCGGTGCACCACGGATCAGAATGTTCGACATGACGTTCTCCTACCTAACTACTTGATCATTGGGGAGGTTCGTATGCCCTCACCCCCAACCCCTCTCCCAACGCATTGGGCGAGGGGCGCTAAATTCTTCCGAATTCAGGGTCTCCAGCTGTGCCAGCGCCCTCAGGCAACCCCGTTTCTCGCAGCGCGCTGGGCGATCGGCACCAAGCCAAGATAAATTCAATGATTCCACCCGAACGATAGCCTTCGAGCAACCCCTCTCTCCAGTGCGTTGGAGAGAGGGGTGACGCCGTGAGGCGTCGGGGTGTGAGGCGGCGTGGCACGGCCGGCGTGGCTAGTGCGCTCCTTTCTTGGGTCGAATCGCCTTGCCCTGGTACAGGTACTCGTTCCACGACGCTGGCGCGTAGCCGTTGTCCACTTCGGCCATGGTGATGCAGTCGGGCACCGGGCAGACGATCTTGCACAGGTTGCAGCCCACGCACTCGCTCTCGTCCACGCGGGGGACGCGCGTGCCCTCTTGCGGATGGATGCATTGGTGGGCGCCATCCATGCACGCCACCAGGCAGGCCTGGCAGCCGATGCACGACTTCTCGTTGATTTTGGCGACGATTTCGTAGTTGAGGTCCAGGTCGCCCCAGTGCGTGTAGTTGGGGATGGCCTTGCCCACCATCTGGTCGATGGTCTCAAAACCATGCGACTTCATGTAGCCTTCTAGGCCTTCAATCATGTCCTCGACGATGCGGTAGCCCTTGAGCATCACCTCGGTGCAGACCTGGACAGAAGACGAGCCGAGCAGGATGAACTCGACCGCGTCGCGCCAATTGGTGACACCGCCGATGCCACTGATCGGCAAGCCAAAGTTGGGGTTCTGCGCCAGCTGCGCCACCATGTGCAGCGCGATCGGCTTGACGGCCGCACCGCAATAGCCGCCGTTGGTCGACAGTCCGGCCACCCGTGGCTCCATCACAAACCGGTCGATATCCAAGCCGATGATCGACTTGATGGTGTTGATCAGCGACACACCATCGGCGCCGCCACGCTTGGCCGCCAGGCCATGGGGGTTGATGTCGCCCACGTTCGGCGTCAGCTTGACCAGCACCGGCACAGTCGAGTACTGCTTGGCCCAACTGGTGATTTTCTCGTTGACTTTGGGCTCTTGGCCCACCGCCGAGCCCATGCCGCGCTCGCACATGCCGTGCGGGCAGCCAAAGTTGAGCTCCAGACCATCGGCGCCGGCGTCGATCGAGCGCTTGATGATGTCCTTCCACTCCTCTTCGGTCTCGACCATCAGCGACACGACGACGGCGTGCTTGGGGTACTTCAGCTTGGTCTCGTAGATTTCGCGGAAGTTGACCTCGAGCGGCCGGTCGGTGATGAGCTCGATGTTGTTGAAGCCCGCACCGCGCACGCCGCCGATGGTGTGGCCGGCAAAGCGCGACGACACGTTCTGGATCGGCTGGCCCAGCGTCTTCCACACCGCGCCGCCCCAGCCGGCGTCAAACGCGCGCTGCACCTGGGCGCCCGAGTTGGCCGGCGGCGCCGAGGCAAGCCAAAACGGGTTGGGCGATTGAATTCCCGCACAGTTGGTCCACAAACTGGGCATCATAACCTCACGTTGAGTAATCCAATAATCTGAATTTGTTGGGATGGTGTCCTGCAGACGCCCTATTTGCTGCGGAAGTATTGGTCGATGCCACGGGCTGCGGCCTTGCCCTCGGCCGCGGCGTTGACCACTTCTTTGCCGCCGTTGCGGCAGTCGCCACCGGCGTACCAGCCCTTGCGCCCGGTCGCGCCATCGGCGCCGGCCTGCACCACGCCCTTGTCGACCACGATGCCCGGCAAGCTGGCCACCAGCGCCCCCAGCTTGGACTGGCCAATGGCGAGCAGCACCAAGTCAGCGTCCAGCGTCACTTTTTCGCCCGTCGGCTGCTTCTTGCCGTCCAGCTTGGCGCAAACGGCTTTCTGCACGCGACCTTGGCCTTCAAAAGCCACGGGCACGGCTTGCCATTCAGCGCGCGCGCCGGCCAGCACCGCCGCTTTCCACTCGTGCTGATAACCCGGCATGCCGGCAGCAGTTCCACGGTAGACCATCCGCACATCGGGGATGTCCAGCGTCAGCGCCTCGCGCACACAGTCCAGTGCCGTATTGCCGCCGCCAATGACCAGCACCGAGCGAACCGCCCCAAGGTCGACCTTCTTCAGCTTGATGTCCTCGATCCAGGCGACCGCGCCCACCACACCCGGCAGATCCTCGCCGGGCACGGGCATCGGCGTGTCGGGACCCAGGCCCATACCCAGGAACACCGCATCAAAGTCGCGCTCGAGCTGCTCGAACGTGACGTCCTTGCCCACCTCGACGCCGGTGCGGACTTCGATACCACCGATACCAAGAATCCAGTCCACTTCTTGCAGACTTACGTCTGCCTTCATCTTGTGGGGCGCGACGCCAAAGGTGTTGAGTCCGCCCAACTCCTGGCGTTTTTCGAAAATAGTTGGGCTGTGGCCCAAGCGACGCAGCTCGTGCGCACAGGCCAAGCTGGCCGGGCCTGCACCGATGAGCGCGACCTTTTTTCCAGTCGTCTCGCCAGCTTGGAAGAACTGCTCGCCGCTCTGGAGCGCCCAATCGGTGGCAAAGCGCTGCAACCGACCGATTTGAATGGCTGGGTGCCCCAACTGGTTGTAGACGCAGGCCCCGGCGCAAAGCGTCTCGACCGGACAGACGCGCGCGCACGAGGTACCCAGGATGTTCGCGTCAAAGATCGTGCGCGCCGAGCCATGCAGGTTGCCGGTGGCGATCTTGCGGATGAATTGCGCCACGTCGATGTGGGTGGGGCAGGCGTTCATGCAGGGCGCGTCGCTGCAGTAGAGGCAGCGCAGCGCCTCGACCGTGGCCTGGTGGGCGGTAAATGCCGGTTTGTAGTCCGAAAAGATCGATTCCGAGCGGTCGATGGGCAGCGCACGGGCGGCAGCGTGGCTCGTGGGTGCGGGCTTGGAAATGGGCGCCATCGTTTCTCCAGAGTAGGTTGAGGCCGACGTGGTCGTTGCGGGGACTGTACGCTGCGCGGAATTGGTGTCAAGAGAGGCGCACGCCTACCCATTTTGTTGTTGGAATGCTAGGCTGCGGGGTTGAAATGGCGGGCGAAGGCGTGAGGTAACTATGCAATCATTCAAACAATTGATAGTCCGGGCAGCCTGGCTAGCCAGTGCGATGCTGGCAGTCGGCAGCGGCTGTTCCGACACCAAGCAAGGCAGCGGCACCGGCACGGCAGGCGCTGGCACCGACACCGGCAACTTTGTGTTCGACGCCAACGATGGCAGCGGTGGCGGCGGGAACGACGGCAACGCGACAGCCGATAGCACCGAAGCCCCCGACAACCAAGGCGACGGCGGCGACGGCAGCAGCGCCGACGCGGGCAAGCCCGACGTCAGCACCGTGGGCGACTTTGGCAAGGCCTGCAAAAGCGACAGCGACTGCGAGTCGGGCTGGTGCATCGAAGGCTACAACGGCTACTTCTGCACGCAGTCGTGCGGTGGCAGCTGCCCCAAGGGCTATGTTTGTCAAAAGGTTTTTGCCAACAGCACGCAACCTGTGTTCTTGTGCATGGCGCCCGTCAACAAGCTGTGCAAGCCCTGCACCACCGACCTGGATTGCTCGGGCGGCGCTTGCGTCGACAAGGACGGCGAGCACTTCTGCGCCACGCCGTGCGGCGGCAGCCTGCCGGGTTGCCCGGCGTCGCACAGCTGCGAGCCGATGAAAAACCCAGACGGCAGCGCTGGGTCCACCGTCTGCATGCCCAACTCGGGCACGTGTGCGTGCTCGGCCAAGTCCAGCGGCTTGGTGCGCGCCTGCCAACAGTCCAGCGGCCCGCAAACCTGCTACGGCATCGAGACTTGCAGCAGCGGCCAGTGGAGCACCTGCCAGTTGCCGGGCGAGGTCTGCAACGGCCAAGACGACGACTGCAACGGCGTGGTCGACGACGGCTTTGTGGACAGCAGCGGCAAGTACGCCACTTTGCAGGCGTGCGGCCAGTGCGGCATCAACTGTGCCGTGCTGAGCGGCGCCAACGCCAAACCCGCGTGCAAGGTCAACGACCAGGGCGCGGCGCAATGCGTGCTGAACTGCGACGCGGGCTACTTTGACGTGGACGACAACCCCAAGACCGGCTGCGAGTGCTTCAAGACCTCGTCGACCGATATCCCCGACGGCCCCGACCAAAACTGCGACGGCATCGACGGCGAGGTCGAAAACGGCGTGTTCGTGGCGCTGACCGGCAACGACAACAACAACGGCAGTCCGAGTGCGCCCTTGGCCACCATCGGGGCCGCCATGGCCAAGGCCTCGGCCACCGGCAAGCGCGACGTGTACGTCGCCACCGGCGTATACGAGGCCTCGTTGACCTTGGTCGCGGGCGTCCACGTGTACGGCGGCTACAGCGCCGATTTCCGCTTCCACGACCCACAAGCGTACGAGACGGTGGTCCTGGGCACCCAGCCCACGGGCGATCAACCCGGCGCCGTCAACGCGATCGGCCTGGCCGGCGCCAAGGCCACCTTCGACGGTTTCACCGTGTATGGCGTGTCCGTCAAGGGCAAGGGCGCGTCGACCTACGGCATCTACGTCCGCGACTGCGACAACGGCCTGACCATCCACGGCAATCGCATGGTGGCGGGCGACGCCGGAGCGGGCACGCCCGGCTCGGCTGGCAGCAACGGCGAAGGCGGTACCCCCGGCACGGCCGGAAGCAACGCCAAAGACATCGGCGGCTACACTTGCAGTGCCGCGAACAATACCGCAGGCGGCAAGCCGGGCACCCACAGCTGCGGCGGCACCGACGTCAGCGGCGGCACCGGCGGCACCGCGGTCTGCCCCGACTACGACGAAGACGGCGCGCAGCCCAAGTCCAGCCCGTACAAGCAGACCTTGAGCACCACCGAACAAGGCGGCACCGGCAAGGGCAGTGGCGGCGGCAAGGGCGGCATGCCCGGTTACGACGCCATCATTTGGGACGGCAGCTCGTCGTGCGGCATCTGCAACCCGCCGCGGCTCAAGGACGGCGACCCGTTCCTCTACTCGGTGGGCAAGAACGGCGTCGACGGCGCGGACGGCGCCCAAGGCACGGCCGGCGTGGGCTGCAACCAGACCGACGGCAGCATCAGCGCCGGGCTGTGGACAGCCGGCACCGCGATCGCCGGCAGCGCTGGCTCGTACGGCAGCGGCGGCGGCGGCGGTGGCGCGGGCGGTGGCGTAGAAGTCACGCCGACTTGCACCAGCAACGCCCTGTTCAAGTACCCGGACATCGGCGGCTCGGGCGGCGGCGCCGGCTCGGGCGGCTGCGGCGGCACCGGCGGCAAGGCGGGCGGCTCGGGCGGCGGCAGTTTTGCCGTCTTCATGGTCTTTACGGGCAACCCCGCCAGCTTGCCCAGCT
>JBBISH010000034.1:0-51275 GCA_037441385.1 Myxococcales bacterium
CCCCCGCGGCCGCCGCTCCGGCCCCTGGCGCGGCTCCGGCCGCTCCGGCTCCCGAAGCCCCCAAGCCGGCTGAGCCCGCCAAGTAACTGACCTGAACCAGGTGGTTGCGGCCAAGGGTCGCAGCCGCCGGCAGCGAAGTTCGAACATGCGAGGGGAGGTGAGCCTGCCAAGGTTCATCTCCCCTTGGTGTTTTTTGCCACAATCTCCCCTCGGTGTCTTTTGCCACAATTGCGGCCGGTCCCGCGGGCCAGGGTGCCTTTGCGCAGCTGCGTGGCGGGCACAACGTAGCGCGAAGCGCCTGCTCGCGTTGAAATTGCCGCAGTGTGGCCCTAACCTAGCGCAGCCGCTTGGACGGCACGACGACCCGATGGTGCAGCGGCAGTACCAAACCTTGCGATCGGCGCCCGGGGCGTGGCTTGCGGCGCGTTTGGCCCTGGCGCTGATCGCGGCGGCCTGCGGCAAGACCGAGTCGCAGGCTACCCCAACCACGGCGAACGACCCGCTGCAGATCGATGATCCGCGCTTGGTTCCCGCCGCCAAGGCGATGGACAAGGTCGCAGCCCGTCTGCAGGACTTGGTGCAGCGCGCCGAGGCGGCTCAAGGCGACCGGCAGCAACTGGTCGCGCTGCGCAGCGAGTACCTGGCGGCGCTGGCCCAAGGACGCCTGGAGCTGGCGCAGCTTGACAAGGGCGCGAGTCCGGCGGACCGGCGTACGATGAATGCCTACTACTTGCAGGCGGTTGCCCCATTGCTGGGCCGGCTGCAACCCCTGCTGTTTCCGGCCCTGCTGGTCGATTTGCCGCGCGGGGCCACGCCAGCCGAGGCTGCCACCGCCACTACCGCCCCGGCCAAGCCGTGAACCATGCCGACCGAGAAAGGGAAACTTGAGATGACCAAGAAACTTTTTGCCACTGCCCTGGCCATACTGGCGCTTGGCTGCACGCCACAACCCACTCCCGAAGCAGGCGAGTCGGCCAACTTGGCCAAGGCCAAAGCCCTGGTCGAGGCGAGCGCCAAGGACTTTGAGGCCGCCGCCGAGGCTGTGCCGGCCGCCGGCAGCAATCCCGACGAAGCCCGCGCGGTTGGCGCGCGCCTTCGCAAGAGCTTTGAGGCGCGCCGCAGCGAGGGCGAGGCCCTGCAGAAGCTGCTTAGCGACGACGAGAAGCGCAAGTTGCAGGAATTTGGCATGAAGCGCCTGGTGCCGGCCGTGGCCAAACTGGAAGCCAAGCTGGGCACGGACAAGCCAACGGCCGCGCCCACCCCGCCCCCTGCCGTCGCGCCGGCCGAGCCCGCTTCGCCCGCTGCGGCACGTTGACCCGCCAGCGGCGGCCGTGCTATCGAACGAATCCCCGCTGCGGCGCAGGCCGCCCGCAAAGGAACACCATGAACAAGGTTTTTGCCAACGCCGAAGCCGCGCTTTTCGACTTTGCCGACGGCGTCAGCATGATGTCGTCTGGTTTTGGCCTGAGCGGCAACCCAGAGAACTTGATCGCCGCCGTCAACGCCAAGGGCTACAAGGACTTGACCGTCATCTCGAACAACTGCGGCACCACCGACCGCGGCCTGGGCGTGCTGCTCAAGGCGCGGCAGGTCCGCAAGATGGTCGGCAGCTACGTGGGCGAAAACAAAGAGCTAGAGCGGCAGTTCTTGGCGGGAGAGCTCGACTTGGAGCTTTGCCCGCAGGGCACCCTGGCCGAGCGGATCCGCGCGGGTGGCGCCGGCATCCCGGCGTTCTTCACGCCCACCGGCTTTGGCACGCAAGTGGCCGATGGCAAAGAGACTCGCGAGTTCGATGGCCGCGACTACGTGCTGGAGCGGGCCCTGCGCGCCGACTTCGCGTTCATCAAAGCCTGGAAGGGCGACCGCTGGGGCAACCTGATTTTCCGCAAGACCGCGCGCAACTTTGCGCCGGCCATGGCCACGGCCGCCAAAGTCGTGATCGCCGAAGTCGAAGAACTGGTCGAAGTGGGCCAACTGGATCCCGATCAGGTGCACACGCCGTCGATCTACGTGCACCGCATCTTCCAGGGCAGCAACTACGTCAAGCCGATCGAGCAGCGGACCGTGCGCGCGCGGGGTTCGGTTGCCTAGACGAGCCGCGGTGGGCGGCCTGGGCAGGCGCTGGCTGCGGCTGGCGCTGGTGATCGCCGGGTTGCTTTGGCTGGGCGCCTGCCGGCGCGACGTGGCCGAGCCGGTGCCCACGGCGCCGTTGCCGCCCTACAAACGTCCGCCCATCATCGACTTCCACAGCCATCTGAGCCTGGACGGCCTGGACCGAATCCGCGCGATCATGGCGGAGTCGGGCATCGAGCGCATGGTCAACTTGTCGGGCGGATCGGCGCGGCGCGGCACCGAGCAGTGGTATGCGGCGCAAGAGCTTTCGCGGTTGCTCGGCGGCAAGATCAGCAATTTCGCGATCCCCAACTGGCGCGGGCTGGGCGAGCCGGGCTGGGCCGAGCGCGAAGCGGCGGCGCTGGAGATCGCAGTCAAGCAGTACGGATTCCAGGGCCTGAAGATCCCCAAGGGCCTGGGCTTGGGCTACACCGACGCGCGCGATCAACTGGTGGCGCCCGACGATCCGCGCCTGGGTCCGCTGTGGGACAAGGCGGGCGAACTCGGCATCCCAGTCTCGATCCACGTGGCCGATCCGCGGGCGTTTTGGTGGCCGCTGAGCGAGCAGAACGAACGCTGGGACGAACTGGGCGTGCACCCCTACTGGGCCTATGGGCCGGTAAGTCCCCAACTTTTGGCCACGTTCGCGCCGCAAGTGCAAGAGATGGTGATGCAGCGGCCCAAGGTGGCCAGTTGGGCGACCCTGCTGCAGCAGAGCGAGAACCTGTTTCGTCACCACCCCAAGACCACCTTTGTGGCGGTCCATTTTGGCAATTGCGGCGAGGACCTCGCCTACGTCGACGGCGTGCTGACGCGCAATGCCAACGTCTACATCGATATTGCGGCGCGGGTGGGCGAGTTTGGCCGGCACCCGCCCGAGCAAGTGCGCGCGTTCTTTGTCAAATGGCAGGATCGGATCGTGTTCGGCACCGACATTGGCATCGGCGCCGACGGCCTGATGCTGGGCAGCAACGGCGCCGAGGAGCCGACAATGAAGGACGTCAAGCCCTTCTACGACGCGCACTTCCACTACTTGGAGACCGAGGATCGGGCGATCGCCCATCCGTCGCCGATCCAGGGGCGGTGGAAGGTAGACGCCGCCGGGTTGCCTCGGCCCGTCTTGGACAAGCTGTACCGCGGCAATGCCGAAAAGCTCCTAAACCGCGAAGGGCTTTTGCGCGAAGCGGCCGGGCGCAAACCGGCGTCGCTCACGGCACCCTTGCCGCTGGCCGAGGATAGCCCGCCCGCTTGGGCCGCGCAGGCGGCGGCTGCGTCGCCAACCGCGCATTGAGCTGCTCCGCGGCGGGTATTTTCGAATCCTTCTGGGCAAGAGGCTCGTCTACGTGGCGACCAGGCTGGGCTTGCGCTGCGCAGGGCCAAAGGCGAGCGCGCCCATCCCCACGCCAAACCACAGCGTCGCAAATCGGATCAGCAGCGTGGCCAAGGTCGCGCGCGGCACGTCGAGCTGCAGGCCCAAATCGGGCTGCAAAAGGAGCGCCACCATGACGGCCTCCGTCGAGCCAACTCCACCGGGCAACATCGACACTGCGCCAAATAGTGTGGCCATCGCGTAGACGACGATTGCCGAGCCCAAGCCGGCCTGCGCCCCCATTCCGTCGAGCAGGACGCGAAAGGCGATCGCTTCCAGCAGCCACGCGGTGGCAGCCAGGGCGACGCCCACCAAAAGGCGCTTGGGCCGGCACAGCTGCACCAGGATCGCGTGGACACGGGCAATCGCCACCTGAAGTTGCGAACCTTTGGGCAGCCGGTGGATCGCGGGCGCCAGGCGCACCAGGGTCGCGGGCACCAGCCGCGGGTGGGCGACGGCGAGCAGGAAGCCCAGGCAAAGGCCTACCACGGTCCAAAACAGCTGGCGGTGCGCCCCAGTTTCGGCCACGCCCACCGCGGCGATGGCCAGCAGGCCCACCACGTCGGTAAAGCGTTCGGCGACCACCGAGCTCGCGACGTCAGTCACCGATGCGCCACGGCGGCGCTGCAGCAGCCAACCCTTGACTACCTCACCCATTTTGCCCGGCGTAACGGTGAACAAGAAGCCGGCGACGAACACCAGCGCAGCCTCGGTCCACGCCACTACCACGCCCAAGGCCGCGAGATAGTAGCGAAACCGCACGGTACGCAGGGCGTAGTTGCCCAGAACCAGCGCCGCCGCAGGCCACAGGCGCCACCACGGGTAATCGCTGGCAGCCGCGCGCAATTGGCGCACGTCGGCAAACAGACTGGCCCCCAGCAGCACCGCCAGCGCCAAGGCGAGGGCGATGGCGACGGCGCGCAGGGGTTTCATGGGGCAGTCGCGGTGGCGGCGGACGGGGCTTCGCTGGGAGTAGCCGCGCCCGCAAGGGGCAGCGCGGTCAACATCTGCGCCACACGCTGGCGCTCGTACAAAATGCGCTCGTGCGGCCAATCGCCGGGGCCGTCGAATTGGGGGTGCTTGTCGGTCAGCGCGCCCAGGTCACGATCCAGGTCCATCACGATGCTGCGATCCAGGGTGCCGGGCTGCAGACGCTTGCCGTCGTCTTGGAGCAGCACGAACCGCAGGAATGCTCGGCAGAAAATCGTCTCGGGCGCATCGGGACTGGCGGCCTGCAGCGCGTCGACCAGCGCGCGAATCGCGTCAAAGCGCTCGCCCAGGTTGGCGCCGCGCACCGTCCGATAGACAGCCAGCGCCACCAGCTTGCGCGCAACGGGGTCGGCCTGGAGCCGCGCTTTGGGCAGGTCTTTGGCTGTCTGTAGAAGGACTTGCAGCCCCTCGGCCTCGGCGCCGGTTAGCGAGTAGGCTTCGACCAGCCGCAGCAGCGCGGCATCGTCGGCCAACTTGGTCGGGGCCAGGGCCAGTTCTGGGGCGGCTTGGCCGGGCGGCACCCACGCGCTGGCGGGCTCGGGCTGATGGCGACAACCAGCGGCCGCGCACGACAGCAGAGCCAAGACGGCCGCCGCAGATCGCAAGCGAAGTTCCTTGAGTTCAACGGGATACACTTGAGCCGTCCACGCGCGCCACTGGCCCGGCGCGCCGAGGGCGCCATGGTGCCAAAACCACCGCGTCTTGACCACTGCGGCCTGGGGAGCGCGCGGAACCCGCAGAGTGCCTCAGGCCAGCAGAGAACCACGGCTCTGCGCCCACTGGCGAGCCAGTTCTGCGGCGGTGCGACCCGCGGCGTCGCGAAGGTCGGGGGCCACTTCGGCCAGCGGCAGCACCACAAAGGGCCGCGACGACCAGCGGGGATGGGGCAATTCGAGCCCCGGCTCGGTGATCCGCACATCGCCGACGGCGATCAGGTCTAAGTCCAGAGGCCGCGAGCCGTGAAATCCCTCGCGGGCGCGGTCGCGGCCAAACGCCTGCTCGATAGCGTGCAACTTGACCAAACCGTTGCGAGGTTCGCTGGCGCTCCAGCCCACCCCCACGGCGTTCACAAAGGCCGGTCCGCGGGCGTGCTCGGCCGGCGCGGTGGTGTGCAGCGAGCTGAGCCGGGCGTCGCGAAGACCCAAGAGCGCACAGCAGGCTGGCCAGGCCAGGGCCAAGGCGGCGCGTGGGTCGGCCACATTGCTTCCCAGGGCAATCACCCAGCGTTGGCGGGTTTTGGCTGGATCCAGCGCCGGTTGCATGATCGCCTGCCGCAAGGCGCGAGCGGTTGCGCCGGTGGGCCGCGCATCGTCGCACAGCTGCGAGCATTCTTCACCCGCACCGCCTTGGCGACACCAGCCAGCCGTACGGCCCGACCTGGCGGAGGGAACCGCTGTCTGTGTCGCGAGTTGCCAAGCATGGCTCGCCCGATCAGGCCTGGTTCCGCTCAGCCGCTTGCCAGTTTGCGGCCTCGACCGCATGCTACCGCGGCGCTGAGGTCGCGCCCGGGTGCGGCCAGCCGAACCAACGCGATGCGAGGAATCCGATGAAGTTGCTCCGCTCTGCTGCAACGCTGACCTTGGCGCTGCTCGCTGTGGCGTCGCCCGCGTGCAAGCACGCCGACTCGACCAAAACCGCCGCACCAAGCGGCGAAGTGGGCACGGAAATTCCCCCGGCGCCCGAGGCGACGCCGGTGGCGGCTGCGCCGGCCCAACCCGATCTTCCCGCCTCGGTGGACGCCAAAGACCTGGACCCGGCCGAACGCAAGGTCTTGATCGAAATCCTGACCGAGCAATTCGACCCCTGTGGCAAGTCGCGGACCTTCCTGGACGCGCTGCGGGCGGGCGATTGCGCGATCGCGCCCAAGCTGGCCACCAAGGTCATCGAAGGCCTGCGCGCGGGCGAAGGTAAGAAGCAGATCCTGGCCAGCCTGCTCAAAGAGATCGAGCGCTTGAACACCGTCGTGCAGATCGACGTGAGCAAGGCGCCGCTGCTGGGTACCGCCGATTCCAAAGTGCAAGTCGTCGAATTCAGCGACTTTGAGTGCCCATTCTGCAAGCGCGCGGTCGAGCCGATCGAGAAGATGCAGAAGCACTACAACTTTGCGTTGTACTTCAAGTTCTTCCCCCTGCGGCATTCGCACCCCAACGCCGAGGGTGCTGCGCGCGCCGCATGGGCCGCCCATCAGCAGGGCAAGTTCTGGCCGCTGCACGACCTGCTATTTGCCAACCAGCACGCCCTGGACTTCAACTCCGTGGTCAAGTACGCGGCCAAAGTGGGCTTGGATCCCAAGAAGTTCGAGGCTGATCTGCAGAGCGAGGCCGCGGGCGCCGCGGTGAGTGCGGACGAAAAAGCGGGCGATACCGCGGGCGTCGACGGCACCCCCACGTTCTTCGTCAACGGCCACAAGGCTGAGACGTTGGCCCAGGTAGAAGAAATGGTGCGCGAGAACTTGAAGGCCGCCGGCCAGGCGTTGCCGGCGCCGATGACGCGCGACGAGCTGGGCGAAGCCGTTGCCCCCGCTGGCGATGCGAGCACGGCCGCTGCCCCTGCCGTTGCCCCCGCGGCTGCCGCTGCCCCCGCCGTGGCCGCCCCACCGGCCGGAGCTCCGGCAAAATGATTGGAAAACTAGTCGTCCTGGTGGGTCCAGCCGGTGCCGGCAAGACCACTCTGGCCCACCGAGTCATCGACCGGGCGCCCGAGCGGCGGGGTTTTTCGGTCAGCCACACCACGCGGCCCATGCGCGCCACCGAGCACGATGGCGTGGACTATTGGTTCGTGACTCGACCCGAGTTCGAGCACTTGCGCGACCGAGGTGGCTTCGCCGAGTGGGCCGAAGTGCACGGCAACTACTACGGAACCTCGCGGGCCGAAATCGAGCGCCTGACGGGCGCCGGCCGCGACGTGTTCTTCGACATCGACATCGTGGGCGCCCACAACTTGTGGCGGCAATACCCCAGCGAAGTGCGGCTGATCTTTGTGCTGCCCCCTTCGTGGCCGGTGCTGGTGCAGCGGCTGGTCGACCGTGGGACCGAGACCGAGGCGACCCTGCGCCGCCGCCTGCGGACCGCGCGCCGCGAGCTGCAGGCGGTGCTGGAATCGCCCGCGCCGTGGACCGTCATACACAACGATGACCTGGCCCGGGCCACCGCCGACTTGGAGCGCGCGGTGGTTGGGGCTCTGCAACCTACCGCCATGGAACAGCATCCGGGCGTGCGTGCCTTTTTGCGCGAGGCGATCGCTGATCCGCGCGCCGACGGCGAGTCGGCTGCGCAATAGACGAATTTTCAAGCATCTTCCGCTTCTTTCACGCAAACTTCACGTTGGCTTGACCCGGCACCAGCGGCCGGGCACGCTAGCGCGCCCGTTGCCGAGGACATGCCATGCCCATCGCCGTACCCAAGCACCCCGTCCGCGTCCGCATCGCCCCCAGCCCGACCGGCGATCCCCATGTCGGCACAGCGTATATCGGCCTCTTCAATGCCGCCTTTGCCCGCAGCCACGGCGGCCAGTTCGTGCTCCGCATCGAGGACACCGATCAAAAGCGCTCGACCCGCCAGAGCGAAGAGGCGATCTACCGCAGCTTGCGCTGGATCGGCCTGCAGTGGGACGAAGGTCCCGATGTCGGCGGCCCGTACGGTCCCTACCGCCAGAGCGAGCGCAGCGAAATCTACCGTGAACACTGCAACATGCTGCTGGACAACGGCACTGCCTACCGCTGTTTCTGCACGGCCGAGCGCCTGGACGTCGTGCGCGCCGAGCAGCGCCAGCGCAAAGAAACCGCCCGTTACGATGGCTTTTGCCGGACGCTGAGCCGCGAAGAGTCGGATCGCCGCGCCAGCGCGGGCGAGGCGCACGTGATCCGCCTGCTGATGCCCCAGCACGGCACCACCGTGGTTCCCGACGCCCTGCGCGGCGGCGTGGAGATCGACAACAGCCAGATCGACGATCAAGTGCTGCTGAAGACGGACGGTTTGCCCACCTACCACCTGGCCAATGTGGTGGACGATCACCTGATGGAGATCACCCACGTCATCCGCGCCGAAGAGTGGATCAACAGCACGCCCAAGCACCTGCACCTGTACGCCGCCTTTGGCTGGACGCCGCCGGTGTTCGTACACATGCCCCTGCTCCGCAACGCTGACAAGTCCAAAATCAGCAAGCGCAAGAACCCAACGAGCCTCGAATTCTACCAGCGCTCGGGGATCCTGCCCGAGGCGATGCTCAACTTCTTGGCGCTGATGGGTTATTCGCGCAAGGACGCCGCAGGCAACGACATCGAGCAGTTCTCGTTCAGCGAGCTGGTGAGCGACCTGGACTTGACGCGGATCTCGCTGGGCGGGCCGGTGTTCGATCTAGAAAAGCTGAAGTGGCTCAATGGCATGTACCTGCGGGCCCTGACGCCTGCGCAGGTGGCCGAGCGGACCTTCGCCTGGTATCAAGAGGACACGCGGCACGCCACCGTGGGCCAGCTGGTGCAAGAGCGCGTGACGGATTTGGGCAATTTTGCCCACCACGCCCTGCCCTTCTACTCGGGCGTGCCCGAGTACGGTTTGAACGCGCGCTACCTGCTGGTGGGCTCGGCCAGCAAGAAGAAGACGGCGATCAAGCTGAATCGGCAACAAAGTGTCAATCTTTTCGAAGACTTGATTGCCCGGTTCGAGGCACTGACCGAGTGGTCGATCCCGCTGGTCGAGCAGTGCGTCCGCGACGCCTGCCACGCCTGCGGCGATCAGACCGGAGCCAACCTGGGCGACGCGATGATGGCGATCCGCGTGGGCGTGTGCGGCCGGCCGGCCTCGCCACCGCTTTTTGAGTCGATTGCGGCCGTAGGGCGCGCGGTGGTGCTGGTACGGCTGCGGCAAGTCTGTACCATGCTGGGCGATCCGCGCCTGCTGGCCGAGGCGATCGCCGCCGCCAGCCAAGAACTGGATGCGGCGCGGCAAGCGCTGGCCCAGGCCGACACGCAGCCCGCGACTGCCAATCCCCAAGTGAACTAGGAGGTTCGGATGAGTGCTGCCGCGGGAGATTCCGCCGTTGCCACCGCCCTAAGCTGGCTCGCGTCGGGCAAGGCGCCGCCGCACCGCGCGGCCGAAGTGGCGCGCGCCCTGGCGCTGCAGAGCCACCAAATCCCGATGACCGCCGCAACGCTGCGCGATCTGGGGCCTGATATCGAGGCCGCGCTTTTGCACGACGCCAGCGAACGCAGCGATGTGGAGCTGGCCGGGGCGCTCGCCGAGTTCGCCGCCGACAAGGCGCTGGCCAAGCAGGCCAAGAAGCTGCTGTTCAAGCTGAAACAGAAGGGTGTGCAAGTCCCCGTGCGACAACAGAATCGGGCGCCGGTGGACTTGGCGGCCCGGCCATCGCCGCTGCCCAGCCTGGCGAGCTCGATCGACGCCGCGGGCGGCCAGTTGCTGTTCTTGGGCGGCTGGCACCCGGCCGACGGGCCGTGGTGTGTGATGGCGATGATCACCGACCGCGAAGGCCTGTTGTCGGGCTACTACGTGGCGGGGACCTCGCGCACTCAGCAAAAGGAACTCATCGCCAAGCTCCGCCACCAGATCAATGGCTTTACCGTTGAAGTTCCAAGCGATTTTGTGGCCGGCCGCCTGCGCTGGGCCCTGGATCTGCGCGACAAGCACGACAAGATCTTCGAAGGCGACGTCGCCGAAGTGCGCCGTATCCTGGAAGGGGTAGAGCCCCTGGAAGAGGTCGAATTCGCGCTGGATCCAGAAGACGAGGCTCAGCTTGGTCGCCACTTGGGCGCGTCGTCGGCCTTGGCGGGCGAAGGCTGTTTCCACGGCTGGTTCGATCCGGGCAAGGCTGACCTGGACAAACTGCAGGCGGCGGTGGCCGAGCTCACCGGCACCGACGACGAGCGCCGCGAGCGCGCCCTGCAACTCCGCAGCGAGCTGTGGGATCGCTGGCTGACGCGTCAAGATCTGGCGGCGATGGCCGGTCGCATGGAGCTCAACAGCTGGCTACTCCACTGCGTCCAGAAGCAGGCTTCGGCCCTACAGGCGCTGGCGTGTGCGCGGGCCCTGCGCAGCGGCGCCCACTGGTCCACCATCGCCGCAGTGCAGCAAGCGGTCGACAACCTGGCGCCGATCGCCACCTGGCTGCGCCCGACCGTGTAAATCCTTCCGATTGTTCCAAGGTCTCGCCGCCCGCGGCGGCGGCGTGCACTCCCTAGCCGTGCCAGGAGTCAACCATGCTGGGTCGCGCTGTTTTTGTCGTGGATGCCTGTCGGACGCCCGTAGGCAAGTACGGTGGGCGGTTGGCCACGGTTCGTGCCGATGACCTGGCGGCCCTGCCGATCACAGCCTTGCTGTCGCGCAACCAGGTGGATCCCCAGGCGATCGACGAAGTGATCTTGGGCTGTGCCAACCAGGCTGGCGAGGACAATCGCAACGTGGCGCGCATGGCGGCGCTTTTGGCCGGGCTGCCGTTCAGCGTGCCGGCTCACACGATCAACCGCTTGTGTGCCTCGGGGCTCGACGCGCTGAATTCGGCCGCCCGCCTGATCGCGCTGGGCGAGGCCGAAGTGGTGATCGCCGGCGGCGTAGAGTCGATGTCGCGGGCGCCGTGGTCGGTCGCCAAGCCGCACACCGAGCCGCCTCGGGGCAACAACGTGATGTACGACACCGCGCTGGGCTGGCGCTATCCCAACCCCAAGCTAGAGGCGCGGTTCCCGCTGGAGCAGATGGGCGAAACGGCCGAGAACTTGGTCGATCGCTACCCCAGCGTCACCCGCACCGCGCAGGACGCGTTTGCAGTCGAGTCGCACCGCCGCGCCGTCACCGCGCAGGCCGCCGGGCACCTGCAGCGCGAACTGATTGCGGTTGAGGTCGCAGCAGGCAAGACGACGGTGCGGGTCGACGCCGACGAGCAGCCGCGGGCCGACAGCACGCTAGAAGCCCTGGCCAAGTTGCGCCCGGCCTTTCGCAAAGAGGGCAGCGTGACCGCCGGCAATTCGTCTTCGCTGAACGACGGTTCCGCGGCCCTGCTGCTTTGCTCAGAGGTGGCCTTGGCTAGCCACGGTTGGCAGCCGCTGGCGCGGATCGTGGCCACGGCCAACGCCGGCGTCGATCCGCGCACCATGGGCATCGGCCCGGTCCCGGCGATCCGCAAGCTGCTCGACCGCACGGGCTGGTCGCTCGAGTCGATCGACGCAGTGGAATTGAACGAAGCTTTTGCCGCTCAGAGCCTGGCGGTGCTGGCCGAACTGCCGTTTGACCCGACTCGCGTCAACGTCGACGGCGGCGCCATCGCCATTGGCCATCCGCTGGGCTGTAGCGGCGCGCGCATCGCCGGCCATCTGGTCCACGTGCTGCAGCGCACCCAGGGCCGCCGCGGCATCGCCTCGCTGTGCGTGGGCGTGGGTCAGGGGGTCGCGACGGCGTTCGAGCGGCCCTGAGGCCCGCCGCCGCGGTCAGTTCGCCTCGACCAAAGCGGCCAAGAAGTCCTCGAACAGTTCCTTCAAGTCGTCCGGCTCGGCCTCGCCCGTCAGTTCGCGCTCCAAGTTGCGCAAATAGACGACCAGCGTCTTGCTGTCGCGCAGCTCCAACGCCCGCGACAAGAATTTGTCCTTGCTGGCGACGGTGGGCACTTCGGCGAATTCGGCCGCGAGCTTCAGCCCCTCTTTGGCCACTTCTTTCAGCACGGACTGAATCGCCGCCTTGGCCACCGCGCGATCGAAGCGCTTGGGCGGCGGCACGCCGGGATCGACCTCGGCCGCGCGCTGGTAGAGCTCGTCGGCCCGCTCGAAATGCCCCTGCCACTCGTGCCACGCCGCTTCGGCGCGCGTCAGCCGCGGATCTTCGCTGTCCAGCGATCGCGCGACCTCCAGCTCCACGCCCGCCGCGTCAAACCGCCCCAACTCGCTGAGTAGACCGGCGCGGAGCGTGTAGGCCTCCATCCAGTCCGGGTCGCGCTTGAGGTATTCCGCCAGGGATTTCAACGCGCCGTCGTAGTCCCGCGCCTCCATCTGCGCCTCGGCCAGCCAACCCCAGGTGTCGGGATCGGCGGGCGACTCCTTGACTAGCGTGCGACCAAAAGTCACTGCCTCGGTCGGATCGGTGTCGATGAGGCCTTCCATTTCTTCGATATCACTGCGGCGCATACGTTCCTCCGGTAGACGGGGCGCCAAAGGTCGCGCAATGGCCCGGCGCCGTCAACTCCGCGCCAGGTTGAGTCGCCGGTTCTCCACAAAAAATTGCAGCGAGTTGTGTGTCCGCGTCAGCTTGCTGCAGCTAGCCCCTTGACCCTTGCGAAGTCACGATGCTAAATACCGGGGCGTTCGGCCCGCCGTGCTGAGCCCTTGGCAAGTTGCCAAGACTTGCGCGTCGGCTGAAGCGATGTCCCCGCGGCGGGACAGACAACTCGGTCCCCAGACCGATTTCACAGGGAGCACGGAAGCGATGTTTCAGGCTATTTCCACCGCGTTCGAGGAAGGCGGCATCGGTATGTACTTCATCCTGGTGCACTTGATCTTCATTCTCGCCATCATGTTCGAGCGCATTTTCGTGCTCTACATCCGGTCGAGCGTGAAGAAAGAGGAGTTCATCAAGCTCCTGCAAGTGCCGATCCTCAAGGGTGATCTCAACACGGTCCTCAAGGTCTGCTCGACCTACCCCTACCCGCTCGCGCGCATCGTTCACGCTGGCGTGTTGAAGGTGAAGCGCTCGGACGAGGAAGTTCAGGCTGCGATGGACGAAGCGTATCTGCGCGAAATCCCGCAGATCGAGAAGCGCATCGACTACTTGAACCTGCTCGGTAACACCGCCACCCTCGCCGGTCTGCTCGGCACGGTGTTCGGTCTGATCCACACCTTCGCGGCCATCGGTCGTCCGGAAGTGGATGCCTCGCAGCGTTCGACGATGCTCTCGAAGGGCATCTCGGAAGCCATGAACTGCACGGCGTTCGGTCTCGCGACCGGTATCGTCGGCGTTCTGGCGTACGCGGTCCTGGCTTCGAAGGCCAAGGAAATCAAGGCGGACATCGACGAAGGCACGGTTCGCGTGCTGAACCTGATCGTCGCCAACCGCAACAAGATGAGCGACATCAAGGACGCGGCCTAAGGTCGTGCCCTGGCCTGCTCGGGCTGATCCGGTGCGTCCGGCAAAGTCCCGATAGGCCGCTGCTCGGTCTCGCCTCGGCGACCGTGGCAGCAAGTGCCGAGACGTAACACGCTTTCCTGTGATGAGCGCTGCCGCGCTGCCTTGTCGTACCTATGGCGATCTCTGGATCCCGTGGCGACAGGGCAGCGCCGGCAGACGCCCAGGGCAGTGAAGTCGCTGCCCAAGCGGGTGGCGGCGTGGCGTGCGTCGCAAGGACGAGGCCAGACGCCAGGCGACCATTCGGGTCGCCCCCGTTGCGCTCTAGTCGCGTTTGCGGCGCGGATGCGCATCGGCAACTAGTAGGAATCTCGCGGCAGCGCACTAGCGTGGCCGCTCAACAGGAGTCACCCATGGGTGGTGGTGGTACCGGAAAAGGCGGCGTTGCGGACGCAACCCTCAACGTCGTGCCCTTCATCGATCTGCTGGCCTGCACGATCTGCTTCCTGCTGATCTCGGCGGTGTGGACCCAGATGTCGCGGATCGACGTCGATCAGGCCCTACCCAAGGCGTCGCCCAAGCCGCCGCCGACGCCCCCGAAGCCGGAAGCGAAGATCAACATCATGATCACGCAGACCGGCTACTTGGTGAACTTGTGGAACGCGGACAAGATCGCGACGCCCAAGCCCGAGCTGGTGACGCCGAAGAAGCTCGCGGTCAAGCCCGACGAGTTGAAGATCCAGCGCAACAACGGCGCGGTGGACAAGTTCAAGGTGTATGACCAGGACAAGCTGCGCGAGACCCTGGAGGGTTTCATGCGCGACGCCAGCCTGGACGACAAGACCAAGGTGATGGTCGCGGCCGACGACAAGGTGCAGTACATCCACCTGATCATGACGCTGGACACCATCCTGACGGCTTGCAAGGACAAGGAAAAGAAGCAGTGCCTGAAGAATCCGTCGGTCGGCGACTCGAACCTGCTGCGGCAGGAAGGCTTCGCCACGTTCGACTAGCTCGGACAGGGACTCTGGCACCGTTGCTTGATACGCAGGCCTGGTCGGAATCGACCCTTACGAATCTGAGGAATCCATGGCAGTTCATCACCCAGGATCGCGAGCCGGCAGCGGCGTAGCGCTCAAGAGCATCCGCGAGACCATCGTTCACGGTGGCGGTCGCAGCCTGTTCGCCACGTTGAACGTGGTGCCGATGATCGACCTCTTCACCATGCTCGTGATCTTCCTGATTCAACAGTTCAGCGCTTCGGGCGAACTGATGCTGGTCAACCCGAACGTGGCGATGCCCAAGGCGTCGACCATGAAAGAGCTGGAGCGTGCGCCGATCGTGGCGCTGACCCGCTGGGACGGTCAGGATCAGCCAGGCGACCTGCTGTTCGAAAACACCAAGATCATCTCGCAAAAAGAGATCAACGAAGTGAAGTACCCCAGCTGGGACATCAAGCCCCTGGCCGAGGTGCTGAAGAAGTCGTGGGTCAATCAGCAGAAGGCCACGGGCCCGACGCCCGAGAAGACCAAGCAAATCCGCGACAACCGCAAGATCATCATCCAGGCCGACCGGACAGTTCCCTTCGCCGTGGTCAAGATGGTCATGGCGACCTGTGGCCGCAACGAGTACCGCGAGCCGAACTTCGCGATCATGGTCGGCCAGGAGAAGGCCGGCGCTGCGCCTTAGGGCCGCGGACTTGGTCATGAGAACCCTCCGATCGGGTAGATCGTGCTGCGACCTCGCAGGCTGTGGTGTGCGGTAGCTGCCGCGCCAGCCGCGAGGTCGCAGCGTTTTTGGAGCAAGTTGGCGATCATGATGCGCACCTGGCTAGCAGCGGTCCGTTTGGGACTGGGTACGGTGTTGGCGCTCGCGGCTTTGGGCGGCCCGGCGCTGGCGCGGCCGCAGACCAAGGTTTTCTTGAACGGGGTGCCGGCGCCCGTGTTCTTCAATGATGGCGACAGCTTCACGGTGCTCGGCGGCCCGCTAGAGGGCAGCAAGACCCGCCTGGCGGGCTACAACACCCTGGAAAGCTTTGGCCCGGTCCACCGCTGGGGCGATTGGAACGCCCACGAGCTGTACGTGGTGGCCAAGATGGCGACGCTGAACGCCCGCCGCGGCATTTGGCACTGCCACTCGGACATGAGCCGCGACGGCTACGGACGCACGCTGTGGACTTGCCCCGATTTGATCGTCGATCAACTGCGCAAGGGCCTGGCCCACGTGATGCTGGTCGGCGACGAACCGGCGCCTCCCGAGCACTTGGCGGCAATGCGACTGGCCCAGGCCGAAAAGCGTGGGATCTGGGCCAAGGGCGTGCCCGAATTCGTGCTGACATCGCTGCACAGCAAAGACGAAGGCTACGAGGGCACCAACTACAACCGCCTGGTGTCGACCAACGATGGCCACTCGACCAAGTGGATCCACAACGACGTCTACAAGGAATGTGACGAAGTTTGCCACACTTCGGGCACCTGCATGGTCTACGTGGCCATGAATCGCCGGTTTGGCCCAGGGCGCGCTGCGTGCCTGCAGCATTGAGTCCGCGCATCTTGGCGCCCGCCGCGATCCTCTCCGCCCCGTTGCCTGCACTGACCCGCCCGAAACGCCGCCAACCCAAGGACTGCCCATGATGTTCCATGACTTGCTTGGCAAGCACCTTCGCTCTGGCGGGCGCACGGCGCTGACGATCGTCGCCCTGCTGCTGGGCGTGCACGGCTGCTACGAGTCGACCGGCACGCCACCCGGTGGCTACGAGGCCGGCACGACCGTGTGCCGCGACCACGTCGACAACGATCAAGACGGCCTGACCGACTGCGACGACCCGGATTGTCGCTTTACCGCCGGTTTTTGCGGACCCAACTACGTGGGACTGCCGCCCGTACCCAAAGAGCCCGAGATCACGGTAGAACTTTGCCATGATCACTTCGACAACGATCAGAATGGCTACGGCGACTGCAACGATCTGGCGTGCCAGTCGCTGATGCAGACCTGCTGCTCGCGCGAGTTCAACGACAAGGCGTGCAGCGACGGCCTGGACAACGACCAGAATGGCAAGACGGACTGCGCGGACAGCGGCTGCCGCTTTGGCATCTTTGTCACGGTCTGCAGCGAGACGACCGACGCACTGTGCAGCAACGGCAAAGACGACGACGGCGACGGCTTTGTCGACTGCGATGACTCGAATTGCGCCACCACCACGCCGTGCAAGCCTGCGGCGGGCACCGGCGTCGTCGGCCCCGAGACGAGCTACACGGCCTGCAGCGACGGCTTCGACAACGACAGCAACAAGTACATCGACTGCAACGACTTTTCCTGCAGCAAGTCGACCGATGCCTGGCCGGGACACGACGGCAAGACCGTCAGCGACTACTGCGCCAGCATCGGCGAGAAGACCTTGGCCGCCTGCAGCGACGGGGTGGACAACGACAAGAACAAATACACCGACTGTGCCGACTATTCGTGCAGCAAGTCCACCGAGCCGTGGCCCGGCCACGACGGCCAAACGGTGGCCGACTACTGCAAAACGCTTTCGGAGTCGTCGCTTGCCAAGTGCAGCGACGGCATCGACAACGACAAGAACGGCTTCAAGGACTGCTCCGACTACTCGTGCAGCAAGTCGACCGAGCCCTGGACCGGCCACGACGGGCTGACGGTCGCCGACTACTGCAAAGAGGTTGGCGAGTCGTCGTTTGCCAAGTGCACCGACGGCATCGACAACGACGGCAACGGCTACGTGGACTGCGCCGACAACTCGTGCCGCCAGGCCACCGACACCGCCACCAAGCTGGCGTGCCAAGAGAGCATCGGCGACCTGGCCATGTCGGCCGACGAGCGGTGCAGCGATGGCGTGGACAACGATCAGGACGGCTTCAAGGACTGCGACGACTGGGACTGCAGTTGGAACCCGCAAGTGCACGTCTGTGACGGCAAGCCCAAGGTGTGCGGCGAATAGCCCGAACCCCGAACCGAGGTTTCGATCATGAAGGAAAATGCAATGATGCAAGTTGATTGTTCGGTGATGGGCCGCCACAGCTGGTCGGCGATCGCGCTGCGGGCCGCCTTGCTGTGCGCCAGCGTGGGCACGAGCGCCGTGGCCTGGGCCGAGGCTCCGTCCGAGGACGCGCCCGCAGCGGCGGCGGCGCCCGCACCCAGCTCGGACGGCCGCAAAGAGACGAATTGCAGCGACCGCAAAGACGACGACGGCGACGGCTTGGTCGATTGCGCGGATCACGACTGCGCGAGCAGCCCCGACTGCAAGGTCGGCAGCGGCCCCGAAAACAGCAACGCGCGCTGCAGCGACTGGTTCGACAACGACGGCGACGGCTTCATCGACTGCGATGACCCCGACTGCGAAGGCGCGGGCGTCACCGTGTGCAAGGGCTCGTGGAAGGATGCGGCGGGCAGCAGCAGCGCGGGTGCCAATTCGAGCGCGGTGGACGAAGTACCCGAGCTGGGCGCCGGCCAGACCGTGGAAGATCTGATCGGCAAGGGCGGCGACAAGGACGGCGAGCGCAACGACGAAGTGTGCTCGGACGGCCTGGACAACGATGGCGACGGCCGCATCGACTGCGCCGACTTTGGCTGCCGCTTCGACCCCGACGTAACAGTGTGCCGCGGCAACCCCGGCATCCGCTTTGGCGTGGTGGGTCGCGTCGAGGGCGGCATGACCAAGACCGATACCGGCGAGGGCAAGACACTGGTGAGCCAAAACACCTACGACACGCGGTTTTCGACGCTGTCGGTGCGCACTTTTGGCCCCACGCCGCTGGTGCAGAACTCGTTCTTCTTGGTTTCGGCCCACTTGGATGGCACGCCCCGCGTGACATTCGCCATGTTCCAGATGCCGATTGGCAATACCGGGCACTTCTTTTCGGTCAATAGCGGCGGCGCGTCGCTGTCGACGGCGCTGATCGTGTCGCCCAGCAAGCAGCTGCTCTTGGAACCGGCCTACTACCTGACCAATGCCTTCGAGCAGCCCACCGGCGGTTCGGCCGAGGTGTGGGGCCCGCTGCTGCCGCAGAATCGTTTGACGTATCGTGTGTTTACCTCGGCCGGCGCAGGTGCCTATGGCGTGGTGGGCGCGCTGTCGTCGACGACGGGGAATGCGGTCACCAACAACTTCCCCTTCAATTTGGGCGCACAACTGATTGGCAACATTGTGGGAACGCTGAGCCGCTGGGACTCGCCGTTCCTGTACGTGCCGGTGCCGACGGCCTGGGGTGTGACCTTTGGTGGCAAATTCGAGCAGCGGCCCACCGAGCAATATCCGGTGGTGCACATGGGCACGGTGTTCCGCCACAAGCGCCTGTATCTCAAGGGCGAAGGTGCCTTCAAGCGCGTGCTCGACTACAACGCCAACGCCATCATGTACAACGTAGAGGCCGGTGTGCTGCTGGTGCCCAAGTACCTGATGCTGGCGGCCGATTTTGGTAGCTTCATCGCCGACGACTACGCGATGGGCAGCACGGCGCGCAAGGACGTGAATCGCCAGCGCGACGAGCAGCAGTTCCGCGTGGCGCTGCACGGCTACATCTGGAAGAACGTGGGCATCGCCAGCCTGCTTTACCGCGACGATCAGCTGCAAGGCACGGTCAAGGACCCGCCGACCCACCTGCGCGAGCTGACGGCAAACCTGCAGTTCCGTTTCTAGAATCATACCTTAGCTGGTCATCTTCGCGCCGCGCCTGGTGGTCCCAGGTCGCGGCGTTGAAGTTTTTTGGCGTTGGACCGCGGCAAAAGTGTGGCTCGCGTCGATCACCTTGGCATGCGCTGCGCTGTCGCAGCCGAGGTGGCCATGCTTGAGATCGCTGCGGGCAACGCGGGGAATTGGCGCGGACGGGTGTGGGGGCCGGCGGCGCTGGCGGTGGCAGCCGGCACGCTGATGGGCCTGGGCGAGGAGGTGGCACTGTCCGGGGCGTGGATCGCGCTGGCGGCAAGCGCCGTTGCGACCCTGTTGCCCGGTCCACTGGCGGGGCGCAGGCTCGCGGCCGGGCTTGGGTTGGTGGCGTTGAGCACGCTGCGCACGGCCATGACGAACAGCCCGCCGCCGCCCCTGGACCTGCCGCAGCCGCGGGCGTGGCCTCCGCTTCACGAGTTGGTGGTGGCGAGCGAGCCCGAGTGGACGCCCAACGGCTACCGTTTTGCGGCCGACTGGCTGCGGCGTTGCCCGCCCGCGGTCGAGCCCGGCCCTTGTCAGGCGCGGTGGGGGCAGCTGCGCGTCGAAGTGCGCGGCCGCGACGTGGTGGTGGGCCGCGGACAGCGCGTGAGGGTGCCCGGCTTTACCGCGCCGCCGCTGGCCTACCATAACCCGGGCAGCATCGACCTGGGACCGGCCTGGCGCGCCCAGCAGCGGTGGGGCAGCTTGCGCGTGGCCGATGGGGAGCGCATCGCGGTGCTGCAAGCGAGCCCGTGGCCCTGGGATCGGGGCTTGGACTTGCTGGGGCACTGGCGACGCGAGGCGGCGCAGGCGGTGGCGCGGCGCTATTCGCCCCAAGACGCGGCGGTGGTGGGCGCGATGGCGCTGGGCGACCGGCTGAGCCAGTGGCCCGCGTTGGACGAGTTCTTGCGCGAGACAGGCACCTCGCACGTGCTAGCGGTGTCGGGCAGCCATTTGGCCCTGGTGGTGGGCGCGCTGCGCTGGCTGCTGCGGGCGACGCTGCGGCGATGGGGCCTTGGCTTGTTGCGGCACGGGCACATGGCAGCTTGGACTGCCGGCCCGCTGCTGGCCGCCACTTGGGGGTACACGGCCCTGACCGGTGCGGCCGAGAGCACCGTGCGCGCGGCCTGGATGGTGAGCATCGCCCTGCTGGGAGAGACCTGGCAACGACAGATGCGGCCTACGGAATTGCTGGGGCTGGCTGTGCTGGTGATGCTGCTAGTCGACCCTGCCGCCATCGCCGACGTGGGGCTGCAGCTGTCTGTGAGCGGCGTGCTGGGCTTGTTTTGGGCGGCCCGCCGGCAAGGGGGCGTCTTGCGCAAAGCCTGGGATGCGAGTGCGGCGGCGTTTGTGGCGACGAGCCCGATTGCGGCGTTGCGACTCGGGCAGTTGGCGGTGGCGGCCCTGCCAGCGAATTTGGCGGCCCTGCCCTACGCGGCCGGGCTGTTGCCCGTGTGCTTGGCAGGGGTGCTGCTGGCGTGCTGGCCGGGCCCTACGGCGGCCTGGCTGAGCACCGCGCTGGTGCACGCGCTCCTTTGGCCGCTGCGGTGGGCGGTGAACACAAGCAGCGGGACTTGGCCGCTGGTGTTTCCGTACGGTGTCGTAGCGTGGGCCGGCGCGCCGGTGCTGCCCTTGGCCCTGGCCGCGGTCTGGCACGGCGGGCGATGGCGGTGGGCGGCGGTCGGTTCGGCGGGCGTGCTGGTCCTCGCAGTGGTCTGGCAGGCCCAGGAGCGGCAAGTGGCGGCGGGGCAGGTCCGCATCTCGCACTTGGACGTGGGCCACGGGGACGCGGCGCTGCTGCAGTTCGACGACGGCGCGACCTGGCTGGTCGATGGTGGCGGCGCCCAGGGCGACCAAGGTCAGGTGGGCCAAGTGGCACTCCTGCCGGCCCTGCGCGCGCTGGGCGTTCGCCGCATTGATCGCTTGGTGCTGAGCCACGCGCACCCCGATCACGAAAACGGCCTGCTCGCCGTGACGCGGCACCTCCCGATCGGCGCCTTTTGGCACACCGGGCAACCGGGCGCCGGACCAGAACACGACCAGTTGATGGCGCTGCTGGCCCAGGTGCCGCGGGTGCCTCTGGACTTGGTGAGCGAGTCCCAAGGCAGCGCAGAGGTCCGGCAGCTCTGGCCGCGCCCGGCGCCGTTCCGCGCGGAACTGGGTTTGAACGACAACTCGCTCGTCTTCCAGGTAGCGGTGGCGGACCAAGTGGCGCTGCTCGCGGGCGACATCGAGGCGAAGGCCGAGACGGCGTTGCTCGACGCCCAAGCGCTGGGTCCGGCTGGGCTGCTGAAAGTGCCCCATCACGGCAGCCACACCTCGAGCACCCCGGCCTTTCTTGAAGCGGTGGCGCCGGCTTTGGCCGTGGCGGGCGCCCGCTCGTGGGGCCCGCTGCCGTTTCCGCATGCCGACGTTCGGGCGCGCTACCGCAATCGCGGCACGCGCCTGTGGTCGACCGAGGAGGGAATGGTCGTGGTAACGCTGAGTTCCTGCGGGCTGAGTGCCCGGCAAGGCCAGCGCACGCTGCAAATCGGGCGCTGTCTGGGGCGGCCATGACACGCACCCCGGTTCGGAGCTGAAGAACGGCAACATTCTCGGGCCGATGTCGAGGGATCCGGGGCTGGATGCGGGGCTGGAACACCAATCACAAATCTCCGAGGTTCAGAGCAACGAGACCACTCGCTGACGAAAACTCGTTGATGCTCATACCAGTTCCGTCCAAATCGGCTCGAAAACTTCGGCAATTCTTCGGGCCCGAATCGGGGTCCCCGCCTGATTCTCGCCGGTTGCAGACCAGGTCAGCGGAACCGTACACGCGTGAATCAGACGGGGTTCGTATCAGTGGGTCGCAAGCGGGCCCAAAGAACTAGGCACAGCCGCAACCCGCCGCGACGTTTGCCCCCAGGACTGGGTTTCTGATCGGTGCTCTAGGCCCTGTCCGCGAGTCCGAGCCGTCGAAATCGGCGCGGCGGGTCGCCGCAGGCGCTCGCTTGCGCCCCAGCTGGGGCTAGAGACGCGACCGCAGAGCGAATTGCTGAACAAATGTACAGTAATTGGCCGCGTCTCTAGGCACGGTCCAACAGCAAGAGCGGTGGCCGCAGCCAAGCCTGGAATACACTGCACCGGCGCGCGTAGCGGCAGGTTGTCTTGCAGACCTCTACGGCCAGGCTGGCGTGATCCTTGCGGCGCGGGCACGGCAAATAGCGCTGACCTTGGGCCGAGATGTCGCGCAGAAGCTGTTCGGAGGGCCGGCGGAGCATGCGCTGGGTATACGCGCAGCGATCGCGGCTGTCAAACCCAGAAGGCCGCGGATCTACCCAGGGATCGCCAAGGTCGTCGCTGCGCACGGGCAGGTGCGACTTCGACACCTTGGCTGCAGCCGACCGGTGGAAGCAGGGCCTCGATGCGGCGCCGGCTCAATTTACTTGGAGGTGTCGCCAGGTTGCTTGCCTTGCTCGCGAGAACGCCAGAGCCACGCCGCGGCCGCCAGCCAGCCAACCAGGGCCAGCGCTGGCGACCACGGCCAGCCGGCGGGCTGGTAGTGCCAGGTCACGCGGTGATCGCCTGCCGAAACGACCACGGCGCGGAAGGCCCCGTCGGCAATCAGGGAAGGGACCGGCGTGCCGTCCACTTGGGCCTGCCAACCACGGTCGGCGCTGTCGCGCAGCACGGCCACGCACGGGGTGGCACAGTGGCTAGCGGCCTCCACGTGGCCGGGACGGTCGACCTCCAAGACGAGGGTGCCAGCCGTCGGCGAGGGCAGCGCGGAGGTCGCGCCAGATAGTTGCACAGGGGCCTCGGGGTCGGCTTGGATGCGCTGCAACGCCGCCTGGGGAGTCGCGGCGGCCTCGAAGCGATCGGCCACCGCCATGCGCGGCCAAGGTTTCGGATTCTCGCGGACTTGCAGGTCCGAGGCGAGGGTCAGCACCACTGGCCACGCCGCGAACGCCTGGGCGGTAGCGCGGTCGTCCGGGCCGACCACCAAGTGCGACACGGCCATCCGCGCGACAAAGGCGTTGGGTGACCGCGCTTGGAAGTTCACCGCATACCCATCCAGTTGCCGGCCTGCAAAGCCGTTGCCGTAGCGGTTGGCGTTGGCGGTGATCGCCGGTTCGTAGCCGCCTGCCACCGCCACGCCTGCGGTGGTGCCCCAATTGGCCATGCGCAACCCCGCCGCCGTGAGTAGGCGCTGGTTCGCCGGCACAACCTGCCGCAGCAAGGCGCGGTCGGGCTCGCCCCAGGCGACCGCGGCGGACGGTCGGCGGCTGGCGGCCCCCAAGTGCGACTGAGCGAAGCTGAACCCTTGCAGGGCGGATCCCACCAAGAGCACTAGAACCAGGGCCTGGGCCCACGCCGGTCGCAACACAGCCACGGCCACGGCGACGAGCGCGCAGCAAGCCATAAAGACGGCCGTTTGCGCACCGGTGGCGGCCGCCGCCTGGACATCGGCCGGGGCCTTGGCCAAGGCCAGAACCAGGCCGCCCTGCCCGCCCAGCAGATCGGTCGCGGCCCACAGCAGGCCCAACAGCGCCAACGCCAACGCGATCCAGGTGGCCTTGGATGGCGTTGCCTTGGCCACTGCGGGCCGCAACAACCCAGCCAGCCCGTCGGCCGCCAGCAGCGCCACGAGCAGCGGCAGCAACGTAACCCAGCGCCCCGGCACGCGGAAGCTGCCCAGCCCAGGCACCACCCCCACCAGGCGCGGCAGGAGCGGCCCGTGCTCGCCCGGCGCCAGCAACAACGCAAGCCCCACAGCCCCGCTGAGCAGCCAGGACGACGGCCCCCGCGCGGCACCGGCCACGGCGAGCGCCAACAGCCCCAAGCCGACGAACCCCACCGTTTCGTGGTAGCTGAAGCTAGCCCACTTGCCTTGGGCGCCGCCAAAAAGCTCGGGCGCCAGGGCGGTCCACAAGCTGGAGGCGGGCGCCGAGTAAGACGTTGCAATCTCTAGGGGAGTAGACAGGCTGCGGTTCAGATCGGGCAGCACGTCAACCGTGGCCGTCAGCTGCGGCAGGGCCAGCAGGGCCGCGCCCGCGCCGATGGCCAGCAGGCCGCCCAAGGCCACCACCGAGTGGAGGGGTTTGGCGAGCCAGGCCGGCGCGCCCGTGGCGGCCTGTTGCGGCTCGGCCAGCGCCCGCGCGGCCAACACCGCAACCAGCCCCACCACGGTCAGGTACACCACCTGCGGGTGGCCAACCAGCAGTTGCAGGGCCAGAAATGCGGCGCCCGCGACGGCATAGCGAGGCAGTCGCGCATCCACAAGCCGGACCGCGGCCCACCACAGCCAGGGTAGCCAAGCCAGGGCCTCGACATAGCTGACGTGGCCCGCCCAGAGGTGGCCCCAAACTGGCCCCGACAGACCGGTAACCAGGGCCAGCAGTGGCGGCGCCCAGGCCGGCAGCTCGGGACGCCAGGCGCGCAGCAATACGGCAGTGCCGGTGCCGAACAAGGCGACGTGCAGCCAGATCATCGCCTCGGTCGCGGCGATCGGGGCCAGCAAGTGCAGCAGGTGCGGCGGGTAGAGCAAGCCCAGCTGCCAGCCCGCTAGGGCCGGAACTCCGCCCAGCACGTAGGGATTCCACCAGGGCGCCTGACCAGAGCGCCACAACGCGGCCACGCCCTCGCGCAAGGGAATCTGGTAGGAGTAGAGGTCGGTTCCGTTGCCGACGTAGTGCCCAGGGCCCAACCAAGCCAACAACCCCGGCAGCGCGCACGCCGCCGCAAGCAGAGGCCACCACCGGCGCGGTGGGGTGGACGCGGGCTTCACGGCGCAGCCTCGACCAGAGGCGCGGCGTGGATCAAAATGTCGGCAATCTCGAACAACTCTCGCAAATTGTCGGGCTCCTTGACTCTGCGCGGCACGCCAGCGACGTGCACTTGCGGCGCGACGCCAGCGGTGACTTCTTGCAGGAGCGCACGGTCGCGAGCCGCCAGCTTGCCAAGCTTCTCGCTAACTTGCGCAAGGTTGCGCATCACGGTTGGCAGGTCGGCGGGCACCGGGGCGGCGCTGTCGTGCCACGCGCCCAGCAGATCGCCGGCCAGGTCGCGGTGCGGCTCGGCCAGGCTGGGGGCAAAGTCAAAGACCCGATTGACGATCCACGCCGGAGCGTTCATGCCCAGCCCGACCACGTGTTCCTGAAGCGAGCGCGCCTGCTGCGCCGAGACCGCATCGCAGCCCGACACCAACACGAACGCCGCGTCCGGCCCCTGCAAAAGCGCCTGCACGTCGCGGGCCCGGCTGACAAAGCCGTCGAACGTCTCGGAGAGCTGACCAAAGAACTCTAGAAGATTGCTGAACATCTCAACGGTGGTAAAGCGCTGCAGCCCCTTCATCACGACCGACGAGGGCCGAAAGACGCCGCTGCGCAGGCGAGTCGAGGGCGTGATCAACTTGCGGAAAGTTGGCGAGTCGAACAGGTCGATGAGCCGCCGCGGCGCATCGATGAAATCCAGCGCGTGCTCCGCCGGCGGCGTGTCGAGCACGACCAGGTCGTAGTCGCCGCTGGTGACGCTTTCGTACAAGCGCTCGGTCGCCATGTATTCCTGCGATCCGGCCAGCGCCGTCGACGCCTGTTGGTAGAAGGGGTGGTCCAGGATGCGGCGCGCCGAGTCCGGGCTGCGGGCATAGCGCGTAACCACCCGATCAAACGTACGTTTGACGTCGAGCATCGCCGCGTCCAAGCCGAGCGGCACGTGGCAACCCTGGGCCGCAAAATCAGCGGCGGTGATGTGTTGCACGTGCTCGCTGAAAGCTTGGAGTCCCAGCGCGTTGGCCAAACGCTTGGCCGGATCAACCGTCAAGACGAGGGTACGCCGGCCCCGCTGCGCCGCCGCCACCCCCAGCGCGGCCGAAAGCGTAGTCTTGCCCGCGCCGCCCGCACCCACCACCAACAACACCCGCTGTTCATCCAGCAGCCGAGCAATTCGATTTGAATTCAAGGGAGTCTGCATGCCTTTGGCATCTCGCTGGTGGCACCGCCGGGCGCCCTCGCCGGGACCGGAGGCCGTCGCAGTCGGTTGGACAACCCCCCGCTAGTCGCCGAGCCAGAATGCGAGCCAGAATGGGGGTCTTCTCTAGATTCTCGCTAGTTGCCTGTTCGATGGGGCGAGACGACCCTGCACGACTCGGGCAGGTCGGGTATGAGTACACGGCCAAGCGGGTTTCGTCAAACATCGACGCAGGGATCCGGTGCGACCGGTCGACAACGGCGGGCGCGTCCCTTATCTTGGCCGTCGGCGGCGACGCCGTTGCTTCAGGCTGGAGGGCCGATGGATCCGCGCAAAGATCGACTGCTGGAATTGTTGCTGCTGCACGGACTCGTGATCCACGAGGAGTCCACATTCGCGCTGGCCGACGGCACCATGTCGCCCTGGTACGTGGACTGCACGGCGCTGGCAGCGGCACCGGCGGCCAAAGCAGCAGTAGCGGCCCTGCTCTACGACGTGGCCAAGCAGGTGGGAGCGCGCGCGCTGGTGGCCGGTGGCCCCGCTGCCCAAGTTTTTGCAGACGCGGCGGTCGAACACAGCGCGGCCCGCTCGCAGCCACTCCACGTCGTGCCGCCCGCGGGCAGTGGAGCCAAACCCGGTCCGTGTCTGATCGTGCAAGATGTGGTGGCAACTGGACTTTCGACCATCGCGGTAGTCGAGCAGGCCCGCAGCCAAGGTTTGGAAGTTCGCGGCGTGTTGGCCGTGGTCGATCGCGAAGAAGGGGCGGCAGCCAAGCTCGACGCCCACGGTATCCCGGTCTATCCGCTGGTGACGGGCGCGGAGCTGCAGGCGCGCCGGGCGGCCGTGGCCCGCCACGCCTCGGAACTGGCCCCGGCGAGCTGATCCAATCGAGTGCCGCGCGCTTGGCCGCCCCGCCGGTCGCGGTTGCGGCCGTGCCATCGCGGCCGTCGACGTACAGCGAACCTTGACTGAAGCGCCTTCAGTCGAAAGTGAACCCCACGCCGCCGAACATACCCAGCCCGATGTGGTCCAAATTCGTCATGGCCCGCGCCCCCAAGAACAGCAGCGTGTGGGGCCGCCCAAATTGCTGGACTTGCAGGCGCAAACCGAACTCCGTGAACACATGGAGCACGTCAAACACGGTGGTGTTGGTCCAGACAATGTCGGCGCCTAGCTCGCCGTAGCCGCGCACGCGGGCAAAGCCGTCGGCCGCGGTCTCGAAGCCAAGGGCCCCGCCCACGCCGATCCAAGGGTGGGCCGGTAGCGAGCCCGTGGGCCAGGTCAGGCCCAGCAGCGCTTCTGTCGCCATGTACAGGTGCCCGCGGTGGCGGCGCGCGGTCCCGCGAAGCACGGTCCCGAATGGCTGGGTGATGTTGTCGCAATTGGTCTTGCCGGCTGGGCATTTGACCGCGGCACGCAGGTCGACGTCGGTGGGCGCTAGGGCGCCGCCGATACCGATCTCGCGGCCGGCAAGATCGTTCAGGTCGTAGTCGAGCGCTTGCGCCAAGTTGGGCACCGCGAGCGCCGCCAGCAGCACCAGGCCGATGGCCGCGCGCCCCCAAACCGTGGCGCCCCGAGGGCGGGACAGGGAAGTGGCGGCGGCGGAGTGCAGGTTCGACATCGCGGCCGTGCTGTTGCGAAAGCCTAGTTCGCTGCAAGGGAGTGGCGCGTCCGCTTGGGGCCGTGGTGCGGCGCGCGGCGGCCAGTAGTGTGCAATCGGCCGGCTGTGGGCGCAAGCGCGAGCCAGATCGGCGGGGGCGAAGGCCTTGCGCGGCGTGGAAAGGCAGCTTGCAGGGCCGGCCACCAAGGGGGAGAAGGACCGGCCCCGCAAGCTCGCATGCCCGGCGGCTTGGGGAGGGAGCGGGCCGAGCATGCCTTCAATGCCGCACCCGCCGAAGTTATTCCCGCCGCAAACCGCGCCGCTGCGGTTTGTCGAAATGGTTCTCGCTGCGTCGATTTGCCATTTGCCGCGGCGCCTGCTTGGATGGTGCAGGGGCGGCACGGCGCTGCCCAGCGACGGGCCCGCATGATTCAGCGCACTTCTGCGAGTCGCGGGGCCTGGTTCCAGCGTGCCTGTTTGCTGGCTTGTGCAGGTGCGCTAGGGGCGAGCTGTACGTCCAACACCGAGACCGCGGACCGTGGCAGCCCAAGCGATGCCAGCATTGACGCCGGGGCCCCGGCTCCCCTGGTGTTTGCCGGCCGCACCGGCCGGTTGGCGTGGACCGGGCTGCAGGCCGACTCTGCAGGTGTATCCGGGGAGTTGGCGTTCACTCTGCCCGCCGATACGCTGTCGCTGACCGTGGTGACCTCGGCGCCATCCGGGCGGCTGGCCGTGGCTCGCTGGCGCGATGGCAGCGGCATGGTTCTGGTGCACGATACGTGGCTGAGCGACGCGCTGGCCCCCTGGCTGTGCACGCAAGGTTGCGTATTTCGGCAGCAAAGCCGCCCCTTGGAACAGGCAGCTTTGGCGCCCAATCGCGCCGCGGCGGTGACTCTGTCTGGCGTCCACCACCTGCAAGCGCTGCATCTAGTCAACGATCAAGGCAATTGGCTGCCAGCCCCAGGCGAATTGGCGGTAGAGGTGGTGGCGGTGCGGGGTCCAGCGGTGGCCGCGGGGCGCCTGCCGGTCAACCTGTGCCTGACGGGGGCTCTTGGGTGGACCACCAAGAATGCTGCGCAGTTGCCGCGGCTACAGCAGGCGATCGCCGACGCCACCGCGATCCTTGGCCAGGCCGGAATCCAGCTGGACGCACGTCTGCGCGATGTAGAGGGAGCCGCGCCGCTTGTGGAACATTCCAGCGCCGACAACGAGTTGCGCGACCTGTTCGCCACGGGCGCAGGGCTGCCGCCTGGGATCAACGTGTTCTTGGTCGAGCAGGTTTACGGGATGAACAGCGGCGTGCAGTCGCCCATTACGGGCATCTCGGGCGGCATTCCGGGGCCACCGCTGCGCATGGGCACCCCCGGGGCTGGGGTCGCGGTGTCCCTGGCACTGGGACCGGGCGAGGACGATCGCCTGGGCCTGGCCATCGCCCACGAATTGGGCCATTTTCTGGGTCTGTTCCACACCAGCGAGGCCCAGGTCGGTGCCGATCCAGTGCTGCACGACGACCTGGACGACACGCCGGGCGACGGCCAGGACAACCTGATGTACTGGGCCCCGCAAGCGGGCGCGACCAAGCTGTCGCCGCAGCAGGGCCAAATCCTGCGTAGCAGTGCGTGGTTACAGCCCCTGCCGTAGCAGCGCTTACGGGGCCCGCCAGGGCGCGATCGACACAGGACGGGGCTTGGAACGGCTCGGTCCCGCGGACCCCGGTTCGGGCCCGAAGAATTGCCCGAGTTTTCGATCCGATTCGGACGGAATTGGTATCAGAACCGCAGCGCGAACTGCGCACCCGCAACGCCCGGGGCCAACTGCGGCGCGAACATCCACGTTGTGGCCGGCTTGGCGCTGGGGTCCAGGGTGGGCGCGCTGTAGAACGCCACCACCGTGCCGATCGCCGCGAGCGCGGTCACGCCGCCGGCCACCGCCGTGCCGATCTGGTAGTTCTTGATCGAGGCGTTGCGGCGATTACCCTCGTCGATCGCGCCCTTGCAGGGATCAAGCGCTGTGCCAGCGTAGGGGTTGCCCAACTCGCACTTGCCCTGGGCGTTGGAGTATTCCGCGCGCGTGCTGGCGGTCGGGTGGCCGTTGGCGTCGAAGCGGGCCGACCACGCGTCGTATTCCTGCCAGTACAGGAAGCCAAAAACGCCGGTGGCGATGAGGCCGGCCGCCGCGGTTCCCCCGGCGACCCACGTCCACTTGTGGTCACGCGGCAGCGTCGACGGATCGACCGGCGCCACCAGCACGACCTCGATGTCCTTGACTTCACCGGGACCTACCGCCACCACCGGTCGCTCGAACGGCAGCCGCTTTTCCATCGTGATGCGGACGCTGTGGTTGCCGGCGGTCACCTTCAGCTCGCCCGACGCGTCGACATCGGTGGGCTTGCCGTCGACCTCTAGGCGGGCCCCAGTAGGCAACCCCTTGAACTTCAAGATACCCGGCCGCGACTTGAGCTGTTCCTTGATCGCGTTCAAGCGCTGCACGGCCTGCTCGCGATCGTTCAGGTACTCCTTGGTGGCCGGGGCCAGGCGGAGAAAATGTTCGTAGTAGATCTGAGCCTTTTCCAGCAGGCCAGCGCGATCGTACGCCTTGGCCAAAGCCAGCGCGATCAGCGGCTCGCGGTCGTAGCGCGCCCAGGCTTTCTGGAACAGCTCGCGCGCCGCATCGTAGTCGCCGGCCTTGAAGGCATTTCGCCCGGCCTTGAAGAATTCCAGAGCCTCGTCGCGGGCTTTGGCATCCTCAGCCGACAACGGCTCCGCCGGAGCCGCCAGGGCGGTCGCGGGGCCGGCGACCGCGGTAGTCAAAGCAGCCAAGAGCAGCCAGCGGGCAGCGGGCCAGACAAGGCGAAAGAGTTGCTGCATCATTCGAACCCCACCTGATTCGCGCATGATCGGCCCGCCGTGCGCGCTTGGCAACTGGCTTGGGTCAAGCCCGGACGCCTGTTACGGTTTAGAAATTGCCCGGTTTTTCGTGGCGATGGCGACGGATTTGCTGCCCGACGGAGTCCGTTCGAGCCGGCTCGAAAACTCCGGAAATTTTCCGGGCCCGAATCGAGGTCCCCGCCTGATTCTCGCCTGTTGCAGATTGCGTCACGGACGCCGTACAGGCGCGGATCAGGTGGGGCGCGGGTCATTTGTCCGTCTTGTCGTCGTCGAGACGAAAATCGTCGTGGTGCGGGCCCTTCTTGGGCTTGTCCGCGGGCTTTTCGCCCGACTTGTCGTCGGGTTTGCTGTCGCCGGTCTTTGCGGGTTCGGCGGCCGTGGTGGTGGCCTTGCTGGGGCCGGCCGCGGCGCCAGCAGCCTTGGGCTCGACAACGGCCGCGGTAGAACTCTTGATTGCTCCCGGTGTTTTGCTGCCTTGCCCGCTCTTGGTCGCGGCAACCTTGGGCTCTGCGGCCGCGGCAGCGGGCGGCGGCGCGGGGGCAGCTTCGCGGGCGGCGGCCACGGCAGCCGGGACGGGCGGCACAGGGGCAGGTGCGGGCGGGAGCACGACCGGCGACGGCGGCGCCGCGAGTGGGGCGGCAACGCGCACCACCTCGGGCGGTGGCAGCGGAGCCAACTGGGGCGCCGGACTGGCTTCGCTGCTCGGCGTCGGCAGGGGGACTGGTTCGACCTGCGGCGACTGTCCGGCCACCACCAGGGCCACCACTGCGCCCACGGCCACCGCCGCGAACGCCCCGACCGCGATGTACAAGGGCATTCGGCTGGGTGGCAGGGCGTCGACCCGCCCGGCCGGCGCGCGATCCGGCGGAACCTGCATGGCCGCGGTGGGCAAGGGCGTGAGCCCAGGCTCCAGTCGGCTAGCCGGCACTACCAGAGTCGCCGGAACGGGCGGTTGCAGCAACGGCAACGTGGTGGTGGGCCGGTCGACCACCACCGCGGCAAAGCTAGCCGAGTCGCGGGCCCGCCGCGCGGCGGTCGTCAGGCGGTCGACCAGCTGGGTGGTCGTTTGTGGGCGCAAATCGGGTTCTTTTTCAAGGCATGCCAGCACCACCCGCTCCAGTTCGAACGGCGGTTCATCGCTGGCGCCAGTGCGCACGAACGGCTTGGGCGGGTCCTTGATGTGGGCCACCAGCACCTTCATCGCCGTCTCGTCGTGGAAGGGCGGCGTGCCGGTCAGCGCCTCGTACATCATCACGCCCAGCGAGTAGATGTCGCTGCGGTGATCGATGCCCTCGCCCTTGGCCTGTTCGGGCGACATGTAGGTGGGCGTACCCATGATCATGCCGGCTTCCGTCAGGCTGGCCTCGCCCGGTTTGGCCGGGTCCTTCTGCATCTTGGCGATGCCAAAATCCAGCACTTTGACAAAGTTGGGATCGCCGGCGACCGGGATCAGCATGATGTTTTCGGGCTTCAGATCGCGGTGCACAAGCCCCAGGGCGTGGGCCTCGGTCAGCGAGTGGCAAACCTGAGTGGCGATCCGCACCAACGTCTCCCAGTAGATGACCCCGTTGGCGTCCAGCCGGTCGGCCAGCGTCTCGCCCTCCAGGAACTCCATCGCCAGGTACAGCGCGCCGTCGGTGTGGGTGCCAAAGTCGAATGTGTGAATCGTATTGGGATGTTTGAGCTTACTGACGGCTTGCGCCTCGCGGGTAAAGCGCTTGACGTGCTCGACGCTGCTCAAGTGTTCGTTGCGCAAAACCTTGACGGCCACCGTCTGGTTCATCGCCAGTTGCGTGCACTTGTACACGGCGCCAAAACCGCCAACCCCCAGCACCGCGTCCACTTGGTAGCGCCCGGCCAGCACTTCGCCCGGCGGGTAGGTCTCTTGGCCACTTTGTACGGCGAAGGTGGTGGCGCCGTCGACTGGGCACACCAACTCTTCGGTTTCGATGGAGCATCGCGGACATACGCGCATCGAACAGCACCCCAGCGGCGTTGTGGCGGCCACCCAGACAACGCGACAGCACGGCCTACCGCACGCAGCTGCCTATCGGCAAGTTACCACGGGCTCGCCGCCTTCACAAAGATTTGACGCGGTTGCTCGCGAATCGGCCTAACTGCGCCCGGTGGCAACTGCGCTTGACAGGCGCCTGGGCCGGCCTAGTCTTTGCACGGGGTCGGCGCCGCCGCGGCGGTCGTGGTGAATCCAAAACCTCGGTGCCGGCTCAAACCACATGGCCCCACGGCCAAATCGCCAACCCCAGCGCAGAGGAGTTCATGCCCGCCTACGACTACCGCTGTGCCGCCTGCCGGCACGTCTTTGAGAAGAAGCAGCGCATCACCGAGGCCGCCGGCGCGGTGTGCCCCAGCTGTGGCCACGAAGACTGCGAACGCCTGATCACCGGCGGCACCTTCCACCTCAAGGGCAGCGGCTGGTACGCCAGCGATTACGGCGGAAAGACCAGCGCACCAGCCAGCGAAGCGCCCGCCCCGGCCTGTGGTGGCGGCGGTTGCGGCGGCGGTGGGTGCGCCCTGGCAGAAGGCTAGAGAGCGGATCCATCTAGACTTTGTCCGCGCGCCCGAGCCCTCGAACTCGGCGTGGTGAGTCGCCGCAGGGGCTCGCTTGCGCCCCACCAGGGGCTAGAGGCGCGGCCAGTAGAGGCAATTACTGAACAGATTTGCAGTAACTGGCAGCGTCTCTAGTGGCAAAGCCGTTGCCGCCCACCTGGACCCTGGTCGATGGCTGCCAGCCCCGGCCGCGCGGCGCCACCGGATGCATCTCATACGCACCCCACCTGATTCGCGCCTGTACGGCTTTTTTTGACCCGTTCTGCAACTGGCGAGAATCAGGCGGGGACCCCGGTTCGGGCCCGAATAATTGCCCGTGTTTTCGATCCGATTCGGACCGAACTGGTATCAGGTTGGAACTATCCCAGAAAATCCTGCAGCCGGAACTTGGGTCAGGCGCGGCTCAAACTTGGACTTGCACGGTCTTGGCGGCGCGGGCGCGCTGGCACCACGCGTCCAGATCGTCGGCGGCGATCGCGGCAAAGAAGCCCTCGATCCACTCGAACATCTCGGCCGTGGTCTGGGCGCGCATTGCCCGCTCGCGCAGCAAGTTGCCATGCGAAAAGCCCTTGGTCATACGGGCCAGCACCTGCTTGATCCGCCCCGGCACGACCGACTCGGGCATGCGCTCGGACTGCAAGTCGCTGTACAGGCGAAGGATTCGCACGCGCTCGCCGGGAGAAACCACCCGGGCAGGCCGTCCCGCGGCGACGTCGGCGATCTGACCAAAAATCCAGGGGTTCATGATCGCAGCGCGGCCAATCATCACGCCGCGAATCGGGCTCCGCGCCAGCACACCCAAGGCTGCATCGGGACTTGCGATATCGCCCGACCCGATCACGGGCACCTGCACGGTGCGCGCGACTTGGGCCACCAGCTCCCAGTCGGCGCGCCCGGTATACATCTGCGCGCGCGTCCGGCCGTGCACCGCGATCGCTTGGGCACCGGCGGCCTCGCAGCGACGCGCCACCTCTACGGCATTGATGCTGCCGTGATCCCAGCCCGCGCGGATCTTGACCGTGACCGGGATGGGGATGGCCTTGGCGACTTCGGCGACGATGGTCTCGAGTTGGTCGCAATTGCGCATCAATTCGGCGCCACCGCCGCGCCGGACGACCTTGGGCGCCGGGCAGCCGCAGTTGATATCGACGATCGCCGCGCCAGCGTCTGCCGCCATTTGGGCTGCCTGCACCATGCGCGCGGTCTCGCCCCCAAAGATTTGGATGGCCAGCGGATGCTCGCGCTTGGGATCAAAGGCCAAGCGCATGGCGGACTTCATGTTCTGACGGGTCAGGCCCTCGATGCTGACGAATTCCGTCACGAGCAGTCCCACAGCGCCGCCGCTGGCCTCCTGCACCATCTGGCGAAAGGCGGTATCGGTCACGCCAGACATGGGGGCGAGCGCGAGCGGCGTCGCAATCGGCACCGGCCCAATGGCAAAGGGGGCAAACTGGATCGGAGCGTCGCCAAGGACAAAGGGCGCGGTGCCGGGCAGCAAATCAGGGGCGTTCGACATGGGTTCCGGGGCAGTGGCCTGCGGGCTTGTGGACGGTCGGGGTTCACAGGGCGGCGGCGCCCGAAGCGTTGGATCGTGCTCAGGATTTTGTGGCACCGCGCGACCTCGATACGCCCGCGTCAGAGCACGTGGTTCGCGGCCGATCTAGCGCGGGGGCTTGACGACCTCGACATCGGGGACGTCGTCCAGGTGCAGGTCCCATTCTTGGAGCGCGGCGCTGATCGTCTGGAGTTCTTCGGGCTTTGGTTTGGCCGCGGCGGCGTCTTTCTGCTCCAACAAGAGCGACTTGAGCCGCTGATTGGCCATGCGGAGCTGGCGGATGCCGGCGATCGCGATCTGCTCTTGGAAGCGTAGGGCCAGCGGGCTGGACGATTTGAGCAGGTTTTCAAACACATCGCGCGTCAGTTCCAGCGCGATCGTGTCCTCCGCGGCCACAACCGAGGCCGAGCGCGGCGAACGGTCGACGAGCGCCATCTGCCCCACGACCTGGCCGGCCTTGAGCGTAGCCAGCGTCTTCTCGCCGCCGGGCAGGTTCTTGCGAATCGACACCTCGCCCACGGCCAGCAAGAAGCAGCTCTGCCCCGGCTGGCCTTCGCGGCACAAGCTGGCATCGCGTGCGTACTCGCGTGCCGGCGCCACCGAGGCGAGCAGCCGCAGCTCCGAGTTGGTGTAGTCGCGCAGCGACGCAAGTTGACGCAAATCAATGGTCTGCATGGATTGTTGGGGTTCCCCCTACCCTGGCGGCGTAGGCCGCGCTCAGCCAAAAAATCGCGACCAAAGGCGAGCAAACGAACCGACTTCTTTCTGCTTTTCAGATCCCGCAGCGATCGACGGCGTCGACGCCGCCGCCGCAGGTTTGCCACCGTGCAGTTCCTGCTCGATGCGCTGGTCGATCGAGCGCAGCCGGGCGGTGACGTCGGCAATGATCGACGACGTGAGGGTAGCGGCCACCGCTGGCGCCGTGCTGCGCAGCTCGCGCAGGCCGTGCACGCTCAATTCAAAAACCAATCCGTCTGAGGCGGCGCTCACTTGCGCGGCGCGCGGAGCGGGATCGAGCGCGGCCATCTCGCCCACGACTTGACCCGCCGTCACCGGCGCCAGATCGGTGAACTCGCCCGGACCGGTGACGAGCTGCGTCTTGAGCCGGCCCTCGGCCACAAACAGCATCGTGTCGCCGCGCGCCCCTTGCGTGAACAAAATGTCGCCAGCGTGCACGGCAATCGGCCGAACAACGCGCGCGACCGCCGCCAACTCGTCGTCGCGGATGCCGCGAAACTGCGGAATCTCGCGGAGCCGCGTCATCAGCTGCGCTGGTGTGGCGGCCGGGCCGTGGGGCGTTTGAGTCATGGAAATCAATCCTACCGCAAAGTGGAATGGGGCAAGAATAGCACGCTGGCGGGACGGGCCAAGAATACCACGTTGCCAGAGCGAGACCAGTGGCATCGGCAGCGGCGGCGCGCAGACTTGCAACCCCGACGCCGTTTCGGGATGCTGTGGACCATGCGCCCCGCCATGCCGACCCGCTGCCCACTGCCGCCGAATCGACCGGCGCGCGCGGCCGTGTTAGCGTTCTTGGCGCTGCTGGCGTGGCCGGGCTGCGACAAGGCCCCGTCGACCTGCCCCGCCGATGCCTGCCCGGCGGGATTTCGCTGCGAGCCCAGCACCGGCGAATGCCGGCTGATTCAGCCGCAACAGACCCGGGAAATTCCACTGTACGGGGCCATCACGGCCGTGCCGAGCGCTTCGGGTGCGCCCGCGGTGGTGGGCTATGCGGCCGACCGACAGAGCCTGGCGGCCCTGGATAGCAGTGGACTCATCTACGTGGCCGGACCGGCGGCGGGCGGCGCCGAGGAACCTGCAGGCCAGTCGTCGGCGGCCCTCCGCGGCAGTGATCAGCGCCTGCGCGTGGCTTGGATCCGCGAAAGCGACCGCGTCTTGTGGCTTTCCGAGCAGACCGCCGCGGGCTGGAAGCGGAGCAAGCTGACCAGCGAGGCCGTGGGGCCCCTGGCCATGGCCGAACACAAGGGGGCGTTGACCGTCGCCTATCGCCGGGCCGACGCGGCGGGGCTGCGCTTGGCCGTGCGCGGCGCGGACGAAGCATGGCACATCGAGGATGTACCTGTGCCGCCTCCGCCTTTGGGTCAGACCGCGCCTGTCCACGACGTGGGCTACAGCGTGAGCATGGTGTCGATGGCCTCGGGCTTGGCCGTCAGCGCCTACGACGCGACCTATGGCGACTTGGTGCTGGCGGTGAAAGTCGGCTCCACGTGGTCGGTTTCGCGGCTTTTTGGCAGCGACGCGGCCACCGGTGCTGATTTGGGCGACATGGGCAACCCGGCCGTGCTGGCCGCCGGTCCCGATGGCGAGTTGGTGGTGGCTTACCGCGACGCCACCGCCGGCACCGTGGTCTTGGCGCGCAGTCAGGGCGGCGTCATGGTGCGCAAGACCGTGGCGACCGGCTTGCGCGCAGGCCCGAACGGCACGCAAATCCGCGACCTGCTTGGCACTTCCCTGGCAATGGTAGTCCGCGCGGACGGACGGGCGGTGGTGGCTTGGTTCAACGCCCGCCAGTGGCGCGTGGGCTACGCTGCCGAAAAACAAGCCGGGGGCTTTGAGTTGGGCAGCCTGCCACCGGGCAGCGACGGCGGGGCCGAGGCGTGGCCAGCCCTGAGCGTGGGCGCCGAGGGCGCAGTCTGGTTGACGTGGGTGGCGTTGCAGCCGGCGCACGGTCCAAGCGGATCGCGCCTGGGCCAGGCCAAGATTCTGCAAGGTGCGCCATGAGTTGGCGCATCTCGCTTGGCGCCAGCTGGGCCATGCTCGCGGTGCTGACGCAGCTCAGCTCGTTTGGCTGCAAGTCAGCACTGACCCCGCTAGACAAACCGTTGCCCGCCGAAGCCCGCGTCGCGGGTGGCATCCAGATGGTGGCTTCGACCGCGGACTCGGGCCAGCTTGGCGAAACGATTCGACTAGTCGCCGGTCAGCACGTCAACGTGGCCACTGCTCCGCAAACCATCGACGGCGCGGAGGCGACGCTTTCTGCCTTTACCACCAGCCTTTACGTCGAGTCAGCGAAGGCCGAGTGGCTCGACTCGGGGCAGCTGCGGGTGATCGCCAAGATCGCGCCCATCGATCTGCCGTTGACCGCCGTGGCAGCCAAGTCCTCGACGTGTGGCATCAACTGCAAAGCCAGCGGCATCACGGTGACCGCCCTGGCCCAGCTCAGCCGCACGGCCGGATCGGTGGCGGCGGTGCTGAGCCAGGCCCCGGCCGTGGAGTTCCAGCAGCTGACCCTGCAGGCTCCCGATGGCTGCTTAGAGGCGCTGGGCGCGGGCGTGCCCAAAACGGCCGAAGCGGCGGTGCGGACGGCCCTGGCCGCGCCCTTGGCGGGCCGCTTTGGCCCCACCCTGGTGCAGGCCCTGCAGACGCTGGTGCCGCCAAGCTCGGCCGTGCAAGGTCAGCTCGACCTGTCGGGCGATCCCGCGAGTCCACAAATCTTGCGGATAGACAGTTCTTTTGCGCCCGACGGGGCGCCGCTGATCGAGCGCGAACTGGGTTTTGCGGCGGCGCCACTCGATGTGGCCGTGACCGTGGAGCGCGCCGGCTGTGCCGCGGATGTGCCGCCGCCGCCGATTGCGGAAGCCGAGTTGCAGCCTGGCGAGGCGCCGCAGACGCCTGCCGTGATTCGCCGGGCGATGGTGATCAGCGCGCCGATGGTGGCACGCTTGGCGTGGGCCTGGTTGCGCTCGGGCGAGTGGTGCCGCGCGGGCGGCGGCGGTCTGCCGGTCCTGGAGCAGACGGCATGGCCGAGCAGCGTGGTGCCAGAACTGCAGCCATGGCTGGAAAGTGCGCCAACGGGCGCCCAGTTTTGGCCGCACAGCGGGATCGAAGTAGCCGTGGTCGACCGCGCCCAGGGCCCCGTGCTGGCTTGGACGCTTGAGGACGCGACCTTGGAGATCCGCGGCCGCGTCGCCGGCACCGAGGCGGTGGTGCTGACGGTCCGCGGCACCTTCCACGGCGAGTTGCGGCCCATGGTCAACCCGGCGGGCAAGCTCGTCTTGGTGCAACAAGGGATTACGTTGGACAGCGCCGTGGTGGCCAGCCCGCTGCTGGGCGAAGAGACGGTGACCGGCAGCAACCAGGGCCTTGGCCGCCTCATCGACGCGGCGTTGACCGGAATCTTTGACCCGCCCGTGGTGTTGCCCCTGGACGGATGGCTGCCGGCGGGCTCGGTAGTCACGGCCGTGCGGCGCGGCGGCGGCTCGCTGTGGCTGTGGCTGGACGGCGGTCTGAGCAGCCCGTGACGGCGGCTGGGCATTTGCACGGTCGCGGAATTGGCGCTAAAACGGCGCGCGTGCGGGCTCCGCCGCCACAAGGACGAGTCGATGCTGCGAGTGGACGCTAGTACTACGCAATCTGCCGGGGACGGCAAGTCCTGGCTTTGCCTGCGTTTGCCCGCGGCAGCCCCGCGCCGGGGCCGGATGCTGCTCCTGGCAGCGGCCCTGCTGGGTTTGTGCGGCGCGCAGGCGCTCGGGTCGGCAGCGGCACAGGCCGAGCCGGCACGGCGGACCGACAAGCGCACCGTGCTCAGCTACCAAAGTACGCTGAAAGACGACGACAACAAGCCCGTGGCCGGCATCTTCCCGATGCAGTTCACGCTGAGCAAGGGCAAGTCCAAGAAGCCGTTCTGGACTGAAAAGCACTGGATCGCGGTGGACAACGGCCACTACAGCGTGCAGCTGGGGCGGATGAGCGCGTTGCCCAAAGATCTGGACCCCAAGACCGCGGTGATCGCTATCAGCATCACGGGGTTTGGCGAGATCCTGCGCGAAGCCCTGGCCGGCGGCGACGCGGCGATGGCCGAGGAAGTGGCGCTGGGCAATGGCGGCGCTGGTGGCAAGCGCATCGTGCAGTACGCTGAAAAGGCTGGCTTTGCTTACGAGGCGGAGCACTCGGTCAGCGCCGATCGCCTGGGCAATTTCACCGCCAAGCTGCTGCAGGACGCATTGGACGAGCTGCAGAAGCGCAAGCTGAAGGTCAAGATCGGGCGCAACCAGGTCAACCTGACCACCATCGGTGGCGCTGGCGGCACGCCCTTTGAGTCGATCTGCCCGGCCGGCATGGTGGTGGTCGGTATCCGCGGTGGCTCGGGCATCTACATCGACAATTTCCAAGTGGTTTGTGCGCCGCTCGAGTAGCCGACGCCCACCTACCGCGGACCAGCCATGCACCACGACCCGCCTGACCAGGCCCCCTACGTGCCGCCGCGCGGACCCAGTCTGACGGTGGACTGCATCGTGGAATTGCCCACCGAAACGGGCGAACTTGGCGTGCTGCTGGTGCATCGGCGCTTCCCGCCGCATGGCTGGGCCCTGCCGGGCGGCTACGTCGATGCAGGCGAGTCATGCGAAGAAGCGGCGTTGCGCGAATTGCTGGAGGAGACGCGACTTTACGGGCGGTTGCGCTATCAGCTGCGCTGCTACTCGGATCCGCGCCGCGACCCGCGCCGGGCGACGGCTACCGTGGCCTTTGCCGTGGACGCCGAAGGGGTACCGGTGGCAGGCGACGACGCCGGGGCTCTGCAGGTGTGGCCGTGGCACGCTCTGCCGACATTGTGCTTTGATCATGCACAGATCCTCGCCGACTACCGCAGCGGCCGCTACGTGCCCCGCGAGTCGACTCGCCAGGAAGGCTGAAACCGATGCGTGGCCCGCGGCCTTGGCTGGCGGCCGTCGCGCTGGCCGCATGCACCTCGACGGGCAGCATGGGCGGCGTGTGGCGGGGCGCCAGCGACCCCCGGGGAACGGCCAACCCGTTGTTGTTCGGCGACGACGGCGAACCGCTGTCGGTCGAATTGGTGCTCGGTGAGTTTGGTCCTGATCTTGCTGGGTTATTGCGGTTTTATCGCGACTCCACCTACGTGTCGTCGCGCGACGCGGCCGCCCCCGACGCCGAGTGTGCCTGTGCGCTGGTGCACAACGGCCGCGTAGTCGACAGCCATGCGGCCTTCACGTTGGTGGGTTGCCTGCCCGGCGGGTCCGCCAACGCCGCCACCCGGGTCCGCGCCACCCTGGACGAGTCCGAAACCGGCCTGAAATTGGCGCTGACGGTCGACGACGCGAGCTCGCCGCTGAACGGCCGGTCGACCTCGCTGGTCCTAAACCGCTACGGCCTGGCCAGCGAGATCACCGCCGAGGATCTGGCCTGCCCAGTCGGCCCGGCCGGCGGCAACACCGCGAGCGGGCTATGATGGCGAATGCACTGGGATCGCCAACCGTCGGTGGGCATCGCGTCACTGCGAAGTGCCCTGAGGCGTTTGGTCCGCATTCGCTGGTACCCGATGCAATGAGCAGGCCTTGGGTCGCCAGGCGGTGGACGCTGCCGGTGGCCCTTCTTGCGGCTTGGGCGCTGGCGGGAGCGGCCTACGCCGAGCCACCGCCCCAGCCGACTGCGGGGGCCACCCCGGTGGCGCCGCCGCCGAGTCCACCAGCCGCAGGCAATCCGGCGGTGGTGACCGCACCGCTGCTGTCGGGCGACGTGCCCGACGATCAAAAGCGCCCGCGCACGGTGGCCATTCTGCCGTTTCGGGATCAGGCGGTACGGTTGGCTGACCTGTTCGCGAGCGAGATTCCGGCAGCGGCGGTGGACCGGCTCGAGACCAAGGTGGCCCAGGCCTTGGCGGCAGAGGCGTTCGTCAGCGCCCGCGACGTGGGCGAGGTCCGCCAGACCCTGGCCGACGACCATGCGGTGGCGAGCCAAGGGCAGTTGGCCCAACAATTGTATCGGATCGGTCTGGACTTGTACTGGTCGCTGGCCCCCGGCCGGGCGGCGGTCAAGCTGCAACAAGCGGTGGCGGCGTGGCGCGAGCTCTACCAGGACGTGTTTGACCCAAAGCCTTGTGCCGACGCGCAGTTCATGTATGGCGTGGCGTTGGTCGACTCCGGGCGCACGGCCGAGGGCCACATCGCGCTGAAGGACGCCTTTGCCCTGCAGACCGACCGGCACTTTCGCCCCAACTTCTTCCCGCCGCCGGTCGAGCGAGCCCTGACCGCCGCGCTGGCCGATTTTCTCTCGACGGGCGACCCCTTGCGCACCTACGGTGACTCGGCGCGCATGGCGCAGCTGGCGCGAAGGCTGGGGGTCGCGTGGCTGGTAGTGGGCGCTCTGCGGCGCAGTGAAAATGGCCCCGAAGTGTGGCTGGCGGTGTTTTCGGCGCAGCGGCGGCTGTACGAAGCCGAGATGCGGGTGCCCATCGACGAATTCGAAAGTCGCCTGCAGCCCTTTTTGTCGCGCTGGCTGGCATGCGCGCCCATCGCCGAGGCCCGGCCGCCCGTCCACGTCGTCGACACGCTGCGCACCGATTTGTCTGTGGCCTACGCGCCGTTCCTGCGGCAGCCGACGCGCACGGCTTTTCAGAGCATCGGGTTTTCGGTGGGGGTTGCGCACGAATTTCGCTCGAACCTTGAGTGGTTCAGCCGCCTGGCGCTGCACACCAGCATCACGGATCCCTACCGCGACCTGCTGCGCTCGTTCAATTCGGTGCGGGCTTCGGTGGGCCTGGGGGCGACCGTGACGCGCGGGCCACTGCGCTTCTTTGCGCAGGCCGGGTTGGACGCCCAGTTGCTGGGCAGTTTCGAGGCATCGGTCGACCCAGACTGCAAGCTATTTGGCACCGACCATCGCCTGTGCGACCGCAGCAAGGTGACGAATTTGGACCAGAATGTGCTAGCGGGCGTTCAGGCCGCGCTGGGTATTCAGCTGCACCTGGGCCGCGACTTCTTGCTGGGACTGCGCGCGTCCATGGCCAACTACTTCTTGCCGCTGGACGGCACGGACAAGCTCAATTTGCCCATTGGCGCCGAACTGGGCCTGGGCTATCGACTGTAGAGGGGCGACATGAGTGTAGAAATCCTGAAGGCTCGCGCAAACTTGCAGCCTCCGACCGGGCCGGTGGTGCTGGCGATTCTGGACGGCGTGGGCTGGGGACTGCGCGACGGCGGCGACGCGGTGCACCTGGCCCACAAGCCGACCTTGGACAGGCTGTGGCGCGACTTCCCCACGGTGACGCTCAAGGCGCACGGCACGGCGGTGGGCCTGCCGAGCGACGCCGACATGGGCAACAGCGAAGTGGGGCACAACGCCTTGGGCGCTGGGCGGGTTTTTGAGCAAGGCGCGGCGCTGGTGCAGCAAGCGGTCGAAAGCGGGGCGATCGGCCGGTCCGAGACCTGGCGCTGGCTCACTGAACCGCTGCGGGCCGGTGGAACCCTGCATCTGTGCGGACTTCTGTCGGATGGCAACGTCCATTCGCATATCGACCACGTGGTAGGCTTGCTGCGGCTGGCCCAGCAAAGCGGCGTGAAGCGGGTGCGGCTGCACACCTTGGCGGACGGTCGCGATGTCGCCGATCCGTCGTTTGATCAGTACGTTGCGCAGCTGCAGGCGGTGCTGGACGAGGTGGCTGCACTGGGCTGCGACGCGGCGATCGCCTCGGGCGGTGGGCGCATGGCGGTGACGATGGACCGCTACGAGGCCGATTGGTCGATGGTGGCGCGCGGCTGGCAACTGCACGTGCACGGCGACGGGCCGATGTTTGCCAGTGTGGGCGAGGCCTTGCAGAGCTTGCGCGGCGAGCCGGGCGGGCAGTCCGACCAGACGCTGGGCGGCTTTGTGATCGGCCAGGCGGGTCAGCCCATCGGCCAGGTGCACGACGGCGACGCGTTCGTGTTCTGGAATTTCCGCGGCGATCGCGCCATCGAGATCAGCCGCGCCTTTGAAGAGGGGGACGAGTTTTCTGCGTTTGACCGGGGTCGCCGCCCGCAGGTCCGCTATGCGGGCATGATGCAGTACGACGGCGACCTGCACCTGCCGGAGCACTTCCTGGTTCAGCCGCCGGTCATCGACCGCACCATGGGCGAGTTCCTGGCCGCCTTGGGCAAACGGACCTTTGCGGTGTCCGAGACCCAGAAATACGGCCATGTGACCTACTTCTGGAACGGCAACCGCTCGGGCGTGCTGGCGCCGCAATTCGAGCGCTACGCCGAAGTGCCCAGCGATCGCATCGCCTTTGACAAGGCGCCGGCCATGCAGGCCGGGGCGATCGCCGATCAGGTGCTGGCGGCGTTGGACGTGGGCCACGGCGACGGGCAGCCGGCCTACGATTTTGTGCGCTTCAACATGGCGAACGGCGACATGGTCGGCCACACCGGCAATCTGGCGGCGACCGTGACCGCGCTGGAGACCGTGGACCGCGAGCTGGGCCGGATTGCCGACAAAGTCGCGCAGCTGGGCGGCATCCTGGTGGTGACCGCCGATCACGGCAACGCGGACGACATGTGGATGCGCGACAAAAAGAACGCGCCGCTCCGCCACCCCGACGGCACCATCCAGGCCAAGACCTCGCACACGCTGAACCCGGTGCCGCTGACAATCGTGGACAGCCGCGCCAACCCGCCGTGGCAGCTGCGCAAAGTCGGAGATGCTGGACTGGCCAACGTCGCCGCCACGCTGCTGGAGCTGCTGGGCTACGAGCAACCGGAAGACTACGCGGCGGCATTGATCGAGCCGGCTTCGCTTTCGGCCGCAGGGTGACTACACTTCAGCGCAGATCAACTGCGGACGCGACGTGAACCTCCCCGACCTGCCCCCGGACTCGACCGAGCCGCCTGACGGCACGCCGCTGCCCGGAAACCTGGGTTGGCGGGCGATCTTGATGCCCTTGCGCGCCGAGCCGTGGCGCTGGTCGCTGGCTTTGCTGGCGCTGCTGGTCGCCCTGGGCTGCCTGGGGGCACTGCTGGAGCCGGCCGAGACGCAGGCGCTGCGGGCGCAGGCCGTGGCGGCAGGCGAGGTGGCTGCCGAAGGCAATGGCCGGGCCGCAGCACTGGCCGAACTGCGCAGGCTTGAGGTGGTGCTGCGCGCGCTGCGCTTGCTGCAAGAACACTACGTTGAGCCCGACAAATTCAAGCCGCGGCTGATGCTGGAAGAAGCCCTGCAGTCGCTGGCGCACCTGGTGCCCGAAATGCTGGTCGATGTGCCCGACCGCGACGCCCAGGGTTTGCCCCGGCTGGTGCGGGCGCGGGTGGGCAGCGCAGAGCAGGTGTTCCACGTCGAAAACGCCAACGATCTTTATGCCGTGGGCTGGCACCTGCTGGTCGCCGCGCGCTTCGTCGCTGGGTTCCTGCCGCCCGAGGTGCCGGCCGCCAAGGTCCAGTACACGGCGTTCAACAGCATCCTGCAGACCTTGGATCCGTATTCGCGCCTGCTGGATCCGGAGCAATGGCGCGAAATGCAGACGACGACCGTGGGCAATTTTGGCGGGTTGGGCATCGTGATCCTGCCGATCGACGGCGTGCTGACCGTGCAGACGGTGCTGCCGGACTCGCCTGCGCAAAAGGCCGGCATCGAACCCGGCGACAAGATTCAGCAGATCGACGGCGAAGACACCCTGAACATGAGCGTGGATGCGGCCGTCGAGCGCCTGCGCGGCGAAGTGGGCACCACCGCTCGCCTGGTCATCGCGCGCAAGGGTTGGGAGCAGCCGCAGTCGTTCGCGGTGGTGCGCATGGTCATCCACCTGCAGTCCGTGGAGTCCAAAGTGCTGGACAATGGCGTGGCCTATGCCCGCGTCAAGGGCTTCCAACGCGGCACGGCGGCCGAGCTGGGCGAAGCGATCGACAACTTGCTGCGGGCCGGCGCGCACCCGGCGCTGGTGCTAGATCTGCGCGACAATCCTGGCGGTTTGCTCGACGAGGCGATCCGCATCTGCGACCTGTTCATCGCCAAGGGGCCCGCGGTGACCACGGTGACGGGCGGCAAGCTGCGCGACGTACGGCAAGTGACAGGCACCGGGCGCTTTACCCACCTGCCGCTGGCGGTGCTGCTGAACGGCCATTCGGCCAGCGCCTCGGAAGTGGTGGCCGGCGCTCTGAAATACTCGGGCCGGGCCTTTGTGGTGGGCGAGCAGAGCTTTGGCAAGGGCTCGGTGCAAGTGCCCTATGAGATCGCGGGTGGCGCTTTCAAGATGACCGTGGCCAAGTACTTGGTGCCAGGCGACATCTCGATTCACGGCAAGGGCATCGAACCTGACATCGGCATCCAGTTCGTCTCGGCGACCCGCGAGCAGATCAGCTTGTTCGGTGGGCCGCGCTATTCGCGGGCGACGCGGCGGGCGCGGGCGGCCTTGGAGTCGCAAGTGCCGCCCAGGCCCAAGGTTCTGCAAAAGGTGCTGTTGCCAGACCTGGCAGACCGCGATCGCCCGGATGCCGACACGCCGGCCGACGTGATCGAGCGCGAACCCCGCCAACGGGCGGCGGCGATCTTGCGACGCGTAGGCCAGCCCTCTGCCAAGGCGACGCTGGAGGCGGCCGAGGCCGACGTGGCCGACATGGCCCGCCGCGACGACGCCGACTTGGTCAGCCACCTCAAGCGCCAGGGCGTGGACTGGCGCGCGGGCGAGCCAGTCGAGGCCAGCCAGCTCAAGATCGAGATCGTCGACCAAGGCCAGTCCCTGGAAGCCGATGCTGGTGATATTCTTAGGTTCTCGGTCACCATCACCAACACGGGCAAGGCGCCCGCGACGCGCATCCACATCCTGACCCGCTGCGACGACCCCAGCTTCGACGGCCACGAGCAGCTGGTCGGCCGCCTGGAGCCTGGACAAAATCGCACCGTGCCGCTGAGCGTTCGGGTGTCGCTGCGCCACGGCGCCGTCCAAGTGCCGCTGGTGGTCGGGGTGGCGCAAGACGGCCGGGTGTTGGGCCGCGAAGACAGTTCGCTGCTCAAGGTGCACGGCAAGCCCGCTCCCGAGTTTGCTTTTCGCCTGAAGCTGGACGACTCGGCCCCCGGGGCCAGCGGCGCTCCCGACCAGGTCCTGCAGCCGGGCGAGACCGCGGGGCTGGTGCTAGAAATCCAGAACATTGGCGCCGGCTTGACCCAAGCCGGGATGGTGCGGCTGCGGAGCCTGAGCGGCCAGCGCCTGCACTTGGTCGACGGGCGGAGCCGCTTTGGGCCGCTGGCCTCGGGAGCGACCACGTCGGTGCGGCTGGCGGTGCGCGGCGTGGACCTAGAGGCGCGCGACGGCAAGCAAACGCCCTCGGGCGACTGGGATCCGGTCCGGCTGGAGCTGAGCATCAGCGACGAGAGCCTGGGGGTAGAACGCCAGCAAGTACTCGAACTTCCATGGGGTCGCCACGCGCTGGCCAGCGCGCCGGTCCCACAGCGGCAGCGCACCTTGGAGGCGATCGCCCGCGCCGGTCAAGTGTGGAACATCGCGCCGGGCATCGAGATTCTGGGTCCGCAACCGCCGCCGCCGCTGCAGGCCGCCGCGAGTGCCAGCGGGAGCGCGGCCTGCTGGTACGACCTGCACGCGCTGGTGCACTTTGACCCCGCTGCCCCGACCCGGCGCTTTGTGACCGCCAGCGTGGCGGGCGACAAGCAGTTCTACCAAGACGCCGAGGGGCGGGCCACGCTGGACACGCATGCCAAACTGAAGCTGGATGCCGGCCTGAACGCGGTGACCCTCCAAGCGCAGGCTGGTCCGCGCCGCGATGCCGAGAAAACCCTTTGGGTTCATTGCAGCTCCCCTGGGGGATCGGCCCGCGCTGGCGCCGGCTCGGCATTGGCTGTACCATAGCGGATTCAGGCCGCGCCCCCTGCAGTTCCGCGCGCGGCCACGGAGGAAGGCAATGATGGCCACGACCACAGCTCGGCGCACTTGGATCCTGCGCGGCAGCGCATGGCTCGCTGGTGCCGTGATGGCATGGGCGGCGATGCCGACCGCGTACGCGGAGGACCCCGACCTGGGTGACCGCGCCGAGGTCGAGCGCAAGAAGGCTGAGCGCGAAGCGCTGGAAAAGCAGCGCGCGTCGATGAAGGTGGAGGAAAGCGACGAACAGCGCGAGGCCCGCGAGCGCCAAGAGGCCAAGGACAAGCGCATCAAGTTGGCTCAAGACAAGGCGAATCAGGCGGTGCAGGCCGCCAACAAACGCCAGAACGACAAGGGCATGGCGCTGATGGAGTCGGCGTGGATGACCGACCCGCTGACGCCCGAATACCCGCGCTATACCGCTGAGTTCGCCAAGGCGCTGCAAAAGCCCGAGCTGGAATTCCGCGCCTGGTCGGCGGTCAAGACGCTGTGCAAGCTGAACCTGGCGAGCTTGGGTCCCGACTCGCCGAGCCGCGAGAAGTACCAGGACATGCTGGACTTGGCCGAACCGCGCCTGGAATTTCTGCGCACCAAGCTGTCGAGCGGCATGTTGCAGGTCCAGGTGGAGCCCGCTAGCTGCGAAATCTTTGTCGAGGGCGCCTACATCGGCGTGGGCAAAGGCGAAATGGAGATGGCCACCGGCGAGCGCAAGATCGAGACGCGCTGCATTGGCTACAAGGACATGATGCAGTTCGTGGTGGTCCGCCAGGGCGATCCCAGCATCGCCAAGATCAAGTGCGAACCGATCCCGTACTTTGGCAAGCTGGTGGTCAAGCTGGACCCGGGCGAGGGCGTGACCACCTATCTGGACGACGTGCCGGTGCCGCAGCGATTGGGCGAAAAGGCGACCAAAGAGGGCACCATCTCGGGCGAAGGCAGCAAAGACAAGCCCTACGTATTGGCCGCGCGCAAGTGGATCATCCGCTTCCAGAAAGACGGCTACGATCGCTGGCACCGCCGTATCGAGGTCCGCCGCGATCAAACGCTGCTGGTCGACGCCCACCTGGAGTCGCTGACCGAGCTGGAGGCCGAGAAACCGGCCGCAGCCAAGGATGCCGGCAAGGACGCGGGCAAGGACGCGGGCAAGGACGGCGGCAAGTCGGCGCCTGCCAAACCGCAGAAGTAGCGGACCGGCGCCGTGCAAGCTCCCCCCTCGATTCCGGCCCACGCCGAGACGCGCTCGCGACCGCCGCAGGCGGCGCCCTGGTGGCAAGCCCGCTTTGGGCCGCTCCTGGGCCTGGCGGCGGTGGGGCGCGATACCTTGGTTCACGTGGTGCGCAGTCGCCGCGAAGCGGGCGCGGTGGCGCGGCAGATGTTCGCGATCGGCAACCAATCGGTGCTGTTCATCACGGTGACGATCGGCTTTCTGGGCATGATCCTGGTGTATCAGGTGGCCACACAAGTCGCGAAGATCCTTCCTGACTTCTCGATGATCGGCGCCGCGTTCCTGTCGATCATGATCAAGGAATTCGCGCCGACCATCACCGGCCTGATGATCGCCACCCGCGTCGGTTCGGGCATCGCCGCCGAGATCGGCTCGATGGTGGTGACGGAGCAAGTCGACGCGCTGCGCATGTGCAACGCCGACCCGATCAACTACCTGATCGTGCCGCGCTTCTTGGCCTCGGGCCTGATGGTGATCTGCCTGTCGATCTACGCGACGCTGATCGCGGAGATCACGGGCATGCTCACGGGCCTGACCGGCTTTGGCATTCACCCGCTGACCTTCATGTCGATGCAATTGGTCGGCAAAGCGGATATCATCTCGGGGCTTGCCAAGGCGTTTGCCTACGGAAGCGCGATTCCGCTCATCGCCGGCCAGGCGGGCCTGGAGGCGACCGGCGGCTCCGAGGGCGTCGGCTGGGCGACCACCCGCTCGGTCGTCAATGCGTCGTTTGCCGTGGTGTTGCTCGATTTCGTGATTTCGGGCGCGATATTTGCGATCTTTTGACCCGTGCGGCCACAAGGCGGGCCGAGGAAAAGACCCATGGGTACCTGCACTCGTCTAGCCGTGCTGACTGCGCTGTCGCTGGTATTCGGCGTCGCCGCTTGTTCCGATCCCGCGACCGCGCCCACGACCGGCTCTACCGATGGCGATGGCAATTCGCAAGTCGGCATCGATATTTCCAGTGGTCTGGAAGTCCTGCCCGGCGAAGACGTCGACGGCAGCAGCGGCGGCGCCCCGGATGGCAACGGCGGCACGGCCGCCGACATCCAGCCCGACAGCGAAGGCCCAACGGTCGGCACCTTTGGCGCGCCCTGCCAGACCAACGACGAGTGCGACAGCGGCTACTGCGTGCCCTCGGCCAACGGCAACGTATGCAGCAAGCCGTGCGAAGCCTCGACCGGCTGCCCCGCGTCGTGGAAATGCGTAGCCAAGACCAGCACGACCGGTGACATCACCTACCTGTGCGTGCCCGGCGTCACGTCGCTGTGCGACCCGTGCACCTTGAACGCCGACTGCAACGACGCCAGCGAGAGCGGCAATGTCTGCCTGCAGCGCGTGGACGGCGCCGGCAGCTTCTGCGGCACGGCCTGCGGGCCCGGCAAAGCCGCCTGCCCCAGCGGCTACGAGTGCGTGGACGACACCGACCCCGAGTCGGGCAAAGCCGTCAAGCAATGCGAGCCGAGCGGCGGCAAGCTGTGCACTTGCAGCACCAAGGCCGCCGATCAGAGCAAGTCGACCAGCTGCACCACCAAGAATTTCTACGGCTCCTGCAAAGGCACGCGCTCGTGCAGCAGCAAGGGCCTGTCCGAGTGCTCGGCGCCGGTGCCCAAGGCCGAAGAGTGCAACGGCATCGACGACGACTGCAACGGCAAGACCGACGACTTCTCGACCTCGGCCAAGTGCCAGAAAACCAACGAGTTTGGCAGCTGTACCGGCAAGGTGATCGAATGCGTGCAGGGCACGGCCGTCTGCGACGCCGCCGAACCCAAGCCCGAGAGCTGCAACGGCCTGGACGACAACTGCGACGGCAAGACCGACGAAGGCCTGTGCGAAGACGGCAGCCCGTGCACCACCGACAGCTGCAACACCGACGGATCGTGCAAGCACGCGCCCCTGAACGGCCCGTCGTGCGACGACGGCAACTCGTGCACCACCAGCGACAAGTGCGCGGGCGGCAGTTGCACCGGCGCGTCGATCATGGCGTGCGACGACAACGACCCGTGCACCGCCGACAACTGCGACGCCGTAAGTGGCTGCACGCACTCGCCCGCCGACGGCGCGTGCCCGGACGACGGCCAGCCGTGCACCCAGGACATCTGCATGGGCGGCAAGTGCACGCACCCGGCGCAGAGCGAAGGCGGCCCCTGCCCCGACGACGGCGAGGCCTGCACCCAAGACCTGTGCACCGGCGGCACTTGCTTGCACACCGCCAAGGCCGACGGCGGCGCCTGCCTGGAAGACGGCGATCCGTGCACGCAGGACGTGTGCAAGTCGGGCAAGTGCGGCCACCCGCCCATGGTCGACAACACCCCCTGCGCCGACGATGGCAACAACTGCACCGCCGACGTCTGCGTGACCGGCAAGTGCAGCCACCCGCCGGTCAGCTTCACCGTGCCCTGCGCCGACGACGCCAATCCCTGCACTGCCGACGTGTGCGACAAGGGCGGCTGCACCCACCAGAAATTGGGCAGCGATAAGTCGTGCTTGGACGACGGCGATCCGTGCACCCAAGACGTGTGTGTCAATGGCGCTTGCGGCCACCCGCCGGCCACCAACAACTCGCCGTGCTTGGACGACGGCATCCTGTGCACCGACGACGTGTGCAACAGCGGCAAGTGCAGCCACCCGGCCAACCAAAAGCCCTGCACCGACGACGGCAATCCGTGTACCAGCGATGTCTGCGCCGACAAGGTCTGCCAGCACC
>JBBISH010000035.1:0-50189 GCA_037441385.1 Myxococcales bacterium
TCGAGATCTACGCGGCAGCCGGCAACACACCCGGCCTGTGCGAGGGCTTGTCGTGCGGCTGGGTACCGGGCGATTTCTACTGCAAGTTCGCCACACCCCAGGGGCTAACCGGCGAATACCAGGACCGGATCTTCAAGAGGCCCAGTCCATTCGGAAAATTCACAGACGTGACCAGCACTTGGCAACCCTATCCCGGCGGCCTGGCGCCGGCCGCAACCTTCCTCGACGCCGACCGCGACGGCGACAGCGACATGCTGATCGGCAACGATTTTGGCGATCACTTCTTGTGGATCAACGACAAGGGCAAGATGACCCGCTACGACAAGCAAGTCGGGTTCTTGCCCTACGCGCACGCCATGGGTTGGGGCATCGGCGATTTCGATCGCGACGGCCGCGACGACCTGATGCTGGCCGACGCCGGCCCGGTGCCGCTCTACATGGGCGTGGTGCCGGCCGCCGGTTTGCCCGCCCAGTATCAAGAGCAGGGGCTCAAGTGGGGCGTCGCGGCCGCCACTCACGACACGGTGGTCTGGGATCCGCTCGTGGTCGATTTTGACCAAGACGGTTGGCAAGACGTCTGGCTCGGCGCGGCCGCCATGGCCCCCGGCGGCGGCATCGCCGACTCCGGCATGTGCAAAATGCCCAAGAATCCTCCGGCCCAGCGCGACGTGCTGCTCCACAATACCGGGCAAAGCAGCTTCCAAGCCCAGGTCGGCCCGATTCCGCAGGATCAAGACATTGGCTTTGCGGCCTGTCCGCAATCGGTGTTCGACCTCGACGACGACGGCGACCTGGACATCATCCAGGTCCGCCGCGGCGGCGCCCTGCACATCTACCGCAACGATTCCGCGGAGCCCAAGACCGCCGTGCGGGTGCGCCTTAAGGGCAAGGCCGGCAATACGGCGGTGGTGGGCGCGTGGCTCAGCGCCCAAGTGGGCTCGATCACGATGATCCGCCACATCACCGGCAACACGGGCTACGGTGGCGCCGGCAACTGGTTCGCCCACTTTGGCCTGGGCCCGGCGACCAAGATCGACGTGCTGACCATTCATTGGCCGGGCGGCGCGACCAACACCGTCACCGACATCCCGGCGGGCAGCAAGATCACAGTATCGCCGTAGCCCATCCTGGCGGCCGCGCGCACCTGACAGTTTGCGTCACCACGTGACAATTTCCGCCAGCCCCAGCGACAAATTTCGTCAACTGCGCGTCACCACTTGGCGGTTCACACAATACACATTGTGAATATTGCTTGGCTTATACGTAGTTGGTTGACGCAGTGCAGCATTGGCACGGGTCTAGCAAGGCCTACTAGTGGGGGATCACTTCGAACCCTCCGCTGTGCGGTTCGCGGCAAGTTGCCGGGGGTCCACAGCGGAGGGTTCGGAGTTTTTGGCGTACTGCGCTTTTCCCGGCGCCTGCGCTACCATCGCAGCCGGCCCGCAAGTTGTCGCCGGCCGGCAAGCGCACCATGAGCGACCCGCCCCAACTCGATCCCGCCCCGTCTCCACATCGCTGGACGCCTGCGCTGGTCGCCGCGGTGGTGGCTGCCGCGTTGGCCATGCTGTGGTGGCTGTCGTCCGTCTTTGTTCCCGTGGGCCTGGGCTTGCTTTTGGCCTATTTGCTGGCTCCAGCCGTCGATCGCCTGCAACCCAAGCTGGGTTCGCGGGCCCGTGCGGCGCTGCTGCTCATCGGCGGCGTGCTGGTTTTGACGCTGGCCGCCTTGGCGGCGGCAACGCCGATCCTCGTCCGCGAGGCGCGACACTGGGGGGCGGCCGTGGCGGGCGAGGGCAACCCCGAGGTCGCCAAGCGCCTGGACGCCATGCAACACTACGGCGCCTACCTCGATCCAGAGACCGACACCTGGAACGTGCGCGATCTCCTCGCCCAGGCCAGGCAAAAGGGCGCCCCGCAGAGCGTTCTGGACTTGGTGGCGCAGGCAACGCCGGCCGCGAGCAATGGTGAACTGGAACTGGCCGAGGCGCTTGGCGATCGCGACGGCGACGGCTGGCTGGACCCCGGCTACGGTCGGCGCTGGCGCCAACTGAGCCGCGATCGCCGCACCTGGCTGGGCAGCGGCATCGCACGGCTGGACAAAAGCGGGATCCCGGCCGAGGTCGATCGTTGGGCGCGCAGCGCGCTGGCCAAAGACCGCTTGAGCAAGCTGCTGGGTGGCGACACGCTTTCTACCGCCGGCGACGTGGGCATGCGCATCCTTGGCTCGGTGCGCGAGGCGGTGGCCACGGTCAGCAGTTTCCTCTTGGCCGCAGTGCTCATCCCGGTCTACGCGTTCTTCTTTGCCCTGGCCTTGCCCAGGTGGCGTAACCGCTGGCCGGCCTACGTACCCAGCCGTTCGCGGGCCCTGTGGCAGCGCGTGGCCCACCGCATCGGGACATCGATCGCGGGCTTCCTGCGCGGACGCGTGATCGTCTGCCTCATCGTCGGCCTGATCACTGCCGCTGGCTGGTGGGCCTTGGGGGTTCGCTTGGGCGTGCTTCTGGGCTTGGCGACCGGTGCCCTGACGCTCATTCCGCTGGCGAGCGTGCTCGCCTTTGTGCCCGTGGTACTGATGGGTCTGATCGACGTCGCCACCGATGTGCACGGCTGGGCCTGGTTGGCTGGGGTTTCCGCCATCTACCTCGTGGGCCAGGTGGCCGACAGTGTCCTCAACCCGATCATCGTCGGCGATGCGGTGGATCTGGACATGATGACGATGATCATCGCCCTGCTCGCTGGCGGCGCGGCCTTTGGCATGATCGGCCTGCTCATCGCCGTGCCGGCCGCGGCGACCCTGCGCATCTTGGCCCACGAAGTGATCCTACCCAACTGGCGCGCGTGGGCGGGCCGCGGCGACGACGCCGAACCCCCAAGCGATTCGCCTGGATAGCTCGGCCCCGATCCCCGCACCCTCGATCCTCCAGCCGGGCGCTCTGTCGCACCCCTGCGCACCGCGGTTCGCGCCCAAAGAGTTGCGGCCGTTTTCGATTCCATTTTGGCGGAATTGGGCGCTGGCGAAATCCGCGCGTTTCGTCGGATTCGAGCCGACTTCCTCTCCTGATTCTCGCCTGTTGCAGAACGTGTCACAGAAACCGTACGGGTGCGAACCGGCTGGGGTGCGTAGCACGTGCCACGCCAAGGCGCTCAGGGCCTGGGTCGCCACGCGCGGGTTGTGGGGTCGCGGCGCGGGCAGAGTGCCCTTTGGGGCAGGCCGACCGGCAGACCTTCCGTGTGTCGATCGGTATTCAGTGGTCCCCCTAAACCCGAGCAATGCGTCTGTAGCAAAATGGTCACATCACGAGTTTTCACTGGCCGAGACCGTGGCAGTTCGCTACACTTGCAGACAGGCGAGGTGGTTCTGCCGCAGCCAAGGCAGACTCTGCAGGACCCGATCCCCCGCCCGCCAAAGTCACTGCTAGCCGCAACGGAGACCCAAATGCCACGTCGCCATGGAGATCAAGAGGTTGCCAACGAAATTGCCAGTTCGCTCGGGCGCCGCCTGCGCTACCTGCGCCAACACTCCGGCTGGACCCAAGCCCATGTGAGCGCCAGCGTCAGCCTGACGCCCGAAGCGTACGCGCGCCTGGAGCGCGGGCGCTCGCTGCCCAGCTTCCCCACGCTGCTGCGCCTGGCCAACACCATGGGTGTCACCGTCGACGCATTGCTCGGCGAGGCGCAGCACCAAATCCACGGCGGCGACCAAGCCGAGCCGTTGGTTCAGGATCTCGCCCTCGAGATGGCGGTGCTCAACCCCAGCGCGCGCGAGTCGATTCGTTCGCTGATTCGCCAGTTCAGCGCCCGCGCCGCGTAGGTAAGAAATGCCAAGGGGGCGCGCCGCCCCCTGCGACCCCGCCCGTGGGCCGGTTCGGCATGTTGAATGGAGACGCGTCCGTTCGAATCGGCTCGAAACCCCGTGCATTTTCTTCGGGCTTGAGCCGAGGTCGACTGCCCATTCTCGCCGGTTGCAGACTGGGCTGCTGCATTCGCATGGGCGCGAATCCGGTTGGGGTTCGTATCTTGGTGCAATTCCTAGCGAGTGCCGGAGCGTCCGCTATACTGCGCGGCACGGCCAGATCGGTCGCCGCAGGATTGCCGTGTCGATCACCTGTGATTGGGTCAGTGCCTGCCAGATGGCCATCATCGACCGCATGAGCGGTCGCGTGACCTTGGTGCACGTCCTGGATGCCGTCGCCTCCCAGCGATTCCCGGCCCAAATTCCAACGTTTCATGTCGTGGCCTCGTGGCAGAACCACACCGAGATGGTGACCCGCGCGCGCTTGCAGCTCTCGATCGAGGAGTTCGGCGGCGAGACCACGACGATCTTGACCGACGAAGAAGTCGCGTTCGCGGGCCGCACCTCGCACCGCTCCGTGTGCATCGTCCAGTCGCTGACGGTGTTGCGACCTGGGGCATACCGCGTGGTGGCGCGCTGGCAAGCCGTAGGCAGCGACGGTTGGATCGTCGCCGGTGCGCACCCGTTTTCGGTCAACACTTCGGCCGCGCCCGCGGGACCGGCCATGGCCTAGTCCAACGGCCCGCCGTCACCAAGCGCCAATACCCCACATTCGCTTGCTTTTTCTCGGTTGCGGCGAGCCGGCGTGCCGGACTTCTCGACCCAGCGCAGCCGAACTTGTTATGCTGCGGCAGCCGTCGAAGTCGGAATGCAGGATCTTGCCGCGACTCGCGACGGGGTGGACCACGAACCGCGCGCCGTTCCCGCAGGAGTTGGGTGGGGTGCAACGGAGCCTCGATGCGCCGCGACAGCCAAGGGATGCCCACGCCAGCCATTTCGCGCCTGTGCAGTTTCGCGGGGCCGTTCTGCAACCGGCGAGAATCAGAGGGGGCCCCTGGTCTTGGCCCGAGAAGATGCGCGGCCTTCCGACTCGATTGGAGTGGATCCGGTAGGATACGAACTCCGGTTCGGACCCGAAGAATTGCCCAAGTTTTCGGGCCGATTCGAACGGATTCCGTATGATCCTGCCCGCGCTGCGCCGGCCCCTGCGCCCCCCGTCGCGCCTTGGCCTGTTGGCGTGGCTGGTTGCCTCGGCCAGCTGTACGGCGCCGCCGCCCTACCACATCGCCGACGACGACAAAGCCGCGGCGGACGCGACACTGGCCGACACGGCTGCGGACGCCGCTCAGGATGCAGCGGCGGCTCACGATCTCGCTGTGGCCCCGGACGAGGTCGACAGCGAGGTCGCCGAGGACGTCGCAGCGGCGGAGAATGACCTCGTCCCCGCAGACCAAACCGCGGACGACAATGGCCCAGACAGCGCCGACGGAGCGAGCGCAGCCGACGCAGTCCTGGACGCAATCCTGGACGCAAGCGCAGGTGAACCAGGGGATTCCAAGGCCGAGACAACCCTGGAGGACGCGAGCGAGCCGTTGGCCGAAGTCAGCCCCCCTGCGGACACAACCGCCACCGCATGGCCAGACGCGCAAGCGCAGGACGCGGAGGCGGACGCACTCGCGCCGGACAGCGACGGCGGTCCCACGTGCAGCGCCAGCGACCTCGCCAACTTGGTATGCCCCAAGGCTGGTGTGTGCGTGGCCCTGGCGGCGGCCTGCCAAGACGGCGCTCCCGTATGCAACTACGCCGGCTTGGCGAACTACCAGGCCGTCGAGACGGCGTGCGACGGGCTGGACAACGACTGCGACGGCCAGGTCGATTGGATGGCTGCTGCCCCGCCCAAGGCGCCTTTGCCGGGCGTGTGTGGCCTGCAGTTGATGATTTGTGGAGGCGAAAGCGGCTGGCTGCTGCCCGATCCCCTCCTGGCCCCAGCCCACCAAGCGGTCGAAACCTGGTGCGATGGCCTGGACAATGACTGCGATGGCGCCACCGACGCCGGCCTCACCAAAACCAACAGCCTGGTCATGGGGGTGTGCGCCACGGTGCCGCTGCCATGCGTGCAGGGCGAGTGGTTGGCACCCGACTACACAGTCGCCGGCGTGGCCTACGAGCCGACCGAGACCGCATGCGACGGCTTGGACAACGACTGCGACGGCGTGACCGACGTCCTCACGGGTCCGCCGCCGCCCGCCAGCCTTGCCAAAGGCGTCTGCACCGGTTTGACCAAGTGGTGTGCCGGCGAATTGGGCTGGCAAGACCCAGACCTGGCGCTGGTGGTCGGCTATGCCATGGGGCCAGAGACCACCTGCGACGGTCTGGACAACGACTGCGACGGCCAAACCGACGAGGACACAAGCTGTTCTCGCTGGCAACTGGGTGGCGGTGGGCCAGGACGCCTCGCCCTTTCGGCCGACGGCCAGCGCTTGGCGTGGTTGACCCACTCCGGCGTCCTGTGGCTGGACACGGCCACTGGGACCATGGTGGGCGCCGACTTGGGCCGCGACGGCTTTGCGGCCGACGTCGCCATCTCACCAAGCGGCAAGCAGGTCGCCAGCGTGGGCACAGGCGAGACTTTGCGCGTTGTCCAAGCCGATTCCGCTGGCATGCCAGGCACTTGGTCCACCGTGCAGAGTTGGGGAGCGACCCCACCCTGGACCTCCGTCGCATGGGCCCCCGATGGCGCCACCCTGGTCGCGGGCGACAGCAAGGGCCAAGTGTGGTGGTGGCCCCCGCAAGGACAAGCGCCGCAGCTCCTTGCAGGCCACACCAGCGCGGTGACCGCGATCGGGGTGGCAACGGCGGCCGCGGGCGCCAGTTGGCTGGTTTCGGCCGATGCGGGCGGCCAAGTGCGGGCGCGACCGTGGCCCGCGGGCACCGTCAAGACAGTGGCCAGTCTGTCGGCGCCGGTCTTGCGCCTGGCCACGGACACCCACGGTCGGGTGGCCGTGACCGCCGACGCGCAACCTGGCCGGGTCATCGACTTGACCAGCGGTAAACTCCTCTTTGCGCTGCAGGTTGCCGACGCCGTCGCGTCGCTAAGGTTCGCGTCCGACGATCAGTCGGTCTGGGGTGTGGGCGCCAGCGGTCATGTGTACCAGTGGCCCACGCCGGTCGTCGGCGGCGCAGCCAGCCCCGGCGCCGCACAGGTCCTCGCGGCGCCCAACTGGCCAGCCGGAGACGCCGCGGCCGATCTAGTATTGGGGCAGGGCATGGTCTACATCGCGGCCCAAAAGTCAGGCGTGTGGCGGCGCCCGCTTGGCGATGGCGAATGGCAGCACCTGGGCGGCGGCCACCTGGGCGAGGTGAGATCCCTGGCCTGCAGCGGCGCCGCGTGTCTTTCCGGTGGCGACGACAGCGCCGTGCGCCGCCTCTCGGTCGCTGGGCTCGAGGCGGGCGCCTTGTTGGGGCACGACGGCCCGGTGCTCGCGGTGGCGGCGTGGCCACAAGGGGCAGTGACCGCAGGTGCGGACTACACCGTCCGCCTTTGGGACATCGCGTCCGCGGCGACACCCATCAATTTTGCCACCTTTGGTCTGGGCGGTCCGTGGGCCAACGACCTGAGCCTAGCCGCAGACGCCCTGTCGTTTTGGGCTGCGGCCGGCCCGGCCGCCATGCGCATCGGGCTACAGGGCGGCAACGCGACCAAGAAACTGCAGGCCTGGTCCTCCAGCGGCCAAGTGATTCGAGTCGCGCTCCATCCAAACGACGCCGAGCTTGCCGTGGCGACCATCGGCCCAGGCAGCTCCGCCAGCTACCGGGTCCTGTCCGCCGCCGATCTCACGACCGTCTGGCAACGCGACGATCTCCCCAGCGGCGAGCGCGCTCTGGCTTGGGCCGGCGATCGCCTGGCCGTCGCAGGTGGCGCCAACTACCTGAGCTTGCTCGACGCAACCAGTGGCGCCACGGTCCAAGAGCTGATCGGCCACCAGGGCGAGGTCACCAGCCTTGCCTGGCACGCTCCCAGCCAACGCCTCCTGTCGGCGAGCACCGACGGCACGGTCCGCATCTGGTCGGCGCCAGCCGGCAAACCAGCAATCCTGTTGGGAACATGGTCTCGCCATCTTCCGCTGCAGGGCAGCGTGGTGGTCCGCGCCGTGGCGTGGCTCGAGACGGCGACCGGCGAGGTGCTCGCCCTGTCCGCCAGTGCGGATGGCGGCGTCATGGCCTGGACGGCGCCAAAGTAGCCAACGCCGCCGCTTGCGGTCCACGGCCGCGTGCGCGACTGCGAACGCGGCAGTTCCCAATAGATATGAGACCTTGGTCCATGTCTTGAAGTCGGGGAGACAGGATTTGAACCTGCGACATTCTGCTCCCAAAGCAGATGCGCTACCAGACTGCGCTACTCCCCGAGGTTCGGAGCCGTTCAGCTGTGACCCAGCCAATCGGACCGGCGCGTAGCTTGCCGTTGCTCGGCGGTCGAGTCAAGCCGTCCGCCCAGTTTGTGCCGAAGTGCCGCCGTTTGGCTGGCCGTCGCCCAAGCCGCCGTGCGGGGCGCCGTCTGAGCGCGGTCCGCACGGGGCCTGAGCCGAGTCTTGCAGGCTACGGCTTGTAGCCTATGGCGTTGCCGGGCTGGCCGTACAAGCCGTTGCTGATTTCCAGCTTGTAGTTGCCGCAGGTCGGCGTGCCGTTGTTGCGGTACACGTGCACGTAGTACCAGGCCGAGTCGTCGACGCACTGCGTGAAGTAGAAGCCAGTCGGCACGCAGACGTAGCCGCTGTTGTAGTTCATGCAGTACGGGCCGCCGCCGCCCGGGTAGCCCGGCGGGATGCTCCAGCCTGGGTTGCTCTGGTCAAACCGGTTGCCCGTCTGGCAGGGGCACTCGCCGTAGCCCGACCACGAACCGCCGTAGGCCGTGCCGGACTTGAAGTTGGTGAACCAGTTGAAGTCGGTGCGGCCGCAGCAGAAAGCGTTGGTACCACCGGCCGGGCACGAGCCCTTCCACACGTCGAACACCAAGCCGCCGGGGTTCTTGGTGAACACCACGCGCACGTTGTAGTTGTCGCAGGCGGCGTAGCCACCGTCGGCGAGGTCCGAGGCGTAGAACGAGAACCAGTCGTGGTCCGAGCTCTGCACCACGCGGCCTTCCACGTTGGCGACCTTGCCGTTGTCGTACAGGGCGGTGTCCACCACCGTCGCAGCGCCGCAGCTGTCGTTCGGCTCAAAGTTGTCATTGCCGTTGCACTCGCAGCCGTCCGTCCAGGAACCGTTGAGGTCCGAGAAGCCACTGGCGCAGGCGGTAATCTGGCAGGCGCCACCGGTGCACTTGAAGGTCGCGTTGACCGTGGTCGGGCACTGATCCGAGGCATTCTCGTCGGTGACGCCGTTGCAGTTGTCGTCGGCGCTGTTGCACAACTCGGGCGCGGCCGGGTAGATGGTGGCGTTGGTGTCGTTGCAGTCACCGCCACCCTTGGTGCAGACGGGCGGCGTGCCCACCGTGACCATGGCCTTGGTGCAGTAAGCGTCGCCGTCGGCGTTGCAGCCTTCGTCCACGGAGCTGTTGCAGTTGTTGTCGTTGCCGTCGCAGACCTCGGTGCCACCGGGGAAGCAGGTCGGGCAGGTGTCGTTGCAGTCCGTCGAGTTGGTGGCCGAGTACAAGCCCGCCTTGGCGCACAGGCATTGCGACGACGCCACGCCGTAGGTGTCCTGATCGCCGTCGTAGTAGAAGGTGGTGCAACCCACCGCGCCGGCTTCGTCGACCAGCGCGTTGCAGTTGTCGTCCTTGCCGTTGCAGACCTCGCTGGCGCTGGGCTTGACCGCGGCGTTGCTGTCGTCGCAGTCGCCGCCGCCCGACGGGCAGACGGGCGGGTTGCCCACGGTCGGCTTGTTGATGTCGCAGTAGCCGTCGTTGTCCTTGTTGCACAACTCGTCGATGCCGGCGCTGCAGTTGTTGTCGATGGCGTCGCAGGCCTCGATCGCGCTGGGGTTGACCTTGCTGTTGCTGTCGTCGCAGTCGTCGCCCTTGTTGGTCGCGGGGTTGAGCGTGGTCTTGGCGCAAGCGACCTTGCTGGTGACGGTCTTGTTGGCGTCGCAGTAGCCGTCCTTGTCCACGTCGCAGCCTTCGTCGGTGGTGCCGTTGCAGTTGTTGTCCACGCCGTCGCAGACTTCGGCCGCGCTGCCCGAGTTCTTGGTCGGGTCGTTGTCGTCGCAGTCGCCGCCCACGGTGGCCGCGTACTTGCCGCTGGCCGCGCACCGGCACTGGAAGTTGCTGGTGACGCCGTAGCTGTCGCCGTCGTTGTCGTAGTAGAAGTTGGTGCAACCCACGGCGTTCAGGCCGTCGGTCGAGCCGTCGCAGTTGTCGTCGTACGCCGTCGAGCAGTTCTCGTTCGCGGCCGGATTGACCGACGACTGGTTGTCGTTGCAGTCGTTGCCGCCGGCGGTACAAGTCGCTGGCGTGCCGGTGATGGTCAGGCCCGCCTCGCAGTAGTTGTCGTTGTCGTCGTCGCAGCCGTCGTCGATGATGGTGTTGCAGTTGTTGTCCAAGTTGTCGCAGATCTCGCTGGCGCCAGGGTTGGTCACGCTGCTCGTGTCCAAACAGTCGTCGCCGGCCGCCTTGGCGCCCGCCGCGGGCTTGGTGCTCTTGGTGCACTGCGCCGTCGACGTCATGACCATGTTCGCATCGCAGTACAAGTCGCCGTCGTCGTCGCAGCCCTCATCAGCGCCGTTCTTGCAGTCATTGTCCAGGCCGTCGCAGACCTCGAGGGCGCCCGGGTTGATGGCCGCCACCGAGTCGTTGCAGTCGCCAGCGACCTTGGTCGGCTTGCTGGGCGTCTGGGTGCACTGGCAAACGCCGGTACCGCCGCCGTAGCCGTCGTTGTCCGCGTCAGCGTACCAGTTGGCGCAGTTGGTGGCGCCGACTTCGTTGACCAGGCCGTTGCAGTTGTCGTCGTACGTCGTCGAGCAATTCTCGGTCGCGCCTGGGTTGACGGCGATGTTGGTATCGTCGCAGTCGCCGCCGCCCTTGGGGCAGCCCGAGCTGATCGGCGCCGTGCCGTTGCAGTAGCCGTCCTTGTCGCCGTCCGTGCAGGTCTCGTCGGTGCCGCCGGCGCAGTTGTTGTCCACGTTGTCGCAGACTTCGGCCGCACCGGGGTTGATTGCCGGGTTGCTGTCGTTGCAGTCGCCGCCGCCCAAGCTGCAGATGGTCGGCGTACCGATCACCGACATCGCGGTGGTGCAGTACTTGTCGCCGTCGGCGTCGCAGCCCTCGTCGGTGGCGCCCGAGCAGTTGTTGTCCACGTTGTCGCACATCTCGGGCTTGCCGGGGAACACGTTCTTGTTGTTGTCGTCGCAGTCGTTCTTGCCCAGCGCGCACACCGTGGGCGAACCCACCACGGTCATGGCCACGTTGCAGTAGCCGTCGCCGTCCGAGTCGCACCCTTCGTCGGTCTTGCCGTCGCAGTTGTTGTCCACGTTGTCGCAGATTTCGGCGGCGTCCTTGTTGATGGTGGCCGAGGTGTCGTTACAGTCGCCACCACCCTTGGCGCACAGGGCCGGCGGCGGCGTGACCGTGTCCATGGCGGCGTCGCAGTAGGCGTCGTTGTCGTCGTTGCAGCCTTCGTCCACCGTGGCACCGCTGGTGACCATGTAGGTGGTGAAGGTGACGTCGGTCGAGCCCGAGCCCAGCAGGGTCCACGTGAACGGCGACGACGGCGCGTAGCTGGCCTGGCCCTTGCTGTAGGCGTTGCCCGAGCTCTCTTGGATGACAGTGCCGGTGCCGCTGGCCTTCCACATGAGGATCCACTTGTCACCCGCGGCGATCGCCGGCTTGGACACCGAGGTGAACGTGTACTTGGTCATGGTGGTGCCGCCGGTCAGGCTGACCGGGCCGATGGTCTCGGCCATGCCGCTCAGCGACGCCGGCAGGTTGCCCTTGAACAGGTACATCGTGACAGTCTGGCCCGTGCTGCCAGCCTGGATGCTCACGTCGACCGCGGCAAAGTTGCCGGCATTGGCAAACACGACCTCTTGCGCCAGGTAGTTGGTCAGCGAGTTGGTCACGCCGGTGCTGGCGTTGCTTTCGGCCGCCGACGCTGTGCCGCCGCCGTTGCAGTTATTGTCCTTGCCGTCGCAGATCTCGGACTTGCCGGGGTTGACCTGCACGTCGGCGTCGTTGCAGTCGCCGCCGACCGTCGCGATGGCGGTGCCCGACGGGACGCACTGGCACACGGCCGTGCCGGTACCGTAGCCGTCCTTGTCCAGGTCGGTGTAGTAGTTGACGCAATTCAAAGCGCCTGGCGAGGTAAGCAGGCCGTCGCAGTTGTCGTCGTACGGCGTGGAGCAGTTCTCGGCCATAGACGGCTTGACCAGGTTCTTGGTGTCGTCGCAGTCGCCACCCACAGAGGCCGTGTAGGCGCCGGTCGGCGCGCACAGGCACTGGGTCACGTTGGCGCCAAAGCCGTCGGCATCGCCGTCGTAGTAGTAGTTGGTGCAGGCACCGGCGCCCGGCGACAGCACGCCGTCGCAGTTCATGTCGCCGCCGCTTGCGCAGTTGTCGGTCGCGCCGGGGTTGATGTTCTTGTTGGTGTCGTTGCAGTCGCCGCCGCCGTTGGGGCAGGCCGGCGGCGTGCCCACGGTGACCTTGCTCGACGAGCAGTAGCCGTCGCCGTCCGCGTCGCAGCCCTCGTCCACGACGCCGTTGCAGTTGTTGTCCAGGCCGTCGCAGGTCTCGACCGCGCCGCTGTAGATGTTCTCGTTGGCGTCGTTGCAGTCACCGGCCTTGGTCGTCTTGTAGGTGGCGTCCGCAATGCACTGGCAGCGGCTATCGCCGCCGGTCGAGACCGCGCGCAGCCAGTTGACCAGCGTCGTGTTGCTGCCGCCGTTGCCGGCGCCGATGGTCGCGGCGACGTCCATCTGGTAGTTGGCGACCACGTCGACCTGGGTGATGTCGCCCACAAAGGCGATCACGCCGGTGCCGCCGCTGGCAAACGTGCCGGCGATCTGCACCTTGGCGGCGGTGCCCAGGGCGCCCGTCGCAGAGCTCCACCGGATCGAGTCCAGCGTAGTGGTGCCGGTCGAGGCCGAGTCGATCCAGGCCACGTCGGCGCCAGCAAAATCTTGGCCCGCCACCACGGTCGTCACCACAGTGGTGTCGGTGGTGAGCAGGGTCAGGTTCCAGTCACCCGTCGCCGGGTTGTAGGCCTTGTCCGCCGTCAGCGTGCCGCCGCCGACCACGATCAGCGAGCCAGCCTTCAGCGTAGTGATGCCCAGCGAGGCGATCTTGGTCTGGAAGACACCAAACTTGGCAGCGCCGGCCGAGGTCGAGTCGCCAAAGAAGTAGCTGTCGAATTCGGCAGCGGTGATGTCCGCAGTGATCAAGAACTCCATGTACTCGTCGCCGGTGTTGCCGGTCATGGTGTTGGCGGCGGTGCGGCGCAGTTCGTTCAGCACCACCTTCTGGAAGTTGGTGCCACCCTTGCCGTAGGTGTCGCCGTCAAAGTCGACGTAGAAGATCTGGCAACCCTGGGCGTTGACGTCGTTGTAGCTGCCCGAGCAGTTCTCGTCGACCGTGTTGCCGCACACCTCGGGCATACCCGGGTTGATGACGCTCGACCCATCGTTGCAGTCGCCGCCGCCCTTGGTGCAAATGGCGGGGGTGCCCACGGTGGTCATGTTGGCGTCGCAGTACTTGTCGCCGTCGTCGTCGCAGCCTTCGTCGGTCGAGCCGTTGCAGTTGTCGTCCTTGCCGTTGCAGACCTCGTTGCCGGTGGGGCTGACCGTCTTGTCGGTGTCGTCGCAGTCGCCGCCGCCCAGCGGGCAAACGGTGGGGCCGCCCACGGTGGTCATGGCCTTGGTGCAGAACTGGTCGCCGTCCATGTTGCAACCCTCATCGACCTGCGTGTTGCAGTTGTTGTCGATGTTGTCGCACTTCTCGGTCTTGCCGGGCGCCATGTTCGGGTTGGTGTCGTCGCAGTCGCCCTTCTGGGTGGCGGTGTAGAAGCCGCCGGCCGCGCACTGGCACTGGATCAAGTTCAAGCCGTAGCCGTCCTTGTCCTCGTCGTAGAAGAAGTTGCTGCAGCCGGTCGCGTTGGGCTCGTCGATGGTGCCGTCGCAGTTGTCGTCGATGCCGTTGCACTTCTCGGTGACGGCGGGCGAGACCTGGACCGTGCTGTCGTCGCAGTCGCCGCTCTTGCTGGCGCTGTACGAGCCGGCCGCGGCGCACAGGCACTTGCTGATCGTCGTGCCGTAGGTGTCGACGTCGGCGTCGAAGTAGAACGTCGAGCAACCCACCGCGCCCGCGTCGTTCTGCGAGCCGTTGCAGTTGTCGTCCTTCAGGTTGCCGCACACTTCGTTGGCGCCGGGGTTGACGCTGGCGTCGTAGTCGTCGCAGTCGCCCACGCCCTTGGCACAAATCGCCGGGGTCGGGTTGGCCACGGTGTAACCGGCGTCGCAGTAGCCGTCTTGGTCATCGTCGCAGCCGTTGTCGACCTGACCGTTGCAGTCGTCGTCCACGCCGTCGCAGACTTCTTGGGACTTGCCCTTGTAGACTTTGGCCGAGGTGTCGTTGCAGTCGCCGCCGCCCAGGCTGCAGACCAGCGGCGTGCCCACGACTTTCATCGCAGCGTCGCACTGGCCGTCTTGGTCGTCGTCGCAGCCCTCGTCCACGGTGCCGTCGCAGTTGTCGTCCAAGTCGTTGCAGATCTCGAGCGCGGCGGGATTGACCGCGGCGTTGCTGTCCTTGCAATCGGCGTTGTTGGTGGCCACGAACGAGTTGCCCGGGCTGCACTGGCACTTGGACGTGCCGGCGCCGTAGGTGTCGCCGTCGGCGTCGACAAAGTAGGCGACGCAGCCGATGGCGTTGACGTCGTTCTGCGAGCCGTTGCAGTTGTTGTCCTTGTTGTCGCCGCAGATCTCGGCCTTGCCGGGGTTGATCTGCGCGTCGGTGTCCAGGCAGTCGCCGCCGCCGTTCGGGCAGATGGCGGGCGTGCCGACGATGGGCACGTTGGCGTCGCAGTACAGGTCGCCGTCGTCGTCGCAGGTGTTGTCGACCACGCCGTCGCAGTCGTTGTCCACGCCGTCGCAGATCTCGGGCACGCCCGGGTTGATCAGCTTGTTGTCGTCGTTGCAGTCACCGGGGTTCTGCGCGTTGTACTGGCCCGTGGCGATGCACGTGCACTTGTTGGCCGAAGTGCCCCAGGTATCGCCATCGCCGTCGAAGAAGAACGGAGTGCAGTCGATTGCGTTCAGGTCGTTGGTGCCGCCGTCGCAGTTGTCGTCGACCGGCGTGTTGCAGTCTTCCTTGACGCCGGGGTTGACCGCTGCGGCCGTGTCGTTGCAGTCGCCACCGCCCAGCGGGCAGGCGGGCGGCTTGCCCGACGTAAAGATGTTGATGTCGCAGTAGCCGTCCTTGTCGTCGTCGCAGCCTTCGTCGGTCTGGCCGTTCGAGTTGTTGTCCAGCCCGTCGCAGATCTCGGCGCCAGCCGGGTTGATGTCGGGGTTGGTGTCGACGGTGTCGCCTGGGCCCTTGGGGCAGACCGGCAGGTTGCCGCTCGCCGGCGGCACGTAGGTCATGCTGGTGTCGCAGTAGCCGTCCTTGTCGTCGTCGCAGCCTTCGTCCACCACGCCGTTGCAGTTGTTGTCAACGTTGTCGCAGATCTCGGCCACCGCGGGGTTGATGCCAGCGTTGGTGTCGGCGCAGTCGCCCGGCTGATTGGCCGTGATCTGGCCAGCGCCCTCGCAAGTGCACTTGAACGGCGTGGTGCCCCACAGGTCACCGTCCACGTCTGTGTAGAAGTTGGTGCAACCGATGGCGTTCGTGTCGTTGGTGTTGCCGTCGCAGTTGTCGTCGTCGGCGGTGTTGCAGGCTTCGGTGGCCGACGGGTTGACCGCGGCCTTGGCGTCGTTGCAGTCGCCGGCCTGGGTGGCCTTGTAGCTGCCCGACGGAGCACACAGGCACTTGGCGGTGCCGGTACCGTAGGCGTCGCCGTCCAAGTCGCTGTAGTACTTGACGCAACCGGTGGCGTTCTCTTCGTTCTGCGCGCCCGAGCAGTTGTCGTCCTTGGCGTTGTTGCAGATCTCGGTCGCGCCTGGGTTGACGGTGCCGTCGGTGTCCAGGCAGTCGTTCTTGCCGGCGGGGCAGATGGCCGGGGTGCCGGTCACGGTCATGGCGGCGTCGCAGTAGCCATCGCCGTCGTCGTCGCAGCCTTCGTCCACGGTGCCGTCGCAGTTGTCGTCGATGTCGTTGCAGACTTCGACCGCGCAGGCCGCGTCGCCGCAGCACGAGGTCTTGTCGGCGCAGTCGACCAAGCCGTTGCTGTTGTCGTCCAAGCCGTTGCTGCAGTTTTCGCCAGCGCCGCACAGGATGGTCAGGTCGAATTGCGCGGACTCGGTGGCGCCGGGCACGTCGACTACGATGAAGTAGGTGGTGCCGGCAAAGGTGGCGGTGGTCAGCGTGGTGCCCGCAGTGGTGGCCTGGCACGTGGTGGGATCGCAGCCCTTGCCCTGGTCCTTGAGCACGAACAGACGCGCGTTGGGGTTGCTCAGGTTGGTCAGTGTGACGGTCAGCGGCCCGCTCTCGACCGCGGTGTAGGCAAAGGCGATTTCCTTGCCCAAGTAGTTGCCCGTGCCGTCGCAGCTGTAGGTGCTCGTCACCTGGGTCGCGGCGCCGCCGTTGGTCACTTGCTTGGTCAGCGTGTCGCCGCAGGCGATCGAGGTCTGAGCCGCGCACATGCAGGTGTTGTCGTTGGCGCAAGCGCCGCTGGTGCAGGTGTCCTTGGTGCAGGCGTTGCCGTCGTCGCAGTCGGCGTCCTTGGTGCAGTCGATGAAGCCGTTCTCAAAGAAGTACTTGATCCGCTCGAACATCTTCTGCTGAGTGGCCGCGCCGCTGGCGACCACGCCGGCAAACGGCACCGAGGTGCCGATGGTGCGGTACTTGTTGGCGGGATCGTCGTGGCCGACTGCGGCCCAGAACTTCTCGTTGCCTTCGTTACGGAGCAGGTTGCGGGTCTTTTGGACGGCCAGGTTGCCTTCGATTTCGTCGTTCAGGTTGTTGAACAGCGGATCCTGAGTGTAGGCCCAGCTATAGTAGGTGGCCGGGCTGGTGCTGACGTCGCTGTACGCGGCGTAGCCCTTGAGCGGGCCGGTCACGCCATTGCCAGCGCTGTCGAGCACGCCCTTGATCTTGAAGAACGGGTGCAGCGTGGTGGGGGCGTCGAACATGAACGTGTCGCCGCCTTCCAGGTAGACCTTGCCGCCGCCCGACAGGTAGGCCTTGACCGGCCCAATCTCGCTTTCGAGCAGGACGTGGTTGTCGGGGTAGACGCCCAAGGTGATGAACACGGCCTTGAACTTGGTCAGGTCGGGGTACAGCGACAAGTCGTTGACGATCTGCGCAAATTGGCCGGCCGCGGTGACCGCCGACTTCAGGGCCAGGGCGCTGTCGGGCAGCGCTTCGCTGGGCTGCCAAATCAGGTAGCCACCCGCGTAGGTGACCGTAATCTTGAAGGTGCAGGTGCCGTAGAGGTACCCGTCGGTGTACTTCACAATGACTTCGTGCTCGCCCACGGTGTCGACCGCGAGCGGGTTGATCGTCAGCGTCGAATTCCAGGTGTCGTCCAGCCAGTAGTACAGCGCGCTGGACAGCTTGACGAACGGCGGCGCCTTCACCAGCGAGAAGCTGATGGCGTCGGCCGCGTCGGGATCCTTGACCTTGAGCGGCACGTTCAACGTGTTGCCCAGCGGGACGGTTTGGTTGGCCGGGCACTGGGCGATCGTGGGCGCCGAGCCCTTGACGATGCACACGTTGTCCACGGCGAAGTGGTCAAAGTTCAGCGAGCTGGTCGAGTCGACGCAGAACGCGATGCGCAAGCCGTTGGAGCCAGCGAGTTCGGGGGGCAGCTTCAGCGTCAGCGTCTCGGGGCCCAGTTGATCGGCCGTGGTCAGCGGCGCGTCGATCATGACGGCCGTGGACCAATCGGGCGCGGCGCCGCCCAGCGAGCCGCGGATGGTCAGCGTGGTGTTGGCCAGCGCCGGCACGAACTCGCGGTCAAACTGGACGGTCACGGCAGCTGCGCCGGCTGCTTGGATGATCGGCGACTGCAAGCAGGTCAGGAACTGCGACTTGGTGGGCGTCCATAGCAGCGACGCCGCCTGATCCGGACCCAGGCCGGTGGCCGTGGTCACGCCCCAGTTGCCCGAAGCGGTGCCCTTGACGTCGCCGGGAATCCAGCCCATCTGGCTCAGGGTGCCCGTACCCTCAAAGTCCTGGCAGTACGACAAGCCCACGGTACACGGGGTCTTTTCTACGGCTTGGCAGCTCAGCTTGCCATCGGCCTGCGGCAGGCACTTGCCCACCGCGCAGGCGGCGTTCAGGTAACCGCAGTCCACGGCTTCGGTCTCGACCGAGCAGCACAGGGTCTGGCCACCGTCGGTGGTGGTGTGCATGCACTCGTTGAAGACGCAGAAATCGTAGGTGCAGGGCAGGCTGTCGTCGCAGTCGAACTTATCCAGGCAGCAGCCCGCCATCGGCGTGTGCACTTGCTTCCAGACGCCGTTGATGAGCTGGCAGGTGTCGGCGGTGCAGGGGTTGCCGTCGTCGTAGCTGATGGCGCTGTCGATCGAGCACTCGGCGCAGTTGCCGCCCGTCGAGGTGTTCTGGCACGAGCCCTTGCCGCTCACGACGTTGGCGCACTTGTCGGTGGTGCAGGCGTTGTTGTCGGCGCAGTCCGCGTCGGTGGCGCAGCAGCCGTTCTTGGGCACGGTGTGGCGGCAGGCGTTGTTCAGGCAGTACTCGATCGTGCAGGCGTTCTGGTCGTCGCAAGCCGTCTGAGCATTGGCGTCGTCTTTGCAGCAGCCCGCCACGGCGGCGTGGCCGCACTTGTTGGTGGTGGGGTCGCAGGTGTCGGCCGTGCACGGATCCTTGTCGTCGCAGTACAGATCGCCCACGCAGCACTGGTCTTGCGGCAGCTGGGTGTGGCTGCATTGGCCGCAGCCATCGACCACGCTGCACTTGTCGGTCGTGCAGGCGACGCCGTCGTCGCAGTCCACATCGGCCTTGCAGGCGTTGGCCTTGGGGCTGTACTTGCACTTGCTGAACGAGTCGCAGTAGTCAAAGGTGGTGCAATCGCCGTCGTTGCACTCGGTCGAGTCGTTGCAGCAGGTGGGGTCGCCGTTGCTGGCGAACTGGCACTGGTGTTGAGTGGTGTCGCACGTGTCGCTGGTGCAGGCCTTGCCGTCGTTGCAGTCGACGTTGGCGTCGCAGCAGTTGGGCTTGAACTTGTCCTTGCCGAACACGCACTGGTGGTTGATGCACAGCTTGACCGTGCACACCTTGCCGTCGTCGCAGTCGGTGTCCACGTCGCAGCAGGCCGGGTCTGGCTTGACGTACTTGCAGGTCAAGGCGGCGTAGTTGCAGGTGTCCACGGTGCAATACTTGTTGTCGTCGCAGTCGGTGGTGGTGACGCAGCAGCCCGGAGTCTTGGGGTAGCTGCACAAGCCCGCCGTGTCGCCGGGCTTGACGGTGCACTTCTCGTTGGTGCAGGGGTTGCCGTCGTCGCAGTCGATGTTGGTGACGCAGCACGAAGCGAGCTTCAGGTTTTCGCACTGCCAGTTCAGGCAAACGTCCCAGGTGCAGGGCTGGCCGTCGTCGCACTGCTGGTTGGTGCTGTTCAACAAGCAGCACTTGGGGTTGTTGGGGTCCTTCTTGTGGCTGCACTGCATCCAGCCGCCCATGTTCTGATCGCAGGTGTCGACCGTGCAGATCGCCTTGTCGTCGCAAGTGGGGTTGTTGCCAGGCGAGCAGCAGTCGGGCCGGAAGTTGTTGACGCCGGTGCGGCACTGGTTGTCGACGCACTGGCCGACCAGGCAGGGGTCCGACTGGACGCAATCGCTGTCCGAACAGCAGGCACCGGGCGCTTGAATGTGCTTGCAGGTGCCCGTGTTCAGATCGCAGCTGTCCACGGTGCAGCCCTTGCCGTCGTCGCAGGGATCAGCGGCCTTGCTGCAGCAATCCTTGTTGGCCTTGACGTTGCTGCACACGCCCTTGGTGCCGCTCAGGTCGCACTTGTCGGTGGTGCAGGACTCGTTGTCGTTGCAGTCCGCGTCCTTGGTGCAGGTGGTGCACTTGGCCTGGGCGGTATTGGGGCTGACGCACAACTCACCCACCGCACAGTTGAACTTGCTGCCGCAGCAGTTGAGCAGCACGCCATACACGCACTGGCCGCCCACGCACACGTCTTGCGAACAGGCGTTGCCGTCGGAGCAGTCGCTGTCGGCCTTGCAGGGTTCGGCAATCTTGATGTTCAGCGCGATTCGGGCGCCGGTGCTGGTCAGCTCGGTGCCGCTGTTGTCGGCCAGGACGCAGCCGATAGTGTGCAAGCCCTTGGAGACGGCCGGAAATTTGTAGGTGGTGGTACCACCGAGGCCCACGAAGTTGCCATCGAGGTAGCAGCGAACCTGGCCAGGGACAAAGTTGGCCGTGGCGTAGACCAAGTCGACGTCGACCTTGCCGCCGGCTGTCGCCACCGGGAAACTCTGCTCGTTGACGGGCGACGACGAGGTGATCGTCGGCTCGGCCAAGGCGAAGCTTTGCACGCCGAATTCCGCGTCGACGCCGCCGGCATCTTTGACGTCGGCACGGGCCTGCGCGGGGTCCTGACTGGTGCACGCCGGGACGGCCGCGACCGCGGCCAGCAGCATCACCGCTAGGCTGCGCACAATCGCGATCCGAGCCTGCGAGCGTGCAGGCTGTCCGTCGACCACGCGTGGATCGAGGTTGTCAAGCAAAGTCACCGGGGTCCGCTTGCCGACGGACTCCGCCGAAGGGCGATCACCCGGCTGTTTGGCGCAGTTACCAAGCTGATTTTGCATCATAATCCTCTCGACGACGTGCATGCGGTCGCGGCGCGCCCCCGATTGCGTTGGTGCGGCGAGCGCCCGGTATGTACATCGGCGGCCGGCGGGCCTAGCGATGCGAAACGGAACCGTGTCGACCATCTCCGCGCTCCTGGGTCGGACTCGAGGGTGGGCCCCGTTGCCGGGGCTCGAGTCAGGGCTCGGGGATCACGATCGTCGCAGGGGATCGCGAACGACGGCAGGCACTCCCCTTTCGAGCGGCCATCCGGGTAGCAACCGCGCGGTTTTGCTTTGGAACTCCCGCGGCGGCCGGCGCGCGTCCACCGAGGGGGCGATGGTCGGGCGAAGACCGGAGTCCAAGCAAAACTTGGCGCAACTGCTACATTTTTGACCACCCCGCTGGGTGAACTGGCGGATCAGACCAGTTGGAACACCGTTGCCGACCGCAAAGGACGGTTCGGGCACTCCATGTTGCACGGTAACAAAGCAAGGCAGGGAAGGCAAGCACTGTATGAAGTTCCGCGATGGGCAACTGCTCGGAGCCAATCATGCGACCCGCGAACTGCCACGGAAGCGTCATCCGGCCAAAACCAGCTGGCGCGCGAGTTCCCCGGCGGCATCCGCCACGGCGGCCGGGGCGACTTCGCCCAGATCGGCCAAGCGGGCGTTGGCATGGCCGCACAAGGTAAGTCCGGGATATGCAACGCCAGCAATGACTTCGGGGGCAAGACCCACGTTGAGGGCCAGGCCATGCAGGACCACGCCGCGCTGCACGCGCAGACCGACCGAAGCCAGCTTGGCGTCGCCGAGCCACAGACCGGCGTCGTGGTCGTCGCGCAGATGAGGCTGCAAGCCGCGGCGGCCAGCCAAGACGGCCGCACTACTCAACAAGTGGTGAACTAGGAGCCGTATTCCCAGGGTCGGCAGCGGCACGGCCAGAAACACGACCAGTTGCCCAGGCAGATGCAAGGTCGCCAGCCCCCCGCGATCGGCAGCCGCGACTTCGACCCCATGGGACCGGCAAACCGCGACGGATTGTACCACGTCGGCGCCCCCCGCCTGGGCCCGCCGACCCAGGGTCAGCACAGGGGCCGCCGGCTCGAACAAGAGCAACCGCGGCGGCGCCCCGGCGGCGACGGCCTCGGCATCGGCGAGGTTTTGCTCGACTGCGGTCGCAAAACTCAGACGGCCGCCGAATCGCGGTTGGGTAGTGCCCAGCAACATGGCAGGCAGGCCGGGCAATCAGGCGCCTGGGCCAAGCCAGGTGAGGTAGGCGAGCAGCACCGGCCCGGCAAAGAGGACGCCGTCCACGCGATCGAGCAAGCCGCCGTGGCCGGGCAGGATCTGGCCACTGTCTTTGGTGCCCGTGGCGCGCTTGAACAGGCTCTCTGCAAAATCGCCAACCTGCCCGAACAGGCCGCAGACGGCGCCCAGCAACAGCCCGTGGATCATCGGGATCTGCGGCAACAACCAGGTTGCGGTGATGGCACCGCCGCCGATCGAAGCGAGCAGGCCGCCGATGCCGCCTTCGACGGTCTTCTTGGGGCTCACCAGCTCGTAGAGCTTGCGGCGGCCCAAGGCGCGGCCAGCGAAGTAGGCGCCGGTGTCGCCAAAGAACACCATGACAAACAAGGCCAAAAGCGCGGCACGCCCCGTGTCGAAGGGGGCGCCAGCGGCGATCTCGTCGTGGCGGAAAAGCAGCACCAACATGGCAATCAGGTTCGCCGTGTAGACCAAGGCCAAGGCGCCCAGGGCACCGCGGCGAGCTGCCAGTTCGACCGATTCGGGGCTGGCCAGGCAGGCGAACAACCAGACACACAGCCCTGCCGCCAGCACCACGGCCAGGGCCATGGCACCCAGCAGCGCGCTGCCGGCCACCGCGGCGGCCAGCAAGGCGACCACCATTCGGTCGTGGCGGCGAATCTCGGGGAACATGCGGATCAATTCGTCGGCACAGCGGGCGGCGGCCAACACGAGCACCGCCAGCATGACGAACTTGGGCGCCCACAGCGCCACCCAAATCACCAGGGGCGCAAGGACAAGGCCGGTGGCAACGCGCTGGAACAATTCGGCCCCCGTGCAGCAGACGCCGCCGAGCTAGTTTGGCAGCATCGGCGACGCCCTGGCAAGCCGGCCGAATCAGGGCACGGCTACACCGCCAAACCTGCGCTGCCGCTGAGAAAACGCCTGAAGGGCCGTGGTCAGCTGCTGTTCGTCGAACTCGGGCCAAGCCACGGGCGAGAAGTACAGCTCGGCATAGGCCGACTCCCATAGCAGGAAATTGGAGAGGCGCTGCTCGCCGGACGTGCGGATGACCAAGTCGGGCGGACAGGGCAGGACAGACGTCCAAAGCGCCTGGCCCAAGGCGCCCTCGTCGATGGCCTCGGCACGGAGCTCGCCCGCAGCGACCTGCGTGGCCAGCTTGCGCGCCGCCTGGACCAAGTCTTCGCGGCCGCCGTAGGAAAGACACAGGGCCAGCGTCATCTTGCGACCCTGCGCGGTGCTATCGACGGCGTGCTGCAGAGTCAGCCGCACGGGCAGCGGGAGCCGGGCCAAGTTACCCAGAGCCACCAAGCGAATCTCGCTCTTGCGCAATTCGTCCAGCTCTTGGCCCAAAAACTCGACCAGTAGGGTCAGCAAGCCCTGGACCTCGCTGGCGGGGCGCGCCCAGTTCTGCTCGGAAAACGCATACAACGTAAGGACTTCGATGCCGAGTTTGCGCGCCATCCGCGTCACCCCGCGCACCGCTTCGGCGCCGGCGCGGTGACCGTGGCTGCGCACCATGCCGCGCGTCTGCGCCCAGCGGCCGTTGCCGTCCATGATGATGGCCAAATGGCGCGGGACGTGGCCGCGGCGCGCCAGATCGTAGGCGGTCTGGGGGACAGGATCGACCACGGCCGCATCGGCGGGCGCCGTAGCCGCAGAGGGGCGAAGAGCGGAAAACAAGGTCATCGGCATACCACGTCCATCGGCCTGAGCGTGCATCCCAACAGGATCAGGTCCAAATGGTCCTTGCGCAGGGTCGCGCTGGGTCTCGCGGCGCTGGGCTGGAGCAGCCGCGCCGATCCAAAGGGCTCACGACGGCGAGTGCGCGGCCGTGGGGCGCCCGTCCAGCACCGGCCAGGCTTGCCCGCGCACCAAGCACCAGCCCGCCCACACCATCAGCGGCAAGCTGATGAGTTGCGAGGTCGACAGCAGGCCACCCAGCCACAGGCCGCGATCGTCGGCCCGCAGATATTCGACCGAGAATCGGAATGCCGCATAAAGAAACATGAAGTAATAGAAGACTTGGCCGTCGAAGCGGACCCCTTTGCGGAAGCGCCAGTAGCAGAACGCACTGATGGCGGCGCAGGCGACCGCTTCGTACAGTTGGGTGGCGTGGACCGGCAGCGAGGTCAAGGCGTTGCGGCCGATCAGGTGGTCGCCCAAGTGCTTCTGCCAGGCGGGCGAGTGGGCGGGGAACGAGAGGCCGACGCCCGATTCGGTGGGCGCGCCGTAGCAGCACCCCGCGAGCAGGCAGCCGGCGCGGCCAAAAACCAGGCCTTGAGCGATGGTGAAGCCAGCCAGGTCGCCAAATTTCCAGACCGGAATGCGCCGGCGACGCAGAAACCAGATGCCGACCGGCACGGCCAGCAAGAAGCCGCCGTAGTAGGCGTAGCCGCCGTACCAGATCTTGAAGACGCGCAAGCAGTCGCGGTGCTGGCGACACAGGCCGCTGGCGGCGTCGCACAGGTCACCCAGACCAGCCGCAAGGCACTGTTCGTCGCTGCCGCAGCGCAGGCCCGGGCCCATGGACAGGGCGGGAACCTGCTCGGGCGCGGTGCACAGATGCACGTAGTCCCAGAACTGCCCATCGGCCACCACGTGCAAGGCGCGGCTGCCGATGAGGCCGCAAGCCAGCATGAGCAGGCCCATGTCCAAGATCGAGTTGCCGTCGATGCCGCGGCGCATGCCCTCTACGTGAGCCCACAAGATGGCGATCGTGAAACCCACCATCAGCAACGTGAAGTAGGCGGGCAGCTGGGTAAAGCCAAGGTCGAAAGTGGGGTGCACGGGGGCCTTTTGAAGGGGGCTACGAGGCCGCCGGAACGATCGCCGCCGGCTTGCGCAACAGCGACTCCAAAGCGATCAGGATCACGCCCACCGTGATGCCGATGTCGGCGACGTTGTACACCGGCCAGCCGACCACGCGGCCATCGACCAGGATGTAGTTGTAGATGAAGTCGATCACCACGGTGTAGTTGGCCCGATCGACCAAGTTGCCCACCGCGCCAGCCAAGATGGCGGCCAGCGACCACGCCGACAGGGCCGAGAACAGGACCCCGCGCGCCAGCCACCAGATCATCACCAACGACGCCGTGCTGGAAACGGCGACGAACAGGCCCCAGCGGAACAGGGGGGGCGCGCTCTCCAAGAAACTGAAGGCGGCACCCTTGTTTTCGGCATAGACGATGTCGCCGTGCAGCGGCCCGCTCAGGATCGGCAAGGCCCGGTCGAGCAAGGCGTAGGCGCGGCCGCCGGCAAAACTGGCGTCCGGGTCCAAGCGATGCGCGGTCACGACGTAGCTGTGCTTGTCCAGGACGTCCTGCATGGCCGCCTCGCTGGTACGCCACGCATCGCCCAAGACGGCGCCCAGAGGCTTGCCGACGTGCTCGGCGGTCAGGCGGAGCCGGCGCGGCGTTGGCATGCGGAGCCCATCGGTGACGACGATCTCGCGCCCCAAGTCCGTCTGGGCCACCGGCTGATCGGCCTTGAGCGGCTGTTTCTCCAGCCGCACCACTGCACCGGTGGCCGCCTCGCCGCGAATCGCCTCTTCGCCACCCCCGCGCGCGGCCAGGGCCAGCAACGGCGTGGGGCCATCGGCGGCTGTGACCACGATCGGGTGGATCGGCGTCGCCAGGTTGACCGTGACCATGTGCTTGGTGAGGAGGTCGGCCGCCAAAATAGCGATGGCAAAAGCGAAATACATCCACCGCGGGTGGCTTGGAGGGCGAGCAGGACCAAGCATCATGGCAACTCCCGGTGGCAACGTGCCCCGAAGGGGCGAAAAGGGTACGGAAGAGCGACTGGAAATTCAACGACCGCGCCAAGCACTTGGCCCCGCGACTTGATCTTCTGACGGCACACTTCTAGGGTAGCACGGCGCCATTGCTGCGCCGCGAGCGCCCCGTGACCGCACCCGATCCGAAAACTCCCAGGGCACGCGCGACCTCCTCTGCTGCGCGCAGCCCGGCTCTTGGGGTCGCCGATGCCGCCGGGCGGGCGACGCTCGGCGAAAGCGACGACGCACGGCCGCAAACTGGCCGCTGCCGCATCAACACCGCAAGCCCGTGTGTTCATCCCTGGCCCACGCTAATTTGCCCCGTCTGCGGCCCGCTCCGCGACGCGAGCGCCAGCGCCCCCCTGCAAGCCGGTACGAGCCAGGTGCGCGGCGACGCTGAGGCGGTGCTGACGGCCATCCGCGCCGGTCTGGCAGCCGGCCACCGGCACTTCGACTTGCTGGGCGGCGAGTTGCTGCTTCGCCCCGAAGCGCTGGACCTGCTGACCCAGGCGCGCCGAGAGGGCGCCCAAGGACTGGCGGTCTGGACCGCCGGAGCGCTGCTGGCCCGCCCCGAAGCGGCCCTGCGGATCCGCCAGGCCGGCGCGACCCAGGTGGTGGTTGGACTTTTTGGCGATTCGCCCGCGGCACACGACTATGTGGCCGGCAACGAAGGCCATTTCCAAAGGGTGCTCGCGGGCTTGCGGGCCGCTCGCGCCGCCAAACTGGGAGTCTGGGTTGCAGCGCCCCTGCTGCGCCCCACATTCCGCGGGCTGCCGGGGCTGGTGCAAAAGACCTTGCCCGCTGGAGTCGCTGGCGTACACCTGTGGGCGCCGCCGGGACCCGACCGCAGCAGTCAGCCCTTGCTGGCGCCGCTGCCCCTGATGGCCCCCTGGGTGCAGGCGGCCGTGAAGATCTTGGCCACCGCCAAGCGACCATGGCGCGTCGACGGCCTGCCGGCCTGCCTCATGGGCGAGTGGGCGCGCCTGCAGCCCGAGTGGCCACAGTGGTCAGCTGCCACGCTGCCGCCGGCCAACCCGGCCGACGGGGAGCAATCTCCCCAAGAGCCCAACGAATTCTCGCCGCGGTGCGACGAGTGTACCTGGCGCAGCGGGTGTCCCGGCTTGCCAGCCCCGCGAGCGCGCAGCCACGGTTGGCTGGGTTTGCAGCCAAGGACCGATGCGCCCAAACCAGCCCAGCAAGAATTGTCCTAGTGGTTTCAACCGAATCGTGTGCCGGCCTTGACGCAGCGAGGGCCGGTCTGCGCAAACTGGAGAGTGCACTGACGCGGCATACCGCTTGGGTGCGGCCGATGGTCGAGGGGCACTGGGCAGGCAATGACAGACGATCGCGTGACAATTAGCGACCTTGACGTCGACAAGCTGGTCCGCGACGGCCTGCTGAACCGCGACGAGGCCGAGGCCCTGCGCGCCAGCCATCAGGCCGAGACGGGCACCGTGCGCATGGAGGCTTTGCCGTCCACGGCCGGCAACGACTCGGGCGAAAACAAGGACTTTGTCAAAGAGCAGGCCGCCCGCCACCAACGCCACTGGGTGCGGGTGACGCGCTTGTGCAACCAGCGCTGCACCTTCTGCCTGGATTCGATGAATCAAGACGGGACCATGATCGACGTCGAGTCGCTCAAGGCCTACATCCTGCTGGGCCGGCGCATGGGCCGCGAGCGGTTGATCCTGTCGGGCGGCGAGGCCAGTGTTCACCCCAATTTCATCGAGCTCATCCGCTACGGTCGCCAGGTCGGCTACGACTGGATCCAGACCGTGACCAACGGGATGATGTTCAGCTACAAGAAGTTCGCCAACGCCGCCGCCGAGGCGGGCCTGAACGAGGCCACGGTCTCGATGCACGGCCACACGGCGCACCTGCACGACAAGCTGACCGGCACGCCGCTCGCTTTTGTCACGGGGATCAAGGGCATCCAGAACCTGCAAGCCACCGGCAAGGTCGTAGTCAACATCGACGTGGTGATCAACAAGCAGAACTACAAGTTCTTGCCCGAGATCATCGAGTACTACTACAACATGGGCATTCGCGAGTTCGACCTGCTGCACATCGTGCCGTTCGGCCGCGGCTTTGATGAGCACCGCCACTCGCTGTTCTTTGATCTGAACGACGCCGTGCCGTATTTCCGCAAGGCGTTTGCCTGGGCGGACAAGCCGGGCATGTTCATCTGGACCAATCGCTTGCCGGTTACGTACTTGGAAGGCTCCGAGCGGCTCATCCAAGAACCCCACAAGCTGACGAGCGAATTCGACGGCGGCCGCCACAACTTCGAGGGCTATCTGCGCCGCGGCCTGAAGCCCGACTGCCACGGCGAGCGCTGCGACTACTGCTTCTTGGACGGGCCGTGCCGTCAGACGCTGTTTCCCTATCGCGAGCAGTTGATGGCCCACGCATTCCCGATCGTCCGCCTGGACAGCCATCAGGTCTGGGCGGGAACGCCAGCGCGCGAGCGATTCATGGCCCAACACCCGGCGTGGCTGCAACTAACGGCCCGCACGGCCGAAGATGCCGCGGCGGCGCTGACGAATCTGCCCTTTGACAGCGCCAAGTTCTCTGTGGAATTGGACGCGGGCAGCGAGACTCAGGCGCTGGCGCAAGTGCCCGGCGTGCAGCGCGTGGTGGTCAAGACGGTGGCCGACGCGGCGCGGGCCCTGGTGGGCGATCAGGCGCTGCCGGCGCCGATCGAGGTGGAGGTCGCGGTCGACAAGACCTTGGCGGCGTGGCTGCTGGCGCGGCCCTCGACCTGCAAGTCGTGGGGATCGCGTTTGATCGTCGCGCTGCCCAACCACGAATACTTGAGCGAGTCGCAGGCGGCCGATCCGGAGCCCGAGACGCTGCGCAAGCTGGCGCGACTGGGGGTCCGCATCAAGAACCTGCCCGAGTGCGCGGTGGGGCCTGCGGCGATGCCTGGCGATCACAGCGTGCTGGACGCCAAGCTGCTGGACGGCGCCGGCGATCTGCACCTGGATCGCTACGTGCACCACTACATCACCCGCGAGTACTACGCCAAGAGCGTGCGCTGTGGTCTGTGCAGCCGCTTTGATCAGTGCCAGGGCATCCACATCAACTACCTGCGCAACCACGGGTTCGCCCAGATGACGCCGCTGGACGAGCAGGGGCAACCGCGCGCGGATGCTCAGGATTTTGACCAGCTGGCCGATCGATTGAAGTTCGCCAACGCCGGGCGCAGCCGCCGCGACCAGAGCCGCATTCTGGGTCTGCATCGGCCCGAGCGGCAGGCGGTGGATGAAGTGGTGCGCACGGTCGTCGACGTTGGGTCCACGGGCGAGGCGAGACACCCCGGCGAGGTGGGGTAGCAAGTGGCGAACATCGGCTACATCCAAATGGTGCGCCACTGCAACCAGAATTGCGGCTTTTGCAGCAATCCGGAGACGCCGTTTTTCTACGACTTCGATCAGGTCCGCACCATCGTCGACGACTTTGTGGCTCGCGACTACTTTGGCGTGATCCTGACAGGCGGCGAACCGACCCTGTCGCCGATCCTGACAGAGTCGATCCGCTACGCCCGCGAAAAGGGCCTGCATGTGCGCATGATCACCAACGGCCAGAAGATGGCCGATGGCGCGTACGTCAAAGCCTTGGCCGAAGCGGGCTTGCAGCACGTGCACATCAGCATCCACAGCTGCAAGCACCGGCTGGAAGACTTCTTGACCGGCACACCCGGCTCGCTCGCGTGGGCCGAGCAGGCGCTGCACCACCTGGCCGAGACTGACATCACCGTGAACATCAACACGGTGATCAACCGCTACAATTGCGACCACCTGCACGAGACGGTCGAGTGGTTCATCCAGAACTTCCCGTTCGTGCGGCACTTTGTCTGGAACAACCTGGACCCGTCGATTGGCCGGGCGACCAGCAACCAGTACTTTACGGCGCGGATGCAGGATCTAGAGGTGTCGCTGGCCAAGGCGATGCGCCGACTGCACGAGACCGGGCGGAGCTTCCGGGTCGAGCGCGTGCCGCTTTGCTACATGACCGAGTTCGCCCACTGCTCGACCGAGACCCGCAAGATCGTCAAGAGCGAAGAGCGCATCGTGCACTTCTTGGACAACAAGGGCACGGTGCGCCAGACCGAGTGGGGCCACCTGTACGCCGACGTGTGCGAGCAGTGCACCCTGCGCTCGATCTGCGGCGGGCTGTTCGATCGCGGCGACGCCTACGATCCGGCCGAGCTGTCGCCGCTTTTTGTCGATCCGCGGCCGATCATCGCCAAGATCGCCCTGGACGAGCAGAGCGACCCGGCGTGGCGTCTGCAGAAATTCAAGAATCTTGCAACGCTACCCGCGGCCCACCAGGGCAAGCAGGGCAGCTATCGCGCTCCGAGCCCCAGCGCCCCCAGCGGCGAGCGGCTGGTGGAGCCGACGACCGACCCCAAGCGCCGCCAAGATCCCACGGCGCGCGATTGGCAACCCGAAGGCTGGCACCCGGCCGACGACGAAGTGGATGCCGAAATGGCGCCGCTGCAGCAGGACCCCCCGCCTGCCCAGGCGCGGCCGCGACCGGTTTCGGTTGCTGAGCCGCGAGGCACAAGGTAGAAAGGAAGGCCGCCGCCCCCCACGGCAGCCGCGACCCGCAGCGGGCTCGACTGACGAGCCCAGGGAACATGCAGAAATGGCACAACATTCCGTAGAGTCCGTGGACCCCAAGGCCCACACCATCACGCTGGCGCTCGACCTGCAGCTGTACCCGTTCGACGTGGTCTACGGCGCAGCCTACGTCTTTATCGACCGCTGCTACGTGCTGCTCGACAAGACCGCCGGCCGCTGCCTGATCCACCTGCGCGGCAAAACCGAGTTGAGTGAGAAGGAGCTTCTGGACCTGTCGGGCGAGTTTGGCAACGAGCTGTTGAGCCAGGCGCTGCGCCGCAAGATCGTCAAGCAAAACCAGAAAATCATTGAAGAAATCACCACCCAGGCCATCGCCGGGGCGGCGGGCGGGACTCTGCCCACCGACTTCTTGGATTCCAGCGACGACGGCATGGACTTCTTGGACGATCCGCTGGGCATCGCCGTGCCGTGGGAAGACAAGTTCAAGAAGAAATCGGCCGAGCAGCCCTAACCGCAGCGAGAGGTTCCCATGAGCCAGGCCCAGACGGCTGTGGTGCGGCTGCACCGTGGCCTTTACATGCAGCAGGCCATCAAGGAAGCGGCGAATACCTTTGCGGATTTTGCCAGCTTCAAGATCGTGCGCGACGGCGAGCACTACGCGGTGACCGTGTCGGACATCGACGCCGAGGTCGAGGGCGACGTGGTGGCCGAGTTCTGCAACTTTGCCCTGCACAACACCATGCAACGCAAGAAGAAAAGGATATAGCGCATGCAGCTGAGCGACGTGATTTCGCTGGGCCGGGTCAAGGCCGACTTTGCGATGCCCTTCAACCACCGCGCCATCGGCGGGCGCTACGTGGTCAGCAATGACCTGGGCGATCACCTGTTTTTGACGCCCGACGAGCTGCGCCGCCTCTACGAAGGTGACACTGTACCGGGCGACGGCCTGTACGAGCGCCTGGTGCAAGCCAATTTGGTGGCGGCCAAGGTCGACGTCAAAGCCCAAGCCGAGCGGTGGAAGCGCAAGCACCAATACCTGTTCTACGGCCCCACGCTGCACGCATTTGTGCTCACGCACCGCTGCAATCACGGCTGCCAGTACTGCCACAGCTCGATCGTGGGCATGGACCGCACCGACACGGACATGAGCATCGAGACCGCGGAGCGCGCGGTCGACCTGGTGTTCCAGACCACCAGCCCAGGCGTAAACATCGAGTTCCAGGGCGGCGAGCCGCTGGCCAACTGGGACGTGCTGCAGCACATCGTGGAGTACGCACGGCAGAAAAACGCGTTGGCGGGCAAGACGTTGTCCTTCTCGCTGGTGACCAACCTCAGCCTGATGGACGACGACAAGCTGGACTATCTGATCGACCGCAAGGTGCAGCTGTGCACGTCGCTGGACGGCCCCGAAGACCTGCACAACAAGATCCGCATCTACAAGGACGGCAATGCCCACGCCTCGGTGGTGGGCTGGATGAGGAAAATCAACCAGCGCTACAAAGACATGGGGCTCGACCCCAACCTGTACCGCGTGGAAGCGCTGCCCACGGTGACGCGGCCGGGCCTGACCCGCTGGAAAGACATCGTGGACCAGTACGTGGAAGTGGGCTGCAAGGCGATCTTCCTCCGCAAGCTGGATCCGTTTGGCTTTGCGGCGCGCTCGTACAAGACGCTTGGCTACACCATGGACGAGTTCCTGGATTTCTACGCCAACGCGGCCGAATACATCCTGGACTTGAACAAGAAGGGCGTGCAGGTGATGGAGCGCCACGCGGCGCTGATGCTGGCCAAGATCCTGACGGATCAAGAGCCAAACTACCTGGATTTGCGGACCCCCGGCGGCGCCTGCATCGGCCAGATTGGCTACGCGCCCGACGGTAGCATCTACTCGTCGGACGAGGGCCGCTTTGTGGCGTCGATGGGCGACGAGATGTTCAAGATCGGCACGGTGGCGGACACCTACCACCAGTTGATCACCAACGCCCACACCCGCGCGATGGTGATGGCCGGCCTGAACGACACCCAGCCCGACTGCGTGACGTGCGTGTACAAGCCGTGGTGCGGCCAGCAGGTGGAGTACAACTACAAGACCCAGGGCAGCCTGCAGGGTCGGATGCGCGACTCGGTGTGGTGCAAGAAACACAAGCGCGTGTTCGACTGGCTGATGGCGCGTCTGGAGCGGGCCGACGCCGAAGAGATGAAGATCTTCGAGCGCTGGACGTCGACCCGCGTGCTCGACCACTACCTGCAGGATCGGTCGGCGCTGGATTCGCCGTCATTGTAGCCTGCCACATAGGCACCGCCGCGCCGACCTGCTAGACTGAGGCCGCTTGCAGGAGGCCGGCATGTGGCACAGAGGCGACAACTTCACGCGACGGCGCCACTTGGCGCTGTTCCTGGCGGCAACCGCTTTGGCGGCCGCACCGGCATGGGCGGATCCCGATCCTGCACCCATCCCTGATTCCGCGGCCAGCAGCCCGGCCAAAGGCGATGCGTCCGAGGCGCCCCCGCTGGCGGCACCGCAGCCGCGCCCGCCGGCTCCCGTTGACCCCGGCGCCACGCCGCAGCCGCGGCCAAAGCCAGGTGAACAGGTCAATGTCCACGGCATCGGCGTGGCCGGCAGCTTTGCCACGGGCACCGGTCTGACCTACCGCCGCTACTTTGGCAATACCTCGATCCAGGCCAGTTGCCTGGCGATCATCACCGACCGCGGCAACGAGGCCCTGGCCTTCGTCGGCGCGTCGCTGGTGCAGTACGTGCTGATCTGGCACACACCCAACTCGCGGGGGCTCATGCCGTCGACCACCGCCCTGCGCTTGACGACCGGCGCGCACTACTACCTGCGCAAAACCACCAGCACCGAGTGGAGCTTCTCGCAGGGCATCGGCACGCCCACCACGACCACGACCCGCGAGTCATCCGTGAACATCGGCGCCGGCATCGGGGCCGAGTTCGGCGGCATCGTCGCCCCTGGGTTCTCGCTTTCGCTGGATCTGCTGCTGGTGGCGGCCTTCGATCAACAGGGCCTGTCGTACATCTTGCCGCTGCCGCAATCGGCACTGGTCTACAGTTGGTAGGAGGCGGAGATGAACAGGCAAGCGATTCTTCGGGTAATCCTGCTGACGGCGGTGCTGGCGCTCACGCTGGGCAGCTCGGCGCAGCCGGTGCAGGCGCAGACCGCCAAGGTGCTGGTGGGGCACGAGAGCCAGGTGCAGAACAACACGCACGGTCTGGGCGTGGCCGGCGACTTCAAGGGCGGTCTGACCGGCTTTGCCTACCGCCACTACTTTGGCAACCACAGCCTGCAGGTCGACCTGCTGCCACTGTATGCCGATAGAGGCAACTACCTGGCGATGTACTTTGGCGCGCAGTACATCAACTATGCGCTGGTCTGGTCGGGGGCCCGCCGCGGCGCGCTGCTGCCCACAACCACCGCCCTTCGTTTGACCTTGGCCGGCTCGGTGCACGCCGAACGCGACCAGCAAACCGCGATCTCGGTCGACACCACCAACTGCCAGACCCAGCAGTGCAAGGACATCACCAACGCCAAGGCGGCGGTGTCGGTCATGTACGCGGTCGCGGGCGGTTTTGGTTTCGAATTCGGCGCCGTACAGCGTTCGGGCTTCTCGGTGGCGGTCGACTTGATGATGACCGTGCTGTGGGATCGCGTCGGCTTCTACGGCGCCTACCCGCTACCGTACGCATCGCTCATGTACTCGTGGTAAGCGCCCGTGCAAAATCTAGCCGATTTTGGCGGGCCCTTTCCTCCTGCTGGGTGGGTCGCAAGTGCGCGGCCCTATGAGCCGGCGCACCGCTCCACACATACACGATCAACGACCTATTTTTCACTGCTCCTAAGCCGCCGCCAGTCGTGGCGCTGGCCGGTCATGGCTTCAAAGGCCAACGCCGCTTGGGCTAGGAGCATTTGCAGCCCCACGCCCACGCGCAGCCCAGGCTGGCCTGCGCTGGCCAGCGTGATTTCCGCCTGTTGCGCTTGGCGCTCGAACCAAGTCAACCCGGTGCGGGCATACACGATATCGACCACATCGATTGGGCGCACGTGCCACTGGGCCCAGGGCAGCCAACCCCACGCCGATGACTCGGGCTCACCCGATTGGCCGTGTCCCCAACGAGTTGCGTGAATCACCACCGTAGCGTGGGTCACCGGCTGCCCCCACGGGGCAGTTTGACCACCGACTGCTTCGGCAAGAGCCCGCGCCGCCTGACCATCGCGACCGGTCAGCCAGACCTGGGCACCCAGGCCGACCATGGTCTGGGCCAGCGCCAGCGCCGCGCCGCCCGTGCCCAGGATCCACACCGTCTGGGCGGTCCAAGGCTGGAGGTCGGCCAAGACCTCGGCCAGGCCGGGACCGTCGGTAGAGGTACCCCACAGCAGCGGGCCGCGACGCCACACCGTGTTGACGCTGCTTGGCCGCGGCGCGCCTCCCACGTCCGCAGCGCCAGGCCAGCGATCAATGGCAGCGGCGGCCAAGCGCTTGTAGGGCGTCGTGACGCTGGCGCCAGCGAGATCGCCACTACGCAAGAGCGCCTCGACCTTGGGCCAAGGAACGCCGTCGAGCAGGCGCGAATCGCCAGAAAGCCCAGACATGGCAATCAGTTGGCGATGTAGGTGCGGCGAAGGCGAATGGGCAATGCCAACACCGGCCAAGGCCAAGTGCAGCGACGGAGTCACGGCCCCCCCAAAATCGCACGGGCCTGCTGAGCGTCCCTGCCGATTTGCGCGACCAAGTCGGCCAGCGAGGCAAACTTCTGCTCGCCGCGCAGCCGCTGGACGAACGCCAGGCAGCGCTGCTGCCCATACAAATCGCCGACCCAATCCAGCAAATGAGCCTCGACCTGCCAGCGCTGGCCGTCAAAAGTCGGCCGCATGCCGCAATTCGTCACGGCCGGGTGCCAACGGCCGTCGGCCAGTTGCAGCCGACAAGCGTACACGCCAGCCGCGGGCTGGATCTGGTGGGGTGCGCTCACATTGGCCGTGGCGAAGCCGATCGTGCGACCGCGGTGATCGCCGTGCACCACCTCGCCCTGCAGCACAAATGGCCGAGCGAGCAGTTCCGCCGCTTGCGCGACCTCGCCCGCCGCGATCGCCCGCCGCACCCGCGACGAAGACACGACCTCACCGGCGATCTGCACGCCCGACCAGGCCTGCACGTCGGCCCCGACCTCGGCGGCGGCCTGCCGCAGCAACTCTACGTCCCCTTGGCCGCCGTGGCCAAACCGCGTGTCGGGCCCCACCACCAACGATCGCGCACGGAGCGCCTCAAAAAGCACATCGCGAGCAAACCAGCTGGCGCTTTTGGCGGCGATCGCGTGGTCGAATTGCAGAACGAGCGCCAGGTCAACACCGCACGCGGCCAGGTTATCCAGGCGCAGTTCCAGGCTGTCGATCGCGCGCGGCGCGCGGTCTGGCCGGAGCACCGTCAGCGGGTGAGGGTCAAAGGTCACCACTGTGGCCGGGCCGCCCAGCCGGTCGGCTTCGCTGCGCACATGCGCCAATAGCGCGCGGTGGCCTACGTGGACCCCGTCGAAGTTGCCGAAGGTGACGGCCGAGGCGGCCGGCGAGCGGACCTCTGCGAGTTCGCGAACGACTTGCACAGCACTCCCAAAGGCTGGCCAAGATGCACACGGTGCGCCAGCAGCGGCAAGGGAAGCGCAGGCGCCCCAGGTTGTCAAACACCCCCGCGTGCCGTGGGCGCAAACCGACGAAACAGCGACAAGGCCCCACTTGGCGCGGCGCACAGGCGGCGGTATACTCAAACGCGAGGGCGGACTACTGCAAGCGGTTCGCACTCGGGTGGATGGGGCAGGCACAACCAGTCTGCCCATTCGATGCGTCGGCCCGACAGCCAAGCAGCAGCGCCCTTGGCCAGTGACCACTTGGCCGGTGACCAGGGCAGCCCCCCGTCGGCGCGAATTCGCAATCCACAAGGTGTTGATTCAGAACTTGGTAGTCGTTCGCAGATTACGCGACTTGGGCAACCAGCGCGCTGCCGCGAACCGGTGCGATGGGCGGACCTTGCGCAGGCCGCTCCAGACCGCAAGCAAGGCGCCCGGCGTTCGGCGTCGAAGATGGAGTCAGGGTGAGTGCCGTATTGATTGACCTTCGCGCACGTCCAGTCTGGTCCGCGAACGATTCTGCAGATTTCGAGTTGTTGGCGGTGCAAGCGCAGGCGCGCGGGCTGGACGGGTTGGCCATCCTTGCCGAAGGAAGAGCCGTGGTCCCGCCCGACTTGGCGGAACTGAGCGCCGCCACAGGCGTCCGTTTCTTTGTGGGCGTAGAGCTGGCTTCCGACGCGGGCCCGCTGCTGTGCTTCCCGCAGCAGGCGGCCGGTTGGTTCGCCGAGCAGGGCTGGCAGTCGCTGGGCGATGCGCCCTACCGCGCCGAAGCGGTGGTGCAAGCCTTTGCCGAGCAAGGCGGTGCGGTGATCGCCGTGCCGGTAGCCGGTGAGGCGGAGTGGCGCCCTGTGCGCGGGGCGGCGGCCGTGTTGGCCCTGGGCGGCGCCCAGCACCAGATCGACGAGGGCGCTCTGCGCGTCGCCCAGGCCGGGCGGTTGGCCTGCGTCGCCGGCAGTGCCGCTACCCCGGCCGACAGCTGGTTCGGAGCGGTGGCCACGGTGTTCGCCACGCCGCCGGCGGATCAAGCCACCTTGGTAGAAGGCCTACGCGCCGGCCGGGCTTGGCCCGCGGAGCTGGGCTGGACGCCACCGGCGCCGCGCCGGGCGGCTCCCCCGGCCGCGGAACCAGCCGGCGAGAGCGCGCCGGCTCCGGGCGAGGCGCGGCACGAGCGCCAACCACGCGAGCGCACACGCGAAATGCCGGCAAAGGAAACGCCGACTCCGCGCGCCAAGCCGGTCAAGAAGACGCCCAGCCGCTACGACGCCCTGGAGCGTCCGGGCGACAACCGCGGCAACCGCATGAACCGCGACGAACTGCTGCAGGCCCTGTGCATGCCTGCCAATGCCGAAGATATTCAGCCGACCCACGACCCAGTGGCGATCATCTACGGTATCGACAACCGTCGCCAGCAACGCCACCGCGATCGCAATGACGTCGATCTGGATCGGCTGGTCAACGGCAACCGCTCCAAGGGCCCCGATCCCAACATCATGGCCATGCCGTCGTTCGAGGAACTGCGCAACGACCGCCAACCGATCAGCACGCTGTTTGCGCAAAGTGAAGAGCGCCACGATCTGGAAGACAGCATCGCGCTGCGCTTTGCCCTGTCGCACGTGCGCCGCGAGGAAGATGGAACGTTGACGTTGCAGGGCAACCCGCTGGATCGCGGTCGCATGTCGCAGCGCGGCCGCCAGCAGCGGCGCCGACGCTGAGTTGGGGTGCGGCCCGCTGAGCGCGAGAGAACGGCGCGAACGCGGACTACCGCCCTTGGCTTTGAGCCAAGCCCTGAAAGATTCTTATAAAATCGGGCCACGACGTGCCGATCGCCTGGGTGTCGGCGACGGTGACTGCCGCGGGTCCTACCAAACCGGCGATCGCCGCGCTCATCGCCATGCGATGGTCCAAACCCGCGTCGAAGACGAAGGGGGTGCGCGACCAGTCGCTGGCGCTGCCTTGGCCGCAAACGATCAGATCGTCGCCCTCGGCGCGGGCTTTGACACCCAAAGCCTGCAACAGCGCAAGCGTTTCTACCAAGCGATCGCTTTCTTTGTGGCGCAATTCGCCCACTTCGCAGAAACGTGTGGTGCCGGTGGCTGCCGCGGCCGCGAGCGCAAGAATCGGCACTTCATCAATCAAGGCCGGCACCTCCGCGGCCGTGATCGTGGTGGCGGCCAGCGCGCTCGACCGGCAGCGCAGGCCAAGCGTCGGCTCGCCCGCTACCGGCCCGAGATCCTCGATCGCGCAGTCTCCGCCCATGCGTTCGAGCACGCGGAGCCACCCCAAACGCGTTGGATTTCCGCACAGTTGCGGAACCAAAACCTCTGCCGAGGGGTGCAGCAGCGCGGCCACAGCGGCAAAGGCGGCCGAGGAGGGGTCGCCAGGAATGCGCCATTCGCCCATAGCCTGCAGCTGACATGGACCAAGTTCCCACGCCCCGTCCACCTGTTGCAGGGGCGCCCCCATCGCCCGCAGCGCTCGCTCGCTGTGGTCCCGGCTAGGCAGGGGCTCGCGGACCCGCGTCCGGCCTTCCGCGCGCAATCCGGCAAGCAAAATGGCAGTCTTGACCTGCGCGCTCGCCACGTTCAGGGCAAGGTCGGCACCGAATAGGGGGCCACCGGTCACAGTCAGCGGCGCCATTCCCCCGGGGGACAGGTCGATGTGCGCCCCCATGTGCGCCAGGGGCTCGGCCACCCGCCGCATCGGCCGTCGCGACAGGGACGCGTCGCCCACGAGTCGCGCCATGAGACCAGGCTGGCCTGCCAGGGCACCCAAAAAAAGGCGCATGGTGGTCCCCGAGTTGCCGCAGTCGAGGTCCCCTGGTGGCGAGCGCCAGTCGGGCGTACCGTGGACCACAACGGCCTCGCCGTCGCGCGCGATCGCCACCCCCATCTGGCCCAGGCACCGCGCTGTGCTGGCCACGTCGCCGCCGCTCGACAGCCCCATGACACGGGTCGTGCCGTTCGCCAGGGCCGAAAACAGCAGCGCGCGGTGCGAGATCGATTTGTCGCCCAGCAGCGGCACCTGGCCGAGCAGGCGGGAGGGCCTGGCGAAGGTCTGGGCGGGCATCGCGAACTCCGCGAAGAGAAGGCAAAGGAGCGAGCAGCGGGCGGCGATAAGCCGGGTTCTGTTCCGCCGCGCCGTCGCCAGCCCGGCGGTGGTGACCATTCATCTGGGAACGCAATTGCTTGCGCCCTCGAGCGATCGACCAGCAAGCTCGGGCGGGTCACCCTCCGGCGGACTTGCGCCCGCTGCGCCTGCCATTTGATCTTGCTCCAGGTGGGGTTTGCCGAAAGCGACGTTGCCGCCGCAGACCGTGCGCTCTTACCGCACGCTTTCACCCTTGCGCCGCGGGCCAAGGCCGGGGGCGCGGATTGCTTTCTGTGGCACTGTTCCCTGGGGTCGCCCCCGCCGGCTGTTGGCCGGCACCCTGCCCTGTGGAGCCCGGACTTTCCTCTGGTTGGCGGGCTGAAGCCCCAGCCAGCGGCCACCTGGCCACCCGCTGCTCGGCGCGCAGTGTAGGGCCGGGACCTATTGGGAACAAGCGTTGAGCTGGCCTGGGCAGAAGCTCTGGACGCAGGTCATGCAGTTGCTGGTGTTGGCACCGCTGCAATAGAGGCCGCAGTAGTTGTCGCGGCACGTGACGAAGGCGTCGACGTCGGCCTGGGCCTGCGGGCTGGCGGCCGCTTTGCAGGCCTTGGCGCAGGCCAGATCGCCATTGCATTTAGCTTGGCAGTTCGCCACTTGCAGGCAGGTCGTATAGAGCACCGGGGCCGCCGGGTAGCAGCTATCCCACAAGCTCTTGCAGCCGTTCTGGGCGCAGGTGACCTGGGCCTGGCCGGTGAGCGAGCCGCACTGATTGTCGATGCAGGTGAGGAGGCCGTAGTAGTCCTTGGCGCCCTGTTGGCTGGCCGCGGCGTTGCAGTTGTTGCTGCAGGTCGAGGAACTACCGCAGGTGGCCATGCAGTCCGAGGTCTTCTTGCAATCGGCCGTGCCCGAGCCGATGCAGGCCTGCTGCTCGCTGAAGCAGTTGGAGTACACGCATAGCATGGTCTCGTTGAATTTAACCTGATCCGCCAGCGACTTGCACACAGCTTTTAGGCAGCCTTGGTAGGCGTTGAGCAAGGACAAGCCCGAGGCGCTGCCTTGCGCCTTGCAGTTGTCCGGGCAGGTGGCGTCGCTGGCCGAGCAATTGCCAATGCATGCAGCGATCTGCGAGCAAGTCAGTGCCCCGCCGCCACCGGGCACGCAGGTGCCGTTTTGGCAGACCTGCCCGGCGATGCAGGCCGGGTTGCAGCCCGTGACCGCCTGGCACTTCCCCAAGTTGCAGGTTTGCCCCACGGGGCAGGCGACCGCGTCGGTCCAGACCAGGCAGCCGGACTTGGTCTTGGTACACGTATGCGTGGCGGCCGCGCCCGCGATGCACTCGGTCAAGTCCTGGGCAACGCACGTATTTTTGCACACGCAGGCGGCGCCCTCGCAGGTCAGGTCGGCGTTGCAGGCGGCGACGGTCTGCCACTGGCCGCCCAGGCAGTTTTGGATCGCGTTGCCATCGCAGCGGGTCTGGCCGGGGCCGCAGACGGCAAGGTCGGGGCCGTTGTCGGGCGGCGGCAATTCCGGCCCGCTGTCCAGCACTTCCAAGCTGGGCACGTCGGCCACGGTCTCGGGCGCGCTGTCCAGGTTGGCGGCGTCTCCGCCGCTGCTTGCGTCGCTGGTGGGCGTGGCGTCCCCTTGGCCAAAGGTGATGTCGGGGTGGCAGTCGATGACCTCGCAAGTCGTTGGATCGACGCAGGCTCCCGTTTCTGGGCAAGGGATGCACAGCTTGGTGACCGGGTCGCGGCAGACGACCACACTGACCGAGTTGCTGGGTGAGCACGCCGAGCCAAGCAGGCCGCCGTACCCGGCGAGGCAAAGAAACATCAGAAGGTTACGGCTGGTTGGGCGGTAGATCGTGGCGTCCTCGGCGGCGAATCACAACGGCGAACAGCATACCGGCGCGGCAGAATCGGCGCAAACCTGCTAGGATCCGCCTGCGATCGCGCAAGCCGGGGCGTTCATGCAGATTCTGTACGTCGACAACCACCTGCTCGTGGTCTACAAGCCGGCCGGACTGCCCGTCCAGGCCGACGCGAGCGGCGATCTCGACTTGCTGAGCATGGCCAAGCGCTGGATCAAGCAGGAATATGCCAAGCCGGGCGAGGTCTTTGTGGGCCTGGTGCACCGGCTGGATCGGCCGGCTCGCGGCGTGGTCGTCTTGGCGCGGACCAGCAAGGCCGCCGCCCGCCTGTCGGAACAATTTCGCAACCGCACCACGCTCAAGCGCTACGAGGTGGTGGTCTTGGGTCAACCGAACCCGCCCCAGGGCGAGCTCCGCGACGAATTGCAGAGCGACGAGCGCGGAACCCGAGTGGCGACGGGCGGTGCGCCCTCGGCGCTGAGCTACCGGACGCTTGGACGACGTGGCGACCGGACCTGGCTGGGGATCGACCTGGAGACAGGCCGCAAACATCAGATCCGCGTGCAGTTGGCCAGCCGTGGCTGGCCGGTGCTGGGCGATCTCCGCTATGGCGCCAAGAATCCGCTGCCTGATCAAAGCATTGCCCTACTGGCGCGGCGCCTGGAGATCGACCACCCTACCCGCGACGAGCGGATGGCGTTCGACGCTCCAGACCCGCCGGGCTGGCCGTGGCAACCGAACGAAAGTCGGGACTTTCTATAGAGATCAGTCGCCGAACTTCTGGCGTGCCTCGTCGTGCCACTGCTCGGGCCAGTAGTAGAAGCCCTCGCAAGCAATTGAATACAGGCACGTTTTGCACTTTTCTTCGTGCCGGCGCCGCGACTGCAGGTAGTCGAACAGGTTCACGTCGTCCATCGACACGAACAGCATGTGCCGCTGCAGCTTGCCGATGTCGCTCAGCCCGTACTCCTCGTACCCGGGCATGAAGCACATGGGCAGGTTGATGACCTGAAAGCGAATGTCCTTGCCGTAGCGATCGATCAGCGCCATAGCCTGGCGGGCCGCCTCGGCCGGGTCGGGCTGGCACTCGGCGCTGGCGCGGCCAAACGGAGTCAGGAACTGAATGTTGCAGTTCTTGACGCCCATATCCATCAGCAAGTCGCCGTATTCCATCAAGAACGGCGTATTGATCGTGGTCAACGTGACGTTGACGCCAAAATCGAGGCCGAGTTTTTCGCACAAGGGTCGCGCGTTGCGGATGCCCGCCGTGGTTTGCACAAAAGCGCCGCGCACTTGCACGTTGCGGTCGTGGACGTCGGGGTTGGGGCCGTGGAGCGAGACCAACAAGCTGGTGATCCCCGAGCGCACGATTTTTTCAGCGTTTTTCGGGTTAGACAGCATCCGGCCGTTGGTGGTCAGGTTCACGGCGCGGTAGCCCAGCTGACGGGCCGAGCGGATGAGGCGGAACAACTCGGGATTGGTGGTCGGCTCGCCACCGTCGAAGTCGCAGAGATCAAAGCCCTGTCTGCGCCGTTCGGCCAAAAAGGCCACCTGCTCGTCGGCCTGACCGTGCCAGTCCGAACGGTTGCCTGTCGCACAAAATACGCAATGATTGTTGCAGATGTAGGTCGTATTGACGATGACCTTGCGCGGCGCCCAAGCCTCGAGCTTGGCCTCGAAGACTTTCTTGGCCAGGGCCAAATCGTGCGGCGTCCAATCGGATCCGCGCAACAGCGGTTTGCCCTGAAAAAGCGGTCCGATGTCGCGGTCTTCGCGATTGACCCACTGGCCCTGCTCGGTCACGGTCGCGTGCAGGCGCGTGCCCAGGATCGGGGTGGCAAATTGCAGCAGCGGCCGGGCCCCCCAGCGCTCGAACAAATCCCAGGCCGTGATCAAGGTTTGCAGGATCTCGGCTCGCGTCTCAGCCGGCTGACCGATCATCCAGTGCACGACCAGGGGCAGGCCGTGTCGCTGGCACCACTCGGCGACCCGCTCGCTGGCTTGCAGGTCAAAGCGCTTGCCAATCAGATCGTTGGCCACGCGCTCGACCGCCGACTCTGCCGAGATCGACAGCACCGGCACGCGGCCAACCATCCGCGCCACCTGGGCCTCGCTCAGGCGGTCCGCGCGCATGCCGTTGGGAAAATCCAGTTTCAAATCGTACTGTTCGGCCACATCCAACAGCGCATCAAAGTGCCCCGCATGGACATTGACGAGTTCGTCCAACACGACCCAGCGGCAGACGTTCAGCTCTTCGCGGCACACGCGGGCGTGCTCGGCCAGCAAGTCCTTGCCCATCCGGCGGTAATTCTTGCCGGGCAGTCCCTCGCGCGACCACGGGTTCGACGTGCAGAAGTTGCAGGCAAAGCTGCAGCCGCGCGAGGTCTTGACCGGCAACAGGCCGGCGCTCAAGGCAAAGATCTCTTGCTTGTGGTTCGCCTGGCCACAGCGCTCCAAGAACCGCTGATAGGCCGGCAAGTCGATCAGGTCGTAGGCTGGCAGCGGCAGCCCGTCCAAATCGTCGCCAATCGGAGCACCCAACACCAGGCGCTGTTTGGGCTTTTCTCCAGCCACCAGGCGCGTGACCACCTCTGGCAGCGCTGCATCGGCCTCGAAGCGCACGCCATAATCGGCACCGACCTCATCGAGCGCCGTGGTCTCCCACGCGATCGTGTGCATTCCCCCCACGTCGCAGTCGGCCAGCACGATCGGCGCCGGCCAACGCTCGCGCAACGACTTGCAAAGCTTGACTAATTCCGCCGTGGCTGCGGTGGCGCGCAGCCAGGGGCTGTAGCCGATCACGGTGACGTCGGGCGGCGCAGCCGGCAGCTTGGCGAGCAGGCCCGACAGCGGCACCCCCAGCCGCAGCCACGGCGGCGATTCGAGCAGAAGCCCAGAATTGGGCTGACAAAACGCGTCGAGCACCTGCACGTGGTGGCCAGCTCTGCCCAGCGCCGCGGCTGCTTGCCACACGCCCAGGTTGGTGAAGTAGGGATAGTCGATGAAGTCGCTGGCGAGCAACAACGGCGGCTGAATCAGCAGAACACGCGCCACGAGTCCCCCGGCCGGCTGGTGCGTCGAATGGAACCCGCGCGTGTCGGGTGCGACGTCGCCTGTGCCAGTATCCTGGGGGCCGCGAGCGGTGGCAAGGTACAGACGGCAAGGGTTGCCCGCTGTTGCAAAATCGTCCGCACTGGCCGGCTTGCAACCCCTGCTGGCCGCGGCTACTTTGGGGCCAGGAGGGCGTGTGTATCCCAATGCCTACCCACATCGGCCGACCGCGCCCAAGGCCTTGCCCCAACTGCTGATCGGCGTGGTCGCGCTGCTGGCGCTGTTGACGGCTGCCCCAGTGCACGCCTGGAGCGCGCGCAAAGTGGCGCCCGCCGGATCGAAACGCCGGCCTGCAACCCACGCGGCTCTGCCGCCAGCGGCCGAGTTGACGCTGGGCGAGCGCTGCCAGGCTGCCACCGGGCGATCGCCCCCCAATGTCGCGGAAGTGCTCGCGGTACTGCGGGCGGCCATGGCGGCGCGCGAGACGGCGTGCGGGCGCGATCTGGTGGCTCGGCTGCTTTTGGCCAAGGCCTCTCCGGCCCAATTGATCGAGGCCGGACAACTACTTGCGACCGATCCGTTGGGTCTGCCCGTGTGGAAACTGGCGTGGCAAAGCGGGCGGCGGCGGCCCCTGTGGGTGCGCCAAACCGGCGAGGGCTATGCCGACGCACTGCTGGCCCAAGGGGATGCCGAGGCTGCCCGAGTGGTGGTCGAGGCCGCTTTGGCGCAGGCGCCGGCCGGCACGCGCCGCGGTCTGTACGAGCGCGCAGCGGCGATCGCACGGCTGCAGGGCAAGGCGAGCGACGTGGCCGACGAGCTGAGCGTGGCCAGCGATCCAGACGCACAGGTGGTCGCCGCGCAGCTGATGGTCGAGCTGGGCCGCGACGAGGACGCCACGGCCACGTTGCGCAAAGCGTGGCAGCGGTATCCCGGGCACCGGGCGCTGCAGGCGGCGTTCATGCAGCTGCTGCAGCGGCTGGGTGTGCGCGACGAATTGCGACAGCTGGTGGATCAGGTGGTGCGCCTGGCGCCGGCCGACCCGATGCCGTTGCTGACCGTACTGGATGCCCATATCGCTGCCCGCGACGCCCGCGCAGCGCGGGCCTTGATCGACGAGATGGCGCGGCGGTGGCCACAGCACGACCAAATGCTCGAGTCGCTGATCGATCGCGAGCAACGGCTTGGCGATGACCCGGCGCGCATCCGCACGTTGTACGAGCAGTTGCTGGTCGCCAGCCACCAGCAGCCGCAGTACTTGTTGGCCTACGCCGAGTGGCTGCTCAGCCACGGCGACAGCCGCGCGGCGCAGGCGGTGCTGGTGCGCCGGCCTGGCAAGGGCGAGCCAGTCCTGGAAGGGCTGATTCGTCAAGCACAACTGCTGATCGGCCACCGCATGGTGGTCGAGTCGCGCGAGCCGATCGAGCGGGCGGCCGCGCTGGCGCCCACCGATCCGCGGGTGTTGCGGCTGCAGGCCCAACAGGCCGAGCTGGAAAAGAATTTCCCCAAAGCCGAAGCGATCTGGTTCGGTCTGACCAAGCTGGGCGACGCGGCGAACCCTGCCGAGCGAAGGCGCGCGGCCGATGGGCGCCAGGCGCTGGTGGGGCTGTGGCGGCGGATCGACGTGTTGGCCCAGCGCACAGTCCAACTCGTGGCCGAGCTGCAAAACCAAGAGCCAACCCTTGGAAAAGCCCTGCTTTGGCTCGACGCAAGTGCGCAGCTGGACGAAGGCGCAAGCGTGCCAGGCTCGACTCTGGCGACGCTGCTGCCGCGCCTGCGCAGCAAGCTGGGTCCTGATCCCGAACTGCTGGCCGGACTTGTCAGCCTGGAACTGAGCCGCGGCCACGACGACGAAGTGGTCGCCTATTTGATGGACTTGCGCAGCGCCGACCCGGATGCCGCAGAACCCCTGTTGCAGCAAGCCCTGGAACACTGTCTGGCGCGAGGCCGGCGCGATTTGGCGGCTCCGCTTGAAGAGGCGCTGGCCAGCCTGGGTCAATCCGCGGCCAGCTTGGTCAAGCTGGGCGACTTGCACCTGCGCTACGGCGATGTCGCAGGCGCGACCGCGCTGTTCAAGCGTGCGGCCCAGGCAGAGCGGGGCGACACGCGGGCTACCGCGCGCTTGGCGGCGATGTTCCGCAAGGCGGGCGAGGTGGCCGAAGAAGAAGCGGCGCTCCGCGATATCGTGGTGCGAACCTCCGATGCCGACGAGCTAGAGGGGGCCGGTCAGCGCTTGATCACCGTGGCACTGGCGCGCGGGTCCGTCGCCGAGTTGGTGCGCTGGCTGGACGCGGTGGCGCCGCAGCACCCGCGGCGCGAGATCTTGGCCCGCTTGCGATCGAGCGCGCACGACGCGTGGCTGCGCACGGCCAGCCTGGACCAGGCCTTGGGGCATCCCGACCGCCTGCCACCTGCGGGCGACTTGGCCCAAGCGTTGGCGAGCGGTGACTTGGCCCTGCAGGTGCGGGCCCTGCGCGAGCTGGCCCTGCAACACCGTATGATTCCAGTCAGTCTGGCCAAGAGCTTGCTGCAGAGCCCCAACCTGGTCTTGCGCCGCGACACCGCGTTGGCCCTGGGGGCAGCGGGCGTGCCAGCGGCGGCCGAATTGCTCCGCGACGTGATGGCCGAAGGCAGTGACCGCGACGAAGACGTGGTGGCCGCCCAGTTGGCTGCCTTGGCCCATCTGCCGGCCGTGCCTGGGATCGATGCCGCCGTTCTGCCGCTGGTGAACCGCGGCGACCCGCTGGTGGTGCAGCTGGCGCAGCTGGTTGCGGGCGCCAAAGGCGGTACGGCAGCCGCGCCGGCGCTCATGGTCGGTATCCAGACGCCGCGCCGAGACATGGGGGCCGCCGCTCTCATCGCCTTGGGGGCCCTGGTGGGGCGCAACCCAAGCGACCCGAGCTTGGCGTCGGCGCGGGCGCTGCTGCTGGACCGCGGCGAACGCCTGCAGTGGTCGGGCACCGAGATTCCCCGCAACCTTGCAACCATGTGGGGTTTGCGCGCCTCTGGCCTGCAGCGGGCCGGGGTCTTGCTGCTGCGGACCGCCGTGGAGTCCGAGAGCTTGCTGCTGCGTCGGGCGGCCGTGGTCTTGCTGGCGCGGCGCAGCGCCCCTGAAATTCGGCTGCAATTGCCCGAAATCGGCGATGCGCAAGCGATGGCCAACCTCCGCTTTTCGGCGCGGCGCGACAATCTGGCCGACATACTGGCAGGTGGTGAGGCCGAAGTGGTTGCAGCGCTTGTCGAACTTGGCCCGCAGTTGCGGCCCCTGGTCGAACAGCGCGCAGCCAACGACCCAACCTGGCGTAGCCGTTGGTGCGCGACCTGGCCGGAGTTACCCGCGGGGCAGGCGGCATGGTCGGCGGTCTGCCCGTCGACACCGTAGCGGTTTTTGCCCCCCAACCCTTTGGCAGTCTGGCCGCACGTTGGTATGCTAGGGGGATCAGGCTCGGCACCGCCGCAGTCGTGGCACCGAGTTGGTGGGCCAGTCCCACCTTGCCCTGCCCAAGGAGCCCCTCATGTACCAGTCCCCGTGGTCCGTCCAGGCGGAGTTCAGCACGGAAAAAACCATGACTAACGTAGGGTTGAAGCACTCAGCCCGGCGCTGGGCGTGGCTGGCACTGGCGGCCGCGCTGGCGGTCCTGTCGGCGGCCTGCGGCAAGACCATCACCGACTACGACAATCTGTATCTCTCGATTACTTCGGACAAAACCGACGCACCGATTACCCTGCTGGATTTCGACGTCGCCAAAGTCTCGCCCTCTGACCCCAACGCCATCATCAAGCCCAAGGCCAGCGGCGAGGGCAAGTTCCAGGTCACGCTGCCGGCGGGCTGGGTGCTGTCCAGCACGGCGTTCCGCGTGCAAATGAGCCCGTCGGCCGACTGGACCGGCGCGGCGACCTTGCGCATCTTGGGCCGCGACAGCAACGGCGGGATTCGCGCCACTTGGTTTGGCGTCATCAACACGAGCAACAAGACCGAGATGGCCATTCGCCTCGTGTCGGTCACGGCCAAGAACAATTGCGATCAAGACGGCGACGGCGTACCGGCGTGCACGGTGGAGTGCAAGGCGCAAAAACCGCTGTGCGACTGCGACGACGACCCCACTCCAGACCCGGCGCATGGCAACACCCCCAAGGGCGCCCGCTCCAGCCCGTTCCTGGTCGAAGACACCTGCCTGGACGCCAACAACGGCATCGACGAAGACTGCCAAGGCGGCGATGCGGCGGCCTTGGACAGCGACGGCGACAAGGACCCGGACTGCATCGAGCAAAAGCAGTGCCCAACTGTGGGCGGCGTTCCACCCGAGAAGAACCCGGCCATCTACCACGGTGCGGCCGAGCTCTGCGACGACATCGACAACAACTGCGACGGCAAGGTCGACGAGGGCATGGCCTTCATCGACGGCGACGGCAGCATCAAGACCGGCCTGACCAAGGGCGACAAGTGCGGCCTGGGCGCCTGCGCGACCGATCCCCAAGGCAAGCCCGGTGCCGTAGTATGCAGCGCCGACCAGAAGAACCTGGTGTGCTCGACGGCCGGCCAGAAGAAGCCCGAAGAATGCGCCAACAAAATCGACGACGACTGCAACGGCCAAACCGACGAAGGCTGCGAAGCCGACGATTTGGACGGCGACGGCGCGTCGAACAAGCTGGAGCAGGCCTGTGCCTACAAGTACGCCGCTTTCCACGCGGAGTACAACCCGAACATCAAGAAAGAAGAAGAGAAGTGCTGCCCGCCCGACCAGGATTGCTCGCCGGCCTCGGGCTTGTGGGACTTCAACTGTGACGGCGTGGTCACCCCGTGCCCGGCCGACGACCCCGACGGCGACGGCAAGACCGGCGCCCTGGACTGCGCGCCCAATGACCCGCAAGTCTATGTAGGCGCAAAGCAAATGTGCGGCGACGGCAAGGGCCCGTGCCCAGCCGACGGCGACGTGCCCTGCAACGACGACAAAGACGGCGACAAGTACAACGGCGACGTGGATTGCGACAACAACGACCCGAACATCCACCCGTTTGCCACCGAACTCTGCAACGGCAAGGACGACGACTGCGACGGCCTGATCGACGAGGGCAATCCCGAAGGCGAGGACAAGGAATGCGGCAACCCCAATGGGGATTGCGGCTTGCAGAAAGGCAACTTGGTATGCAAGCACTTTGTGGCCAAGACCAGCGACTTCAAACCTGACGACCTGGACTGCGGCAAGGCGGTCTATCAGCCCCTGGGCGACGGCAAGACCGGCGTCTGCGTGGGCTGCTACGGCGACTACCGCCCCAAGAAAGAGACCTGCGACGACCACGATCAGGACTGCGACGGCCAGACCGACGAGGACTTCCCGTACCTGGAAGAAGGCAGCGGCAAAGCCAAGTTGTGGGGCGAGGCCTGCGACGGCGTGGGCACTTGCGGCGCCGGCACGGTCCAGTGTGCCACCTTGGCCAAGGCCATCTGCTCGTCCGACCCCGGCGGCAAGATCGACCAGAGCAAGGCCGAGACCTGCAACAACCTGGACGACAACTGCAACGGCAAGACTGACGAAAACCTGACGAGCGTGCAAGACAGCAAGTGCGAGAAGGTGGGTGTCTGCGGCGCGGACGTGGGCAGCATCTCGACCATTTGTGTCGCCGGCATTTGGCGTTGCGACTACAGCAAGGTGCCCAAAGTCGAATTCAACAAGACCAAGACCTGCGCCGAGGGCAGCCCGTCGTGCCAGTGCGACGCCACCGCCGGCAGCTCGCCCAGTTGCTACGCCATGGTCGAGTCGAGCTGCGACGGCGAAGACAACGACTGCGACGGTCAGACCGACGAGGACTTTGACTACAGCGACTGGGACGGCAAGCTGCTCAAGATCACCCAGACTTGCGGCACCGGCGCCTGCGTCGGCGGCAAGGTCATCTGCCAAGGCGGCGGCAACGGCAACGGCAAGCTGGACTGCGACAGCCTGACCAAGGTCACCAAGGAAAAGTGCAACAGCGTCGACGACGACTGCAACGGCAAGACCGACGAGTTGAGCGCGATGCCGATCACCGATTCGACCTGCTGGCTGGTCGGCGTCTGCAACCCGAACAACGTGGGCTACAGCTGCCCGGCCGGCAAGTGGCTCTGCGACTACAGCGGCGTGCAGAACTTTGAAAACGGCAAAGAGATCAGCTGCGACGGCCTGGACAACGACTGCGACGGCAAGACCGACGAGGACTTCGAGTTCGCCGACTTTGACGGCAGCATCCGCCACGTGGGCGACGGCTGCGGCACCGGCCTGTGCGCCAGCGGCAAGACCGTCTGCACAGCCGACA
>JBBISH010000036.1:0-49192 GCA_037441385.1 Myxococcales bacterium
GCGCACGTGGCATCGGCCGCGCAGCCGCCGTTGTTCGTGGCGCATTCGTTGACGTCGCTGCAGGTCAGCCCGTCGCCCGTGTAGCCGGTCTTGCAGGAGCAAGCGGGCTGCAGCGTACCGTTGTTGACGCAGACCGCGTTGGCGTCGCACGGGTTGAATTGCTTGCAGATGTCGCCGCCCTGGGCCTCGATGACGCTGGGATCGCTGGTGGCCAAGGTGCTGGCCGTGCCGTCGCTGGCCGCGACCGTGACGGTGACCTTGGAGCCGACCTTGATCGGCGTGCCGTTGGCCAGCTTGGCCTTGAGCAGGTCCAGAGTAAGTCCAGTTGTATTCAGCACTTCTACGCCGTCGATGAACCACTTGGCGGTGTAGGTCAGCGGGTCCCCGTCGGCATCACTCTTGGCGGCCGGCGCCACGGTGGCGTTCAGCGGGTCCAAAGTCTGCACCTTGGCGGGCAGGTTGACCTGGAAGGCAGCGGGCGCCGCGTTGCCGATCAGAACAGTGGCCTCGCCCGGCAGGCTGACCGAAACCCCATCGCTGGCGGTCACTTGCAGCAGCCACAACTCGCCCTTCTTCACGCTGCCGGCCGGCAGGTCGGCCGTAGTGATCCCGGTCGCACTGCCGTTCTTGAACCAAGCGTAGCTGTAGGTCAGGGTCTGGCCAGCGTCGGGATCGGTCGAGAGGGCCTGGAGCAACTGCACACCCGTCAGCGTGGTGGGCTGGTCCGGGCCCAGCTTGACTTGCGGCGCCGTGGGCACGGTGTTGCCAAAGACGTTGCCGCTGGTGCTGGCGACGACGGCGCTGCCGCCGTCCACCACTTGGATCGTCCACACTTGCGTGCCCGCGACCAGCTTGGCGCTCAGGTTTTGTGCGCCGTCTGCGAGCGGGGCGCTGGCGATGACAAGGCCATTGCTGTCCAGCAGTTGCAGAACCAGCGGCTTCTTGGCGCCGGCGCCAATGGCGGCCACGGCGGTCACTTGGGTCAGCTCGCCGGCCAAGCCCATTGGGGGCACGCTGGCGGTCAGGCACACCTTGCCGTCGCCAATGCCGCCCTGGGCGCAGTCGCAGCTGGGTTGGAAGCTGCCATTTTCTTTGCAGATGCTGCCGGCGGCGCACGGCGACAGGATCGAACTGCAGACCGCGTCGGCATCGGTGATGGTCACCGAGACGGGCTGCGACACCGCGTTCGCGCTGCCGTCGCTGGCCGTGGCCACGACGGTCACCACGGAACCGACTTGGATCAGCGCGCCGCCATTGGCCAATTCCAGCACGGCCAGCTTGCTGCCGCTGGCGGCGGCGACGGGCACGCCGTCCACCTGCCAGGCAAAGGTGGTGGTGACCGGGTCGCCATCCTTGTCCACGGTCTGCGGATTGCTCTGGACGATGGTGATGGTGCCGAGCAGGCCCACCGTCGCCGGGTCGGCGCTGAGTTGCGGCGTGTCGGGGCCGGTGTTGCCCACCGTCCGCGTCGCCGTGCCGGCCGCGCCCATCTCCACGCCATCGCTAGCCACCACGCTGACTTGCCACACTTGGCCCTTCTTGATGACGCCCGCCGGCACCGACTCGCCCGTGTACGAGGTGGGCTGGCCGTCCACGGTCCACGTGTAGGTGTAGGTCAGGTTCTGCTGCAACCCGGTATCGCTGTCGGTCGCGGGCGCCGTCAGCACGGCCTTGATCTCGGAACCGGTCGCGGCGGCGTTGGGCTCGATGGCCACGGCCGGGGCGGTGGGCGGCATGTTGACGTAAACGTCGCCGCTGCGGCTACCCACGGTCTTGCCGCCGGCCTTGACCACCACGGTCAGGTGGCTGGTGCCGGGGTGAGTGGGCTTGGCTTCAACGGTGACGGTGGCGTCCGAGCTGGGCAGCACCGCCGACCCGACAAGCGCGCCATTTTCGTCATAGATTTCGACATCGAACGGGCCATCGGTGGCGGTCCCGGCGCCGCCCAGTTGCACGGCCACGGTGGCGTTCGACGCGATGACCGGCGTGCTGTCGCTCGGCAAACCCGCGATGGGCAGGCATAGTTTTCCGTCGCCCACGCTGCTGGCGTCGCAGGCGATGGTGGGCGCGGTGGTGCCGTTGTCGGTGCAGGTGACGTGGGGCGGCAGGGCCGGTAGCGTCGGGCACAGCGTGCCTTCGCCGACCTTGGTCGTGACGGCCAGTGAGCTGACCGCGGCGGTGCCGTCCGTGGACTTGGCGAGCACGCCGATGACCTGGCCGACCGCGATCGGCTTGCCCAAGGCGGCGGCGAGCTCGGCCAACGTGGCCTGCGCGCTGGTGATTCCCGGCACGGGGCTGCCGTCGACCTGCCACTCGTAGGTGGTGGTCAGCGTGTCGCCGTCGGGGTCGCTGGCGGGCGTGAGTTCGATCGCGCTGATGCTGCTGGTCAGCGTCGTCTCGGCGGGCAGTTGCGTGAGCACCGCCGGTACCGGCGCGGCATTGCCGATGGTGAGGCTGGCAGTGGCGGCCGGGCCCTGGCCCACGCCGTCGCTGGCAATGACGGTCACGGTCCAAACCTCGCCCTTCTTGGCCATGCCGGCGGGCAAGCTCTCGCCCGTTTGCCCGGTGGGCTGGCCGTCCTTGCTCCAAGTGTAGGTATACGTAATGGTTTGACCGTCGGCGTCGCTGGCCGGCACGTCCAATTGGACCTTCAGCGCATCGGTGGTGCTGGCCGGCTGGGGCTGGATCGACACCTGCGGCGCAGTCGGCAAGCTGTTGACCACGAACTCGATGTCCTTGGCCGCCAGTACTTTGCCGGACGACTTGCCTTTGACCGTCACGGTCCACTTGTGGGTGCCTGGGGTGGCGGGTGCGGCCAGATCCACGCCGATCTTGCTGGTATCGGTCACATCGCCGCTGAGGACGACCGCGCCGGTCTCGTCGGTCACCACGAATTCCGCGGGCTCGCCGGCGTCGCTGGGCGTCAGGCTACCCTTGACCTGCAACGTCGCTTGCGGATTGACGACCTGCCCCTTGGTGGGCGCCGTCAGTTCCAGCGTATAGGTAGTCGTGGTGTCGCCCTGCGTGTCGGGCGCAACCTCTTGCACCGCGTCCGTCCCGGCCGCGTCGGCGTCCACTTGGGTATCCACTGGCGCGACGTCGGGCTTGGCGATGTCCAAGATTGTCGAGTCGAGCACGGCGCTGTCGCTGCCGGTGCCGTCCAGCGCTCCGGTGTCCAAGTTCGTGGTCGTGTCGGTGGTGGCGGTGTTGCCACCCGCGTCGTCGGGCTTGGCGATGTCCAAGATTGTCGAGTCGAGCACGGCGCTGTCGCTGCCGGTGCCGTCCAGCGCTCCGGTGTCCAAGTTCGTGGTCGTGTCGGTGGTGGCGGTGTTGCCGCCCGCGTCGTCGGTGACGCCGTCGCCACAGCCCGCCGTGGTCAGCGCCGCGGCGAACGATGCCAGAATAACCCACAGTTTCAAGCTATTGACCTTCATCCGACTCCAAAACGTCGCCACAAGGACTGGGCCGACGCCCGCAGTGTAGCGATCCCCGCCCGCCAGTGCGAAAAATCGGACCAAAATGGTCCGTTCGGGCACAGGTCCGAGTATCAAAAACTACATGGAAGTCATACGGAAAACCACGGACACACCCAAACGTACTTGACGTTCAGGGCCAGGCGCAGCGCCATCTTGACCACAATGCCGGCCATCGACAGCCACAAGAACGCCACGATGGCATAGCGCGCCGCTCCCAACTGCACCATGGCCAGCGACTTGCGCTTCCACAGCCAAAACCCAGCGCCCAAGCCGTACCAAGCGGCCACCAACAAGCCCCCCAGCCACGCTGCCGCGGTCGCGTCGTGTACGCCCAGCAGGTCGGTCAGGTTCACGTTGCGCAGGTCGGCGTGCTTGGCGATGTCCCAACTCTCCCACGGCCAGTACCAATTCCAGCCCGGGCCGCGGCAAAACACGCCAATGACGATGGGAATGACCCACAACCCAAGAAAGCCGAACAGGAATGTCGCGATCGCAAACGGCCGCTGCTTCAGCGTGAAGTAGCCGTTGCCCGCCGGATTGCGATCCAAGTACGGGATGGCCATCAAGCCCACGATGATGAGCAGCGGCACCATCACGCCGGCGATCCAGGGATCGAAGTAGACCAGCAGCTCTTGCAGGCCCAAGAAATACCAAGGCGCCTTGCTGGGATCCGGGGTGCGGTTGGGGTTGGCCGCCTCTTCCAGCGGCGCGTCCAAGACGATCGACCACACCGTCAGCAGCAGCATCGCCGCGAGCGCCACCAGGAATTCCACGCGCACCAAGTGCGGCCAGGTGGTCAGGCCGTCGCTGAGCTCGGACGAATCCGCTTTTTGCCTGGTCTCTTCCACTACTTGCGCATCTCCTCGGCGACCGCTTCTTCGCCGCCCTGCTGCAGCAGTCGGTCGTGGCGCAGCGCTTGCCGCAACCAGACGCCCAGCAAGAACACCACGGCGCCCAACATCGCCACGATGGGGATGTTGTCGGGCATGGTCAGGATCGTCCAGAAGGCCTCCACGCTGCTACTCCTTGGGTGCCGGTGGCCCCGAGATGCCGCCGTCTTTGCGGATCCGCCAGAAGTGCACGGCCATGAGCAGCACCGCCAGCAGCGGCAGCGCCACACAGTGCAGCACATAGAAGCGCAAGATCGCCGGGTCGCCCACTTGGGGACCGCCCAGCAAAAGTGCCCGCAGGTCCGTCCGTTCCGTCACGCCGGTCAAGCTCGCGCCCGGGCCCTGGTGGCCCAAGAACGGCGCGGCCGCCGCCATGTTGGTGCCGACCGTGATCGCCCAGCGCGCCAGCTGATCCCACGGCAGCAGGTAGCCGGTAAACGACAGCAACATCGTCAGCACCAGCAGCGCCACGCCCACCACCCAATTGAACTCGCGCGGCGCCTTGTACGAGCCCGACAGGAACACCCGCAGCATGTGCAGCCACACGAGGATGACCATGGCATGGGCGGCCCAGCGGTGCATGTTGCGCTGGATCATGCCAAAGGGAATCTCGTGTTGCAGGTTCTTCATGTCGATGTAGGCCCACTGCGCCGTGGGCCGGTAATAGAACATCAGCACCACGCCGGTGACCACGGTGACCAAGAACGTCAAGAAGCTCAGGCCGCCCATGCCCCAGGTAAAGCGCAAGCGCAGCCCGTGGCGGCGCACCGTAGCGGGGTGCAAGTGCAAGAAAACGCTAGAGGTAATCTGCAGCATGCGGTTGCGCGGCAGATCCTCAAAGCGGTGGCGAAAGACCGAGCGCCAGATCTGGCGGGCCAGGCCTTCGCGCGGCGGCGGAGTGGCCTTCAAGCGCGACCTCCGCCGCGGATAGCTGCGATCCGACTGGGAAGTTTCACGCTGGCGCCGGGTTGGTCAAAGGCGGTGTGCGCAAACTTTTGCCCCACGTCGATCCACAGCTCGCCCGCGTCGTCCAGCCAGACCCGCACGCGTTCCAGCGGCCGCGGCGCCGGCCCCTCAAAGTTCACGCCCGCACTGGTAAAACCCGAGCCGTGACACGGGCACTTGAACTTGTCTTCGCGGCCGTACCAGCGTGGCGTGCAGCCAAGGTGGGTGCAGCGGGCATAGATGGCGTACAGCTCGGCTCCCTGGCGCACCACGTAGACGCGCCAGGTTTTCAAGAAGCGGTCGCTGACCTGGCCCACTTGGTAGTCGCTGGGCTTGCCGGCGCGAAACATCGTGGGATCTTCCACGGGTGCGCGGCGCACGGCCAGCCGCGCCACCGACACGACGCCGGCAAAGGTCGACGCGGTCAGGGCGCCCCAGCCCAGGCGCGTGAACAACTCGCGGCGCCCCCACAGGTGCTCCAACTTCGAGGTCGGGTGAACGGCCGTCTCGCTCATGGCGCCTCCTGCCCCGGGGTGGCCGGGTCGCTGCCGACCGGCAACAGTCCAAGATGCATCAGGTACTCGACCAGCAGGTCCATTTGCAGCGCAGCCGATCCACCCAGTACGTCTTGCGCCGGGCTCTGCCCGTCCGGGAAGAACTGCGGCATCTTGGTCCCCGGCAGTACTTTGCCTGGATCCTCCAAGAAAATCCGCACCCACGCGGGGTCCAGGCGCTGGCGGGCCAGTCCCAGATCGGGCGCCAACTGCGCGGTCTCCACGCCGTCGCCCCGCACCAAGCGGTGGCACGTCACGCACTTCATCCGCTCGAACAGCTGCGCCCCCAGGGCCGCGCGCTGTGGCGACACCGCCCGCACCGGCAAGGGTCGCAACCCCGGATTCTTCCCGGCACTTGCCGCCAGCCAACCGGCCAGCAGCTCGGCGTGCGCCGGGGTCAGCCGGAACTGCGGCATGCGCGCCTGCAGCCAAGGCCGCACCGGCCCCGGCTCAAGCAAATAGCCATACAGCCACTGGGGTTGCAACCGCGCGCCCGCCACATCCAGCGACGGCGGGGCCAAGTGCGCTTGGTCGTAGTAGCGCAAGATCGCCGCGTCTTGGCCCACCAGGCGGTGACACTGGGCACAACCCCGCTCGCGGACGATGCTTTCGGCCTGCAGACCTGCCCACCCACCCTGCGGATCGCGTTGGAAATTTGCCGGCGGCCGCTGCTCGCGCAGGCCCCGCAAATACACGGCCAGCGCCTGCACTTGCATGGGCTGCAGCCCATAGTCAGGCATGACGAGCTGGATGGTCCCGGCCGAAAGGGCCTGGGGCGCGGCGATCTTGGCTTCGGTCGCCCGCTCCCAGGTGCGCTGGGCCTTGGGCGGCGGCGGCGTGGCAAACAGCAGGTCGCGCGGGTCCTTGGCGCCGTAGTCCGTCAGGTCGGGTCCTGGGCGGGCGTCGTCGGCAAAGCCAGGGATCTCGTGGCAGCCCGAACAGCCATAGGTCGCAATGAGTTGCCGGCCGCGCTCGACCAGCTTGGGGTCGCGCGGCGCCGCCAGCTCGGCCGGAGTGACCGGCGCAGGCAGCGCCGACCCGGCAAACAGATAGCTCTGCACGTCCAGCGCCTCGTCCTCGGTTAGCCGCGGCGTGGGCATCCGCGCTTGGGGCCAGTAGGCGGCCGGGTCCAACAGCCAGGTGGGCACAAAGCCAGGCTGCAGCCGCTGGGCCACGTCGCCCAGTGGTGGACCAAAGTCGATCGTCGCGGGCGCCGCCAAGGCGGCCGGACTCGCTTCGGCCGGTGCGTCGCTGCCGCCAAAATCGGCCCACGCATCGCCCGATCCCGCGGCCTTGGGTTCGGCGATGTGGACGGCGTCGCGCCCGCTGCCCAGCGCATGGCAGCCGCGGCAACCCACCGTGTCAAAGACCCCTTTTCCGGCGTCGGCGCGCTCGGCCACCAGCAGGGTCGCCGCCGTGGGCATGGCCAGGGGTTCGCTCTTCTCTAGCAAATAGGCGGCAATCGCGCGCACTTCGCCGTCGCGCCGCTGCGCCTCGGCCGGGTCGCTGGCCGCCCTGGGCCAAAACTGCGGCATTTGATAGTGGGCGCGGCGCCGCGCCGGGTTGGCAACCCACGCAACCATATAACCGGGCAGCAGTTTTTGGGCCACGTGTCGCAGCGAGGGACCGCGCCGCGCTGGCGTCTCGCCCCCCGTGGCGTGGCAGCCGCTGCAGCCCAAATCGGCAAAAAGTTGCTTACCTTTCGCCAGGATCTCGGCCCCCGGCAGGTGCTCTGGGCCAGCATGGCAGGCCAGGCAGCTGGCTTGAACGTACGGGCCGGGCAGCAGCGGTTCCAGCCAGTGCGGGTCCCCCGGACCGTGCGCCGTCTCGGCGGTGAGCGCCAGACCCTGGCCGTGGTGGCAGGGCGTGCAGCCAAACCGCAGCGGCGGATGCGACTTCAGCAGCGTGTCGCGGTGCGGATGCACGCGCAAGACCTTGGGAATTTGGTCGCCCACCATGCTGGGGTCGTCGATGCCCGCGTGGCAGGTGGGGCAGCGGTCCACCACTTGCAGGTCGGGGACGACCAGTTGCGCGACGGCCTCGCCGGAGGCGCGTTGGGGCCGCAACTGGGCGTATTCACATTGCCAACGTTTCCAAGGCCGGCGTGTGTAGCCTTCGTCCAAGAACGCCCAGACCACGCTGGCGGCCACGCCGAGGCTCAAAATCATAAAGATGATCTTGTAGTTTCGGTGCTCGTCGGCGACGAAGCGGCCCACGGTCGGTCCCAACCTACTTGTACACTTGGGTCAGGTCCTGTGCCGCACCGGGCTGCACGATCACTTTTTGGCTGCCCTTGCCCAGCTTCTCGTGCCAGAACATCAGGTTGTACTGGCCGGGCGGCACATCGGCCAAGCTGAACTTGCCGTCCTTGTCGGTCACCGCAAAGTACGGGTGGTCAAAGACGGCAATCCAGGCCCCCATCCACACGTGCCCGGCATCGCAGCCCACCTTCATCAGCCCGGCGCGGCTCACCTTCTTCTTGATGACTTGGCCCTTTTCGGGCAGCGCGTAGTTGAACACATCGCTGTTGGGCAGCCGAATGTGGGTGTTGTGCAGCACGCCGTCGCTATTCTTGACCGCCAGCTCCGTGCCCACCGAGAAGGCCTGCAAGTGAGGAATAAACCGACACTTGTGATTGTCCAGCTCGGCCTTGCCGGGTGCTAGCGGCTTGCCCTTTTCGATCTTGTCGATGAACACGACCACGTTGGCCAGGCCTTGCCCGGCTCCCACTTGCAGCGACTCGTCGTATTTGGGCTCGGTGCCGCAGACGTCGTTGTCTTTGACGATGTCCAGCTTGACCGGCGCCGGCACGGGCCCGGAAAACTTCACGACACCGCGGACCGTCGCACCGCCCGCCACCGCCCCCGGGGTGTAGGCCACCGCCGCAGCCGGCAGCAGGGTCAGACCTACCGCCAATGCTGTGATAAGCCTTGCGATTTGCGCCAACTTCCTCTGCATACCCATCGTTTCGCCCTCGCGGCCCCGCCCAAAGGTTAGCGTGCGGGCCACCGGCGGGCCTGTCAAGGCAAGCTGTCACGCAATTTCAACGTGTTTTCGGCGTTACTACGAAAGCGTGACACGATCGCGGTCCACCTCGGCGATCGCCGCCAGGGCACGTTCGTGCGCAGCCTGGGGCGACCAGGTGCGCAGGTCCAGCGGCCGCATGTGCACCGCGCCCTTGATGCAGACCGTGGCACAGTCGCCGCACGAGACGCACTGCAATGGCTCGGCCAGAATGACGGCGCCCAGGTAGCGCGTCCCGACCAGCCCGAGGCAGGCAAACGCGCAGAACTCCGTGCAAAGGTTGCAGCCATTGCAGCGCTGCAGGTCAAACACGGGCCGCAGTCGCTGGTCGCGCGGCACGCGCTGGGCGAGCTGCCCGCTGGGATCGAACACCGCATCCACTGGGCAGATTTGCCCGCAGACCCCGCAGTCGATGCAGCGGCGCGGGTCTACCTTGTGCAACTGCCCCTCGGCCCCGGTGATCGCCGCCGTGGGACACTGGCGCAGGCACGAGGTGCAGCCGTCGCACGCGCCGCCGATCGTATAGGCCATCGGTGCCCTCGCGGCGAACGCCGCCGCCAACTCAGGCTACGCTGGCGAACCGCAGGGCGCAAATGCTGTTCCACGGGCCATCCCAGACTTGTTTGATTCGGATTGCAGGCCGGGCATATCTGGTGGCCTAAACCGCGGTCGCTGCCCGATTCTCGCCATTTGCAGAGCCTGCAGACAGGTGGCGCGGGCGTGAATCAGGTAGGAAGCGTGCAACTTGACTGGCACTAAGCGATATCTGCCTCGGTTGACAGGGCCGTGACAATTGCGCAACCCCATCATCACAAATCAAGGGACTACCGCGTGGAGTAGCGGTTGACGGCAGGGAGCGTCCTGGTAGATTCATGATTTGAAGGCCCGCCGTCCTGGCCCCGCCGCTGAGCCATCTGGCTTGCCTTTCCGCCCCTAGACCGGGTCGTCTGCTGACATTTTTATCGCAGGAGCACCTGCTCGATGTCGACCACCACTTCCACTCGACTAGCTTTGGGTCCCAGCTTGCGAAGGCTGTCGCCAGAGCAGCGGCGCAACTTCCTGGATCAAATCATGGAACGCTGCGCGGAGCGCTCGGGGACTGGCGCGGCCAGCTTCGTCCTGCACAGCGATGGCTTGATCGTCGCCGGGCACGCCCCGGGCGACATCGACGCAGAGCTGGCGGCGGCTCACTGTGCGATGGCCTGGGAGCAATCGCAGCGGCTGGCCCAAGATGGCTTGTCGGGCAGCATGGAAACGCTGGGGATTACCATGGCTGGCCACCAGATTTGGCTCAGGCAGGTGCGCGGCGAGTTGCTGTTCGGCTTATGGCTCCCGCCACTGGCCAACTTGGGCGCGGCGTTGCTGGCGGTAGAGCAGGCCGTGGCCGACCTGCAGGTCTGGCTGGGGCCGGATGCACAGCGGCGCCGGCGGGCGGCGGCAAAGGTGGGCGCATGGAAACACTGACCGTTGCCGGAATTGCACTGCTGTCGGCTGCCGTGGGTGCCATCCTGGCGTCGCTATTGGCGAAACGGACCCTACCGCAAGCGGCCCAGGTACAGCCCGAGGCCAAGGCCACAGTCGCCGGCCAAGAGGCACAAGCCGAGTCTGCACGCCAGGTTGTTGCGGTCGGCGCTGTCACGGCGGCGGTCGAGCCGGCGGCCGACTACACGACCGTGGAGTCCACCGAGGGCAAGTGGCAAGACCAGGCCTTGGCCGACCAACTGCACACCGCCCAGCGCGGGGCCGCGGCGGCCGAGGCGGAGCGCGACGATTTGCTGGGTGAACGAGCCGATCTGCAAAAGCAACTTGCCGCAGGCCAGGCTGCGTTGCGGGCCGCTCGCGAACAAGTTGGGCAACTGGAACGGAGCGTGGCTGACGCCAACAAGGAGCGCGAGGCCGCGGCAGGCCGTCTGCAAGCCTGCGAGACTCAACGCGATCAGCACGCAAGCCGGGCGGCGGCGGCCGAAAAGGCTGTGGCCGATCAAGCCGGCCAGCACGCCCGCAGTCAGGCCGAAATCCAGCGACTGCGCGAGGCGCTGGACGAGGAACGGCAGGCCCGCACGGCGAGCGAGGCGGAATTGGCGGCACAGTCCGAGCTGGAATCCTCGCTAAACGACTTGCGTTCCTCGCTGAGCGACCACGAGCGTTGGCTGGGCGACGAGCGGCAGCGGGCCACGGCCCTGCAAGACGAACTGGCGGGCCTGCAGCAGCATCGGGCCAAGGTGCGGCAGTTGGCCTCGCAACTGCGCGAAGCCAAGGCCAAGCTGGCCAACCAATCGGGTGCGTTCGACCTGTCTGCGATCCTGCTGACCGCAGAATCGCAGGTGTGCGTGGCCGATTTGGAAGGATTACTTGGGGATTGGGCCGAGTCGCCGGGCGTGCGCGCCATCGCGGTGGGCACCAAGGATGGCATGGCGCTGGCCGGCAACACTGCGGGCACGCCGTGGCTGGCCGCCCTTGCCGCCGAAGTGGACCGCGCGGTGGCCGCTGCCGAGCCGTGGGTCGCCGCGCACCTAGAGCTTGGCGAGCCGGAACTCATGCAAGTGCGCGACCGCCATGGCGGAGCCCTGACCGTGCGTCGCTGGGAAGGCCTGAGCGAGCCGCTCTTGCTGGCCGTGCTCAGCTCGGCGCAAATTGCCAAGGATCCAAGCAAGGTTGCCCCCCCTGTCACCGTTGCCGCCGAGCGCCCGCGTGGGGCGTCCGCCGTTCGCCTACCCCGACTTGAGCCCGCGCCAACGGCTGCGGCCTCCACCGACCCTGGACCGATTACTGACCAATAGCTGGCCGCCGCGCCGATCGAGAGGAAACATGCCTAGTGTAACGCTGTTCCAGTCGCCCAATCACAAGAACATCCTGCTCGAAGACTTTGGCCGCGGCTTGGCCGTGCAGGCCAATCAGCACCTCATCATCCACGAGAACAGCGCCATCTTGCTCGATCCGGGTGGGCACAAGGTGTACTCCAAGGTCCTGGGCGAGACCTTTGCCCAGCTTGGCCGCGCCAAGTTGGAGCACCTGTTCTTCTCGCACCAGGATCCCGACATCGTCGCCGCCGCCAACGGGTGGCTGATGACCACCGACGCCACCGGCTGGGCCCCGTCGCTGTGGATTCGCTTCATCCCGCACTTTGGCCTGGACAACCTCGTCGCCGACCGGCTCAAGCCGATCCCGGACACCGGCATGTTCCTGAACCTGGCCGGTTGCGAATTGATGTTCATTCCCGCGCACTTCTTGCACTCGCCCGGCAACCTGCAGGTCTACGATCCCGCGTCGAAGATCCTGTACAGCGGCGACCTGGGCGCGTCGCTGGGCATGGAATACCAAGAAGTGCCCGATTTCGACGGGCACCTCAAGTACATGGAGGGCTTCCACAAGCGCTACATGACCTCGAACCGCGCCATGCACGCCTGGGCCGGCATGGTCCGCGACCTGGACATCGAGATGATCGCGCCGCAGCACGGTGCGCTGTTCCGTGGCCGGGCCATGGTGCAGCGGTTCATCGATTGGTGCGACGAACTGACCTGCGGCGTGGACCTGTTGCCCGACACCTACACGCTGCCGCGCAAAGGCTAGCCAGCGCGCGCTGGCGCAACGACCACTGGAGAATCCCCGTTGACGATGCCCCCCGCCACACCGGACCCGCAGACGCTCGTCGGCACGCGCTTTGGCCGCTACGAGGTCGAGGCACGCATTGCTGCGGGCGGCATGGCCGAGGTGTGGCGGGCGCGGTTGACGGGCAGCGCCGGCTTTGAGAAGCGGGTGGCCCTCAAGACCTTGCTCCCAGATCTGGGCCAACGCGACGACTTGGTGCGGATGTTCATCGGTGAGGCTGCCTTGGCCGCCGAGATCACCCACCCCAACGTGGTCCAAGTCTTTGATTTTGGCTGCAAGGACGGTCGCTACTTCATGGCGATGGAGTACGTGGCCGGGCGTTCGCTGCGCCAGCTCCTGCAAGCGAGCCAGCAGGCCGGGGCGCGCCGGCTGCCGGCGTGGGTCCTGCTCGAGATGGGCCTGCAAGTCTGCGACGGTCTTGAGCATATCCATGCCTTCCACCACGCCGATGGCGAGCCGATGGGCTTGGTGCACCGCGACGTTTCGCCCGAGAACATCCTGATTTCGTGGTCCGGCACGGTCAAGCTCATCGATTTTGGCGTCGCCCGGGTGATCGAGGCGGCCGGCATGGCCAGTGGCCCGGTGGCAGGCAAGCCGCGCTACATGGCGCCCGAGCAGGCGCTGGGTTTGGACATCGACGCCCGCGCCGACGTGTTTTCGCTGGGCGTGGTGATGTACGCGTGTGCGACCGGGCGCCTCCCCTTCTCGGGCAAGGACGCGCAAGAGGTGATGCAGGCAGTGGTTCAGGGCCGTTGTCCGCCGCTGGCCAAGCTCAACCCGCAGGCACGGCCCGAACTGGTGGCCCTAATCCAGCACGCCATGGCCACCGATCGCGGCGAGCGCACGCCGAATACTGGGGAACTGCGGCGCGAACTGTTGGCCTGGGCGCGGGCGGCGGACCTGGACCCTATGACGCGGCGCCTGGGCCCCCTGGTCACCGCGTTGGCCAAGGGCGACCCGGACCTACCACCGGCCCTGCGCTCCCACGCCAAAGGCGTGCAGCTTGCCAGCCTGCTCTTTGATGCCTCGAACGAGGTCCCGGCGGGGACCGCGGCCTCGCTGGCCAACGAGGCGCCGCCCATTCCGGCGCAGAGCACCTCGACGGCCCGCAAGCTGCACCCAGCGCCCGTGGGCCGCGCCCGCCGCGCTCCCTCGGGGGCGATCGCCGCGGAAGACGCGCTGCCGCAGCTGCCGTCCGAGCTGATTGCGCCGCTCCCCACGCCAGAAAGCAAAGCCGCCCAAGCTCCTGCGGCGCCCCAGCCCCAGGCCCCAGCCACTCCAGGGCGGCGGGTCCAGCGCGACACGCACACGGGTTGGGGGCTGCCTGTGCTCCCGCAGGAGCTGACCGGCCCGCTGACCAACCCGCCCCTGCCCCAGAGCACGCCAGCGCCGACGACGCGCGACACGGGCAAGCACCGTGCCACCACCGGCCCGGTTCCCCAGATTGCGGCAGCGGAGTCGTACCCCGAACTAGACGCTTGGATCCGCCCCACCGCGCCGTTGGGTTCGGCAACTCGCGCGAGCCAGTCGTCGGGCTCTCATCCGATGAGCTCGGATCGAAGGTCCGGCGAAATGCCCACGGTGGATCTGGGGCCCCTTTCCGATGCGCGACGCACGCGCGATGAACCGGCCCGGCCCTACACCCGCGAATCCGGCAAGATGCACAGTAACGACAGCGTGGCCACCGCGACCGAATCGGCGGCAGGGGCTGCAACAGCCTCGGAGTCGGCGCGCCAGGCGGAGCGCCGCTCGGCAACGGGCAAGTGGGCCGCGATCCTGAGCGAGCGCGCCGAGGCCGCCGCAGAGCCCGAACCGCGTGCCAGCACGGGCAAGTGGGCGGCCGTGGGCAGCGAAAAGACCCCGGCCCCGGCTCCCAGCCCGTCCGGTTGGGCGGCGTTTGGCCAGCGCGAGAGTCGGCCCTTGTGGGGCGTGCCGGCCGAGGAACCGCCGCCGGCCGAAGCGCCGGCCAAGGAACCCGAAATTCCGGCCGAGGCCGAACAGCTGTTCGAGACCGGGCTTGCGGCGTTCCAGCGCCACCGCTGGCAGCAGGCGGTCGACTGCTGGGAGCGGGCCTGCGCGATGGCGCCGGGCAACCGGGGATGGGCATTCAACTTGGCTCGGGCCAAGCAGAAACTGGAAGGTGAGCCGGGCTAGCGTCCGCGCGGGTGCGCTGACCGGGGCCGACAATCGGAGTGCGAAGTCTGGCAAAAGCCGTGGGGAGAATTCAGATGGCGCGGCGCAAGCGCGAGCCCAAGCTGGGTAAAGTACTGAACGATCTGCATCAAGCATTCCCCGCGCTCACGGCAGCGTGGCTGCTGGATACCGACGGCTTCCATGTCGCTGGCGATCGGCTAGGTGGGCGCGACGCCGACACGGTGTGCGCCTTGTGCGCGAGTGCCCTCGCCACCGTCGAGCGCATGGGCCGCGAAATTGCGCAGGGCGAACCGACCACGATGGTCGTGGGCTTGCAGCAGGGGGCCCTGGTGCTCCACAACGTCGATGCCGAAACTTGGCTCGCGGTCGAAGTCGGCCAGCGCGAGCAGTTGGGGATGGCGCAACTGGCGGTCCGGCACGCGCGGCCACTGCTGGCAACCACGGGTAGCTAACCAATCGATCCGCCTGGGGCAGGCCCAGGGATCCAAGCAACGGGGCGGTCCTCGCCCAACGACTCAACCAAGCAGGAGAACATCATGTCGCGACTTCAAGATCTTACCAAAGTGCTGCGCGGTCTGCAGACGGCCACCCCCGAGCTCGAGGCCGCGGCGCTGATTTCCGAAGACGGTCTGCTGATTGCCAGCGCACTGCCCGAAGAGATCGAAGAAGGCCGCGTCGCCGGTATGTCGGCGGTGCTGCTGAGCCTGGGTACGCGCGCGTCAGCCGAGTTGGGTCGCGGCAACCCCGAGTTGGTGCTCATCAAGGGCAGCCGCGGCTACGTGGTCATGGTCGAAGTGTCGGGCGGCGCTTTGCTCATCGTGCTGGCGACCGAGACGGCCAAGCTGGGTCTGGTGTTCTTGGAGGTCAAGCGCGCCGCGCAAGCCCTTGCCAAGATGATCTAGTGGCACGCGCCAAGGCTGCCGTCCTGTGCGGCACACGGTTGCGCGTTCCGTCGTCTGTTGCCTACCTGGGCTGCCCGCGCGGCCCTTCTGGAGGTGGCCATGCCATCGCTCGTCCTGTTCGGGGATCATCAACATCGCAACATCCTGCTGGAAGATTTTGGCCGGGGCCAGGCCGTGCAGGCCAACCAGCATTTGATCATTCACGACGGCGCGGGCCTGTTGCTCGATCCGGGCGGCCACAAGGTCTACGGTCAGGCCTTGTCCGAGACGCTGCAACACCTGGGGCGCGGCAAGCTGGAGCACCTGTTCTTCTCGCACCAAGACCCCGACATCGTGGCCGCCGCCAATGGCTGGCTGATGACGACCGAGGCCACGGGCTGGGTGCCCTCGCTGTGGCTGCGCTTCATCCCGCACTTTGGCTTGGACAATCTGGTGGCCGACCGACTCAAACCGATTGGCGACGGCGGCATGATCCTGGATCTCAACGGCTGCAAGATGACGATTCTGCCGGCCCACTACCTGCACTCGCCCGGCAACTGCCAGGTCTACGATCCGCACTCGAAGATCCTCTACAGCGGCGATTTGGGCGCGTCATTGGGCATGACCTACCAAGAGGTCGAGGATTTTGACGCCCACCTGCAGTACATGACTGGCTTCCACCAGCGTTACATGACGTCGAACAAGGCGATGCGCGCCTGGGCCAAGCTAGCCCGTCAGCTGGACATCGAGGTCATTGCCCCGCAGCATGGCGCCTTCTTCCGCGGCAAGCCGATGGTCGAGCGGTTCATCAGCTGGTGCGAAGGTCTGCAGTGCGGCGTGGACCTGATCCCAGAGAGCGGCTGGACCCTGCCGACGTAGGCGCCGCCGCAATCCGGGCCCGACCGCAGCTGCCTTGGTGCGGGATCAATTGCCCAGCTGAACCTTGGGTGCGGCGGCAAACAGCACCAGCAAGTCGTTGTCGGTAAAGCTCAGGCCGGCGCCGTAGAACAGGCTCATGCGCGACGTGGGGTACATGAGCTCGTCCGCGCCGAGCCAAGCGTAGACGTGCGGGATGAAGGCCCACATCAGGCTGGCGCGCAGCCGCGGCCGGTCCTCGCTGAAGCGGAACAAATCCGCCGAGATGGCTAGTCGGTCGCGTAGCAGGTTGAAGTCGACGCCAGCGCCCGCCGTGCTCTCGATCAGGCCGCCGCGCAGCGTGACCGAGCCGAACCGGCGCGCATATTGCAGACCCAGGCGCAGACCGCTCGGCTGGCGCTCGGTAAAAGTCTCGCTGAGTTGCGGGGGATCACTGCCGCCCGAGCTGGCCGTCACCCGCGAAAACGTCGACACCACAGGCAGGTTGTTGGTCGTTACGGTGGCCAGCACGTACTTGTCCGGCGTGGGCTGCAACCGCAAGCTGAGGTGCGACTGCCACTTGAGCGGGTCCTTGGCATCGTACAGCGCGGCGTGCGCCGCCAGCCGATAATCCACGCCAATTTCCAGGTCGATGTACTTCTTGAGCAGCGTGCTGGACGAGGCCATGATGCCCTCGGCCGACTTGATGAGCGTCTCGTCGCGCAACAGCCGACCCACGTTGCCTTTGCCGGCGTCGATGTCGGCGGCCACGCTTTCGGCGTGCTCCATGACGCGGTCGACCCTGCCCAATGCGTCTTGAACCTTCTTGAGCGCGGTCGCGACGGTGCCGATGGTGCTGTCGACGCCAGCGCGGTTCTTGCCAATTAAATCCCGCACTTCACCCGTCACGACCTCGATGTTCTCGATGCTGCGCACCAGCGACTTGCCGCCCACGTCGATGGTGCCCGAGGTGCGGCCGATCAGTTGATCGACGCGATCGGCCAAGTCGCTCAGCTTGGTGGCGGTGTCGGCAAAGCCGCGCATGCCGCGATCCAGGTCGCCGCCGGGAGCCAATACCCCCTCGCTCAGGCGTTGTTGCAGCGTGGCGGTGCTGCTGGCGAGCGACGCGCTGGCCCGCACCAGGTTGTCGGTGATGGTGGCGATCTTTTCCGCCCCCGAGTCGCTGCCCAAGACCGCCGCGGCGTTGTGCGTCACCTTGGCCACGTCGGCCGTGATCTCGTTGATTTTTGGGATGATGTCGGCCGCCTTCTCCATCTTGCTCAGCGTTTGCTGCAGCGCGGTTGCGGTGATCACTCGGGGGATTTCGTCGCCGGGCCGAAGCTGCCGGCCACTCGCGCCCACGCCCAGCTCCAGGTAGAAATCGCCCAACAGCGAGGCCTGCAGGCGGGTCAGCGACGCCGAGTTGCGCAGCTCGCCCTCGGCATTGCGCACACCGCCAAAGAGCTTGACGCTCTCGACCAGCCGCACCTGCACGTCCACGGCCTGGCCCTTGAGCTGCATCGTCTCGACTTCGCCCACGCGCACGCCGGCCACCGTGATCTTGGTGCCTTCGCCGATCCCCGTCACATCGTCAAAGGTGGCGTGCAGCAGATACGTGCCCGAACCCTTGCCGATCCCGCGGTTGCTGTAGGCGACAAAGACCACCAGGGCCACCATCGCGGCGACGACCAGCAGACCAACCGTGATGGCCGCGCGGACGTTGTTCATGCGCCCACCTCACGGTTCGCTGGCGCTGCGCTGGCTTGCAAGGGCCCCGTGCCGCTTACAAAGATGAAATTGCGGACAATCGGGTTGTCACTGGCGCGAAACTCTTGGGGCGAGCCGTGCTCGATGATCTGCCCCTGGTGCAGCATGGCAATCTTGTGCGCGATGCGAAAGGTGCTAGCCATGTCGTGCGAGATGACCACCGACGTCACCTGCAGTCTTGCCTGGGTTTCGGCAATCATATCATCGACTTGCTTTATCATCACTGGATCCAGACCGGTGGTCGGCTCGTCGTAGATCAGAATCTTGGGCCGCAGCACGGTCGCGCGCGCCAGAGCGACGCGCTTCTTCATGCCGCCCGACAGCTCGCCGGGAAATTTCTGAGCAGCGTGCTCCAGTTTCAGCGCAGTCAATGCCTGCATCACCGTGTCGTGCAGCTCGGGCTTGCGCAGCTTGTGATGCTCGCGCAGCGGAAACGCGACGTTGTCAAAGACCGACATCGAGTCAAATAACGCCGCGTTTTGAAACAACATTCCAAACGATCGCCGCACCTCCAGCAGCTCAGCGTCGGGCATCTGGAAAAGGTCGCGGCCAGCAAAGCGCACTTGACCGCGGTCCGGCCGCAGCAGCGCAACCAAGTGCTTGATAAGAACGCTCTTTCCCGAGCCAGACCCGCCAATGACGACCGTGATCTGCCCTTCTTCGATGTCCAGATTGACGCCGTTGAGGACGTGCTGATCGCCAAAAGACTTATGCAGATCCTCAACTTGCAGGATCGGCACCCGGGTTGGGGCAGAGTCTACGGCGCTGGACGCAAGGGCTGCCATGGCGGTGCGTGCCGGTTCCCCGCGGCAAAGCAAGCCGCGAAGCTAGCATACGCTGTGGCGGCCGGTCGCCAAGAATTCCGATCGATTTCGCGGGCAAGCAGGGCCGCGCCGCCTTGACAGCAACCGCTTGCTCCAAGCAGCATCCATGCGGGCAGCGCGTGCTGCCCCGTCTTGCCCATGCCCAGCTCACCCTTCATGAAATTGCGCGCCATCGCCGGGGACCTTCAGGGTCAGCGGTATTCTATACGCAACGACGTGGTGTTGGGGCGGGCGACGGCTTGCACCATTTTCGTGCCCGACCGCCGCGTGTCGCGCGAGCACGCCCGCGTCTACATGCTGGGCGACCAGTTGATGGTCGACGACCTGGGTAGCCACAACGGGACCTTCGTCAACGAGCAGAAAGTACAGCAGACGCGGCTGCTGCCGGGCGATCGCCTGCGCGTAGGTTCCACGGTGTTCTTGGTCGAAGGCCCGGGGAACAGCGAAAACTCGGCGGTGGTGCGCGTGGTCAGCGACGTCCACCCCGTCGAGCCGCGCATGGTGCGGCAGTTCGAGGCCAGCTCGGGTCCGCTGAACATGGCCGGCCTGGCGGCCGAGAGCCTGTACACGGCGCTAGGTGTGGGCAACACCGCCGACATACCCGATATCCTGCGCAAGACCAAGCACTTTGCCGTCTTGGTCGAGGCCAGTCGCTCGCTGCAAAACTACAGCGACTTGAATGCGACGCTGCCTGGCTTGCTCGACTTGGTCATGCAGGTCTTGGCGGCCGACCGGATGTCGCTGGTGTTGTTGGATGACCAGCAGGTCCTCATCCCCAAAGTGGTTCGCGAAAAGCCAGGCAAGCGACCGGCGTCGGCGCCGGCGGTGCAGGACGAGGTGGCGCTGGACGAGGTGGCGCTGGACGAGGTGGTGCTGAGCAAGACCGTGGCCGACATGGTCCTGAAGCAGCGCTGCGCGGTGATCACGGCCGACGCCTCGGCGGATTCGCGGTTCGTGGGCTCCGAGTCGGTCATGATCAGCCACGTCCGATCGCTGGCCGTGGTGCCCGTGCTGGTCGGCAATCGGCTGCTGGGCCTGATCGATGCGGAAAATCGTCAGAGTGTCAACGCGTTCGACGAGTCGGACCTGCACCTGTTGTCTGTGTTGGGCTCGATGATCGGCGTGGCTCTGGATCACTTTGCCGTGTCGACGGCGCGCGAGCAGGCCATCGCTGAACTGCGGGCGGCGCAAGCTCAATTGCTTGCCACCCAAGAGCGGCTCGTCGCGGCCGAGCGCATGGGCGTGCTGGGTCGGCTGGCCAGCGGCATTGCCCACGAGGTCAAGAACCACTTGGGCCCGTTCATGCTGGCCGACATGATTGCCAGCAAGTACCCGAATGACGAGGCAATTCAGGATGCCGCTCAGTTGATGCTAGAGGCGCAGCAGCGCATCTTCGACTTGGTCGACGAACTGCGCGAGTTTGCCGGGGGTGTCCGCAGCCACGCCGTCATCCAACCCAGCAACCTGGTGGCCGTGGTCCGCGGCGTGGTGCGTTTCGTCAGCTGCGACCGCAGCGTCAATGCGCACGAGATCCAAGTGCGGGTGCTGGCCGAGCCGGTCGTGCCCATGGACACGGGCCGAATTCGTCAAGTTCTCATCAACTTGATTCGCAACGCGGCCGAGGCATCGCAGGCCAACAGCGCCCCCATCGTCATCACGATCGAGGGCGACGACGAAGTGGCGGTGGTCAGCGTCCAAGACAGCGGCACGGGCATCCCGTCCGAGGTGCAAGAGCGTATCTTTGAACCGTTCTTTACCACCAAGGGCGATCGCGGCCTGGGCCTGGGTCTAGACCTGTCGCGGCAAATCGTCCGCGCCCACGGCGGATCCCTCACGTTTGCCACGCAAGCCGGCGTGGGCACGACCTTTGCCATGGCACTGCCGCTCGCGCCGCAAGTCCAGAAAGACGGCAGCGACTTCAACGACCACATGACCGACACCACCAATCGCTCGATCCCCGGCAATCTGCCGTAGCTTGGTGAACTGTTGCCGACACGCCAATCCACGTCGGGTTCTCACGGCGACCGCAGAGTCGGCGCCCCCGTGCACATGCGCCGAGTAGCGGTGGTACGCAAAGTCAGCGCGGTCGAACAGCAATTGCGCCGTTCAGACGCCAAGCTGGCCCACGCCATCGCCGTCGGTGATCCGCTGTCGGAGCGGGTGATTTTGGCGCACCGCGAACACGTGGCCAGCGCCGCGACGGTCGAGGCCGTGCTGAGCCAGCGCCGCATCGATTTCCGGGTCGTCGAGCGGCTGACCCCGCGCCTGGCCGCCTGGGCCGATTTGGTGGTCACGGTGGGCGGCGACGGCACCTTCTTGCGCGCCTCGCACGTCCTCACCGGCCACGGGCCCGGCGATGGGCCGCCAATGCTGGGCGTCAACAGCGCAACCAGTTCATCCGTCGGCTATTTTTGCGCTTCGACCGCCGCCACCTTCAGCGAGGTCTTGGATCGCATCTGCGACGGCAGCGTATGCAGCAGCGGACTATGGCGCATGGAGGTAGCGATCAACGGCACCCCCCTGCCCGTGTTGGTCTTGAACGACGTCCTCTTGGCCCACAGCGTGCCGGCCGAAACGTCGCGCTACGTGCTCGAAGTCGGCGGCCGCCGCCAGGACCAAAAGAGCAGCGGCATCTGGGTGTCGACCGCGGCCGGCTCAACGGGGGCAATGCGGGCAGCAGGCGGCAAAGTCCAGCCGCTGGCCGGGCGCGAACTGCAGTTCCGCGTGCGCGAGCCCATGGCCTGGACGTTTTCGGGCGAACTCCTGCTCGAAGGGTTGTTCGCAGACGCCCTGGTGGTCACGTCGCGTATGCTCGCTGGCGAGATCTATTTGGACGGCGGGCACTTGCGGCGTCCGTTTGGCTTTGGCGACCAAATCCGCTTTGCGCCCAGCGCGCGGCCCATGCCGTGGATTGCCCCGGTCGACGTCGAAACCCGCCGCCATACGTAGAGAACGGAGCAATCTCGGGCACCGATCAGAGACCCAGTCCGGGGGGCAAGCGTCGCGACGGGCCGCGGCTGTGCCTGGTTCGTTGGGCCCGCTTGCGACCCACTGATACGAACCCCGTCTGATTCACGCCTGTACGGCTTCTCTGACCCGGTCTGCAACCTGCGAGAATCAGGCGGGGGCCCCGGTTCGGGCCCGAAGAATTGCCCGAGTTTTCGATCCGATTCGGACGGAACTGGTATGAGCATCAACGAGTTTTCGTCAGCGAGTGGTTTCGTTGCTTTGAACCTCGGAGATTTGTGATTGGTGTTCTAGCCCTGGCCGCCGGCGTCGGTTTGGGCCGCCAACTGCGCCCACGGCCCCGGCGTGCGGCGAGCCAGGCTGTGCTGCCGCAGGCCCACGATGGCCAGGCCAGGCTGCCGCGAGTGCCCCAGCGGACATTCGTCTTGCCACAGCGCCGCCACCGCTCCTTGCTTGGTGCCGGTCACCGTGGGCCGCTCGCCGCGTTGCCAAGCATTGGCCAGATCGGCAGCCTGCTCGCCCGAAAGGCGCGCAACTTCGCGACGCACCTGATAGCGCCCACAGTTCTGGCAGCGCGGCTGCTGGGCCAGATGCCGCAACGACCGCCAAACCACCAACAAGATTCCAGCGGTACGCGCCCCCAGCCACGCCGCTCGGACCGGCAGCGTCGCGGGCAGCACGCGCAAATTGCCGCCGCCGCGTTGGATGATGATCCCCGGTTTGCCGCGCGCGAGCCAAGCCCCCAGCGTGCCGCCATGCCCGGTCTCGGCCTTCAGGCTGGCTTCGACCAGCTCTTGCGCAGTGTCGACGCCAGCCACCGCCAGGTCTTGTACTTCCAGCTCGGGGCTCGCCGCAACCCACTCGGCCTGCTCGCGGGCGAACGCTTGCGCCGCCGTCCACTCAAACGCCGCCACCTCGACCAAGGTCACCAGCAGCGCCATGGCCAGGGTGGCGCGCCCCGGAGCCAGTTGCAGCAGATGCAGCCACGCGACCGTCGCCGTGCCCAAGGCCAGCGCCGCAGCCACGTCGTACATGCCGATGAGATCGAGGTGCCGCGACGCCAAGCCCAGCGCGATTCCGGTGCCAAGTGCCAAGATCGTGGATGCAGCCGCGGCCGCTAACCACCTAAAGATTGTTGGAGTTTTCACGAGGATCGGCGGCTAATCCGGGGGATACAGCTTGGCGCACGCCAGCGTCAACTCAACAAAGTCCACGACCTTGTCGGGGTTGGACGGCACCTGCCAGCAGGTCACGGCGCAGCGGCCATCGTGGATGCGGATGTCGATCGGGTCGAATAGGCGCGCCTGGAAGCCCAAGTCGCCAGCCAGCAACTCTTCGGCCGAAGCGCCCTTGGACAGGCGCAGCTTGTAGCCCTCTGGCAGGCGCGGGTCGTGCACTTCCGGGGCGTCCAGGTCGGGCAGGTCCAGGCCGGTCGGCGGCGCCAGCGGCCCAAAGCGCACGATGGTATGGGGGTGCACGCCCGAGAGGACGATCACGCGCAGGTAGCGATCGTCTTGACCGGCCTCGGGTGGACTGGCCTCGATCTTGAGCGCGTAGCCCTTGTAAGTGCCGTTGACTTCGGTCGATTGCGGGCTCTGCACCACAGCAAGGCTCAGCTTCTGGCCAGCCTGCGCCACCGAGTCCAGGCGACGGCGGGTCGAACGATAGGCCACCAGCACGCCAATCCCCACGACGATGGCGCCTACGAGCACCAGCGCGGTGCCCACCGGGTCGATCGACTCGTCGCCCGTGAAATTCTGCATGCAGTTGTCGACGTCTTCGGCCCGCTTGGTGCCGCGCGCCTTGATGATGCAGCGCTGCACGGTCTTGCCGGGGCGCTTGAGGTAGTCGGCCTTCTTGGCGTCGAACACCTTCTTGCGCGCCATCTGCCAGTTGTCGATGAAGCCCTGCTCTTTCTTGAGCGGCGCGGCGTCGTCGTACAGACGGTCGGCGTCCAGGCCCTGACGAATCGCCTGCTCTTTCTTCTTCTTCTGGTACTGAACCAGCACCGCCTCTTCTTCCAAATTGGCACGCAGTTCAGCCAGCTCGGTCGACTCGGGCTCAGTGGCAAGGTGGATTTCGGTGCAGCCGTGCAACATGGGCGCGGCCAGGGCCAGCAAAATGGCGACCTTGCTCACGGGGCCCCAGTAGCTCCGCCCCGCGCGCGCCGCCGGACCAGGCGCCGGTGCGGGCAGCAACTGAACAGCAGAGTCGCCAGCGGTGTCGCTTCCTACCCCGTCGCTCGGTGGGCAGGACCGAGTGCTCGATGGGCAGGTCCGAGAGTGGAGCAGGCTTGAGTGCCGATGCATGATGTGGTCCTCCCGAAAACCGATGCGACGCAGTGCGCGTCCCCGGCCGCAAGTTGGCGATGGCGACATTAGCACGTGCGCCGCAGCGTGGCAAACATTTGGCCACAAAGGTGGTTGCGCCCGCCTGGCGAGCGTCGCTTGTGGGGCGCTGGGGCGCGATGGCGGATCCGTTCGAATCGGGTCGGAAGACCCGGCAATTCCTCCGGCCGGATTCGGTGTCCCGGTCTGATTCTCGCCGGTTGCAGAGCAGGCCGGCCGAGCCGACCAGGCGCGAATCAGGTTGGGGTACGCATGAATCCTCCACACATCTTGGCGCGTCGGAGCGAAGGGGTGTGGCCAATCGCCGCGCTCCTGGGCATAGTGGTGTCGATGAGTGCGGTCCGCGGGACAATTGGTCGGCACAGCCAGGGAATCCGTCCCAGGATTTGGCGTGGCTTGGCCGCGCAAGTGGCGGTGGCGATTGGCTTGGCCGCGGCCTTGAGCCAGCCGGCCCGCGCGGCCCGCGTACATGTCCGTGCGCGCAGCCACCTGCAACTGCAAGCCGTGGCCCGACCAAGCGGCGCGCAAATCCGCGGAAACCTGCGCGACCAGCGCGGTGACCCCATCGGCGGAGCCGCCGTGGCGGTGCATACTGTAGACGGCGAGGGACGCGGCGCCCCGCGGTCGCAACTCGCGGTCACAGCGGTCGATGGCAGCTTTGCCGTGTCGGTGCCCTCGCCGAGTGGCGACGGAGCTGCCCAGTCGATCCACGCTGAGGCGACGTACGCCGGCGACGCCAGCCACGGCGAGGCCCAAGCCGAACTGATGGCCGACCTGGGCAAGGCGGCCGCCCAGGTGAAGGTCACACTGGCAAGCACTCGCTGGAATAGGGCCGGACCGGCGTGGTCGGTGACGGCAAACGCGACGTCGGACGGCGAGGTCCTGCCGGCGGTGCCGCTCGCTCTACGGATCGACGGCAAGCAAGTACTTGAAATGCGGACGGACTCCACGGGTACTGCTCAGGCCAGCCTGGCGGTGGGCAGCGTGGGCGGCCTGGGCAATCACGTCGCCACCGTAGAGCTGGCGCCCACGGACCGCCTGAACGGTGCCCTAGACGAAGTGCGGTTTTCGCTGGTGGACGCCGTGGATGTCCAAATCCAGGTGCAGCCGGGTCGCGAAGGCCAGGCCTGTGGCAGTGACGACTGGTGCTTGTCCGGCACCGCCCGCCGTCAAGGCGAGGCCCGGCCGCACGGCACAGCCGCCGTAACCATCTATGCGGACAAGCAGATCATTGGGACGCTGGTCACCGACGAACAGGGCCGCTTTGCGGCCGTGTTGCGCAGCGAGGCACTAGAGCGCTATGCGCGCGCCGGCAAGGTCGAGATCGCCGCCCAAGTGGCCGGCGGCCGCCCGTTTGTCGACGACGGCTGGAGCCCGGTGCTGTCTCTTGCGCTTCCCCAGGGCCCGGCGTGGCGCGAGTGGCTGGCGGCAGGCGCAGTGGGGCTGCTGCTGCTGGGCGCAGGGCTACGGGCGCTGTGGCGGCAGCGGCAGGCGCGGTTGCTCCGCCGCGAGCTAGAGGACAGTGCGGCGGGTCTGCACGGCGACGCCATCGTGTTCGGGCAGCAAAGCGCGCAGCCGTCATTCCGGCTGAGCGGCAGCGTGCGCCACGGCGAGACCGGCCGATGGATGGGCGCAGAAATCTGGCTGGAGCGCGGCGACCTGCGCGTGGACGTGCCGTGCCCCCAGGGCCAGTTCGCGCTGGACGCCTTGGCCGAAGGAGATTGGACGCTGCGCGTGCGTGCCGCGGACCACGAATTGCTCAGCGCCGAACTCCAGATGCCGCATGACGGCCGCTACGAGGGTTGCACGCTGCAGCCGACCAGTTGCCGGGCGGTCGTACGCGGTTCGCTGGCCGAGGCGGTGCGCAAAGCCAGCGGGCGCGGCGTGGATTGGGGCCGCGAGACTCCGCGCCAGGTCGAGCCGCGCTGGGCCCGCTATCTGCGACGGGGTCACTTGGAAGTCCGCGAGGCGGTGCGGGTGTCCGAGCGAGCGCTGTATGGCCAGCGCACCGACGAGCAGCTGGTGGTGGACGTCAAGGACGCCCTGGGCCGGGTGGAGGAGGCTCAAAAATGAGGCCCCACCCACGGTTGCGCGCTTGCCGCGTTGGGGTCTGCGCCCTGATGCTGCTGGCCCATCTGCTGGCTTGGCCGGCATGGGCGGGGCGCGACTTCGATCCGCAGTCTGCGGACTGGAATGGCTTGGCAACGCTTTTGGCCACCGCGGCCCGGATCGAGGTCCAGGTGAGCCCGGTCCGCGAGCTAGACTGGTCTACCGTGTCCGAACGCGAGGTTCTGCTGGTCGTTGGCCCGCTCGCGGGACTCGTGGATCCCACGCCCATGCTCGCCTTCTTGAGTGCCGGTGGGCGTCTGATCTTGGCGGACGACTTCCGCGCCGGTGCGAGCTGGGCGGAGCCACTGGGGATCGAGCTGTTGCCGCAACCGGGGCGCGCGCCACAGACCTTTGACGGCAACCCCGCGTTCCCGGCCGTGCGCGTCCAGGCCGATCCAGAGGCCTTGCGCAAGGTGGCGAACTGGCGCCTGCCGCGGGCGCGCCTGACGCCGCCCGAATTCTTGGCCCACAACTTGAACAAGCCGGTCGTGCTGAACCACCCGGCAACGCTGCGGATCAAAGACGGCGCCAACGCGGTCTTGTGGGGCAGCTACGGCCCAAGCGAGCTGGGCTGGCTGGCCGAGGCTGAGTACGAAACGGGCCGCGCCCTGGTGGTGGCCGACTCGAGCCTGCTGCTGAATCAAATGCTGACGCGGGTCTACGAGAACCGGCAGTTTGCCGCGAACCTGCTGCGCTACTACTGCGTCGTGGATCGGCCGTGCAAGGTGCGGCTGTTGGCCAATGTGGCCAGTGTCCGCGGTCAGTTCGTGCCTACGGCGGCGCCGCCACCGCCAAGCTGGCGCGCTGGCTTGGATCTGCTGCAAAAGGGGCTGAAGGTGCTCGCCGATTTGCTGCGCGGACCACTGGTAGCGCCGGGCTTGGTGGTGGCGCTGGTCGGGCTTTTGGCGATGCTCGTCTTGCGGCGCTCGCGCCTGTTGGGGCCCGAACTGCCACCGCGCGAGTCCCCGTGGCGGCGGTCGACGACGCTGGCCGAAAACGTGGGGGCGTGGTTGGCCGATGGTGGCGCCGACTATCGCAAGCCTGCGCGGTTGCTGGCGGGCCAGTTGACGCGGTGGCTACAACGGGCTGACGCTGCTGTCGCGACGCCCAGTGCGGCCGGCGGTCTGGCTGCGCGTCGCGACGCGGGCCGCCACCCCACCCCACGTCGGCGCAGCGGCAATGTGGTCGACGACCTGGTGCAAGGCGGCCAATTTTCACCGCAAGCTGGCGAGCGCATGCGCCAGGTGCTGAGCGACATCACCCGCGCCACCAGCGAACAAGCCCCGGTGCTGACGCGCAGGCAGTTTGGCCAACTCGCCGCCGAGGTCGAGTGGGCCGAGACGCTGCTGCGGCACACCACTGCCGCGGGCGCGGGCAAGCCAAGGCTGCCACAAGGAGAATCATGATGGATCCGCAGTCTGAGTCCCACGCCGAAGCCGCCGCGGCCAGCGAGTCCGTCCCCCTGGATCACCAGCGGCTCGCCAGGGCCGGAGCATTGCGCGATCGCGTGGTGGGCGAAGTGTCGCGCGTCTACATCGGCAAGAACGAGGTCGTGCAATTGCTGCTGGCGGCGATGCTGGCGCGCGGCCACGTGCTGCTCGAGGGGGTGCCCGGTCTGGCCAAGACGACGCTGGCCAAGGCGATGGCGACGAGCCTGGGCGGGCAGTTTCGGCGCATCCAATTCACGCCGGACCTGCTACCGGCAGATATTACAGGCACATACGTGTTCAACCAGCGCAGTCAGTTGTTCGAACTGCGGCGCGGCCCGTTGTTTGCCCAAGTCGTCCTGGCCGACGAAATCAACCGCGCGCCCGCCAAGACGCAATCGGCCCTGCTAGAAGCCATGCAAGAGCGGCAGGTGACCATCGAAGGCGAGACCCAGGCGTTGCCAAACCCGTTCCTGGTGCTGGCGACGCAGAATCCGGTCGAGCAAGAAGGCGTCTATCTGCTGCCCGAGGCGCAGATTGACCGCTTTCTGGTGCGAATCCGGCTGGACTATCCCAGCCTGATCGACGAGATGCGCATGCTGCGGACCTACGATCACCCGCCCGAGCCTGTCCACGCGGTGGCGACGATGGCCGACGTGCTGGAACTGGCCGCTTGGATCGACGGCGTGCACGTAGAAGAGCGCGTGGTGAGCTACATCGTGCGGCTGGTACAGGCGACGCGGCAACATCCGCGGGTGGCCTTGGGGGCGAGCCCGCGGGCGTCGTTGGCGCTGATGCGGCTGGCCAAGGCTTGGGCCCTGTTGGCGGGGCGCGATTTTGTCACGCCAGACGACGTGCAAGCGCTGCTGGGCCCGGCACTGGAACACCGTATCATGGTGACCACCGACGCGAGCATCGAGGGCGTGACGGCTGCGGCCGTGCTGACCGATGTGGTACACCGTACCAAAGTGGTCGAGGCGCCCACCGGAGTGGTAGTGCCCACCGAATTGCACATTGGACCCGCCTAGATGCTGGAACCTACCGGCCGCGTGCTGCTGACAACCGGCCTGGGCCTGATGGTCGCGGGGCTGGCGCTGCCATCGCCGGCCGCCGTGCTGGCTGGCACCTTGGTGGTGGCGGCGCTCCAGCTAGAATTGCATCGTCTTCGCAGGCAGTTGCGCCCGCTGCACCCGCCCCTGGGCGTGCAGGCCGAGCTGGAGGTGATGGCGCGCGGCCGCGGAGGGCAAGGCGAGCGCTCGCACCGGGTGGGCGGCGACATCGCGCTGGTGCTGCGTCTGGACCTGCCCGATGAGTTCCTGGGAGCGCGCCTGGACATCGACCACTGGTGGCTCAGCCCGGGTCTTGCGCTGCACGGCGACGGGGTCATGACCCGCATGCTGCGTCGGCGCGACGACAGCCTGGTGGTGCGCGCTACCCCGCAGACAGCGGCCGTACACCGCGTGCTGGGGCTGCAAGGCCGCCTGACCGACGCGGCGGGTCTTTTGCAGGCCGAGGTGTTCTTGCCGACGCCGCTCGAACTGGCGGCGCTGCCGCGCTCGCTGCCGCTGGATCTGCGGGCCGTGGCCGAGACCCGTCGGCTGTCGCCGCGGTCCGGCATGGGACAGCGGCCCGACAAGGTGCCCGGCACGGGCGACGACCTGCGCGAACTGCGCGAGCACCAGCCGGGCGATCCGTTCAAGCACATCGCCTGGAAGGCCTCGGCGGCGCGGGGTCGCCTGATGGCCCGCACGTTCGAGCGCGAACAGACCCGCTCGATGTTCGTGGTGCTCGAGACGGGCGCGACCATGCGCGACGGGGTGGCGGGTCGCGGGCCGCTGGACCAGGCGATGGACCTCTGCCACTCGCTGGCCGAAGTCTGTGCGCGGACCCACGACCCGCTGGGCCTGGCGCTGGTCGACGGCCGCGTGATCGATTCGCGACCGGTGCTAGAGGGCTTGGCTGCGCTGGAGTCAACCGACCGCGCGCTTTTGGACCTGCGCCGCGCCGTAGCCGAGGACTTGGCACCGCTCAGCGAGGCCCAACTGGTCACAACGGTCGCCCACTACCTGCGCGCGGTGGCGCGGGTGCCTTTGCCGCAGCTGCCGGTGGGGGCAGGCCGGTCGGACGAGCTGGATCACTTGCGCCAGCGCACCGTCATGGCCGCCCTGGCCCGCCTGCCCGAGCGCGAGCGCCAGCCCCTGCTCCGCGGCCCAGAGCCCAGTGGTCGAGCAGACTTGTCGATCCTGCGGCGCTTTTGCCGCGCCATGGACTTGCCGCTGCCCTACCGCGGGGCCTTGCCGGCGCCAGCGCGGGTGGCGGGCATGGTGGCGGGGGTGCGAGCGGCGATGGGGGCACGCAAGGGTCCGTTTGCGATGGTGATCATCTCGGACTTCCGCGGGCTGCTTGGGCAACTTGAGCCGCTTTTCCAGGTCTTTGCGGCCGCGCGGCAGGCGGGGCACCGGGTGCTGGCGGTGGCCGTGCGCGAGCTGGACGCCGGCGAGACCCAGGATCTCATTGCCGAGGCCGAGGATGCTGACGCCGCCCGCGGGCTCCTGCGTGCCGACCAGGCCGCCCGGCAAGCGCTGCTGGACGAGCTGGATCAGGGCTGTCGCCGGGCCGGAGCCACCTTTGTTGGCGACGCGAATCCAAAGGAAATTCTTGCAGCGTGGCGCTATGGCTGACCGTCCAGCGGCTGCCGCAAGCGCGGGCCAAACAGGCGTTCGGCGTTCGCGGTGGTAATCTGGTCGGCCTCGGCCACGGTCCAGCCGCGCAACTCGGCCACTTTGGCCAGGGTCAGACGGACAAAGGCCGGCTCGTTCTTCCGGCCGCGGTGGGGCACGGGCGCCAAGAAGGGGCTGTCGGTCTCGACTAGCAGGCGGTCAGCAGGGGCTTCGCGCACGGCCTGGGCAATCTCGCCCGGATTCTTGAACGTGACGATCCCTGGGATCGACAGGTAAAAGCCCAGCTCGCGCACACAGGCCAGACCAAAGGCAGCCGTCCCCGAAAAGCAGTGAATCACCCCGCCAATCTGGTCGGCCCGCTCATCCCGTAGGATCTGCAGGGTTTCGGGCTCGGCGTTGCGGGTGTGGATGCACAGGGGCTTGCCCAGCCGCCGGGCCAGATCGATGTGGCGGACGAAAGCGCGCGCCTGGGCGTCCCGCGGCGATAAGTCGTAGTGAAAATCAAGACCTGTCTCACCCACGCCCACGCATAGGTCCCGGGCGCAGGCCTGCTCCACCGCCAACCACAGGCCCTGGCTGTCAGGCTCCTCTAGGCGCTGGGCGTCGTGGGGGTGGATGCCGCAAATCGCGCTGACGCCTTGGAATTGCTGGGCTGCGTCCAGAGCCGACTGCAGTTCCTCCTCGTCGCCGCCCGCGCCGACAGCCACCACGTGATGCACGCCGGCTTGGAGCGCCCGCAGTAGCTGCTCGGCCACGCGCGTCCAGTCGCCCTCGGCCGCCATCTTGAGGTGGGCGTGGGTGTCGATCATGGCTGTAATCTCGGTAGGTTAGGGCTCGTAGCGGTAGCCCCAGCCGCGTACGGTCACGATGTGGCGGGGGTGATCGGGCTCGGGCTCGACCCAGCGGCGCAGGCGGACGATGAAGTTGTCCACCGTGCGCTCGGTCGGGGTCGCGTCCATGCCCCAGACTTCTTCCAGGATGTCGGCGCGCGAAAGGGCCCGGCCGGGGTTGCGGGCCAAGAACTGCAGCAGAACCGCCTCTTTGTCGCTCAGTTCGTGCCACTGGCCATCGGTGGTGCGCAGTGCGCGGCGCTCCAGGTTGACCAGCGCGGTACCCACGTGAAGCTCTTGATCCGTGGGCACTTCCAGGCTGCCCTGGCTGCGGCGGATGTGCGCCCGGACCCGGGCGAGCAGTTCAGCCATGTTGAAGGGCTTGCACAGGTAGTCGTCGGCGCCGCCGTCCAGGGCCGAGATTTTGCTTTCGATCTCGTCGCGGGCGGTCAGCATGATGATCGGCGTGCCCAGGCCCAGCTTGCGCGCGTACTTGGCGACCTCGGTGCCACTCATGCCCGGCAGGCCGATGTCGAGCAGCGCGCAGTCGTACCGCACCGTGCGTAGCACTTGCAGGGCAGCCTCGCCCGAGCGCTGCCACTCGACCTGGTAGCCATCCTGCTCCAGGTTGAGCCGCACCATGGTGCCGATCAGGTTGTCGTCTTCGACAAGCAGGACTCGCATTTCACTCTGCTCCTCGTCTTCGAAGTCGTCCGCGCCGCTGTCGTAGCTGGTATCGGCGCCCTCTTTGGTCTCCATTGCCTGGGTATCCTTCGCCCGGGTAGCCTGTGCCCAGGTAACCTGTGCCCGCCTTGGCCTGCAACACAGTGCACTCTAAGCGCCTGTATCTGTACGGCATTCTATCCTGTCGTGACACCGAACTGGGCCGTGGGGCAATGCCACGGCTTCGTCACGCGGCGTAGCTTAGGACTCGGGCCAAAATAACACAAGAACAGGGCCGCGACGCTTGGTGTCACCGATTCGGGTCCCGGATCCTCTTGGCGGCTTGTGCGCGTTGCTCGCCCGGCGACCGGCGGGCGCCCGCGTGGGCAATCGACCGCCCAAGAATCAAGCTGGGGGCCGGTACACTACGCGGCGCGGTTCCAAGGCCAGAAGTACAGGGTAAAAGTAGCGCCCTGCCCTGGCCCGGCGCTGTGCGCCTCGATGCGACCGCCCATCCCGCGCATCAGCGCGCGGCAAATCGACAAGCCCAGCCCAGTGCCATGCTTGCCCACGGCCGGACCGCCGCTGGCCACAAAACTCTCGAACAGTGCCCGGCCGCGCTCGGGCTCAAAACCCATGCCATCGTCCACGAATTCGACCTTGACGTGCCCGTCGACCAAGGCTGCCCGCGCTGTCAGCCGTTTGGCGCCGTACTTGATCGCGTTGTCGGCCAGATTCTCCAGGATCGTCCAGATGGCGGTCGGGTCGCCGCTGGCCTCCAGGTCGGCGGGGCAATCGATCGCCAAGACCTGCTGAGCCCCCAGCGTCTCGCGCCGGTGGCGGGCAAAGCGTTCGAGCAAGGCCTGCAACTGCACCGCATCGGCCGCCAACTGCTGATTGGGCAACCGCATGCGCTGCGCCAGTAGCATGTTTTGCACCAAGTGCTCTTCGCGCTCGACCTCGGCTAGGGCCAGCTTGACCAAGTTCTTCTGCTCTTCTGCAGGCATGCGCCCCAGTTGCAGCGTCTGCAGCACCGCCTTGATGCCCGCCAGCGGCGTCTTCATCTCGTGGGTGGCGCGACCAAGGAACTCCTGCATTTCTCTGCGGAACTTCGTCTCGGTGCGGATCATGTGGTAGAGCATCGCCACCACCATCGCCAGCAGCGACGTCAGCAGCAGCCCCTCGCCCACCACCATGCCCTTGCGCCGATCATAGCGCGCCGCCACCTGATCCGCCCACTGCTGGCTGGGCTGCACAAGCCAATGCCGCCGTGGGTCGATCGGGCCGGGCTTGACCTCCGTCCCGTCGCCAATCCAACGCGCAGGTTGACGAACCTCGCCGCCAGCCTCGGCAATTTCCAGGCGGTCGTCGCCCTTGACCAGCCCGACCTGCAGCTGATCGGGATGGAACGCCAGCCGCATCGACGCCACGTACACGTCGCGGTCGATGAGCTGCATCGCCATCTGATGCTGGGTGCGAATCGACTGACCGATCAGCAGGAGCCACCACACGCCCAGCGCGATGAGGAGCAGTACCGCCGCCGAAAACAGGACGCGGGGGCCGTAGTGGCGGCGCAACTCGCGGAACGACCGCCGCCGCGGCGTAGGGGCAGCTACGCGCTCTGCGGGCGCGGCCGGCGGGCGGAGGGGCTTGGCCACCGTGAGCCCGCTACAGAATCGTTGCGGCGGCGCGCGCCCAGGCGGCGACCAGCGCGTCGATGTCGGCTTCGCGATGGGCGGTCGAGAGGAACAGCACCTCGTACGCCGACGGCGGCAGGTAGAATCCCTGCTGCAACATCTGATTGTACATGGCGTTGAAGCGCTGCACGGCGCGCTGCGAGATTTGGTCCGCGCGCGTGGGGATCGCGCCCTCGTCAAAGTACGGCCAGAAAATCGACCCCAGACGCTGACCGCGGAGCCATGGGATGCCCGTCTCTTTCAGGCGGTGCTCCAGGTAGCCGCCCAGCTGCTCCAGCCGGCGATACACATGGGGATCGCTCAGCTTCTTCATGGTCGCCAGGCCCGCGGCGATCGACACCGGATTGCCGGACAGCGTGCCGGCCTGATACACCGGCCCAACCGGCGCCAACAGGTTCAGCAACTTGGCCGAGCCGAGCAGCGCGCCCAGCGGCATGCCGCCGCCGACGATCTTGCCCAGGGTCACCAAGTCGGACTGCACACCGGCCAGTTCGCCGTAGCCGCCGCACTGCAGGCGGAAACCCGAGATCACTTCGTCAAAGATCAAGAGCGCGCCGTGCTCTTGGGTGACGCGGCGCAAGCCCTTCAAGAAGTCGTTGGTCTGCAACAGTAGGCCATTGTTGGCCGGCATCGGCTCCAAGATGATGGCGGCGATCTTGCTGCCGTGCTCGGCGAACAGCGCTTCCACCGCGGGCAAGTCCGCGAACGGCAGCGTGATGGTCAGGTGCGCGAGCTCGCTGGGCACGCCGGCCGAGCTGGCTTCGCCGCCCGGATCGGCCAGGGTGATCAGGCCCGAACCGGCCTTGACCAAAAGGCTATCGAAGTGGCCGTGGTAGCCGCCCTCGAACTTGACGATCAAGCTGCGGCGGGTGGCACCGCGGGCCAGGCGGATCGCCGTCATCACGGCTTCGGTGCCCGAACTCATCAGGCGCGCCATCTCCATGCCGGGGAAGCGGTCGACCAGGGCTTGCGCCATCGCGACTTCGCCGGGGTGGCACGCACCGTAGGTCAGGCCCTTGGGCGCTGCCTCGATCACCGCCTGCACCACGTCGGGGTGGGCGTGGCCCAGGATCAACGGGCCCCAAGACAAGCAGAAGTCCGTGTATTCGTTGCCGTCGATGTCCTTGACCTTGACGCCGCTCGCCTCGGCAAAGAATACCGGCTTGCCGCCCACGGACTTGAAGGCGCGCACGGGGCTGTTGACGCCGCCGGGGATGAGCGAAGTTGCGGTCTGGAAAAGCTCGTCGGATTGGGCGCGGGAGTAGCTCACGGAGGGCTCCGTTGGGTGGGCAGCGCTGCGGCTAGGCCGGCAGACAGCTGCGCAATGTTTGAAGAACAGACGGAAAATCGGGCGAGGGACAGACGGCGGCCGGCTCGATGTGGGCCTCGCGCAACGCATCGGCGGTGGTGGGGCCGATCGCCACCCAACGGCAGCTGCGGCTGTGCGGCAGCCACTGGGTCAGGCGGGCCACCGCGCTGGGCGCGGCAGCAAAGATCAACGTTTCCGCAGAGTAGAAAATGGGGGCCAAATTCTCGTCCAAGCTGGGCGGGTCGGGCACGGCATTTTCGTACACGGTCGCTACGCGCACGTCGTGACCGGCGTGGGCCAGCCCGTCGGCCAGATCGCGCCGCGCGAAGCGGGCTTGCGCCACCAGCACCATCTTGTGGGGCAAGAGCGTGGCGGCCAGTTGCTTGGCCAGCTGGGCGCCGGTCGACGGGTCGCGCGCGACAATCCCCGCAGAGATGCCATGGGCTTGCAGGGCCGCCGCCGTGCTCTCGCCCACCGCACCCACCACCACGCCCGGCCGCTGCAGCGGCTCCGCGCCAAACTGCTGGACAAAGCTGCTCACCGCGTTGCGGCTGGCAAAGGCGATCGCGTGCGCCCACGCCGCCCAAGCGGCGACCGACTCGAAGTCAGGTTCTGGCGCAATGGCGCGGATTTGCGCGGTGGGCACTTCGACCACCGCCGCCCCGCTGGCCTCCAACGCCTGGCGCAAGGTTGCGTTGTCCTGGGCGGCGCGGGTCAGGACAACGGGGTTGGCGCTCACGCCCACCGAGCCGCTGGGCGAACCCATACCTGCTCCTTGGCGATGGCCGCACGCAGCGCTGTCTCGGCCTGGGCCGCCACTTCGTCAGTGGTACCCTCGACTTGCACGGCTACCCAGTGGTCGCGGGTGTCCACCGTTCCCGCGCGCAACACGGCGCGGCTACCGGTCACCGTCGCCAGCGCGCCAAACGGCGAGTGGCAACCGCCTTCCATGCGCTGCAACAATTCCCGCTCGAGCGCAACTTCCAAAGCCGCGTCGGGATTGGCGATCTTGTCAAGGATCTTCAGGGTCTTGGCATCGTCGCCGCGGCACTGGATGCCCAGCGCGCCTTGCGCCGCCGCGGGCAGCCACAGCAGCGGATCCAGGTCAAAGACCAGCAAGTCCGCAGTGTCCAGACCCAAGCGCGACACGCCAGCCCGCGCCAGGATGACGGCGTCCAACTCGCCCGTCTTGGCTTTGTTCAACCGAGTCGGCACGTTGCCGCGCAAGAACGTCGCCTCCACGTCGGGCGCCACGTACTGCAGCAGCGACTTGCGGCGCATCGACGCCGTGCCCACTCGGGCGCCTGTCTTGACCGGCAGCGGCCGGCTGGGGTCGTAAGCGTCCTTGCGCACGAACAAAACGTCGTTCACGTCGGCGCGCTCGGGCACGGCGGCCAGCACCAGACCGGGCGGCATCTGGGTGGGCAAGTCCTTGAGCGAGTGCACGGCAATGTCCACGCGGCCGTCCAGCAGCGCAGCTTCCAGCTCTTTGGTAAAGAAGCCTTTGTCCAGTTGGTGCTGCAGCGGGACGTCCAGCATCTGGTCGCCGCGCGTCTTGATGATCTGCAGACCCACGCCCGCCGCTTCGCCGCCCAGCAGGGCCTGGATGTGCCGCGCCTGCCACAACGCCAGCTCGCTGCCGCGCGTGCCGATCACCGTGGGGAAGTGGGGGCGCGTCACCGGCGCACCGTGCTGATCCCGAATGTCTTCCAACTGTTGCACTCCTTGTCCCTCGCCCGCACTCGACATGCGTCCTCCCACCGGCGCTCGCCGGCCCACCGCGCTAGGATGCCCGGTCGTCGCCCCAGGCGTGTCATGCACCGGTCAGCAGATTGACTCGAACGTCATGTCGATGTCGGCCATCTTGGGTCCGCGATCGTGGCTTTCGGCCGGGCGCTGGAACATGGGCAGCGCCTGCCCGGCGTCGGCTACCCAGGCCTCGGCCAGGGCCAGGCTCGCCACCAGCGTCGCGGGCGTCGCCGGCTCGCCGCGCACATGGCCCACCGCCGCGGCCAAGCGCATCCCAGCCACCACGGCCTCGAACAGCTCAGCGTAGGCCCGCTGCACGGTCTGGTCGCGGTCGAACGGCATCGCAAACACCCGCAGCGCCAAATAGGCCTCGAACGCCGGCGCCACCTCAGGTTCGCGGATCACCAACCACTGCCGCACATCGGCGCGCCAATCGCCCTGCAGCGCTTCGGCCAGGCCTGGCAGGTCGTCTGCGGTCAACTCGAGATCCGGGGCGAGCGGCAGCATCGCCGCCACGGCCTTGGCCAGCGCCGCATCGTCCAGGGCGCCGCAGCGCGACTCCAGAAAGCCGCGAAACGCCAGGAACATCCGCCCGGTCAGCGGCGCCTTGGCCGTCGCCAGCGATTGATCGGTGACCGCGGCGTCCACCAAGCTGGCGACGCGAGCCAGGCGCCCCAACAGCGCGTTGCTTGGATCGGCGACCAAGTCCAAAAGCAGCTCGCGCATGGTCTGGAAGTGCCGCCACGGCAAGGTCCGCGCGGCGGTCAGCCGCACGTCGCGCAGCTTGTCGTCGGGCGAAAACACCTGTAGCGGGATGCGCCAGCCGCCTTCGGCGCGGGCCAGGTCCACCGCCTCAGTCTGCTCGGCCAGCAACTGCCGAACCGTGGGGCACAACGTCGCAAAATACAGCTCGGCGCCGGCCGGAGTTGCCACCGCGGCGATCGGATAGTCGCCGGTCAGGAGCATCGGCTTGGCCGGCGGCTCGTCGCCCTTGGCCAGGCGGGCAGCACCGCGCAGCATGGCTTTCTCGGCCTGCCGATAAGGGAATTTACCGGGCCCCAGCGGCTTGACCGCCGTCGCCGCCCGCAGCGCCGCCCGGCAGGCGCAGTCGGCGTCGCCGCAGTCAAAACCGTCTAGCAGTGCCGGAAAAACCACGCGCATCAAAACCCCCGAATCGGTGCCACCCCGCGGCGGCATGTTTTTTAGGGGCCGGGGGCGCAAAACGCAAGCGCCGAGTCGGCTATTTCACGGCAACGTGGCCAGCCACACGCCGCGGCGGTCGACCAAGCCCACGGTGTGAAACACCATGAACCAACTGATGACTTCGGCGTAGTCGGCCACAAAGTCGGGGTCCAGCCGCTGGCGCCGCCGCTGGCAGTGCTGCAGTTCGCTCCCCACGTCGCGGATCAGCTCGAGCAAGTCGCTGACTTCGCGGAGCATCCGGGTGACCAGCCCTTTCCAGTCCACGTGGATGGGCCCGGCGTCGCCCTGCACCCACAGCCGCTCGCCGTTGGGCAAGCGCGAAAAACGACTGCGCCCGGCAGCTTTGCGGAACTGCCCGGCGCGATCGCGACTGGAATTGTCGGTGTAGAAGCTGCCGGTGCCGGTTCGGACGCGGATGGTCGGCGGCATCGGCAGGCCCTATCTTGGCGAAGTTACTGAGCCTTGGGCGCCTTGACGGCTTCCTGGATCCACACGAGCGAACCGTTGGCGCCCGGCACGCTGCCGCGGACCACGACCAGGTTCTTCTCGGCGTCGGCCTGCACCACGGTCAGGTTCTGCACGGTGACGCGGTCGGTGCCGTAGTGGCCGGCCATCTTCTTGTTCAGCCACACGCGACCGGGCGTGGTGCGGGTACCCAGCGAGCCACCGTGCCGGAACACTTCGTGGGTACCGTGCGAGGCCTTGGGCATGTGGTAGTTGTGGCGCTTGATCACGCCGGTGAAGCCGCGACCCTTGGTGGTGCCGATGACGTCGACCTTCTGGCCGGCCTGGAACGACGCGGCGGTCAGGACCATGCCGACTTCGACCGCGGCCACGTCCTCGTCCGAGACGCGCATCTCGCGCAGGTGCGCCATGGGCTCGAGGCCGGCCTTCTTGAACACGCCGCCTTCGGGCTGATTGATGTTCTTGGTCTTTTTGGCGCCGGCAAAGCCGAGCACGATGGCGTTGTAGCCGTCGTTGCCGGCCGCGCTCTTGACGCGAACGATCGGGCAGGGGCCGACTTCCAGGACCGTGACGGGGATGCGCTGACCTTCCAGGCCGAACACCTGGGTCATGCCAACTTTGCGGCCGAACAGGCCCTTGCTCAGGGTCTTGTTGTAACCCTTGCCGATGGTGCTTTTCAGGGACATTGTGGACTCCACCTGACTTCTCCGGCCGACCAGACTCCGTTCGAACGGGCGCAACTGGGCGACAGGATTGACGCGATCGACCGTGGGCGTTGGACTCGGCCTGGGCCTGCATCGCGGCGCAGAGGCTGACGGACCGTTCCGGCCAGCGTGCGACTTGCCCTGCCTTTGGGGCAGAGGGGGCAGAAGTGTATGCACCGCCACGGTTCCGGTCAAGATCGAATCGGTCGACTTGCCTGCGCTTGCCCGCGATCTTAACCTGCATCCCATCGGCCAGGTCGGGCCGTGGTCGCGGTGGCACGGCGCGCTTTTTCGGCTCGCACCCCGCCCGCGTCCCGGCGTGTGTAGCGCGGCAAACGGCAACAAGTTTGGAGTGACCATGACTTCCAGCGACGCAGACCTTCCCCCGCTCGGCCCCGTGGTCGACGCACTGTGCGCCCAGGCCCTGAAGCTGGCCGGGCCACGCAGCACCAATGGCCGGCTGGAGCTGCCGTCGCGCGACGTGGTGATCGCCTGCGTCGAGGGGCTGCGTGCCGCGTTTTTCCCTGGCTACGTAGGCACTTCGGACTTGCACGACGAAGGGCTGCACTACTACGTGGGCGCCACCCTGGATCGCACGCTCCGCGATCTGGAAGAACAGGTTCAGCGCGGCCTGGCCTTCATGGAAGCGCCCGTGTCTGGCAGTCGCGACGATCGCGAGCAGCGCGCCTACGCCATCATTCGCAAGTTTGCACAGCGCTTGCCCGAAGTGCGGGCACTGGTCGCCAGCGATGTCGAAGCCGCCTACGAGGGCGATCCCGCGCTCGTGTCTCGCGACGAGGCGATCTTCAGCTACCCCGGCATCCTGGCCGTGACCTACCAGCGGGTGGCCCACGAGCTGTATCTGCTTGGAGTTCCACTGATTCCGCGCATGATGACCGAGCATGCCCACAGCATCACGGGCATCGACATCCACCCCGGCGCCACCATCGGCGAGCGCTTCTTCATCGATCACGGCACGGGGGTCGTGGTGGGCGAGACAGCGATCTTGGGCCGCAACGTGCGGCTGTACCAGGGCGTTACGTTGGGCGCCAAGAGCTTCCCGCTGGACGCGAACGGCCACCCGATCAAGGGCATCGCCCGCCACCCCGTTGTCGAAGACGACGTGATCGTCTACGCCGGCGCCACCATTTTGGGCCGGATCACCGTGGGCCGCGGCGCGTCGATCGGCGGCAACGTCTGGGTCACGAACAGCGTGCCGCCCGGCGGCCGAGTCACGCAAGCCGCGACGCGCGAACAGAAATTCGAGGGCGGCGAAGGTATCTAGCGTCGCTGGATCTGCCCCGCCGCCGGCTCTCCGTGGGCTCGCGGGTTGACACGCGGCCCGGTTTGGCCGATTGTACAGCGGTCGCGCGGCGCTTCAGGCCCCGCGAGGCGAGCCGGAGTGGCGGAATGGTAGACGCGGCGGACTCAAAATCCGTTGACTTTGCGGTCGTGTGGGTTCAAGTCCCACCTCCGGCACCACACCCAGACAATCACAGATTCGCATGACGCCCAGGGCCACTAGCCGTGGGCGAGCAGCGCCGCGCCGGGTCCAAGGGGCCGTGCGCGCGGGGTTCCGCGCACAGCACTCGTCGCGAGGCGTGGCCACCTCCGTCCAAGGGGTGCCGGTCCATGCGTAGCCACCGAGCTTTGGGCCTGACAAGCGCAACAATTCGGCGCGGCAGATGGCTCGCCAGGGCGTGGTTCGATTGCTTTTGGTTCGCATGGGGGTTGGCCGTGCTGATGCTCGCGCCGGCGAGCATGGCCCGTGCGGACGAACCATCTGGTCTCCCAAGCGAATCGCGCGCAGAGGCTGCTCCCCTGGCGGCCGAGTCCCTAGACACGTCGCTGCGCGGCGACGCCGAAATGCGCTTCCGCGGCATGGGCGGGGCACGTCTGCAGGCCCTGGGCCAGGGTTACGAGAACCTCAACAGCGGCTGGTACCAGCGATCGCGGCTGGGTATTTTGCTCGAGCACTCGCAGCTTTCGGCATACCTGCAGCTGCAGTCCTCGGGCGCGCTGGGAGCGGCGGGCCCAGGATCAGATCCGATGCCCTTGGGCCTGCAGCAGGGCTGGCTGCGGACGCGCGCCCAATTTGCCCAGGAATTATGGCTGGATGCTGGCCGTCTGGTGCTGGACTACGGCGCCGGGCGGCAAATCGGTGCCTACGATTTCGACGCGATCGGCCAGGCCTTTGACGGGGTGCGTGCCCACTACGCCATCCCCAAGCGGCTGATCGCAGAGGTTTTTGCCGCCCGCCTCAAGCCAGGTGCGGCGGGCAGCGAGGTGCGGCGCGGTCTTTCGGGTACACACTTGACGGCCACGCCGAACGAGTTGTTGAAAGCCGAGGTCTACGTTCTGTATCTGGTCGATGACAACGCCGCCGAGCGCAGCGGGCTGCTGACCATGGGCTCGCGGGTGGTGGGCGGGCCGTGGCTGGGCTTGTCCGCAGAAGTGGAAGGTGCTGTGCAGATTGGCGAACGGCGCCACGCCGACAGCCAGCATCCGACTGATCGCTTGGCTTGGATGGCGGCGAGCGAGGTCAACTACCATCTGGACGGACGCATCCCCTTGACGTTTGGGCTGTTTGGCCATGTATTCAGCGGCGACGACGATGCCACCGACGCCACCGATCGCGCCTGGCAACCGCTGTACCCATCCAAGGACGCGGTGGTCGGCTTGCTGCGCGTGTTCGACCCCTCGAACCTGGCGCAGGCGGGGGCGCGGCTGCAGTGGCACTCGCCCAGCGCGGTTTGGCCGGTGACGGTCGGCGCCGACGTGCGGCGCAGCCTGGCCGCGGCCCACGGCAAGATGCCTGCCTTTGGCGGCGACACGGTGCCAGGCGATCACGGCTGGCAAGACCTGGCGAACGAGGTCGATCTGCGGGTGCGCTGGCGGGTCCTGCCGGGCTCCGACCTCATGGTCGCGGCCTCGGGTCTGGTCGGAAGCTCTATGCTGGCGCGCACATATGGCACCGACCGCGCGCTCCTGGCGCTGCTACAATGGACAACGCGGTTGTAGCTGGATACCTTTCGCCCCACCTGAGCACCGCCACGGCGGGCGCGCACCGCAGCCCCTCACGAGGTCCCGATGATCATCGCCCACGGCAGCCGCACCGACGTCGGCTCGGTACGAAGCAGAAACGAAGACAGCTACTTTGCCGACGGTGACTGCCGAGTGTTTGGCGTCTGCGACGGCGTAGGCGGCCGGGCAGGTGGCGCCGAGGCGAGCCGCATCGCCGCCGACTACATCGCACGGACCGTGGCCACCTACCGGCAGCAGCTAGATGATTTTGACCAAAACGTGGGCCAGACCGCCCGCCGCGACGTCGCGCTCATCTTGGAGCGCACGATTTCCGAAGCCAGTCGCCAGGTTCGCCAGCACGGCTTTACGGACACCAAGCTCACCGGCATGGCCACCACGGCCGCGGTGCTGCTGGTTGCGGGGCACCAAGCGTTCGTGGCGCATGTGGGCGACTCGCGCGTGTATCTGCTCCGCCAAGGCGTGCTGCACCTACTCACCGAGGATCACAGCCTTTTAAACGACATGCGCCGCCGCGGCCGCGCCATCGACCCCAGCAGCATCGTCGCTGGCTACCACGAGTCGCTGACGCGGGCCCTGGGCGTACTGGACACGGCGCGCGTCGATCTGCTGGATCTCGAACTACTGCCGAAGGATCGCTTCGTGCTCTGCTCAGACGGCGTCCACGGCGTGGTTGGCGACGAGATGATGCAGCTGCTGGCGGGCCGCGGAACGCCGCAAGAGGCCTGCGACGAACTCATCGAAGCGGCGTTGGAGCGCGGAGCACCGGACAACGCGACGGCGGTGGTGGTCGACGTGGTCGACGACAGCACGGTCGATCGCGCGATGCGGGTGCGGCGGCGCCTGGAAGCCATCCAAAGCGTCACCATGTTCCGCTACCTGCCGTTTGCCGATCTCATCCGCGTGGCCGGCATCGCCCGCGAGGAGACCTGGCCGGCCGGCCAGCCGTTCTTCCGCGAAGACGAAGTGGGCGACAGCATGTACATCTTGCTCACCGGCGAAGTGAAAGTGGCCCGCCACGGCGTGCAACTGAGCGTGCTGGCACCCGGTGCGCACTTTGGCGAGATGGCCCTGATCGAGCGTGCGCCGCGCTCGGCCACCGTGACGGCCGCGTCGGCCTGCGAAGTGCTCGTGATCGATCGCGAGGGGTTCTATGGGCTGCTCAGCGAAGAAAGTGCTGCCGTCAAGCTACTTTGGGGCTTGGTGCGGATGCTCAACGCCCGCCTGCGCGCCACCAGCGACGAGCTGAGCAACCTGAAGACCGGAGGCGGCAAGTGAATTCCTCGATCGCACGCTGGCAGTCCGCGACCTTGGGCTGGCTGACCCTGGGCTGCCTGACTTGGCTGGGCTGTACGCCCCCTGACCCGCCGCCGCCGCGGCCTGCGCCACCCAAGGTCGCCGAAGGGGGCGAAGCGGACGACCCGCAAGCCAAAGCTGCCGGCCGCACGGACGGGCTGACAGACGGCAAGCTGGTGTTTTCGGACAATTTTGACCGAACGGAGCTGGGCAGCGACTGGACGATCAAGCACGAGGGCGAGTGGCAGCTGCAAGACGGCCAGCTCAAGCCCGTGCGCCTGGCGAACGAAGACGAGCGCAACCAGGGCCTGTGGCTGAAACAGCCGCTGCCGGCCAAGGTGCGCGTCACGTTCGAAAGCAGGTCTTTGACCAAGATCGGCGACACCAAGTGCGAGATCTTCGGCACCGAACCCAAGCACGAAAGCGGCTATTCGGTGATCTTTGGCGGCTGGAACAACACGATCAACGCCATCGCTCGCAAGGGCGAGCACGAGTCCAGGCGCGTCACGCAAAGCGAATTCGTCCGCGTCGAGCCCAACCGTACCTATACCTGGACCATCGTGCGCACCGACGGCGTGCTCCGCTGGTACATCGATGGCAAATTCATGATTGCCTACGACGACGCAGACCCGGTGCGCGGCACCGCCTTTGGCTTCAACAACTGGGCCAACGACGTGCGCATCGACAACCTGAAAATCTTTGCATTGTAGGGGGCTGTGACCTAGATTGGCGAAGGCGCCGGGGCCGGCGGCGATGCGGCTCCGAGCCAGCACCCCAGGGTTGGCGGGTCCGCCTTGGACCGGTTGACGCCGGGGCCGCAGAGCCCGTACATTGCGCACGGGGCAATCCTTGCTGGCGCCCCGCAAAACCGGCCGCAAAACGCCGGCTCCCCAACCGGCCCGCCAAGGCCGGCACCGGACGACCGGCCGCAGAAGCCGGAACTGAATGAAACCGGCCGTGGAGGCCGGCACTTAGATGAATCCGGCCGTGGAGGCCGGCACTAAAAGGTGCTCCGTGGCAATTCGAGTGACCTGTGCCGGTGAGACCAACGTTGGCCGCAAGCGCAGCCACAACGAAGACAACCTGTTGGTCTTCCCCGAGCAAAACCTGTTCGTAGTCGCCGACGGGATGGGTGGCCACGCCTGCGGCGAAGTGGCCAGCGCGATGGTGGTCGAGACGATGCGCGAGTACTTCGCGCGCGCCGCTGGCGATCCCGATGCCACCTGGCCGGGCCGCGAAGAGCGCGGCCGCACCCAAAGCGAAAACATGCTGAACGCCGGCATCCGCTGGTGCAACTACACGATTTGGGAAAAGGGCCAGAGCGATCCCAAGTTCAAGAACATGGGCACCACCGTGGTGGGATTCCATGTCGACGACACCCACTTCACGGTGGCCCACGTGGGCGACTCGCGCTGCTATCGGCTGCGCGGCCAAGACCTGCATCAGGTGACCGAAGACCACTCGCTGCTCAACGACTACAAGAAGATGGCCGTGCTGACCCCCGAGGAAGAGGCCAACTTCCCGCACAAGAACATCATCGTGCGCGCGTGTGGTCTCAAGCAGGACGTGCAGGTCGATCTGCAGCGCGACAAGCCGCAGAAGGGCGACATCTATATGCTTTGCTCGGACGGGCTGTCGGGCGAAGTGCCGGATCCGCAAATCCGCGAGATCATGTTGCGCGAGCAGAGCAACCTGCCCGGCATGGTCAGCAAGCTGATCCAGCAAGCATGCGAAAATGGTGGCAAGGACAACGTCACCTGCATCGCCGTCCGGGTCGACGACCTGTAGCCAAGAGCGGAAATAACTGGCCGTCTGGACGCGTTGGGACTACACTATCTGTCTACCGCGGCACCCCGGTCCGTGTCGCGCCTGCGCCCTGGATAGCGCCGGTGGATTTCGCCTCAAGAAGATCGCATGCCCCAGCGATCTGCAACCCCTGAACAACCCGTGTCGTTTTTGGTCCGCCCCTGCGGCCGACCAGCTCGCCAAGGAGCACGATGACTTCGACCCAGGCCCTGTCGCTACAGCCGGTGGCACAGATTGCCGTTGAACTTCATGCGCTTGTAGTGGAACTGCAGGAGCGACGCCAAGCCAAATTGGCCGCCCAGGCCAGCGCTCCTCACGGGCCCAGCATGGCCGAGCGTGCCCACCAACTTGCCGAAAAGGCGCGCGAGTTGGGGGCCCAGTGGCAAGCAGCCCGCCCCGAGGTGTCGGCCCTGCTCGAGCGCACCGCGGCCCGGCTGAGCGCCCTGGACCTGAGCCAAAGCGGCCTGCGGGCGCGCCGGCAAGCCTCGGTCAAGGTGGCCCAATACTACGAGGGCCTGGCACGCACCCTGCGCCGCGAGCCCGAAGTAACTGTACCGCTTCCGGAATTGCGGCCGAAGAACTACGCCCGCAACGTGTTCCACGTGGGCAACGGCATCCTGGGCGCGACGCTGTACACGGTGTTCCCAGAGCGCAGTACGGTGCTGAAGATTGCGGGGATCTACACCGCGGTGATGGTGGGCCTGGAGCTGGCGCGCCGCCTGTCCAAGCCGCTGAACCGCTGGCTAGTCGACGTGGTGTTTGGCTCGATCGCTCGGCCCAGCGAAGCTTGGCGCATGAATTCGGCGACTTGGGGTGGCATCGCCATCGTCCTGATGCTGAGTGCTGGCGTTCCGCGCCTGGCCTGCATCGCGGCGGTGCTGACGTTGGGCATCGGTGATCCGATGGCGGCGCTCATCGGCAAGCGCTGGGGCAAGCACAAGCTGGTGGGCAGCAAAAGCCTAGAGGGTACCTTAGCTTTTGTGGCCTCGGCCGCCCTGCTCGTGGGCGGTTGGCTGGCGATCTTCGAGCCGGCAAGCTACGGCACCTCGGGTCACTTGGCCACTTTGTTGGCTGCGGCGCCGCTGGCCTTGGTCGCCGGCATCGCCGGCGCGACGGTCGAGTTGTTCTCGAGCCATTTGGAGGACAACCTGTCGATTCCTTTGGCTGTTGCCGCGGCGACCGCCTTTTTGGCGCCGTGAGCGACGAGTCCCTGGCCGCCCGCTTGGCCGAGCTGGAATTGAGGTACATGGAGTTGCAGCGCGACCTGGATACGCTGAGCGAGGTCGTGCGAGCCCTGGACCTGCGTGTGGATCGCACCGAGGCCAGCTTGGAGCGGCTGCAGGCCTGCGACGAGATGGACACGGACTAGCTGGAGCCGGTGCCGGTGCCCGTGGTTGGCAACAGGCGAACACGCTGTCGACTTCGCGGCGACTCGCGACAACCGGAAGAATTGTAAAGGGACGCGTGGGCGGCGCCCCGGCCCGGCGACGCGGCTCGGTCAGAACAGGTATTTCGTGATTGATTCCGACGCGTTCGCTGACAGGACTGGCTGTGACCCATCCTCATGGCGCGGCGGTCACGCTTTGGCGTTTTGCGGCGAGCGTGCGTATATGGTGGGGAGGAGTCGGCGACGCTCGCGTGCGCGCCGGGTTTGTCGATTGCGCCGCTGCGACAGGTGACCCCATGGAAACCAGAATCTCGTTTACGTTTCGCAAGTTGATGACGGTTGCGGCCGCGGCCGCCTGGCTAGCGGGCTGCGGGGACGACGACACCGTGGTGGGCGGGACGCTGGCGAGCACCGACACGCAGTATTCCAGCGAAATCGACGGCGGAGTGGACGGGGCGCCGCTGGACGCGAACCAGTCCGGCGCCGACGCCGGGGTGGGCCAAGATGGCCAAGGCGACGCGAGCCAGCCGGGCGACATCCTGCCCCCCGACGACAGTGCCGGCGGGACCGACGACGGCAGCGTGACACCCGACGACAGCGTGACGCCGCCGCAGGACACGGTGACGCCGCCCGAGGATACGACCCTTCCGCCCGATAGCAGCGTGCTGCCGGACCTGCCGCCGGCCGGCTGTCAGGTGGCCGACGACTGCGGCGGCAAGGTCGCGGTGGGTACCTGCCAGGTGGCGGCCTGCATCGCCGGCGTGTGCCAGGCCATCGCCGCGCCCGACGGCAGCACCTGCGAACCCGGCAGCGCTTGCGTGCTCAAAGCCGCTTGCGTAGCGGGGACTTGCACCGCGGCGACCAACAAGACCTGCGACGACAGCGACCCCTGCACCACCGATGGCTGCGACGCGACCACTGGCGCCTGCACCTTTGTGGCCAAGCCGGGTTGCGTGCCGCCGTGCAAGGGGTCGGGCGACTGCGACGACCAGAACCCCTGCACAGCCGACCTGTGCGACGCGGCGGCTGGCGTGTGCAGCCACAGCGCCATAGCCGGTTGCCAGGGCTGCAAGGCCGACGCGGAGTGCGATGACAAGAACGCTTGCACGGCGGACACTTGCGCGGCCGGCAAGTGCGGCTGGACCCCGCTGCCGGGCGGCGCGTGCGACGACGGCAACCCATGCACCAGCGGCGATGTCTGCAGCGCCCAGGCGTGCCAGGGCCTGCCCCTGACCTGCGACGACAACAATCCCTGCACCAAGGACAGTTGCGACCCGGCCACCGGCAAGTGCGCGTCGACCCCGCAAGACGGACCGTGCCAAGACGGCAGCCTGTGCACGCTGTCCGACGTGTGCGTCAAAGGCAAGTGCGCGCCCGGCGCCGCGGCCGTTTGCGAAGACGGCAACTCGTGCACCGTGGACAGCTGCGATCCCGCCACGGGCAAGTGCAGCTCTGCGCCGGCCGCCACGGGCAGTCCCTGCGACGACGGCAAGCCTTGCACCCTGGGCGACACCTGCACCGCGGGCGCATGCGTGGGCATCGGCGTCAACTGCGACGACAACAATGCTTGCACGACGGACGCTTGCATCGCCTCGACCGGCACCTGCAGCCACACCCAAATCCCCAACTGCAACCAGCAGTGCTTTGGCGGCGGCGGCGGTGGCGGCGGCGGCCAGCAGTGCAACGACAACAACCCCTGCACGCAGGACCAGTGCCAGAATGGCACTTGCGTGCACAACCCGCAGGCCGGCAGCTGCAACGACAACAACCCGTGCACCAGCGGCGACACCTGCCAAGGCACGACCTGCGGCGGCTCGCTCGCGGTCTGCGACGATGGCAACCCCTGCACCAAGGACGCCTGCGACCCCAGCACCGGCAAGTGCTTTGCGGTGGCCGGGCCCGACAACGTGCCGTGCGACGACAAGAACGCCTGCTCGACCGGCGACGCCTGCCAAAAGGGCCTGTGCACCGGCACGAGCGCCAAGGACTGCAGCGACGGCAACGCCTGCACGCTGGACACCTGCGACGCGGCCACGGGCAAGTGCCAGAACGTGCTGATCGAGGGCTGCGGCGGCGCCTGCACGCAAGACAGCACCTGCAACGACGGCAATCCTTGCACCAAGGACCAGTGCCTGGGCGGCAAGTGCGCCAACGGCCCGGCCGACGGCACCGCGTGCAACGACAACAACGCCTGCACCAGCGGCGACAGCTGCCTGGGCGGCGTGTGCACCGGCGGGGCCGGCAAGGTCTGCAACGACAACAACCCTTGCACCGCCGACGCTTGCGACGCGACGACCGGCAACTGCACGGCCGCCCCGGTGGCCGGCAACCCCAGCTGCGACGACGGCAGCCCGTGCACCAGCAGCGACGTTTGCAGCGGCGGCAAGTGCGCCGGCGCCCCGGTGGTCTGCAACGACAACAACGCCTGCACGCTGGACACCTGCAACACCGGTGGCGGCGGCGGCGGTGGCCCAGGCGGCGGCCAGCCGGGCACGTGCGTGTTCACCAAGATCCCCAACTGCGGCGCGGC
>JBBISH010000037.1:0-48014 GCA_037441385.1 Myxococcales bacterium
GTGCAGGCGTTGCCGTCGTTGCACTTGGCGGTGTTGTTGGTGTGCTGGCAGGCGGCGGTGGCGTCGCACGAGTCATCCGTGCAGGGGTTGCCGTCGTCGCAGTTGCGCGGACTGCCGGGCTTGCAGGCGCCAGCGGCGCACAGGTCGTTCTCGGTGCAGGCGTCGCCGTCGCTGCAGGTGCCGTCGACCGCGGCGTGCTGGCAGCCGCCACTGGGGTCGCAACTATCGGCGGTGCAGGGATTTTTGTCTTCGCAGCTGGTGGCGCTGCCGGGGAGGCAGGTGCCGTCTTGGCAGTGGTCGCCGCCAGTGCAGACGTTGTTGTCGGTGCAGGTGGCGCTGTTGGCGATGGGCACGCAACCCTTGGCCGAGTCACAGCTTTCGTCGGTGCACGGGTTGCCGTCGTTGCAGACCACTACCTTGCTGCCTTTGCAGGCGCCGCCGCCGCACGTGTCGCCGGTGATGCAGGCGTCGCCGTCGTCGCAGGGGAGCTGGTTGTCGGTGTGGGCGCAGCCGCTGATGGGCGAGCAAGTGTCCGTCGTGCAAGGGTTCTGGTCGTCGCAGACGGTGATGGTGCCGGGGAGGCACACGCCGTCTTTGCAGGTGTCGTCGGCGCTGCAGCTGCTGCCGTCGTCGCAGGTGGCGGCGTTGGCCAGGCTCACGCAACCCTTGGCGGCGTCGCAGCTATCGTCGGTGCACGGGTTGCCGTCGTTGCAGACGATGGCGGTGCCGGGGTTGCACTTGCCGTCGCCGCAGACGTCGCCCACGGTGCAGACGCTGCCATCGGTGCAGGGCAGGGTGTTGGGGGTGCTGGCACAGCCGCCGACCGCGTCGCACGTCTCGGTAGTGCAAGGGTTCTGGTCGTCGCACGGGCTGGGCTTCTGCGGGACGCACGCGCCGCCTTTGCAGGTGTCGTCGCTGGTGCAGGCGTTGTTGTCGTTGCACGGCGCGGTGTTGTTCGTAAAGACGCAGCCGGTGGCGGGGTCGCAGGCGTCGTCGGTGCACGGGTTGCCGTCCGAGCACTGGATCGCGCCCTCGCCCACGCACGCGCCGCCTTTGCAGGTGTCCAGCGTGGTGCACTTGTTGTTGTCGGTGCACGGCACGCTGTTGTTGGTGTGCACGCAGCCGCTCGCCGGTTCGCAGCCGTCCGAGGTGCACGGGTTGCCGTCGTCGCACGGCGTGACCGCGCCGGCCAGGCAGGCGCCGTCTTTGCAGGTGTCGCCGGTCGTGCAGGCGTTGTTGTCCTCGCAGGCGCCGCCATTGGCCGCAGGGGCGTAGCCGCAGGTGCTGCCCACGCACGTCGCGACCATGCAAGCCGCTTTGGCCGCTGGGCAATCGCTGGCCTGGGTGCACGGTGGGCTGGTCAACGTGTCGGTCTGCGGGGCGTCGCTGCTGGCGATGTCGCCGCTGCCGTCGCCGTTGCTGTCGGCGCTCTGGGTGGTATCCGTGCCCGAACCTGTGGTGCTGGTGGCGTTTTCGCAGGCTGCAAGGCTGGCGAGGATGAGGAAACAGCAAGCAAGGGATCGAATCTTCATGGCAACTCCGGCTGGACCGCGTTCACTGAGAGCGCCGCGCGCGTTCGATACCATAGCGGGTGCCGATCGGTAACTCAAGACGGTCGCGGGATTAGGCGACGTAGTGCGTTGGGTCTTCATGCAATCGCACAGATTGGCGTGGCGGGTGAGGTCGGGGCCCCGCTTGGCCGGGCTCGTTGGACCCAGGCGTCGCTTTGGCCACGCGGGGGCCCCTGGTTCGGGTTCGGGTTCGGGTACAGGAACGGGTACAGGAACGGGTACAGGAACAGGTACAGGAACAGGTACAGGAACGGGTACAGGAACAGGTACAGGTCCCCACTTGGCCGAGTCCACCGGACTCGCCCATCCCTTCGGGCACGTGGGGCCCCTGGTTCGGGTGAGGACGTGCGTCCCGCGCGTCGGGTTCGGGCTCTGGATCGAGTACGGCAACCAGAACGGGTACGAGCAGGCCTGCGGCCTGCGACCGGGATCGTTGCGGTGCGAGCAGGCCCAAGGCCGCGAACGGGTGAATGGATGCCCGAGCCTGATGCCGACCGATTCTGTCCAGGTAGTGCATGGCATGGTCTTGCTGCAGCCCTCATGTCGGCGTAGCATTGCCCTCATCACTGCAATGGTTTGTCCAAGGAGTTCAGCCATGATTTTCGCCGTATCCAATCCAAGGTTGCCAAGCCCCTGGCCTGCGCTCTGCCTCGCCTGGAGCGCCTACCTGTTTGTGTCGTGCGCAGCGGCCGCGCCCGGAGGCGCCGGGGGCGCTTACTCCCCGCCCGTTGACGCAGGCAGCGACACTGCGACCACCGCGGCAGACACGAGCAGCGGGAGTAGCGGCGCCCGCACCGGCACCGGCAAATACCCTGCCAAAGGTGGCACCCCGAGCACCGGCGGCGGTAGCTGGACGGTCATGCTCTACTCGATGGCCGATACGAACCTGGAAGCCCCGATGATGCAGGACATCATGGAAATGGCCCAGGTTGGGTCATCGGCGACCCTGAACCTGGTGGTGCAGGTCGATCGCGCCGAAGGCTACTCGGACCGCGCCCTTGGGCCCATCGAGAACTTCACGACCACCAAACGGTTTCGGGTCACCAAGGGCGGCCTGGAAGAGTTGGCCGACGTAGGCGAGCTGGACAGGACCAAGCCCGACGTCTTGGCCGACTTCGTCGGCTGGGCCATCAAGCAGTATCCAGCGGATCACTATGCGCTCATCCTGTCCGACCATGGCGGCGGCTTCGTCGGCATGGGTCCCGACGACTCGACCGGCAAGTTCGACCTTTTGGACATGAGCGAGCTGCGCGACGGGCTGGCGGCTGGTCTGGGTGCAGGTGGGGTCGAGCGCCTTGACTTGATTGGCTTTGATGCCTGCCTGATGTCGACCCTGGAAGTGGGACTGGCCGTGCGGCCGTTTGCCCACCTCATGCTGGCGTCCGAAGAACTGGAACCCGGCCATGGCTGGAACTACGCCGCCCTGGAAGTACTCGCCAAGGATCCAGGCACCAGTGGCGCGGACTTGGGCAAGGCCCTGCTCGCCGGCTTTGTCGGTCAGGCGAACGAGAACAATACCGAGAGCGCGATCACCCTGGCCCTCACCGACTTGAACAAGCTCCAGCCGATCGCCGACGCGGTCGACGCGCTGGCCGGGGCCGTCCAAGGCAACTTTGCCACCTCGGGTCTGGCGCTGGCCAAAGCCCGGGGTGCAGCACGGCAATTTGGCGCACAGCACAAGGATCAGGTCGGGCAGGTCGACTTGGGGCAGATTGCCGCTGGTGCCGCAAAGCAAGACCCGTCGCTCGCCACGGCCGGTGCTGCGCTGGTTCAGGCCATCAACAACGCGGTACTAGCCAAGCATGTGGGGCCCGCCTTGTCTGGGGCGACGGGCCTGACCATCTACTTCCCCGGCAGCGCCAACCTCTACAAGGTCGAGTATGGCAACCTGGATTTCATGGCAGGCTGGCGCAGCATGCTCGGCGGCCTATTTGGCTGGGCCAAGGGCAACCAGGCGACCACCAAGCCCGTCTTGACGCCGGCCGACCCGCCCATCATCGACAGCGGGGATAGCCTTGCCATCGTTGGCACCTTGGCGCCGGGGACCGGCAAGTACATCGGCGAGGCGAACCTGTTGGTAGGCGAACTCGACAGCGCAAGCACTTCGGTCATGGCGTTCATGGTCCTGCCCGGCCAAGTCAAGGACGACAAAGTTGTCGCGGGTTGGCCCAAGTCCGTCGCGGTGTTGACCCAAGGCACGGAGCAGGTGCCTGGGTTCGTGCAGTTGCAGATCACGGATGGCTATGTGGTCGCCGACTTCCCGATTGTCTATACCGCGCCAGGGCTTGCGGCCACGGGCGGCTTGATGCGATTCGTCTACGACGCCAACACCTCGGCCCTGGTGGACCAGCCGATCTTGTTCGTCGAGAGTGATGGGGTAGTGGGCGCCATCACTGCCGCGGCCGGATCGACGGTCGAGCCGATGGTCCTGGTTCTCGACTCGGCCGGGGCGCAGACGTGGAAGCCCGTTGGCAAGGCGTTGGCCGGGGACTCGGCGATGGGCGCCAATCTGGTGCCCTACGGCAGCGGCAACGTGTACATGGCCCTGATTGTTTCGGATCTGGCGGGTCAGTCGGCGATGATCGGCGGGGCTTGGGCTTTGACGGCGCCGTAGCGGGCGCGGCTCGCACTGTCAAGCTACCGCTCCCTCCGCCCCTCCGCGAGGCATTCAAACGGGGTCCCCTTGACAATTCGCCGCGGACGGACAAAAGAGAATCGCGCGGAAGCACGAATCTCACGACTGAGAACCACCATGAACCCCAACGCCACCATCGCCGACCTCCTAAACCAACTCCCCGACCCAGCCCCCGACCAAACCCCCGAATCCTACCTCGCCGCCCTCTCGACCACCGCCCAGACCGCCCAAATCCACGCCAACGCCTACCGCATCAAGCTGGGCCAAACCCTCTTGGCCAGCAAACCCAAGGCCCGCAGCGGCGTCACCGCCTGGGAAGCCGCGCACGCCGAGCGAATGGGCATCGAGGTCCGCCAGGTGCGCAACTACTGCGCTATCGCCAAGGTGGTCACGCAATCCGCCGGCAAGATGCCCGCAGCGGCGCTGGACCGGCCGATGACCAAGGTGGTCGCCGAGGCCAAGCAACTGCAGAGCGGCGAGCCCAGCAACAAACCGCCGCGCAAGCCGCGCGACCCGCAGCAAGAGGCGATTGCGGCGGTGGTGCGGTTGGTCGAAAAGCAGGCGCCAGAGGACCAGATGGCCTGGCTCGACGCCTTTCGCATCGCGGTGGAGGTCGGCCTGGCCCAGAAGCAAGGCCTTGGCGCGGCGATGGATTAGGTGCGCAAGGGCGCGCTGGGCGAAATCTATTTTCCCGCTATTGGCAATCGAATTGCCAATACGGCAGGCCCCGCCGCTTCCCTGCCTTCGGTGGGGTCATTGAACTCGCCAGAACTTCAAGAGATTCTCGACCTGGCCCGCCGCAGGCCGGGCTTTGTGCCTGTAGCCGTGGCTTCAGCCGCCGGGCACCCGTCTGGCGGCGCCCAGCCAGCCGCGTACAACCACAAACCCCGCGCATCCCGCCGGTTCAGCGTCGCTTTGACTTGCCCGGCCAACCGGCGTCACCTAAACTGCAGGACATGGCCGAGCCGACTCCACAATCCCAACCGCCGTCCGACCGCAGCCACTGGCACGCGCAGGTGATTCGGCCCGGCGACGACCGCGCTACCGTCGAGGCCGACTTTGACGCTCGCCAACCGCAAACTCCGGCAGAACGTTTGGCCTTGGCGTGGCAGCTGAGCGTCGAGTCTGGGCGTCTGGCCGGCTGGGGGGACGGCGAACCAGGACTTTCTCGACCTCATTGCATACCTGAACGCCGCTAACGCCAGGTACTTGCTGGTTGGCGGCTACGCAGTGGCGGCGCACGGGCACGCTCGCGCCACCAAGGACTTGGATGTCTGGGTCGAACCCACAGCGGACAACGCGGCCCGGGTCATGGCCGCCCTGGCCAACTTTGGCGCGCCGCTGGCCGGGTTGGTCGAGCGCGATTTGGCGACCCCGCACTACGGATTCATGATGGGCGCGCCGCCGCGGCGCGTCGACGTGCTGACCGCCGTGGACGGGCTGGACTTTGCCGAATCGTGGCAGCGGCGCGTGGTCTTTGCGGTCGCCGACGGCCAGACGGCGCCGTTCTTGTCGCTGGAGGACCTCATTGCCAACAAGCAAGCGGCCGGTAGGCGACAGGAACTGGCTGACGTAGCGGCCCTCCTTCGGCGCGACCGCTGAAGGTTCTGGCAGCCGCGCGGCGACCTCCCGCCCGCCCGGCGACCCAAACGAAACACATTTTCCCGCTATTGGCAATCGAATTGCCAATACGGCTGGACCTGCCGCATCCCTGCCTTCGATGGCACCATCGAACTCAATAGAATCTCTCGAGACTCCCGACCGAGCCCGGCGAAGGCCGGGCTTTGTACCCCTAGCCGTGGCTTCAGCCGCCGGGCATTTCCCACACCCAGCCGCGCCATCCGCGCGAGCGGCGAGGCGCCCCAAAACCCTTTGAAGTTACACACTAGAAAACGCACGGCATCTGCCAGGCGCGGCCGCCTACTTGCACGCCGCCAAAGCCTTGACCGGCATTCCGGTCTTCAACGCCACACACGCGTTGGCGTAGTCCTTGCCATCGCACCCGCAGACGGGGGCAACGTCGGTTGGGCAGACGGCGGGCAGGGTCAAGCAAGTACCGTAGGCCAAGTCCGGACCGCAGCCTACCGACAGGCATGTTTGGCCACTTGGGCAGGGCACATCCAAACTACCGCCACTGCCGTACGGGACCGCCATCGCGCAAGGGGTGGCCGTGGCAGTGCACGAGCCGGCATAGGCCACTGAACTTCCCGCTTGCATGGCCAAGCACGCGTTGTTGTAGGTCTTGCCGTCGCACGCACACACCGGCTGCACGACGGTGGGGCATCCGGCGGGAACCGGGCTCGCTATGCACAATCCGCCGCCGCCGCATTGGCCCGGCGTCCGCACGCAAACTGCCCCAGGTCCGCACGGTGGCTGGCCAATGCTGCCGCACGTGCCGAACTCGCCCGGGCATTGTCCGGCCCAGGCGATCGCGCCGTTTTTTTGCTTCTCTTGCAGATACATACACACGTCAAGGAGATGTACCGGCGCCCCTTCGCACGAGCAGAAGTCCTCTCCGCCCGTCAAGCAGGGATTTGACCCGGACACCTTGCCGCTACCAGGGCACGGACCCCAGCAGGACGAATACTCGCTGGTGCACGAGCCGCACGCACCGTAGTTGGCGACTCCCACGCTCGCGCTCACCGCGGCGCATTCGCTGGGGTAGTCCTTTCCGTCGCAGCCGCATACCGGTTCCCCGGCTGGACAACTGATGGGCGCAAAGACACACAACGCCGGGCCATTGCAGCCAGCGTGGCGGCATACCATCCCTGCACCGCAGTCGGCGGCGACCTTGCAGGGCTGGCCAAGGCTGGCGTAGGCGATGGGGGCCGACGTGTCCGTTCCGCTCGCATCGCTCGCCGTGTCGGCAACGTCCTCCGCGGGCACATCCAGAGGCGCGTCGGCAGCGGCATCTGCGCTCGTGTCCGGGATGGCGTCCACGGCAGCGTCCAAACTCGCATCCGCGATTACGTCGGCGGTGGCCGCCACGTCGTCGCCGGCGACCAGGTCGGCATCGGCTGCAGCTGCTGCGTCGCTTTCAGCGTCCTGCTGAATCAAGTCCGGCGCCGGCAGTTCGGCGTCCAACAAGTCCGTGTCGGTGTCCGCACCGGCTGAGCCATCTCCAGACTCGACAGAATCCGCAAGATCAGCACCGATTTGCCCGATGTCTGCCTGGTCGCCACCTGTGCCATCCGGCGATGCCAGCGTTTCGGCGGCAGTCGCCTGGTCTTGATCGGTCGGGCTATCGGCCGTGCTGTCGCCCTGGCCAGCATCTGCCTCGCTCTGGTTGCCTTGGCCGGCAGCCGACGGGCCGATCGACGGACAGCCGGCAAGGGTGGTCAACGCCAGCCCCGCAGCAACCCAGCCGAGGGTCCAACTTGGAGCGCGTGAATTCTCTGGCTGTTTGCGGTGCATGTCGGACTCCATCCAGGGGGGCGCTGAGTTCACGTCTCGGGTCGTCAAGCGCGAACAGACTGCGCGCGCCGACAGCACTTTCGCGAGGATGGACTGAGTATGGCGTACTTGCCCCACGCCCACAAGGCGGGGACCCGAGCCCGAACCCGACCCCAAACTCCCTACCCCAACAGCGAAACCGGCGGCGGCTCCACCTCGACCAAGTGCTCGAAGTCCTGCTTGAACTGGTCCAGGGTCACGTGCGCCGTCGCCGCGAACTTGGCCAGCGCGTGCGGGTCCTCGAAGTCGTCGCGCCGCAGCCGAATCATGTAGCGCCGCGCGATCTTGTAGCGGTCCGAGGCGATGTCGACCATCCGCACCTTGGTCTTGCCGGTCTTGGGGTCCATCATGCTGGTCAGCGGCAACGCCTGGAACACGTCTTGCTGCATCGTGACCATGATGCCCGAGCCACCCTCGTCCAAGTACTTGGCCGCGCAATAGCCCAGGTCGCGGGTGTACTCCATGTCAAAGGGAATTGGGTCGGCGCAGCGCAGCTCGTAGCCGATGTTCTTGGCGACGATGGTGCTCTTGATCCCATACTTCTTCAGCCCCAACAGCACCTGGGCCTTGAGGATCTCGCCAAAGTCGATCTCGGCAATTCGCAGGTTGTCGTGGGCGTCGCGCTCGGCGTGGCCGGCGATGGTCGCCAGGTCCTCGGGACTCATGCCCTCGACCAGGCCCTCGGCCAGCACCGCCACGCCGTCCGGCCGGCCGTCGGCCAGGCGCTTGACGATCGCCCCCACCAAGGTGTCCACCACGCGCTTGAGGGTCACATGCCCGCCGAATTCCTCCGGAATCAGCGTCAATGTTGCGCCCGCCGACTTGCCGATGCCCAGCGCCAGGTGGCCGGCTTTGCGGCCCATCGCCACGCAAAAGTACCAGCGCGAGGTGGTCTTGGCGTCGACCATCAGGTTCTTGACGATCTCCACGCCGATGTGACGCGCGGTCTGGTAGCCAAAAGTGCACATGTTCTTGGGCAGATCCAGGTCGTTGTCGATGGTTTTGGGCACGTGGACCACCCGGATGCGGCCCTTGCTGTGCTCTTGCAGGCGGTGTGCGGAGTAGGCCGTGTCGTCGCCGCCGATGGTGATCAGCTTGTCGATGTTCAGGCGCAATAGGCTGATCACCGCGTTTTCCAGGTAGTGCTCGCTTTTGGTGGGGTTGGCGCGGGCGATGCCGATGAACGAGCCGCCGCGGAAGTGGATGCGGCTGACGGCGTCGATGGTCAGCGGCGTGACGTGGTCGATGTTGCCTTCCATGATCCACTTGAAGCCGTCGCGGATGCCGATGACTTCGCAGCCCGACAGGATGCCGCGGATGGTGGCGGCGCCAATGACGCTGTTGATGCCGGGGGCCGGGCCGCCGCCGACCAGGATGCCTAAGCGCTTGATACTCTGGGTCATGTTCGATTCCTTGCCGCCGCCGGGACTGGCGCGGACTGCGGCGCAACACTACTCCCCGCACCGGGCCGCGGCAAGGCTAGAACCCGCCGACGAGCGCCAGGCCGTTCGGCTGGGGGATTACCTGTACGTTTGGGCGATACTTGGGCGCCGGCAACAGCGTCGCCGCCAACACGCCACCCGTCGCCGCGCCCGCCGCCGCGCCCCAAAACAAAAAGGCTTCGCTGCTGGCCCCGCCGGATCGGGCCGCGGCATCGCCGATGAAACCGCCCAACAGCAGGCCGCCCGCCGCGGTGACGTCGACCCAAACTACATCGCCCCGCAGCAGCGGGCAGCTGTCCCACAGGGCCAGGCCAGCCAAGAAGCCCACATCGGCCGCCACCAGGGTCAAGTGGCCATTGATCGTGCGCGTGGCCCCTTGCGAGGCCAGTGCGGTCACTACGGCGGACCAGAGCGCCGCGGAATTCGCCAGCGCAATGCGACCGGTCTCGGGATGCCACACCTGCCCGGCCACCGCACCGGCCGCCGTGCCCAGCAGCTGTCCAGCCACCAAGGTCGAGGGACTCTCACCGAAATTCCCCGCGGTGGCCAGCGCCAGGCCGTTCATGAACCCCAGCGCGCTACCCGAGTTGATGAGGGCGGCCTGGTGGGGGCGCAGCGCCGAGCCCACCGTAGCACCGGCCATGCCTCCCAAGGCGCTGCCCGCCAGCCACGAAATTGCCTTGTCGCTGCAGTGGGCCAGTCCGCAGAGTTCCAACCCCAGCAAACCCCCGTGAAGCGCTTGAAAAGTGCCGAGCTCTACCGCGCCCGCGCCCTTCCAGTCGCTCTCGCCCAAGGCTTCACTGCTCGGGGACGCCGGCGAGGCCGTTCGAGGCAGCGGCGCCGCGTCGACAGGTGCCGAAGTCCAAGCAAGGGTCGCAATGGCCCACACCAGCAGCAGCTTTGCGCCTGAAGCCAAGGCACTGCCTTGCCGCCCGCCACTCGCACAGCTTCGCCGCGGCCGCAGCCGTCTCGGCAGGTTGGCCCAATTAGGCTGGTCTTGGCCGCGCAGCATCGCTAGAACGCTCCGCCCAGCGCCAGCCCATTCGGTTGGGGCAAGAGTTGCACGCTCAATGGCTTGTCGGGCAGCGGCACCAGCGTCACGGCCAGGATCGCACCCAACGCCGCCCCGGCTGCCGCACCTGCGTACAGGCCGCGATCGCCGCCCCAATTCGCCAGCTTGCCCACTACGGCGCCGCCCGCGCCACCCAGCCACAGTCCCAGGGCCCCCGCCAGGTCCACCACGGCCAGCCTGGCCCGCGCCTGCGGCTTGCTGTCCCAGGCCACCAGGCCAAAAAGATAGGCGGCGTCGGCCGTTGCCATCGCCCACGCGGCATTGCTGCTGCGCCCGGCGGCATTGCGGGCCAGCGTCACGGTGGTCGCCGTCCACAGCGCCGCCGAGTTGGCCATCGCCAGGCGGCCATTCTCGGGGTGCCACAGCTGCCCGGCCAGCGCGCCCACGGCGGTGCCGACCAGCTGTCCGGTGATCCAGATCCTGGCGTCGTCGCGGCTGTTGTCGTCCCAGCTCAGCGCCACACCGTGCAAAAGCCCCAGCGCCGTCCCCGAGTTGATGAGCATGGCCTGGTGGGGCCGCAGCTTCAGGCCCGCCGCGCCACCGGCCAGGGCGCCCAACCCCGCGCCCACATACAGGTACGGCGGAAGTTCCTTGGACCGGCACTGCGGCCTTTGGCACAGCTCGGCACCGATGAGCGCGCCGTGGATCGACTGAAAAATGCCCAGCTCCAGTGCGGCGGCGCCGGCCCACGTGCTCTCGTCCTGGTTTGCGTCGTGGTCGTCCGTGGTGCTGGCGGCGGGCAAGGCGGCGGGAGCGGGTTCTTGGCTGATCGCGGGCGCCGTCACCAGCCCTGCAATCGCACACAAAATCAGCACCCGGCGGCCTACCACAACCACCCCACGTTCAGACCGGCCATTGGCGCCACGTCGCGCACGGTGGCGTCGTCGCGCAGCGTGCCGCAGCAGCTGGTCGTGGTCGAGATCCAGCGCGCGCGCGCCCCCAGCTGCCCCTCGGCAAACAGTCCGCCATACGCCGCCGTGAGCCGCCCTGCCAGGAACAGGCCCAACGCCGCCCCGTGGCTGGCCCCGGTGGTCAGCTCGAATTCACTGGTGGATTCACTGGTTTTGTGCTCGTAGCGCAGCTCGGCGCCCAGCAGGATGCCCCGGCGCGCGTCGCCCAGCAGCGCGTGCATCGCCTGCACGCCGCCGCCCAACGTCGCGTGGCTCTTGGCGAACGGCTTCGTGGTCGATTGACCGCCGCCCGCCGCCAGAATCGCCAGCACGTACTTGGGGTTCCGCCACTCGCCGCGCAGTTCCACCACGTCCACCAGCACCCGCAGCGGCGCCAGCGACATGCCCCACCCTGCCGGCGGGGTGCGCCCAAAGGCCCACGCCGGCGCGGCGAGCAAGGCCCCCAGCGCGACAAAGAGGAGTCCAGCCAGAAACTTACGCACGCCGCCGCCGCAGGGCCACCACTCCGCCGGCCAAGCCGAGCAGGGCGAACCACGCGCCAAACCAGCGGTTGCGCCCGGTGCCACAGCCGCCGGGATCCGCCGCCGCTTCCGCCGCCGCCGACTTGAAGTGCACGGGCGGGTCGCTCGCCGGCAATTTCACCCGCGCTTCCGCGACCTTCAGGGTCATGCCATCCGGCAGCGACTTCTTGCCCGGCTGAGCACCCGCGATGGCCGTGTCGACCAGGCTGATCTGGTCGGGAGCCACCGGCTGCGGCGCGCTGCCTTCGTCGAGCAGCTCCACCACCCAGGCAGCCGGCATCGCCGCCAGGCGCGGATCCGCAGGCGACACGAAGGTGCCGGTGCAGAATGAGCACGACGGCGGGAAGCCCTTGATCAGGTAGCTGCGATCGATGCCCGTCACGCGCAGCCGCGTGGTGTCGGCGGTCGAATCGCCCTGCGAGCAAACCCCCGTCACGGTGGCGGCGTAGCGGCGCTGCACGTCGGGCAGGCTGGCGTTGAAGGCGAACACCGGGTCGCGGTCCATCTCTTTGGGCGAGATGCGCAGCACCAGGCGCGTCAAGGTCTTTTGCTTTGCCAATAGCTCGAGTGCCTGCTTGGTGCCGTCGGCAAACGCCCCCAACTCGGCATAAAGCTTGGCTCCGTCCACCTTGGCGGCGGTACTGGAGATACCCGAATACCCTGCGCCGACAAAGCTTCCCGTCTCTTGAGTGGCCACCCAGTCCACGCTCGTCGAGGTCACCGCCGCGTTGAGCATCGTCACCACCTCGTCGGCCAGCGGCAACTGCGAGGTCTTGAGCGCTTTGGCAACGTCGGCCACCGTCGCTACATCCTTGAAAGCACTGATATCCAAGCGCTTCGCGTCGACAAGCGCACCGGTGCCATAGGCCTTGCTGTTGGGCGCAGGTCCGCCCATCGAGCCCGGCAGCGGCGTGCCGTCCAGCGGGTGAGCGTACTGCACCGCCGCCACCGTCGCTTTGGTGTCATTGCCCTCGACCTGCACGGCCGCCATCGGCTGGGAGTACTCGGTCACAAAGGCCCGGCCGGCCGCCTCGTCGATCGCCGCCGCCAGCAGCTGGTCGTAGTTCTGGCCGGCGTTCTGCCAGCTGAGCTTGAGCGGATTGACCTCGATATGCATGTGATTCTTGGGGATCGCTCGCCCCGGACCGGCCAGGTACACCACCACCTGCATGTCGTCGACCGCAGCCACCGACGTCAGCCGCAGCGGCACGCACGGATCGGCGTCGTCCATCTGGAAGCTGACCGGGCGGATGGCATCGATGCCGGCGTCGTTCTTCAGCTTCAGCGCGACGAAGACGTCGCCCTTCTTTACGTGGCCGTCGATGATCGGCAGCGCGGCCGCCGGGGTGGCGTAGCCCTGGGCGTTGAGCCAATTCAGCAGGTCGTCGCTTTTGTCGCTGGCGATGATCTGGTAGTCATACGGGCCAACGCTAGCTGATTCCAGGACTTGCACGTGGGTCGTGCGGCCGTTGGTCGGCGCGCTGTTGCTAGTGGAAGACTCTTGGGCACTGCCCGCCGCGGCCAAGTCCTCGCCACAGCCAAAACCCCCGCCGGAGCTCGCGTACACCGGCACGGAGCAATTCTCGCGCGAGGCATTGTAAGTCAGCGAGAACCTTGGTGCCGCCGCCTGATCGAGCCGGTCGAACAGGTACTGCGAGCCCACGCCCAGCTTGGGCTTTTTGGGCATCGGCACCACCCAGCCAAAGTCCTGCGGCTGGCCCTGGTAGCGCACCTCGACCCAGGTAAGGGCTTGCTTTGTCACTGGATCACGGACGAACAGCACCCGCTCGGCCTTTTGCTCCACCGTGCTGGGACCGGGCGGGGCCACGCACGCACCGCACGCCCAAGCCGGGCTCGCGGAAAGCAGGTACAGGGCAAGTGTGGGCACCGCCAGCAGAAAACGCGTCATCGGAACCTCCGTGCGGTTACTGTGCCAAATCCCGCGGCTTTTGCGCAAGGGCTATCTGCTCTCCCTTGTCGGAGGGCCACGAGCGTCGAGCCTTTGCCAGAAACCTTTGCGATGATCAGCACTTGGCCCTCACCCCGCAGCCTACGGCGGCAGCCCCTCTCCCAACGCATTGGGCGAGGGGCAAGTCATTTTCCTTTACCCCTCGCCCACTTAAGTGGGAGAGGGGTCGGCCGCAGGCCGGGGGTGAGGGCTTTCGGCGCCGCGTCAGAGCAGGCAAGCGGTAAGGCAGTCAATCTACTGCATCGGATAGGCGCAACGGAAGCCGACAAAGGGCACCGCCGGCTGGCCCGGCCCACGTTGCAGCCAGCGCAGCAGCGGATCGCGCGGCCGCGGCGGGTCCACGGCGCCGCCGTGGTACAAGTGCTCGCACTTGCTGGCGTCTTTGCAGTCGGGCAGTTGGTCGCCCGTGTAGCCAAAAAGCGCATTCGGGAAAGCGTCTTGCGCCCACTCGCCGGTCTTGGGCGACTGCTCGGGCGGCGTCGCGAGGCGCTGCGCGACTTCCCATTGCGCCACCGTGGGCAGTGCGCCGCCGTTCGCCTGGCAAAACGCGCTGGCCTCAGGCCAGTGGATGCGGTTCATCGGCAGGTCGCGGGCGCCGATCTTCAAGTTGCCGCCGCGCGCCACCTGCCTGGCCAGCAGGGCCGGGTCGTGGTTCTTCAGCCAATCGCCGTACTTGCCCGCCGTCACCGGCCGCTGGTCGATGCAGAACGCCGCCACTTTGGTTGCCGGCAGCTTGCCCTGCGGTTCGGGCCAGGTCGGCCGCGGGAACGGGCCGCGCCGCAAGTGCAGCGTCTTTTCAGCGACTTGTAGGGTGCCGGCTGGGCAGCCTCCTGCTGCGGCCACGGGCGCGGGCTCGGCCGGCACAGCTGCGGCTGGCTCGGGTTCGGGCGGTGCCGCAACCTCGCTTGCGGGCTGGGGAAGGGCTTCGGGGGTCGGCGGGGCCGCTGGTTCGGCGGGGGGGGGCGCGGCCGCAGCGACCGCGGTTGGCTCGGGGCCTGCTGCTGCTCCCGATCCTGAACCTGTTCCTGTGCCTGAGCCTGAACCTGAGCCTGAACCTGAACCTGAACCTGTTCCGGAACCGGAGCCGGATCCTGAACTGGTGCTCGAGCCGGAATCCCGAGCCGCCACATGCTCTTGCGTGCTCGGCTTGACCACCCAGCCAATCGCCACGCCCGCACACAGCGCGGCCGCCAGGCCCACCAGGGTCCACGTCCGCCGCGCGCGCGCCGCGCCGACCGGGTCGGGCCCCAGCTGCTGCTTCAGGCGGGTGATCTCGTTGCGCGCCAGATGCAGGTTGGTGCGGTACTCGTCGTTTTCCTTGGCCAACCGGTAGTCGTTGGGCACGCGCGGGGTCGGCGCTTCCAGGTCGGCCACTGCCCCCATCAGCGCGTCGGACATCGGCCGAGCGTGAGCCGAGTCGTGGAACAGCCAACGCACCACCATCGGCACCGCGCGCACGCAAGCGTCCAGCGTGGTGCGGTCCGTGTCCAGCTCGGCGACCTGGCCGGGCAGGGTGCCGGCGGTGCGCAGCGTCTCGATGTAGGCGGCGACCGCGCCCGTCAACTTGCCGTTTTCTACCAGGTATTCGGCCAGGTGGTCCAGGTCGAGCGGCGTGTCTTCGTCGCCCAGCAGCCACAGCATGGCCTCGCCGATGCGGCGCGCGTGCCAGACCAGCACGTCGTGGCGGCCGGCGCGGTATTCGGCGCAGGTCAGGGTACTGGCCTCGATCACCGCAAAGTACTTGCGGATTCGGTTCTCGTCCAGGCGTGGGGTGGGCGGGGTAAACACGCGGCAAGGGTGCGCCCGCGGCGCAGTTTTGTCAAAACTTTCAGACCGATCGCCGCTGCTACCGGGCCCGCCGCAGCTTGGGGTGCGGATCGGTGCAGGCGTCGCGCAACAGGTTGAGATAGTTGCTGATCGCTGTGTCCAGCTGGAACCGCCGCAGCGCTTGCGGCGGCGCCGGTAGCGGCCGTTGCCGCAGGACCTGCAGGATGGCCTGGGCCAGGGCCGGCGCGTCGCCACAGGGCACCAGCGCTCCCAGCGGGCCGAACTCCGAATTCTCAAGGATTTCCGCAGTGCCCGAGGCCGTCCGCGTCGCCACCACCGGCGTGCCGATGGCCAGCGACTCGACCAGCACCGTGGGCAGCGCCTCGCGCACCGACGACTGCACGAACACTGCCGCCCTCTGCAACATCCCGTACGGATTGGCAAAGAACCCGGGAAACTGCACCGCCTCGTCCAGCCCCAGCTCGCGGGTCAGCGCCTGCAGCCGCGGCAGCTCCGGCCCCTCGCCCAGGATCAGCAGCCGCGCCGGCAACTCCTTGCACACCAAAGCAAACGCCCGCAGCAGGGTGGGGTAGTCCTTGTCGGGCACCAGCCGGCCGCAGCCCAGCACCACCGGCGGCTGGCCCAGTGCCTGGCCCTGTTGCAGCCACGGGTGATCCACGCTCGCCGCCGCCTTCTGCAGCAATTCCGGCGTGATGATGGGGTTGTAGATGACGTCCAGGCTGGCGCGCTCCAGGTGCGCGTAGGCGGCCAAGCTGTCGGCCACGCCGCTGGCCACGGCCACGATGCGGTCGGCGCGGCCGTACAGGTGCGGTACCAGCGCCATGACCACCCGCTCGTTCCTGGGCATTTCCGCAGCGGTTTTGCCGATGGCACTGGAGTGGTGGCCCAGGACCAGCTTGGTCGCCACGCCCCAGCGGGTCCGCGCCAGCGCCCGCGCCGCCACCGCCACCACGTTGGCGTGATCCTGGGCGGTCAGCAAGACATCCGGCCTGGTTTCATGCAGGTAACGGGCCAGCGGCAGCACCGCCCGCAGCACCCGCCCCGCGCCCAGGTCGCGCAGCGTCACGGTGGCCGGCACCTCGGCCAAGTACACGCCCTGGCGACTGGCCAGCACCAGCTCCACCGTCTCGCCGCGCTCGGCCAGCCCGCGGGCCAGGTGCACGAACACCCGCTCGACGCCGCCGCCACCAAGGTTGGGAAGAAACAGGGCGATTTTCATCAGACGGCGGGCCAGGGCAAGGCGCAGTTGCGTTGCGCGACGGCGAGGATACGGGGTTTTGGCGAAGGTGTCGCGGGGCGGCCGGTGCTTGGTTCGATGGCAGCGCATTGACACGTGCATCGTTCAAGTCCAGGCTGGCAAGGACTACGGCGACTCGCCAGCGCCAGCCACAGGTGCCGCAACGGTGCCATCGGAGGTCCGCAGATGCGTAGTTGTTTTGGTCGCTTTTCAACCCATCTCCTGACATTGGCGACCTTCGCGGTGGCCAGCGCGGCGAACTCGGGCTGTGAAAGTGGCGCGGCTGCGGTGGCAAGTGGACCGGACACCAACGCGGACGCTGCCGATGCTGTCGCCAGCAAGCCGCCGATCCAGATCGACTTCCTGTGGATGGTGGACCACTCGTCGTCGATGTGCCAGGAACAGCAGCAACTGGCTGCGGCGTTTCAGGGCTTTGTGGCCAACCTGCAGAGTGCGGCGCTGGCGGCTGGGACCGGCGGCATCGACGCGCAGATGGCGGTGGTCACCGTGCAGCAGCTGGCGGACAGTTCCGAGATCAAGAAGGTCGGCCAGTTCGTGCACAAGCCTGCCACCGACTACCCGCCGGCCTGTATCGAGCGCTTCAAGTACCCTTGTTTAAAAGACGCTGACTGTACTAATCCTATTCCGTTCAAGCTATATAACTACGACCCCGATTCCAGCATGTGCGTCGAATCCGGCGAACTGACGTCCGAGCCATTGCTCGCCGGCAACTATGCGTGCAAGGCCAACACGGAAAACCCGCAATTCAACAACAACGACAACTGCTCGGTGAACACTTCCTGCCAGCCGCGCTGCACCACCGACGCCGACTGCTACGCGCTGTATGAACCGGATGTGCCCGCAAGTGCGCACACCGTCAAGTGCAACAAGGCCACCACCACGCCGGGCTGCATGTTCGCGCCGCCAACCAAGGATTGCCCAGCGCCCGCGGACCTGCCCGCCATCGTCCACCAGAGTGAGCCGCTGAAGGACGGCACTGGCAAGGTCATTGGCAGCCAACTCGACCTGTTCCATTGCCTGGCCTCGGTGGGCGCCATCCAGACCAAGGAGGCCAAGTTCGAGGGCGGGCTGCGCTCGCTGTGGCAAGCCCTGGACCCCAAAGGCATCAACTGTCCAAACGGCTCGGGTCCGGACTGCCAAAACTCCCAGCTGATCCGGCCGGGCGCGCTGCTGGTGCTGGTGACCATCTCGGACGACGACGACTGCTCGTACTCGTTTGATATTACGCTGGAGCCCCAGAAAGGGCAGCAATTCCCCGCCGAGTTTCAGACCTATTGTCAAGCGTATGGCGACGCCGTGGCAGCCAACACCGACTTGAACAACGGTGCTTGTAGGTACGCTCAACTCAAAGATAAGCAGGGCGGCGATCCGCCGCGCACTTGCCCAACCGACTGCCTGTCGCTGCCCGCCGGTTCAGCTGAACGGACCACCTGCGAAACGGCGGCCGCAACTTCGATCGCGAATCTTATCGCCGAAACGCCCGCGCTCAAGTCGCCGCTCATCGCCCCGGTCAGCGACTTCGTCCAGCGTTTCAAGTCCTTGAAGGACAAGCCCGAGCGGGTCTTGTTCGCCACCATCACCGGCGACTCCCCCGCCACCAAGGCCAAGGCGGGCCTGACCCTGGCCGAGCAGAAGACCCTGGACCGCGCCAGCTACTACCTGTCGTTCATGAAGAACCAGGCGTCGATTCAGGCCCCGTACATCTGCAACGGCCCGACGGGCGAGTCGGGCTACGGCTCGCGCTACATCGCGGTGGCGAAGGCGATGGGGGCTTCTGGGTTTGCCTACAACATGTGCGATCCCAAGGGCTTGGCCGCGACGCTGCAGGGGATGGCGGGCGACATCGTGCAGCGGGCGGTGCAGCTGGGGCTGTAGGGGCGGCCAGGAAACCCGGAATTACTGCGGGTTGCGATGGGGACCACTAGCGCTATGTGGCAAGTGGCAATACCTGACACCTGGCTCCACGCTGCCTACTTGCCAGGCGCCGGATTTGGCTTGGGGTTCTGCGCGTGGCACTGAGCATCCAGCTTGCCCAGGGCGGCAAAGACCTTTGCCTGCACCGCGGCTGTCGCCACGGGCGGCAACAGAGCGTACGCGTTGATGTATTCTGTGTGGCCCGCGCTCGTGATTGCGACGCTTTGCACCGGCGAGTCGGGCACGGGTTTGGCGGCGTGCTCGAAGTCGACCTCGGTGAGCGCCAGCAGCAGAGCCCGCACGTCGGCCAAGTCCAGGTGCACGGCCCATTTTTCACTCTTCTGCCCACCGGCCGGGTAGGTGATACGTTCGAACTCGCCCGCGCCCTTGGCGTCGACCTGCCAGCGCTGGACCGGGGGCGGCACCCCGCCGCCGGACATCAAGAAGGCCACGCCCAGGTCGCTGGGCCATTCTTTGACGAGGCGCGACAACTGCTTGGCGTAGGGCTGGACGGTGGGGGTTGGCATGGCGCGGCTCGGGGCGGGCGCGGCCTGGGCGGGCGCGGCGCAGATGGAGAGGGCGATCCACGCCGCGGTCACGAACCCGGCGATCGATGAGCGGCAGGCTAGCATGGTGGCTCCTTGGCGGCTGGGCGGGTCGCAGACACTCTGCAAGCTTACCGCGCTTGGGCCCGGCGGTCGAGCCAGAAAGCTGCCGCGGGGCGGCTCGACGCCCATCCCGCCGCAACCGTGGCGAAACTGTGGCCAATCGCTGGGGACGACCCAATGCACTGCGTTGACTGTCGGCCCGCAACCGCGTACACGGGTGCTGTACACCACCACGGGTGGGGCAAGAGGTTCGCGATGCAGCGGTTCTGGATGGGAATGGTGGCCGCCGTGGCCGTATGCGGGCTCGTCGGCTGCGGCGAGGCCAAGAAGGTGACGGAGTGCAAGGCGCTGATCGGGGCGATCAACCCGCACAGCCAGCAAGTGCGCAAGCTGTCGGATGGTTTGGGGGGCGATGTCTCGCTGGACGCGGGCACCAAGATCCTGACGTCGATGGCGAACGAGGTCGAGGCCGGTGCCAACGACGTCAAGAAGCTGACGATCGAGACGCCCGAGCTCAAGAAATTCGCCGACGACTACACCAAGATGTGCGGCGACTCGTCCAAGGCGTTCAAAGACATGATCACGGCGACGGGCCAAGTTGCCCAGGCCACCAAGCAGGCCGAAGCCAACGACCCGGCTGCTGCCGACACTGCCGCCAAGGCCAGCACCGCCGCCGCCGCCGCCGAAGCTGCGATGAAGAAGGCGATGGTGCCCGAAGACGCCATCATCGACGGCATCAACAAGTTCTGCGGCGCCGAGTAGCGCTGCCGTCGCCTGGACAGACTAGACCTGAGTAGCGGCAACGACTTGGTCGCTTGCAGCTTGGCCCCAGGCCCGGCTGCGGGCACGGCCACGTCTCGCCCGTTGCCAAGCGCGCCAGGCAGGCCGATCATGGGCTACCGGGGAGCGGCGGTGTCGGCTGGGTGTCGACACGCGGCGCCGTGCCCCATCGCACAGCCAGCGCCGAGGTTCGCATGGAGTTCCGCGTTCCGACTGACAGCGAGCGCGCCGCCTTTGGTGCCCTTGCCGCGCACAGTTTTCACTTCGGCGTGGACGAGACGCTGCCCTGGTTCGAGCGCGCGGGCCACGACCAGATCCGTACGGTCTGCCTAGGCGGCCAGGTCGCGGCGGGCCTGATCCGCATCCCGATGGGGCAGTTCTTTGGCAGCCGCGCCGTGTCGATGGTGGGCATCGCCGGGGTGGCCGTAGCGCCCGAGCACCGCGGCCAAGGCGTCGCAACGGCGATGATGATCCGCTGCATTCAAGAGCTGGCCGCGGAAGGTGTGGCATTGTCTAGCCTTTTTCCGGCCAGTGTACGCTTGTACCGCCAATCGGGCTACGAGGTCGCGGGCCATGTCTTTGGCCAGACCCTGCCGCTCGCCACCCTGCAACTGCACCGGGCGCCGCCCACCAAGCTCGATCATTTGCGGCTGCGACCTCTACACGCCAGTGATCGGGCCATCACCGAGGCCCGCAGTCTAGAGCGGCATCGGCAGCGGCACGGCATGCTGCAGCGCGGGCCATACCTGTGGTCGCGCGCGTACTTCCACAAGATGTTCGGCCACTCGCATGGCGTCGGGGTTTTTGACGGCGACCGGTTGTGCGGCCACGCCTGGTACGGCCAAACGACCGACGCCGACCAACCCGGTCTGGCGCTGCGCGACGTCTCGGCCGATCACCCTGCCGCGGGAATGAAGCTCTGGCAGCATTTTGCCAGCTATTCCACGATCTTCACTAACTTGCTGCACTATCTACCCCCCGACGACCCGTGGCTGGGCCTGTTGCCCGAGGCGACCGCGACGGTGCAGCTCAAGACGCCGTGGATGTTGCGCATCGTCGACCTGCCAGCCGCGATGGCTCAGCGGGGGTGGCCGGCGCTGGCTGCCGCGCAGCTGGGGCTGCAGATCGCCGACGACCCGGCCGGACTGCTGACGGGGAGCTGGCAGCTGGCCGTGCAGGGCGGTCAAGGCACATGTGCCCGCGCCAGCAACCTGCAAGACGGGCCCACGCTGACCATGGATATCCGCGCGGTGGCTGCGCTTTACACGGGATACCGATCCGCGAGTCAGTTGCGGCAGCTGGGCTGGCTGCAGGGCGACGACAATGCGGTGGCGGCGGCTGACGCGCTCTTTGCCGCGCAAGTGCCGGCGATGTCCGAGATGTTCTGATCCGCGCGCCGCGAAGGGAACCGCGCCCTAGAATCCGCTGGGGCGCCAAGGAGTACCATGAGGTCCAGCCAAGTCTTTTGCCTCGTCCGCTGGCTGGTCGCGCTGGCGGGGATCGCCAGTTTGCAAGTTGCGTGCCGTTCGCCCCAACCCGTCGCAAGCTCGGCCCCGACTGCCGATGTCGCCCAGGTCAACCCCGACGGCGTCGCCGATGCCGAAGCCGACCCACCCGGCGATGCCGCCGTGGCCGACCAAGGCGCGACCGCTGCCGCCACGGCGGACGCCGACACAGCCGCGACGGCCGCGGCCCCGCGCGTGCTTTTCGTGGGCAATTCCTACACCTATGTCAACGACTTGCCTGCGATGACCGCTGCCTTTGCCGCCCACGCTGTACCGCCGCAAACTTGGGAGGTCGCGAGCTCGACACTGGGCGGCGCCTTCTTGGGCGATCACCTCACCAAGACCGACGCGGTCGCACAAATTGCCAAAGCCACCTGGACTTGGGTGGTGCTGCAGGGGCAGTCGCTCGAGCCAGCCGGGACGCCCTCCACGTTCGAAAAGGGGGCGAGCCAGATGTCGGCTCTGGTCCACAAGACCGCCGCACAGCTCGCTTTCTATACCACGTGGCCGCGCAAGGCTGGCAACGAGGTCTACGCCCAAGCCTTCTCGGGCGGCACGCCCGCCGCCCTGTTCGCCAAGCTCAAGGCCGAGATGGAGCTAGTGGCGACGCAAAACCAGGGCGTGCGCGTGCCCGTCGGCGACGCGTGGATGGTCGCGCTGCAAGAACAGCCGGCCATCGAGCTGTACCAAGACGATGGCTCGCATCCCACGATCGCCGGGACCTATTTGGCCGCCTGCGTTCTTGCGGTGCGCCTGGCCGGGGTCGATGCTGCGACCGTGGACTGGCAGCCCGACGCTCTGCCGGCGGATCAGGCCAAGGCACTCCGCAAGATCTGCGCGGGCGTTGCGCTCCAGTAGCGGCGATTTCTATAGGTTTGGCAGCTACTTCCCAGCCTTGCTGGCTTGCACGCCCAAGGGCGGAACGCCGTTGGTCAGCCAACCGCCCACGCAGCGCAGCTTTTGCGGCCAGAAGTACAGGCCTTCTTTCTTGGCGGTGATGGCGTAGGTGCCGGGCGTGGCGCCCGCGTAGATCACCCCGCCGTCGGTCGTGGTCGCGGTCAGCGTCTTGTCGGGTAGGGTGCTGGTATTGAAGTAGAAGGGACCGTGTTTGCTGGGCAACGGCGGGTCGATAGAGGCCACTGCGCCCGGCTCGCCCGGCGCCCACCAGGTGGCCTGGTCCGGGCCCATGGCCGTCACGGTGACCACCATGTGGCACTGGCTTGGGTCGTAGGCGTTGAATCCCACCACTGCGGCCAGATACGTGGCGATGACCTTGGTCACGACCTGGAAGTTCACGTCGGTGACGTCTTTGTCGCCCACCGCGATGACCGGCGACAGGCTGGGGTAGTAGTCCGGGTGGACTACGGCGATGGTGAATTCCGCACCCTCGGCCAGACCAGAAAACGTGAAGCTGCCGTCCGCGGCGATTGGCTGCTTGATATCTGGAAATTCAAGGAGATAGGCGGTCGCGCCAGTCACGTCCTTTTGCAGTTGGATGGCGCCGACCGCCTCGGCTTTGAAGAAGTAGGCGCCGCCGCTGATCTTTCGGTTACCGGGGACCCACACCGGCGCAGCGTCGGCGTCCAGGCCGCCCGCCTCGGCTGTCGCGGCGTCGACCGGCGTGGCCTCCGCGGCGTCGAGCACTGCCACGTCCACAGCGGCCGAATCCAACGGCGACGCGCCGTCTTGGCCGGCGTCCTTCAACAAGGGGGATTGGCTTGGGCCAACGGGCTCACCGCAACCGGCTGTCGCCAGAAGAAATGCTAGGAGGATTGGGGCGCTGCGCAGCATGTCCAGCTCGCCAGTCGGGCGCCATCGTGGCGCTCGGCAGCAGCGTGACCGGTTGAGCCAAGCTTTTCAAGCGCGGCGCCGCAGCCAGTTGACGCCACTGGCCGGCGCAGTCTAGCTCGATCCGGGGTCGCCGAACCCTGGGGCTGCGGAGCGGATTCTTGGGCGCCGCGAGGCACTGGACATCTTGGACCAGAAGAGGCAAATCGCTGGCATGCCGCGATCCATCCGGCTTGGTGCAACCATGGACCCGCAGAACCGTCCGCGCAACCTCCCCATCAAGCCGGTGCGGGACACGTCGGCGCTGGTGCTCTTTGCCGCCATCGGTTTATTCGTCGCGGGGGTGCCGGCGGGCATCTTTGCGCTTTTCTACCTTGGCCAGTGGCCCTGGCGTGACCGAGCCACAACGGTTCTGGAGCAAATGCGCACCCAACAGCCCATGCCGCGGTCGCCGCTGGTGCGCTGGGACGGCAAGTACCAACCGCCCGACCGCGACCCCGAGTGGGACGAGGCCGTGGCAGCCGTGCGCGCGGCGCGCGACTACAAGATCGACTCGTTCAACCAAAACGGCCGCGGCATCGCTTGCATGGGGGCAGACTTGCACGGTCCCGCCGGCACGCAGCACATCGAGTTCGTGGTCGCCATCGGCGATCCGCCCGGGGTCAGCGAGGCCAGCATCCGCCGCGGCTGCACCTGCGAAGGCCGCAACAAGAAGACCCGCTGCTACCTCAAGGGCGGTTGAAACAGGCGGTTGTACAACCCCGGACGCCCGCGTAGGCTTGCAGCAGCGGACGACCCGCCCGGCAGGACCGCATGGCCAATCGCACCACCACGTGGATTACGGCGGTTGCCATCGGCGCGGTGGTGGGCCTGACGGCCTGGGCCGCCAGCACGACGCGCCTGGGGCGCGACTTGGAAGCCCGCAGTTGGGACTGGCGCGTGCGGCTGTTGACGCCCGAGCGCGCGACGGCCGACACGGTGGTGGTCGCCCTGGACGAAGCGAGCCTGCGCTGGCTCAACCGGGACCAGCATATTCCGTGGCCGCTGCCCCGGGATGCGTGGTGTCCGCTGCTGGCTGAACTGCAGGCTTGTGGCGCGCGGGCGGTGGTCTTCGACTTCCAGTTCGTAGAAGAAACCGAGTACGACGACGGTTTTGCGCAGTGTCTGCGCGACACCGGCAAGACCGCGGTGGGCTGGCACTGCATGGGCGACGCGCCCGGCGAACTGCCGCCGTGGGGAGTGCCCAGCGCGAGGCAGGGCAAGCCGCGAACTTGTCTACCCATTACTCCGGTGGCCAGCGTGGCCGGCGCGGTGCGGTGGGGCGGGCTGGTCGACATGGAGCCGGACCCCGACGGCGTGGTGCGCAAGTCGACTCCGCTGCGGCCCCTGACTGACAAGCAGGCGTATCCGTCGTTGGGTCTGGTGGCCGCGATGTTGGCGACCGGGGCGACGCCGACCTTGAGCGAAGGCGCGATCCACTTGGCGGATCGGCAGTTGCCGCTGGACGGCGACGGCCGGGTGCTGCTGCCTTGGCGGCGGCCGGGCAACGAGGTCCCGGTCATCCCGGTCAAAGCTGTGTATGCCGGGGGGCTGGCGCGGCAACAGGGCCTGACGGACCCGTTTGACGCGGCACGCGTGCGCGACAAAGTGGTGTTCGTGGCCGGAACCGCGGCCGGCACGTACGAATTCCGGGTGACACCCGTGGCCGAAGGCGTGCCCGGCGTGTTCGTTCACACCGCCCTGTACGAAGCGCTGCGCAGCGGCCCCGCTCAACGCGAACTGCCTGCGCCGCTGGCGTTTTTGGCGACCCTTTTGCTGGCCGTGGCCATCGCCGCCTCGGTGGTGGCGCTGGACGGCGCCCGCACCCAACTGCTGGTGGCGCTGGCGTGGCTGGCGCTGTACCTGTTGGCCATCGGGCTGGGTTATCGCCAGGCTGGCCTGTGGCTGCCCTTGTTGGCGCCGTTGCTGGCAGGTTTGCTAGCGTTTGCCGCCGGTTCTGTGACCCAGTACCGCTGGGTCGGCCGCGAGCGCCGCACCATTCGGACCGCCTTTGCCCAGTACCTGGCGCCGGCGGTCATCGAGGAACTGGTCCGCAATCCAGAGGCCTTGCGCTTGGGCGGGACACGCCGCGAGATCACGGCGTTCTTCTCGGATATTCGCGGCTTTACTACCATCAGCGAGAAATTGGACCCGGCCGAGCTGGTGGCGCTCTTGAACGAGTGCCTGGGCGCCATGACCGACCTGCTGCTGGACGAGGGCGGCACCATCGACAAGTACATTGGCGACGCCATCGTGGCGATGTTTGGCGCGCCACTTCCATTGGAGAATCACGCACTACACGCTGCGCGGTCGGCCATCCGTTGCCAAGAGATGTTGGCCAAGCAACGGCCGATTTGGCAGGCGCGCGGGCTGCCCGAGCTGCACGTGCGCATCGGCCTGAACACCGGCATGGCGCTGGTGGGCAACATGGGATCGCAGAAACGCTTTGACTACACCATGATCGGTGACACAGTGAACCTGGCGGCCCGCTTGGAAGGCACGGCGGGCCACTACGGCGTGCCCATTCTGATCTCAGAGGCCGTGGCCGAGCGGGTGCGCGACGTGCTGCTGGTCCGCGAGCTGGATGCCGTGCAGGTCAAGGGCAAGAAGGTGGCTGTGCGGGTTTTTGAGCTGATGGGCGAACTTGCGACCGCCACGCCCGAGCAGAAACAGCGAGTCGCCACGTGGTTGGCTGGGCTGGCGGCTTACCGCGAGCAGCGCTGGGACGACGCCGAGGCCCACTGGCAGCCCTTGGCCGCCGCGAACGACGGTCCTGCCACCACCCTGTTGGCGCGCATCCCACATTTGCGCCGCCAGCCGCCGGCCGCGGATTGGGGTGGCGTGTTCGAGATGACCAGCAAATAGACGCAGTTGTGTGTGCTTGCCGTCAGCCGTCGGCGAGCCTAGCATTTGCTGCAAAGGGGGAAGTGGCATGGCCGATCTCAATCCAAACCTGTCCGCAGCGCGGCGAGGCCTGTGGGGCTTGGCCCTGGCCAGCTTCCTGGTCGCGGCGCCGGCCTGGGCTGACAAAACCGTTTACGTAAACACGCGTTACGCTAAACTGCGCGATGGCAAGACCTCGGCCAGCAAAGAGCTGGTCAAGCTGGCCTACGGCGAGGCCGTGACCGTGCAGGCCGACGAGGGCGCTTTTCTCCGCGTTTCCACCGCCGCCAAAATCACAGGCTACCTGGGCAAGCAGTGGGTCGCCGACAGCCTGCCGTCGCGCAACCAAACGGCCGAGGGCTTGGGCGAGGCGGCCCGCGCCGGGACCGGCGGAGTGTCCTACACCGCGGGGGCGCGCGGATTGTCCAGCGAAGCCGAAGAGTACGCCTCGTCCAAGGCCGACGCCGCCACCGCCATCGCTGCCGTCAAGCAAATGGAGGCCTTTGCCATCAGCGACGACGAGCTGGATACCTTCTTGAAGACCGGGCACTTGGGCGAGTACCGCTACTTGGTGCGCGCCTGCCCGCGTCCCGAGCAGTTGGTCTCGTCCGCGCAGGCCGTGAATCTTCAGGCCCTGAACGCCAAGGTGCGCAGCAGGGGGCTCCGATGATAAGGATTGTCAAGGCCTTGTGGGTCGCAGCCCTGCTCGCCACAGCGGGCTGTAGCATCCTGCCGTTCTCTGTCGACACCATGTCCCTGGTGCGGGCTGGCGGTGCGCAACTGCCCGTCAGTCCAGAGGAAGAAGTGTCGTTTGGCGGCGCCATCGCCGTAATGATCGTCCAGAAGTACGGCGGCATCGACCCCAACCCGGCGTGGAACCAATACGTCAACTTGGTCGGTCAAAGCGTGGCGATGCACAGCGCGCGCCCTGGGCTCGCCTACCACTTTGCGGTGCTGGCCAGCGACGACGTCAACGCGATGTCGGCGCCAGGTGGCTACGTCTTTGTGACGCGCGGTGCGCTGAAAGCCTGCAAGAACGAAGCGGAACTTGCCGGCATTCTGGCGCATGAAGTGGGCCATGTTGCCGCCGGTCATGGCCGGCGCATCCTGCAGAACCTGAAAAGCGCGGCCGCCGCGTCGGAAAGTGTGCAGGTCGCGGGTGCCAGCGGCGCGGTGTTCAAGGCCAGTCTAGACAAGTTCTTGACGGACTACCTGAGCCGCGGTTTGCCCCACGACGACGAATTCGAAGCCGACCGGATGGGCACCGAAGTGGCGGCGCGAGTGGGCTGGCGCAGCGGCGGCCTGCAGGACTTCTTGCAGCGCATGGGCGAAAAGCCGACCAAGTCCGACCAGTTCTTTGCCACGCATCCGGACACGGCCGAGCGCGTCAAGCGCCTGGGCGAAGTGCTGGCGCCGCTGGGCCGCGACAAGGGCGAGACCCTGGAAGCCCGCTTCACTGCTGCGGTCGCCGGTCCGTAGCGCCGTGGGGGGACTCGCATGACGCCGCGCCGCACGCTCGAACTGGTTCTGGCTGTCTATACCTTTCTTTACGTGGTCTTTGGCCTCGTCGTCCTGTTTGGCGAGACGCACGTGTACGCGCTGTTGGACGCCCAGCAGGCCCTGCTGGGCCTGGGGCATCCCAGTGGGGGCGCACCGCCGGTGGCGCTGTGGAAGTATGTGGCTTTGGGGCTGATCTTGGTGCTGGCCTTGTTCAGCCTGTGGTCGTGGCGCGATGTCGAGCGCGGTCGGCCGCTGTTGCACCTGATGATCTACGCCAAGTTCTTTTCGGGCGCGCTGATGGTCGGGCACTTTGTCTTGGCGGGCGGCCAGACGGCGTTTTTGTTGGGTGGGCTGTCCGACCTCGCCATGGGCGCTGGGGTGTGGCTGCCCCTTGTGCGGGTGTTCCCCAGCACGAATCGTGACTTGCTCAGTCTGCGCATGCCCTGAGTGCTCGGACGCGGCGCGGTTCCAACCTGCACAGCCCACACGCCCGCTACGGTCCCTGGCAGTAGCCGGCGGCGTTGCACGAGCTGGGCGGCGTGCCCATGCCCGGCTTGGGGCAGTCCATTTGCGTGCTGCACGCGGGCCGGCACACCTTGCTGCCATCGCCCAGGGTCGCGCAGGTGCAGCCTTTGCTGGCCACGGCGGTGCACGCCAGGTCGGCTTTGCAGTCGGCCGTGGACTCGCATTTACCTGTAGTTGCAGCGACTTCCGCGGTGGATCGGCAAGTGCCGTTGGTCTGGCAAGTGCGCTTGTTGCCGCAGGCGAAGCCCGCGTTGCAGTCGGGTAGGCACGCCCCCACCGCCGTGTCGCACACGTAGCCGCTGCGGCAGTCGCTGCTGGCGGTGCACGTCGCCAGGCAGTAGCTCGCGCTGTCCAGGGCGACGCACGTGCCGCCGTCGCAGGTGCTGCCGCTGCAGGTCGCGCTGCAGGTGCCGCCCGTCCAGCCCGTTGCGCTGCCGTACATGGTCGCGAGCAGGCACAGGTTGCTGGCGCAGTCGCTGCGGTCGCTGCATGCCGAGCCGACGGCGCCGCTGCCGGTGCTGGCGCACGCTGCCGCCGCGAACGCCAGGACGGTCAGTGCGAACGTGGTCGGCGCCCTCACTTCAGGGCCTCCAAGCCCGCCTTGGCGCTGGCATTTTGCCGACTGACGCTCAGGACTTCGGCAAAAGTCGCGCGGGCGTCGTCGCGGCGGCCCAGGCGCAGCAGCGTCCAGCCCAGGCCCAACTGCATCTCCAGATCGCCCGGGTAGTCTTCGAGCACCTGCCGATACAGCGCTTCGGCCTCTTTGAACTTGCCTTGCGAGAAGGCGATGTAGGCCAGGCGACTACTTGCCAAGTAGTTGCGCGGCGCCACGGTCAGGACCGCCCGCCCCACCCGCTCGGCCGACGCCCACTTCTTGGCGGCCATGAGCGGCAGCATCATGCCCAGCTGCGGCTCCAGCGCCCGCGGCGCCAGCTCGGCGGCCTTGGTATAGGCGGCGATGGACTCGTCGTAGCGCTGTTTTTGGTAGCTGAGCCACCCCAGGCGCAAGTTCGCCACGTAGTGCTGCGGCGCCAACTGCAGGATCTGCTGCACATCGGCCAGGGCCTTGGGATAGTTGTTGGTTGCCTCGTGCGAGAACGAACTCTCGAACAACTCGGCAATTCGCGCCCGTTGCGCGGCGGCGCCGGCATCCTCGGCGTGGCTGCGCGGCGACAGCCCCGCCACGGCCGCCAGCGCCAGCACCACTACGATGACCATCGTCCCTCGCTTCATTAGAACCTCCTTGTCTCTCAACGAGTTGCGGCCTCGGGCTTTGCTCCGGGCCGGCTGGGTGTCTCTTCAGAATTGCCAGCGCAAGCCCACCGTGCCGCCCAACAGTTCAAAACTGTGTGCCTTTCCGTCTTGGCGCATCCCAAAGTCCTGGCTCCACACCGCGTCCAGGGCCAGCCCGCCGCCCAGGCCGTAGCTCGCGCCCAGGCGATAGCCGCCGCGGTACACTTCGCTGCCGGTCCAGACCGACAACCCTGCGGACTCCAAAGCGTACTGACCGCGGCCATACCAGCCCAAGGCGGTCAGCTCCAAGTCGGCCAGTGGCCGCCAAGTGGCCCCCAAGCGCGCCGAAGGCCGCAGCACCGACCCCACTTCGCTCAAGCGCAGCCCCAAAGCGACGTCCAGGTTGGGGGTCAGGCGGCCAAACAGGCGCGGCTCCACCTGCACGACGGTCGTGTTCGGCAGCCACAGCGCGCTTGCCGACAAGTCGGCACCCCAGCTCTGGCCGCGGTACTGACCGGACAGGCTCGCGAGTGGACTGCCGTTTATGTCCGACGAGGTCGCCGTCACCAGCCCGGCGCTCCCGGTTAGCCGCAGCGCACCCCACTCGGCCCAGCCGCCCGCCACGGTCACCGACTGCCAAAAATTGTCACTTTGGTAGTTCAGCACGGTCCGCGAGGTCGTCTGCCCAAGCCACCAGCCGCCGCGGGCCCGATCGGCGCCAGCGAGGAGCGAAACGCCCGATACCGAATCGGAATTCCAAGCGCTGGTATAGCCCAAGTAGCTGCCCCAAACGGCCGCGCGCGGTCGCCACGGATCGCTCGCCGCAGCCGGTGGCAGAGTCGGGGCAGCGCAGACTTTGGCCTCGCAGTCTTGCAGTCGCAGCTGCAGCATGTGCAGGGCCGCCGCCTCGGCACTGGGGACATCGCTGGTAGGCGTTTCGGCACGGGCCGCGTCGACGGGCGCGGTCTCTTCGGCGGCCGGCGGCACCGGCAAGGGGGCTTCGTCCGCGACCACCGGCGGGGTCCCGCCGAGCAGGACCACCACAGTACTCAAGCTGGCAAGAACAAGTCTTTTCATGGTGCAACCTCGGCATCGACCACGGCCTCGCCGCCGCGCCAGCCGCGCAGACCCACCAGGCCGCGTTGCCGGTCGATGTGCAGCTCCAGGCGTTCGGGCAGCCCTGGCGCAGCGGCGATTTCGGTAGTGACCACCCAGCCTTGCGGTGTGACCCGCGTCCGGCTGCGGGTCTGCAGCCCGCCGCCATCGCCCAGCGGCAGCAGCAACTCGGCACCCAGCCGGCGCAGCGGCGACAAGAAGGGCAGCGCGCTGGGGCTGTCGTGCCATTGCACGGTTGCATCGGCCGCAAAGGGCACCCGCGCCGCCGCCACGGCAAACAGCGCGAGCAGGCTCCGCGGCGATCCGCGGAAATCCAGCACCGTCGCATACGAATCGTCCACGTAGATGCCCGCCGAGGCGTCGTCGCTGACCAACCGTCGCTGGCCCAGCGCGTCGATCGTGCTCGTCCAGGTCTGCGGGGTGGCATGGCCCTTGAACTGCCAGTTCCACGTGTTGCCCGGCGCGAGCGCCAGGGCCGTGCGCAGCTCGGCGTCGGGTTGCAGGGCCTCGATCAGGTCGCCCTCGGCCGGGCTGGCGTGGGTCAGATAGCGGCGCTCACCCTGGCTGGTGCGAATGAACTGCAGAAATTCGGCGGGGATCGTCGGCGCGCCCACCTCGGGGCTCGCCTGGACTTGCAGGTGCAAGTGCGGCACCGGCGAGCGGCCCGAATTGCCGACCCGCGCCAGCAGCTGACCGCGGACCACTGTGGCCCCTTCGCGGACTTGCAGGCTGCCTTGCTGCAGGTGGCACAGGGCCGAGTACACCCCGCCGCGATGGGCAATCACCAGCGCATTTCCCCAGTTGCGGGCCGTGTCGACATGGCCGATCGGGTTGTCCGGCAGGTGGCCGATGGCCCGCACCACCGTGCCGTCGGCCGGCGCCACTACCGGCGCGCCAAAGGCGTAGAAGTGATGCGGCTCGGTGCCCGCGTCGCGCCAGCGCTGCCCGTCGTCGTCCTGCACCTCGAAGTCCCACGCGTGGGCATACAGGCCCTGGTGCGTCAGCGCCCCGCCCGGCCCCTGGCTCACCAGCCAGCGGCCCATCACCGGCAGGTGCAGCAGCGGCACCCCCGGAGGCGGGTAGCGGCGCGCCTGCTGCAGCACCTGGTCCAGCGCTTCTTCGGGGCGCCCGGCCGATCCGCGCACCAGCTGCAGCGGGCCGGCGCCCAGACGTTGCACCAGCGCCAGCAGCGTCCCCGCCACCACCAGCACGAACGGCGCGGCCAGCACAGGCAATTCCAGGACTTGTAGCCCCTGCAGCAGCGCCGCGCCCAGCAGGGTCGCCGTCGCGGCCGTCAACGCCGCCAGCACCAGCGAAGCTTTGGAGAGCACAACGAAAACACCGCCCAGCGCCACCGCCGTCAAGATGGCGTTGAAGCCGAGGAGGTGCAGCTCCAGGTCGCCATCGGGCCCGCCCAACGCTGCGTAGGTCAGCCGCGCCGCCGCGTAACCCAGCAGCGCCAAAAGGGCGGCCCAGCGCGACCACGCCAGCAGCGCCAACAGCACCAGCGCCCCCGCCGCCGTCGTCGGCACCATCAGCACCGCGCCCAACGAGCGCAGCAGCGGCACCGCCGCGGTCGGGAGCCAATCGTGCGGACTGGCCGCCAGAGGCACGCCCGGAGCCACGTGGGCAAAGCGGTGCGCGGCCAGCAGCGCCAGCCAGCCGGCCAGCACAAAGGGCAACGACAGCAACGGCGCCCCTACGTACCGCTCGAACCAGGGCTTGAGAGCCAGGCCCAGGCCCAGCGCGACCGCCGCCGCCAGCACCACCAGGCCCGCCAGCGCCACGCTCGGCTTCAGCAGCAGCGCCAAGATCAAGCCCACCAGCAGACCGTTGCAACCCAGCCACTGCACGTCGAATTCCGGCAGCGCCGGCGCAAAGGTCCGCGCCAGCCCGCGGGTTACGGCCAAGCCCAGCAGGCCCAGGCCGCCCCGCAGCGGGTCCAAGAAGGTCGCCGCCACCAGCAGCAGCGCTGGCAGCCCGCGCATCCCGAACAAGACCAGCCCGTAGCTGGCCAGCCACTGCTCCGCAACCCGGCGCAGCGGCTGCACTTGCCGCAGCCACGGCTTGGCCGCCGCGGGCATCGGCTCAACCGCGCTCGCCGCGGGGATGCTGCTGGCAGACTCCATCGGTTACTCCGCCAGCCGGGCCGGCACCTGCTCCGGGCCCTTCAGGTCGTCCAACACCTCGGCGCGGCGGATCACGTCGACCTCGCCGTCCTCGCCCAGCAGCACGGCCGCCGGGCGCAGGCGGATGAACTGCATGGACTGCGTCACGTTGTACGCCCCCACCGGCCGAATCACCAGCACGTCGCCCGCATCCAGAGGCGGCAGCAGCACGCTGGGGCGCACCACGTCGATGTTCATGCAGAGCGGCCCGTAGACCACCGTGTCCTCTTGCATGCCGCCGCGGTCCTCGGCCGGCAGCACGTCGTGGCGGTACCAGTAGCTGGTAAAGAGCACGTTGACGCCCGCGTCGACGATGATGGCGCGGGTGCCGTCGGCCAGGCGCTTTTGCCCCACCACGCTGGTGAGCATGAAGCCAGCCTCGTCGATCAGGGCGCGGCCGGTCTCCAGCAGCAGGGTCGGCAGCTCGTCCGGGCGGAAACCGGCGCCCAGCAGGGCCCGCGCCACCGCCTCGGCGTAGTCGTCGACCGGCGGGGTGGCGTCGGTGCCCGGCGCGTACTGCGCGTGCAGCGTGGCCCGCGAGGCAAAACCGCCGCCGATATCCAAGGTTTTCACCACCATCCCGGTCTCGCGGCGCACCTCCAGGGCCAGCTCGGCCAGGCGCCCGGCCATGCGCCCGTAGGCCGTGGGGTCGGTGACGTAAGTGCCGATGTGGCAGTGCAGGCCGTCGAGCTGCAGGTGGCCGCCGCTGGCGATGCGCCGCACCGCGTCCATGGCCTCGCCGCTGTCCAGGTTGAAGCCAAAGCGGTCCCAGCGCGGGTGGATGCCCACGTCCATGTTGACCCGCAGCGTCACGCCCAGGCGCCGCCCGGCCTTTTTGGCAATCCGCTCGCAGGCATACAGCTCCTCGAAGTGGTCGACGTGGACGTGCGCGCCCTGCAGCAGCGCCTCTTCCAGCGCCGGCAGCGGCTTGTAGGGCCCGTTGAACAGGATGTGCGCGTCCGGGATGCCCAGGCGGCGGGCCATCTGGTACTCGTACTCGCTGACCACCTCGGCCCAGGCGCCCTCTTGGTGGAAGATGCGGCAGACCGCGTCCAGGTAGTTGGTCTTGTAACTCCAGGCGAATTGCACCTTGGGGTAGCGCTGCGAGAACGCCCGCCAGGCCTCGCGGTAGGCGCGGCGGATGCGGTGCTCGCTGTAGACGAACAGCGGGCTGCCGAATTGCTTGGCCAGATCCGTGACTTTGTGGCCATCGATGCGCTCCAGCGCCCGCCCGCCCGGCGCCCGGCCGAACTTGTTGGCCAGCGCGGCCTGGTGGCGAAGAATCGTTGGCTTCTCGTAGGGTTGACGGTCCATCGGGTCCTCCTGTTCGTTCGTCGTTTAGCGATGCAGTTCGCCCACCGTGGTCAGGGCCTGGTAATCGGCCAGCGCGCACACCTGGTCCAGGCTGTGGCGCAGGAACAGCACGCCGGGCGCAGGCGGCGGCATGGGCTCGACCTTGCGGCCCAGCGCCAGCTCCACCGTGGCCCACGGCAGGTTGCGCTCGGCACCCGCGCACAGGTACACCCACGCCGGGAAACGCGGATTGATTTCAATCAGATGACACGAGCCCCCCTCGTGCGCACGCATCACCTCGAGCTCGCACGGCCCGCGCCACTTCAACGCGGCGATGGTGGTGCGGACAAACGCGTCCAGCTCCGGGTCGGCCACGGTAATCCCGCCCCACGCCTTGCCTTTGTCGGTCAGCTGCATCTTGCGCATCGGCACGGCGCCGATGACACCGCCCTCGCCGTCGCCCAGGACGGTGATGTCGAACTCCACGCCGGCCACGTACTCCTGCACCACCACCGGCACACCCCACTTGGCGCGCAACCGCTGGAAATGGCTGTAGACCTCCATGGGCGTGTGGGCGATGGCTGCCTCGTAGAACTGGCCCTTGACCATCACCGGGAACTGGATCTGCTGGTCCAGCTTGGCGATCGCCGACTCCTCCATCAGGTTCACCCCGCGCGGCACCCGCACGCCGCGGTCGTTCAGGGCCGCCAGTTGGTCCTTGGCGCGCAGCTTCAGGCTGTCTTGGCTGGGCAGCAGGGTAGCGATGCCCATGGCGCGCAGCTGCGGCTCCAGCTTCAGCAGCCCGGCCAGCTCGGAATCCAGCGTGGGAATCAGCACATCGATGGGTGTGTGGGCGTGGATGGCGCTCAGCCGCTCCAGCGTGACCGCGGTGCCCTGCGACGGGTACGGCATCAGGTACACGTGGTCGGCGATGCCATCCATGTAGGCGCCCGGGTCCAGGGCGTCGTAGCCCAGGCCGATGATGCACACGTCCGGATTCGCCTTGCGGATCGAGCGGATCACCGGCACGCCCGGCCCCGGGTTGTCGGTGGCGTTCAGGCCGCTGACGGCTACCGTGAGCTTGGCCATCACATCCCCCCGCTGGCGGCCTGGCCGTTCTCTTGCGGCGCGTCTGCCCGCAAGTGCAGGTCGCGCAAACGGAACAGGAATTGCTCGGCGTCGCGCTGGGCGGTGGCCTCTTCCACCTCGAAGTGCTCAGCCATGCCCATGGCCAGCTCGGCCTCGGCGGTGCCGGCCATCAGGGCCTTGAGCATCCAAGTCGCGGTTTTGTTCAGGGTATAGGTGTTGCCCGTCCGGGTGTCGAACAGGAAGCCGCTGTCGCTCAGGGCCAGGTGCTGGTACACGGTTTGCCTCCGTCGCTTGGGGCCGGCGGGTTTGTGGTGCGCCGGCGTGGTTCAATCCATAAGCAAGGGGTGTGCCAACTTGGTCGGCACGGCGCAGGCTTGGCAATTTACCATGAATCTTTGTGAGCTTACACGCTGCCCCGCGCGCCCGTCGGCGGGGGCTGGGGCCCTGTTCCGGCTGGGAATGGCCCAAGAAGTGCAAATTTTGCACTTCGGTCGCGCAAGAACTGCATCTTGGCGGCTGGGGTGCAGATTTTGCACTCGTGGTGCAGGTGGCATCGGGTAGTGGTGGAAATCGTGATGCAGGACAGGGAATTAGCCTGTTCACGCGGTCTCCCCACGCCGCCAGCCCGCCACCGCCAGCCCACTGAGGCCAAACCGCACCGCGTTCCCTTCGTGCAGCGCGGCCAGCTCGCCAAGCGCCACCTGCACGAACCGCGGACGATCGGCCGCGGCCACCGAGTCCGGCGTGTACTCCACGACTTGCGCCTCGCTGGCCGGCTGTCCGCTGGCCACCACCGCGCGCACCACCTCGCCCAGTTGCCGGCGGTACTTCAGGCGCACCGGCTCGGGCGGCACCAACTGCTGCTCCACGGCGGCGTAGTGCTGGCAACTGCGCTCGTACGCCCACACGAACACATCTCGCATCAGGTCGACCTTGCCCAGCTCGTAAATGCCCAAGATCGCATCGGTATACGCGGCTTCGGGCAGATCCAGGAACGCCAGCGGCACCAAATTGTGACGAATCAGCGGCACATTGGCGGCCAGGCGCGACACCCGCTTGTTGACGTCTTCAAACGGCTGCAGGTACGGCAGGTGAACCAGGACGAACAGCGCCTGCTCAAACGGGTCGGCGATGGCGTTCGCGGTCGCACACAGCAAGGCAAACACCTGCTCCAGGCGCTGCGGCAACGCCAGGGGCAAGTAGACGCTGCCGCCGATGCCCACCGCCCGTCGCCGCAGACGCCCACAGGCGGCCGGATCGGCCAACAGGCCGTCGGACAGAAGTGCATGAAGATCCAACAGGGTAGCCGGGCCCAGGTCCAGCCCGGCGGCTCGGTCCACCAGGTACTCGATGGCCGCCTTGTGGTTCAAGATCATCTGCGCTTCCACGGCGTCGTGGCCGGCGGCAGTCTCGCCAAAGGCAATCAGGCGCTCGGTGTCCAGGCGCGTGTAGGTGTTGCCCTCCAGCCGGCTCGACGCCCACGCCAAGTCGATTAGCAATCGGCTCAGGATCTCTTTGGCAAACGTGCCGGCGACATCGGCCGCGTGACCGGCGCGCCCCAGCGAGGCCAGCGATTGCCGAAGCGACTCAGGCAGATACCAAGTGTGTCCCGGCCGATACGCCTCGAGTAGCTCCAGGCGATAGCTGACCGGCTCGCGCAACGCCTGCGGACGGCGGACAGCGGCGACGATGGCCACGGACTCGGGCGAGAGCGGAACGATTCCCGCATACTCGGGGACTTGCTCGGCACTGCGGCTGGCAGGAACGGGGGCCGGCGGCAACTGGCCAAGCCCATAGCGGACCGCGCGCCCCGAACCGCCCGCCAGCACCTGCCCGGACTGTGCCATGGCCGCCAAGTGCCGCTGCAAAGTCCGCTTCGGCACAGGGGAAGGCAGGTGGGACAGCAGCTCGGACACGCCAAGCCCGGCTGGGTGATTCGCAAGCGCGGTCAAAATGCTCGCGTCGATCGACTCGGAGTGGAAGGTGGCCATCGGCAGACCGCCGCGTTTCGCGCCAAGCTGGTGGCGCGCAAATCGAGTATCGCGCCAGTTGGAGTGGCGCGCAAGCGACGAATCGCGCCAAGGAAGTGGCGCGCATTGGGCGCTGGTGGTGCGGAAGGGTCTGGGGTGGGCGGATGGGGCGCCGGGAATTCAGGAGCCCGGGAATGATCAGGAAGTCTTGGTGTTACTTGCGTCCCGGGGCCGTTTTGGGATCCTACTCGTGGTCGCGTAGGACTTCTTGCACCGCCAGCTCACCCAGCGGCGGTACCTGCACGGTCACACGCCGCCCATCATTCACCGCGACATCAACCCGTTCAACCTGAGGCGGCGCCGCCGTTGACGGGGACGTGACTACTTCTTTGTCAAGCTCCCCGTCGTCGAATGACGACATCTCGGCCGGCCGGACACGCTGGTTGCCGGCTGCGCGGGTCGGCTGCCGACACGTCAGCCCACCCGCGCTTCCGCGACCTGAGTCTCCGTCGGTCTCTTCCGCGTCAAGTGGCTTCCCCGTGTAGATCCATGAATTCGCACACTTCGTGCCGAATTCACGTCTCTCCACGTGGGTCCACTTGACCCGTTGGCACGCTTCCCTGCGCCCAGGCCCGGACTACGCCGCCTCGTCGAGTTCGTTTGCCTCCTCGACCGTGCTCAGCACGCCTTGCGCCCACACCACACCTTTGCTCTGCAACGCCTTGATATACCGGGTCTCGTCGTACGCCTCGCCAGTGCGCAGCAAGGCCGCCAGTAGGCGCAGCAGCGACCGCGCGATGATCCTCAGTGCTGTTCCATGGTTCTTGCCGTGTTGCCTCAGGTATGCGTACTGCGCTTTGGCCCATTTCAGGCGCATCATCGCCTGCATCGCCAGCAGATAGCTCGTGCGGCGGCCGCGCACTGGTGCCGACTTGCGCATCCGGACCACGTTGAGGCTCTTGCCGCTCTGGCGCTTGACGGGACTGGCGCCGCACCACACGGCCAGGTCGTCGCGGTCGCCTTGCGCCAAGTTCACCGCGCCCAGTGCCAGCAGGCTGATCGCCAGGGTAACGCCAATCCCGGGCGTGCTGCGCAACGTCGTGCTTTCGGTATACCGCTCGGCCAGCTTGTCCATGGCGCTGTCGATATCAGCTTGCTGCTTGCGCAATTGCCGTAACTCGCCCACCAGCCGGCGTACACGAGCGGCGTGTGCCGCGCGAACTTCGCTCGCCATCGCCACCCACGGCTCGGCCAACGCCGACACAATCGCCGCCCGACGCTTGCTGTGGAACCGGCAGCGCCCGAGCAGCTCCTCGCGGTCGTGCTCGCTGAGCGCGGCTCCGTCCTGCCAGGTCGGCACCGCCTCCACCACCGCCAGAGCCGCCTGCGTCCACATCTGCGATAGCGACCGCTCCAGCGCTGGATGCACCTTGACCAACTCCTCGCGCAACTGATTGGTCGCACGCTGAATCTTGCTCAGCACGTCGTCGTGATCGTCCAGAAGAACGCCCGCTGTCTCGCGCAGCGCCTCGGGCGGCTCCCAGGCCTCGATGCGGTGGTGGCTGCTGTCCAGCATCCGCAATAGCGTCTCGGCGTCGCGCTCGTCGTCCTTGGCGCCACTCGATGTCAGCGATTCGGCAAACCTTCGGGCTTGCTTGGCGTCCTGCACGTAGACCACGGCCTCACGCGCATGCAGGGCGGCCGCCAGGCCCGCATCGCCGGCCTCGATGCTCACCTCTACCCCGACGTCATTGCCACCGAGCTGCTGAGCTGCAGCCATCAACTCGTCGACACCCTCAAGGCTACGTACAACCTTGAGCTTCCTGTGCTTTTCGCCACACCGTAACCGCGCGACCGACTCCCGCCGCGCCCAATCAATACCCATCTGGACAAGCATGACCACCTCCGGCAAAGTGGCCGTGCGTCGCTGCGGGCGCGCGGGGCTTCCCTATGATACCAGTGCGTTACACCTGCCGCTTACAGGGAGTGCTGGTACGTGACTACGGCCCTCGGCCCGCAGCGGCGCGTCGGCCCGCATGTCCCCCCCTGGCACTCGAAGTGCTGGGGCAAATACGGCGTGACCGACGCGTCGCACGGCCGACCCAAGACCTACCGCAAACTACCCATTTGCGCACGCCTCGAGCCTGAAGCAGTCATAGGGGGGCGCTGCGCGGCGGACCTTTGGCCGTGTGGGCATTTTGCTGGAAATTCAGTGAGAAATTGGCGTTGACGGGGGTCAATCGCGGGCGTAGGCTCAGGGCTCCGAGGCCGGAAGGCCCGGTTTGGCGGGGGCAATGGCGACGTTGCGGCGGTCGGTGGCGCGGGTGGACAGGCTTGCGGATCCTTCGCGAACTCTTTTACGAGGGCTGGCGGCTACGACAGCAACGCTCGTGATTGCTGTCTGCGGCTGCACACGTGAGTGCGGCGACTCTGATCACGAGCACCGGAGTTGCACGGTGGTTAACGGGCAGGCTGGCATCAAGTTCTGCAACGATGAATGGGGTTGGATAGTAAGGATGTGTGAGTCCGGTGAAACTTGTAGTGCTGTAACCATAAACGACATTGAGACTTTTGAGTGCAAGGTCGGCGGCCCCGACGCGGTGGGAGGTGATGCAGACGCTACGGACACCGGCAAGTGACGAAATGGGCATCCGTCTGGCACACCACCTGCGGCACCAAGACCGGCAATTCCGCCGACCGACTTGGCAATCCCCGTCGAAACGCAGCGAGCGAGGACCAACCATCGATTTATCTTCAGGCGCTCTTGGGCGCGGTCGCGGTGCTCGCGTTGGCGCGGGCGGTCGCGGCGGCTGCAGCGAGGCCAAATCGACACTTCAAACAGCACTAACCAAGAATGTCAGTGTCTTGCCAGCGCGTGCCTGGACCGGGCGCTTGAGAGCCCGCTACCCTGAGCGCCGCGCACCCGCTAGCGTGCCCCTTGGAGCCCCGCATGTCGCCGCGAAATCTGAGTATTGCCGCGAGCTTTGTCGCCGGACCGTGTCTTGCCGCCGTGCTGGGCCTTGCCGCTGCCTGTTCGAGCGGGACCACTGCCAGCCCTGCCGGCGCCGACACCACCGCGAGCACCGACACGGCTGGTACCGACACCACCGCGAGCACCGACACCACTGGCAGCGACGCTGCGAGCACCGACGCTGCGCCTGGCGACGGCACTGCATCGCAAGACAGCGCCGACACTACAAAAACCCCGGCCTTCGCAGAGGTGACGGCGATCTTCGAGCAACGCTGCGTCACTTGCCACCGCGCCGATGCCTTGGGCCTGCCCGGCTACGCCAAGCTGCCGCTGACGGCCGACGTCGCCCACGCCAAGCTTGTGGGCCAGCCCGCCAACGAGACCTGCGGCGGCACGCTGGTCGTGCCCGGAAAGTCGGCACAGAGCTACCTGTACCTCAAAGTTTCGCAGCAAACGCCCTGCGAAGGTGGCCATATGCCGGCAAAGTTTGAGATGTTGCCGGCCCCGCCGCTCACCGCCGAGCAGCTGGCGACGATTGCGGCGTGGATCGACGACGGCGCCAAGCCGTAGGGCAAGGGCGCCGGTCGCAGGTCGGAGGCCTGCTCGTACCCGAACCAGTCGGCAGCGGTCCCGCTTGGCCAAGGCGCGCCCGCCCGCTCTCAGCCTTCCCTACCCCTTCGTCGCATTCACCGCCGTAGATTGCCGCCGCCCACCCAGCTTCAGGCGCGCCGTCGTCGCCACCCCCACCGTCTCGGGCTCTTCGCCGGGCGCATAGCGGACCCGCCGCGCCGCCGGGTGCGCCGGGGGCAGCGCTTGCACAAGCGCCTGATAAGGCTCGCGTCCTACCCGCCGGTCCCGATAGACCAACTGCTCCCAAATCGCCGCCTCGCGGGCGTCGCTAACCTCGGCCAGCGCCGCCACGTCGTAGCGCGCAGTGGCCACCCGCGCCTGGGCCCCTGGAATGGCCGCGTCCTCGGTCCGCACCCCGCTGCGAAAAACATCTTTGCCGTGGCGGGCATACCACAGCATCGTGTGGGCGGTCGACAGCGCGCCGGCCCATGGGTAGCGGTGCAGCCGCCAATGCGACGCCAGCTGGCCCACCGCCCGGTCCAGCTTGACCTGCTGCGCGTCGGTCTTGGGCGGGCGCCGCTCGGCAAAGAACAGGCCGGTGCCCAGGCGGTCGCCCTCCACCTGCCACACCTCGTCGATGCCGAATTCACCGGGCTTTTGCGCCACCAGCGAGCCGTGGGTCAGGTCAAAGCGGCCCAGGATGAACAGCGCCAGGTCCTCGCGCAAGTCCTGGACAAAGGCCACGCTCTCCATGGCCTCGCGGTAGGTCTCGGTGGGGAAGTCCGTGAAGCACATGGCCTCGACCGCCACCCCCGCGGCCGACAGGTTTTTGACCGCCTGCGCTACGTCGTCCGGCGGGATGCCCTTGTCGATGAGCTTCAAGACCCGCGGGTTGGCGGACTCGACTCCCAGCGCCGCGCTCAGCTGCCCGCCTGCGGCCAATTCGGCGCACTTCTCTGGGGTCAGCGTCTTCTCCGGCCGCATGTCCGTGCCCCAGCGCAGGTCCAGGCCGCGCTCGCGGATGCCCCGGGCGATGCGCAGGGCAATCTTGGGCGAGAACACGTCTTGCGACAGGTAGAAAACCCGTGTGCCATACTTGGCTTGCAGGGCCTGCAGGTGGTCCAGCACCGTCTCGGGTGGGCGCTCGCGGTAGGCGGCCGTGCCCACTTCCGCCAAACCGTAGTGGCAGAAGGTACATACGCCCCAGTAGCAGCCGCGGGTGGGGTCGTAGGGCAGCACCAGCTCGGGCGCCAGGTAGCGGTCCAGCGGCAGGCCGTCAAAGTCGGGCGCCGGCAGCACCGCCAGATTGCCCACGCTGGTGCCGCGAATGATGCGGCCCTTGGCCGCCGGATCCTCGCCGCGCGCCACCGCTTGCGCCATGCTGAGCAGCGCCACCTCGCCCTCGAACAGCACCGCCGAGTGGAACGGCCCCAGCACCTCGTCAAGGTCGGCGCGCGCCGCACCCGGCGCCCCGTGCTTGATCGCGGCACCGGGCTCCAGCCGCAGCAGCATCTGCGTCAGCGCCGGCCCGCCCACCGTGATGTGCACGCCGGGCAGGTGCTCGCGCAGCGCGTGGGCGAGCGCGTAAGCCGGCTGAATCTGACCAGGAAACGCCACCGACACGCCCACCAGGTTCACCTGGGCCGCGCGCAGCCGCCCCGCCAGCGCCACGTAGTGATCGTAGAACGGGTTGCGCGCCGGGCTGGAATCCAGCGCGATCTCCGCGCCATCCAGCAGCGAGAACGGCGTGCGGTAGGCCACGAAGTCCACATTCAGGGGCGCGTGGGCCGCGCTGACCACCCGCTGGGCCGCTTCCACCGTGGCCACGGCCTGTTCGTAGGCCTGCTCGTCGTAGAAGCGGGTGCCGCTGCGGTCGCGCAGGATCGCCAGCGCGTCCTCGATCGCCGCCGGCACGCAGGCCGCCTCGGCGCGGGCCCGCCACAGCGCCACGTAGTCCAACTGCTCGGTGTGGCTCAGGCTGGGTTTGGCGTCCAGCTCGGCCAGGCGCTCTTCCAGCTTTTCGGACAGCTCGGTCAAGGACTTGCGCGTCAGCAGCGCCTCCCAGCACTCCAGGTTGGCGTCGATCGGCAGCACCGCGACACCATGCTTGCGCAGCCACGCGGTCAGCGTGGGCACGGCCAGATAAGGCGCCGTAGGGTCGGCGCTGGGGGGATAGATCAGCGCGACCGTCATGGCGTGCCCATCTCCTTCAGTTTGTACTGCAGCGTTCGCAGGCTGATGCCAAGCAAGTCCGCCGCCTGTCTACGGTTTCCGCCGCACTGGTCCAGCGCGCGGGCGATGGCGTCGCGCTCCAACTCGGCGAGATTGACGCTTTGGTCGCCGGGCACCGGCTTGGGCGCCGCCACCTCCAGATCGCTGGCCGCGATGTGCGGACCATTGCCCAGGACCACCGCCCGCTCGATGCAGTTGTACAGCTCGCGGACATTGCCCGGCCATGCCTGGGCTTGCAAGGCGAGCAGCGCCTCGGGCGTCAGCGCCACCTTGCCGCGGGCGTGGCGTCGCCCCAGCTGCTGCAGAAAGTGCTGAGCCAGCGCCGGGATATCCAGCTTGCGCTCGCGCAGCGGCGGCAAGTGCAGCGGCACCACCGCCAGGCGATAGAACAGGTCTTCGCGAAAGGTTCCGGCGGTCACCGCCGCCCGCAGATCGCGATGGGTCGCGGCGATGACGCGCACGTCCACGTCGACCGTCGCGTTGCCGCCCACGCGGACCACCTGCCGTTCTTGCAGCACCCGCAAGAGTTTGGCTTGCAGCGCCGGGCTCATCTCGCCCACTTCGTCCAGCAGCAGCGTGCCGCCGTCGGCGAGTTCGAAGCGGCCGCGTCGCTGCTTGTCGGCCCCGGTGAAGGCGCCGCGCTCGTGGCCAAAAAGCTCCGAGTCCAGCAGACTTTCGGATAGGGCCGCGCAATTGACGGCGACGAACGCGTGGGCCTTGCGCGGCGAAAGGGCGTGCAGGGCCCGCGCCACCACCTCTTTGCCGGTGCCGCTTTCGCCGGTCAGCAAGACGGTCGCCGAGGTCGGCGCCACGCGCTTGAGTGACTCGACCAGTGGCCGCATCAGCGGATCGGCCCACACCAGCTCCACTTCGCCTTCGCCTTGCCGGGCTTCCTCCGCGTCGAGCATGCGCCGGTGCCGCAGCGCCCGCTCTACCACCACCTTCAGCTCGTCCGGGTCGGCCAGCGGCTTGGTCAGGTAGTCGAATGCGCCCTGCTTCATGGCGGCCACGGCCTCGGGCACGGTACCAAAGGCGGTGAGCAGGACTACCTGCGTCTCGGGCATTTCTTGGCGCAGCTTGGCCAGCAGGCTGTGGCCGTCCATGCCGGGCATGCGGATGTCGGTCAAGACCAGGTGGAACGGCCGCTTGCGCGCCAACACCAAGGCCGTGGCCGCGTCCGGCGCCTCTTCGACCATGTAGTTCTCTTCGGCCAGGATGCGGGTGAGCAAGCGGCGAAAGGCGGCTTGGTCGTCCACGACCAGTACCCGTGCGCGCGGCGCGGTCTCGTTCGGGGCGCTCATGGAGTCCTCGCGATGGGGAGCGAGAGGGCCACGCGTGCGCCGCCGCCCTCGCGATTGCGAATGCTGACTTGGCCGCCATGGGCCTCGGCGATGCGCCGCGTCACCGCCAGGCCGATGCCGGTGCCGGTGGCCTTGGTGGTGTAGTACGGCTCAAAGACCGTCTGTTGCAGCTCGCTGGCGATGCCGGGCCCGCGATCGTCCACGCACACCTCGACGGCCTTCGCCGCCACCCGCAGGCCAAATTGCACGGGCGTGTCCGGTGGCGAGGCCTGCTGCGCGTTGCGGACCAAGTTCAGCAGCGCCTGGCACAGCTGGTCGCGATCCGCTTCGACCATCACCGGCGCGCCCTCTTGCAGGTGCACGGGCGCTTCGCCGCCTTCGGCCAGCCGTGTCACTTGCTGCAGCACCTCACGCAAGTCAATGGTCTGCTTATGCAACTCCAGCGGGCGAGCGTAGGTCAGCAACGTCTCGACCAGCCGCTCGAGCCGGGCGGCCTCGCTCACCACCACCTGCATGTCGTCGTACGCCGGGTCCGTTGCGGCAAAACGCCGCGCCGTCAGTTGGGCAAAACCCTTGATTGCGCCAAGCGGGTTGCGAATCTCGTGGGCCAGCACGCCCGACAGGCGGCCCAGCTCCAACAAGCGCAACTCACTCGCGCGCGCCTCCGCCCGCTGGCGTTCCGCTTGCTCGGCCCGGATCTGCCGGCGGGTCAGGGCCAACAGCACCATCAAAAGCGCCGTAATCAGCACCGCGTGGCTCAGCGCGGGCCGCAGCGAGTCGCGCTGCGCTTGAGTGTCCAGCACCAGCAGCAGCACCCTCCGGCCGGTGTCGGGCGGCCCGGGGCGCAGCAACTGGGGCTCGCGCGCTTGCGGACGCAGCTCGACGGGGTACCAGAGCTCCAGCCGCGTGGCGCCCAAGACGCCTTCTTCGCTGTAGGTCTGCCAATTCGCTGTGCCAAGCGCCTTGGCCGCCCATTGCCGGGCGTGCTCGCGCGGTACGTCGCGCAACTCGGCGCCATCCAGCGAGTTTCCATCGCCGTCGACCAGCGCGGCCTGGAGCACCGCCGCCCCGGCCAGCTCGCCGGCCAACCTCGCTGCGACGCCGTCGTCCAAAGGCATCGACCGCGCCGCCAGCGCCAACGCCGCCGCTTTGTCCAGCGCCCGACCCACCAGCGCGTCCGCCGCCGCCTGCCGCAGCCGCACGTACAGCACGGCCGTGCTGGCCACCACTAGCAGCAGCACCACCAACGACGCCGGGACCAGGCGCGACCGCGGTGCCGGAGGGTCAGGTATTGACACTTGACACCTTTTCCAGACGGTTGACCCACGCTTGCCACTGGGGCTCTGCCGGCAACCGCGCGGCAAACCGGCGAATGGAACGGCTCACGGCGTCGTGGCCCATGCCAAACGCCGCGCCAATCTGGCCGTGTGGTATGCCGCAACGCCGGCTCAGCCACCACGCCGCCAGCCAGCGCTCGGGGCGCCGCAGGCCCTTGCCCAGCGCGCCCACCAGATCGGTGAGCGCCACGCCGGTCACGCCGGCCACCGCATCCAGACTGGCCGCCAGGGTGCCCCGCTGGGCTGGCCGCGGCGCAGGTTCAGCCACACCTGTCGCCTGTGGACGCCACAAGTCCTTCGCGGCAAGGCCCGGCGGCTCAGTCTGACCTGACGCCACCAGCGCCTGCCAAGCGGCCAGATACCCCGCAGTATCGCCAAAGGTTGCGCACAGTTCATGGGTGTCCAGCCAGGCCGGCGCCGGTGCGGTGCCCGCGTAGGCGGCATGGCTCGTCACCGCCATCGCAGGCGAGAGGCCTGCCCGCAGCGGGTTCGCGTGCACGTACAGCAGGACATTGCGCCAATAGTCGCCGGTCTCGACGACCCGGTTGCGGTACCGCCCGCTGAACAAGGGCCCATCCCACTTGTGCAACAGGTTAACGCGCCGCGAAAATTCGCCGCCCAGGTGCCGCATGGCCCGCGGCAGATCGCCCCAGTCCGATGTCACCAGCAGGTGGTAGTGGTTCGGCATCAGCGCGAAGGCGTGGACGCGCACGCCAAACCGCTCTGGCAGCTCGGCTAGAATCTGCATGAAAAGATTTCGGATCTGATCATCAACAAACACGGGCGCCCGGCGCGCGCCGCGGTTCATGACGTGGTGGCGGGCTCCTGGGTAGTCAAGGCGGGGATAGCGCATGGGTCGCTCGCACGCGGAGGGTGGGCGCCGTCATGCCGCAAAAAGGTGTCAAGTGTCAATACCTGACCCTCGTCTTGGCTACGGCGGGCACGACACGGAACCGTTGCTGTGGGCACGGCCGGCCCAGCCCAGCGTTTGCGCGCCCAAGGTGCCGGACACCGCCCAGCCATCGTCGCTGAACGCGCCGCTGCCTACGCCGCGCAAGAACGTGCCGGGGCTGCCGCCGCTACCGTAGGTCTTGTCGTAGACCACGGTGGGTGCGCCGCCCGCATCGGTGAAGCGGTAGGCCCAGCCCTGCGAGACGGTGGCGGCCGCCGAGTACTTGGCCCCCACGGCCATCAAGTCGCCGCTCGACAAGAAGAAGATGTCGCGCAGGCTGTCGGCGCCGGTCGTGCCGATCTGCTTCTTCTCCCACAGCAACGTGCCGGTCGCGCTGTGCTTTTGGATCCAGCCGTCGGTGCCGCCCAGGTTGGGTGCCGAGGCGCTGTCGCCCGTCACGTAGGTCGTGCCGTCGGCCGCCCCAACGGCGCCCCAGAAGCGGTCCGCAGCCGTGCCGCCGTAGGTGGTGGGGGCGGCGGCGGCGACGCCCGCGGTGGTGACGCTCAGGCGAATGCCGTCCAAGTTGCCGGCGCCCACGCTGCTGCTGTAGCCGTAGAAGGCCAGGGTGGTGGCGCTGGTTTGGACCACGTCGGTAAACGCGTCGTTGCCGGCGCCGCCCCACGCCACGGTCCACGCCAGCGTGCCGCTCAGGTCGTAGCGGGCTCCGCGCGTCGTATAGTTGTTGCCGTTGACCCGCGTCTGGCCGGCCACGATGACGCCCGAACCGTCGGCGAGCATCCGCACCGCGTTCCACTGGTCGGCCTGGTTGTTGCCGCCGCTCAGGATCTGCTGCCACTGCACCTGGCCGCTGCTGTTCAGCTTGACCAGCCACGAGTTGTAGCCCTGGTTCTGCACGGTGCTGGCGCCAACCGCGTAGTAGAAGCCGTCGCTGCCCAAGATGACGTCGTTCAAGTAGTCATTCTGCGTGGCGTTGCCAATGGTGAGGTCGACCATGGCGGTGCCATACTCGTCGGTCGCGTAGATCCAGCCGTCCAGGTTGCCGCCCGCGCCGGTGCGCCGCCCCACGAACAACAGGCCCGTGCCGCGCTTGGCCACGCCGCTGAGCCACGAGTTGGTGACGGCGGTCCCCGTCTTGAGCCAGTACTTGCACGCCAGGCACGCCCCGGTCTGGCACCACAGGTTGGTGCCGCATGTGGTGAAGTCTGCGACATTGCTGGTCAAGCACGAGCCGCTGCCGGTGTCGCAGCTGTCGTTCGTGCACACGTTGCCGTCGTTGCAGTTCTTGGCGCTGCCCGACGCGCAGGCCCCGGTCGCGCAGGCGTCGTTCAGCGTGCAGGCGTTGCCGTCGCTGCAGCTGGCCGAGTTGTTCGTGAACACGCAGTTGCCCGTGCCGATGTTGCAGGTGTCGTCTGTGCAGCCGTTGTTGTCGTTGCAGACCTTGGGCGCGCCCGCCACGCAGCTGCCGGCGGCGCAGGCGTCCGCAGTGCAAGCGTTGCTGTCCGCGTTGCAGGCGGCGGTGTTGTTGGCGTTGACGCAGCCGCTCAACGGGTTGCACGAGTCGTCCGTGCACACGTTGGCGTCGTTGCAGTTCTTCGCGGCGCCCGGCACGCACGAGCCACCAGAGCAGGCGTCGTTCAGGGTGCACGCGTTGCCGTCGTC
>JBBISH010000038.1:0-47574 GCA_037441385.1 Myxococcales bacterium
TGCGCTGGTCGATCGCCGGCGCGGCACAAATGGCGAGACTTCGGGCGGACTTATTCAACGGCCGCTGGGAGCGGCGCACTCGGGAAATCATGGCGGCTTGACCCGGTTTTCGGAACCGCGCCCGGAGTTGGCGATCTTCCGATCGCCCTGCCGTGCGCCCACGAGCAGATTGACGCAACGCGCAAATGGGCCTAGCGTCGGCCACCGCGAACTTGGTTCGGGTGGGTGGTCGGCCGCGTGTGGGCCTGACTACCTGGGGAGTACCGCCGGGGCGGGCTTGCGCCGGCTTCAAGGCCCATCCCGAACGGCCTGACTCGAGGTGCACCGTGCCGCCGTGTGGGAAGATTGTACGTGACCAGCTGCGGCGCCTCGCTGTGCTGTTGGTCGTCCTTGTCGCGGCCTGCAGCTCGATCGCCCAGCGCATGGACAGGCACCTGCAGGCGCGCGAGTGGGATGAAGCGATCTCGCTGGGGGAAAAGTGGATCGACGCTCAGAATCCGGCCAAAGTCGATCCCGGCGAGTCGCAGAAAGTTCGGCACTTGCTGGCAGAGGCGCGCCTGGGTCGTGCCAAGAAAATCGACACGGTCGATGCGTACGGCGAAGTGGTCGAGGCCTATCCGGCGGGCGAGCCGCGCGACATCGTCGCCGAGGCGAAGAAGCGCCTGACGGCGACGTGGTACCGCGACTACACCACCAAGCGCGGCAAAGTGGACGATTATCGCGTATTCCGGGCCAAGTTTCCTGAGGCGGCGGAAGTCGCGGCCAGCAAAGCGGCCGAAGCGGCGGTTGCCCTTGCGGACCTTGGACCCACTCCTACCGTTGCTGCCCTGGACCAGTGGCGCGAAAGCTATGAGGCTTGGCCAGAGGCGGCCAAGTCGGCCTCCCAAGCGCGTTCGACCGAAGTCGACCTGGTGGTCGCCGAGGCGCGGCGGATCGACACCTTGGCCGCATGGCGTGGCGTGTCAGCCAAGTTGGCCGGGTGGGCGGAGGCCACCAACGCGTTGCCAGAAGCCCGCAAGCGCGAGGTCGAGCTTGCTTTTGCCGAAGCAGACCGCGCCGAAGGCGTGGACATGTTGCGGGCCTTTGTCGATCGGTACTGGGGCTGGCTGGAAGCCCGCGCGCAGGTCCAGCTGGCCCGAGAGCATATTCGCGTCAAGCGCCTGGCGGCGGCGCTGGCGGCCGGTGACGAGGGCGCGGCGCTCCGCGAGTTCATCGAGCACTATCGCGCAGACCCCGATGCGGCTGTCCAGGTCGACGAAGCCCGTAGCCGGCTGGCGGAGCGCCTGTGGGCCAGCGCGCGGGCGTCCTTGGATGTCGGCAAGCTGAAGACCATCGTGGCGGAATTCCCCGAGGCACCCCAGGCCGCGTCGGCGGCCTCGTTGCTCGCCTCGATTCAAGCCTACAATGCTTCGCCCGGTCGAAACGAATGGACCGTGGAGATGGGCGCCATGTCGCGAACGGCAACCGGAACCGTGCGGGCGTTTGTGCAAGTCTTGGGGCCGGATGGCGCCCCAGTGGGCGGACTGCGCCGCGACCATTTTCAGGTCCTGCTCCCCTCGGGATCCCTGCCGATAGCGGGTTTTGCAGGGACCGACGAGATGCGGCCCCTGGACATGGTGCTGGTCTTTGACGTTACCGGCAGCATGTCCGTGCAGATTGACGCAGCCAAGGCCGCCGCCTTGGAATTTGCCGCGGGTCTGCGTTTGCGCAACCGCGATGCGCGCTTTGGGGTGGTGACGTTTGGCGATACCGTGCAGCGGGTCTTTGCGCCGTTGACACCCGATATCGAGACGTTGCGCGGCTGGCTGGGAAGCATGACGTCAGGGGGTGGCGATGACACGCCCGAGAATCCCTTGGATGCCATGGCCGTCGCTGTGGGACTCAAGTTCAGGCCCAATGCGCAAGTGGCGCTGATTCTTATCACCGATGCCCCAGCTCATGTCGCTGACCGCGTGACCACTCGGACCTTTGAGCAGTTGACCAGCCAATTGTCGTCGCGCAGCATCACGCTCTTTGCCGTGGGGCCGAACTGGCCGCCCTACCGCGAGATGACGGCCAAACTGGGCGGCCAATTGTTCCCGATCGGCGACGCGGCCGCGTTCGAATCCGCATTTTTGCAGCTCGGAACACTGACGGCCAAGCAGTACGAAATCGCTTTTGCCGATCCGGCCGAGAGTGTGGACCCTGCCATGGCCGCGACGGTGGCCAAGTATCGGCCCAGGGTGCGGGCATTTCGCGACATCTCTTGGGCGACGGCTGGCAGTGCGCCGCCCGGTGAGTTCGCCATCATGGTCGAGGACTCGACCATCTCGGCCGCGTGGATGGCGGCGGCAGTGGGTGGTGGTCTTTTCTATAGCAGCGATGGAGCCAAGACTTGGCGGCCTGCGGGCAAACCAACTGTGCAGACCCTCCTTAATGTGGGGCCGCATTCTTGGCTCCTGCTGGATGACACCGGGCGGATTCAGCGCAGCGGCGGCGACGGAGCCCAGTGGACGACGGCCGACTCGGCGCCCGCCGCATGTGTTGCCATTGCCCAAGACTTTGCCCGACCGAGCCACCTTTGGGCGGCAACCGCTTCGTCGATCAGCGAATCCCAAGATGGTGGCCTCACCTGGAGCACGGCCGCGGCAGCCGGCGGGGCCGAGTCCGCGATTGTGAAGGCTTGGTCTGCGCCCGGTGGACGGTTCCTGTATTTGCGCGCCGACGCATCGGCGTGGGAGTGGACCGGCCCGCAATCGCGGTCGCGGCGGTCTGCGTTCCAACTGCCACCGCTGGTGGCTGGCCATCGCGCCCGATTCGTCGTGCCCTGGTGGAACGGTCACGTGGTGCTCGTCTTGGGCGAAGATGGGCGTCTGTGGCGTTCTGGCAATGGCGGCGCGACGTGGGTCGAACTGACGATCGCCCGAGCCGGCGGACGCACTCACTTGCGCTACGTCGTCGCCGACCGGGCCAACCTGCGCCGTTTGGTGGCCATCGGCGACGACGGATTGTGGCTATCGGACGATGCCGGGTTGACGTGGCGCCTAGCCGGTGAGGGCTTGTTGGCTGCGGACCTGCAGCGTAGCTCCGTTGCCCTCTCCTCGCGGGGTGGACTCCTGCTCGCGTCGGCGCAAAGCAAGCGCGTGGTTCGCCCGGCCGCGGTGGTCGACCGCGAGTTCGTGGCCAGCCACGTCTATTTCCCAACCGGCAGCCACCGCATCAATGACGAACTCCGCGCGTATCTCTTGAAGCTGGCAGACAGGATTCGCGGCCGCCTGCACCTGAGCGTCCGCATCGACGGGCACACCGACGATGTGGGCGAAGAAGGCGCCAACATGACACTGTCGCTGCAGCGCGCCGAAGCGGTGCGTGCCGCGCTGGTCGAGGCCGGCATCGACTCCCGGCGGGTCGAGGTCCAGGGGTGGGGCGAGACGCGGCCCCTGGTGCCGAACACCAACTCCGAGGCACGGGCGCGCAACCGACGGGTCGAGATCGCCGTCTTGGAGGCCGAGTAGCTAGGCGTCTTGTGCCTTGGCTGTCCGTCCGGGACAACGCCGGAAACGACTAGAGTTTGGATCAGCTACTTGGGCGTCTCGCTGTTGAACGATCGGCCCGCCAGCGACCCCAGCAGCAAGGACCGCGTGGAAGTACAAACCGTGGCTTGGTTGCGGAGCTGAGCCGCCGTGGACTGCCGTTGCCGGCCGATCGCGCGCACACAATCGCGGGCAAATCAGTGGCCGTCCGAGACGGCGCCGCGGTTCACCGCTGCCGCGGTTGCGGCCATACGTCGCCGCCGCAGCTGGTCCACACCACATGACCGTCGTAGCTCAAGGGGTCGCCGTCGAATACGGTGAAATTAGACGGTAATCCCGGCGCGATCGCCACGACTTGCGTATCCAGGCCCAGCACCTGCGCGGCCGCGACGGTGCCCATGCGCAGCGCGTCTGCCCAAGGGACGCCCTGTTGCACCAACAAGCCAAGCGCCCAGCGCAGGTTGCGCGCGTCATAGGCATGCTCAGTCGCCACGATCACCGTCACACCGGCCTGCAACAGCAAGCGGGCGTTCTGGTCCGTCGCGCGCAACCGAGCAAAGTCGTTGGGCCGGGCCGAACCCGGCGTCAGGATGACGGGAACGTGCTGCGCAGCCAGCGCCGCAGCGGCCAAGTGGGCCTCGGCCCCGCCGGCGATCTGCAACCGGAAGCCAAGCTCGCGCTGCAATCGCAACACAGCGCCGATGTCGTCGGCATGGTCGGCGTGGACGACCAACGGCAGTCGGCCGGCCATGACTTCGGCCAAGGGCGCCAAGCTGGGGTCGTCGCGCAGTCGTTGCAGAGATTCTTCTTGCGCTGGCGTGACTTTCTGTTTGCCCACTGCGGCCTTGGCCAGCCGCTGACCCTGCAGAAGCAAGTCGCGCAGCTTGGCCAGTTGGCCCGACCGCGACCCGGTCAGCTGATCTTCGCGCTTGGCTGCATGCCCGATGCTGGCATGGACCGCCACAGGCGACCTGATTATCGCTTGATCCACCGTAGCGCCGCACGTGCGCAACACCGCGCTTTGGCCCGTGATGAGGCCGCTTCCCAGCGGATGCACGGCGACCACGCCGACACCGGCTTGCTGGGCGGCCTCGATGGCCCGGCTGTTCAGGCGAATTCCATCCACGGCCCGGACTTGCGCAGCGTTGGCCAGCTTGGGGGTTGCGCCGTCGCTGGACTCTTCCTCGGCCTCGATCTCGACAAGACCCAACTCGTTGTAGGGCTCGATCAGGTTGGGAATGGCGATGCCCTTGCCAGCAAAATCACGTACTTCGGCGGTCTTGCCCGCCTGTTCTTGGCACGGTCGGACCTGTACGCTGGGCGGGCGCACACCGGCGACGTCGCCGCTCAGGCAGCGGATCACGCCGCGGTTGTCCAGAAGGATTTCGGCGCGGCTCACGACCACCTGCGGCTCTGCCAGCTGCAGCGTAAGTCCACGCAATAGCAGCTCGCCGGCCCAAGCCGGAGCCGGCAGGCTCAGCAGGCCCAACAGGGTCAGAGCGGTTACTCGCATCCGCACTCCCCCGCGGCGGCGTGGACGGTGCGGCTCCAGGCTGCCTGCAAGTTTTGACCGTCACCAACTACTTGAATCCCTTGGATAAAGACCCGCTCTGGGCGAGCGCCCAGCGCCAGCGGCGACACGGGCCACACTACCACGTCGGCGTCTTTGCCCACTTCGAGCGTGCCAATGCGGTCGAGCAAGCCGATGGCCTGTGCAGGGTTGCGCGTCACCGCTGCCAGCGCCGCCTGCTCGGCCAGGCCGTAGTGGTGCGCCTTGGCCGCCTCGCCGACGAGGTCGCGCGACTCGATGACCGGGTGGTCTGTCTTGAGTGCGACAACTACGCCTGCAGCCTGCAGAATCTCGGGTGCATGCACCGACGCGTCGTAGGCTTCGAGCTTGAAGCCCCCCAAGTCGGCAAAGGTCGCTACGGCGATGCGGCGCTCGCGCAGTAGCTGCGGCACCTTCCAGGCTTCCAGGGCATGATGGATCGCCGCGACCTTGAAGTGGAATTCCTCGGACAGCCGCACCAAAGTCTCGATATCGTGGACTTCGTAGCAGTGGACCTGCAAAAGCACCTCGCCGCGAAGCAGGGCTTGCAAGGGCTCGAGATCGGGCCGATTGGGTCGCGGAGCCGCGTGCACGGCTTCTTTGTCCCAGCGCTGCTGGCTGGCGTCCAGCTCCTGCGCCTCAATCAACCGCTGCCGAATCACCCACGCACTGCCCATGCGCGACATCGGCAGCTGGCCGCGGCCGCCATAGGTGCGCTTGGGGTTTTCGCCCAGGGCCCACTTCATCGCCCGCGGTGCGCCCGGGATCTGCATCTCGGCAACCGTGCGACCAAACAGCTTGATGTACAAAGCCTGCCCGCCCATCACGTTGCCGCTGCCGGGCAAGATCAGCGACGTGGTGACGCCGCCCGCCACCGCCCGGGCGATCGCTGCATCCTCGGGATCGAACGAGTCGCTGGCGCGCAGGTACGGCGTCGCTGGCGCGGTCATCTCGTTGCCGTCGGCGTGGGCGCGGCTGTTGGGCGACGAATACACCCCCAAGTGCGAGTGCATGTCGATCAGCCCAGGGGTCACGATGCGCCCGCGGGCCTCGACCACCACGGCAGCGGGTGGCGCGACCAAGTCCTTGCCGATCGCGGCGATACGGCCGTTCTGCAGCAACAGGTCGGTGTCTGGCAGCACCGCGCCGGTCGCGGGCCACAAGGTCGCGTGCCGCAACACAATCGGCAATCGGGCGGGCACCGCGGCATACACCGACACGGCCGGCAGCAGGCCCAGCACCGCCATCAGGCACAGACGGGCGAATTTCACGGGGCGATCGGGACCTTGCCCCCGCAATGCAGCATCTCGGCGCCGTAGTACGGGTTGCCCATCTCGTCGCCCGTCTGCAGCCACTTTTGGTACGTCTTGGTCATGGGGCAGCGATAGCACACCAGACCGGTCTGCAAGGCCTTTTCGCCGGCTACGACGGTGATCATGGCCTTGCTGGCATCGCCAAAGGCTTGGCGCGCACCGGGCATGTCGGCTGCGCCGCCCACAGCGCCCAACGCCGTCTGAACATGCTGTAATTCGGTTGCGGCGCCGGGCAGGGCGGCGGCTGCGGCCTCTAGTGCCGGTTTGGCGGCGTTGGCGGCGGTCTTGGCATCGGCCAGATTGTCGGCGGCAAGGGCTGCGCGCACCTTGGCATAGGCCGCGATCGCTTCTTGGCCGGCGCGGAGGCGCGGCGAATCTTGTTCCGCGCGGGGCGCTTCGGCCGGCTTGGCGGCGGCTTCTGCGGGGGCGGCTGGCGCTGCAGACGGAGTTTCGGCCGGGGGCGCCGCTTTGGAGCAAGCCGACACGGCCAGGGCGGCCAGGACAAAACGCAGGAACTTCATGATGGATTGCTCCAAGTGAGGGGCTAGGTCGGTGGGCGCCAGCGCTGCAACCGCAGCGAATTGCTGACCACGCTGACCGACGAGAGCGCCATGGCAGCGCTGGCCAGCACGGGCGACGGCATGTCGCCGGTCCAGGGATACAACACCCCAGCCGCCAAGGGAATACCCAGCAGGTTGTAGCCGAACGCCCAGCCCAAATTTTGCAGCAGGATTCGGCGCGTGTGCTTGCCCAAGTCCAAGAGCGCCAGGATCGCCCTGAGATCGCTGCCCAGCAGGGTCACATCGGCTTGCCCTACGGCCACTTCCGTGCCGCCGCCCATGGCGATCGACAGGTCGGCCGCGGCCAGGGCCGGCGCGTCGTTGATGCCGTCGCCCACCAGCGCCACGCGCTGTCCGCGACCGCGCAACTGCTCGACCAAGCGCGTCTTGTCGGCCGGACTCGCCGCCGCGGTCCAGCCATCGGCACCGATCGCCGCGGCCGCCGCCTGCACGGCCTCTTGCCGATCGCCGCTGAGCAGGTGGACTTGTGCGCCCAGCTTGTGCAACTCGCGCACCAGTTCGGCCGCCTCGGGCCGCACCTCGTCGCGCAACCACACAAGCCCACACAGCTTCTTGTCCACCACCACGCCCACCAGCGAAGTTGCGACCGGTTCGCCCCGGCGCTGTTCGGCCAGACTGGCCAGATCGCCCTGCGTCGCCAACCACTCGACCGCGCCCACCGCCACGCTCGCCCCGGCCACGTGCGCGCGAACGCCTTGCCCGGCAGCCACTTGCGCGCCACGCGCCACGGCTTCGACCGTCGACCCGCCGCTACTCGTTTGGAGCTGCTGCCACGCCACGATGGCCTGGGCCAAAGGATGGCTGCTGGCCCGCTCGACGGCCGCGGTCATCGCCCAACCCGTCGATTCGGGAATGCTTGTGTCGACCCAGCGCGCCGCCACCACACTGGGATGGCCCGTGGTGATCGTCCCCGTCTTGTCAAAGACGACTGTGTCGACCTTCTGCCCGCCCTCTAGCGCGGCGCCCGAACGCACCAACAAGCCCGCCCGCGCGGCCCGGCCGATGGCCACCATCACGGCAGTCGGCACCGCCAAGCCCATCGCGCACGGGCAAGCCACGATGATCACGCTCAGCGCGGCCACCAGCGCACGCCCCAACGCCGGTTCCGGTCCGACCAGCAGCCACACCAGCGCGGTGAGCAGGGCGATCGCCAAGACAATCGGCACGAACCGCGCCGCCCAGCGATCGGCCAGGCGCTGCAGCTGCGGCTTGGCGGCTTGGGCCGCCTCGATCTGGCCGACGATATGAGCAAGCGTAGAGTCTTCGCCGACTTGCGTGGCCCGCAGCGTCAAGGCGCCGTCCAGTGCCAAGGTGCCGCCCACCACGCGCTGGCCGGGCTGGCGCAGTACGGGCACGGCCTCGCCGGTCAACATCGACTCGTCCACGCCGCTTTGGCCCGCCTCGACGCGGCCATCGCACGGGATCCGCGTCCCAGCGGCCACCAGCACGCGATCGCCGGGCAGTAGCTCCTCCACGGCCACCTCGCGCGGCGTGTCGCCCTCTAGCCGAGTCGCAGTGCGGGGTTGCAGGCTTACCAGCGCTTGCAGGCTGGCATGGGTGCGGCGCCGGGCCCGGCCTTCCAGATAGCGCCCCAGCAGCACCAGCCCGGGCACCCAGGGCACCGCATCGAACCACGTCTGCGCCGGGATCTGCAGGCGTTCCAGGGTCTGCGGCACCACCGTGGCGGCCGCGCTCGCCAGCCACGCCGAGCCGGTGCCCAGCGCCACCAGCACATTCATGTCGCCGGCACCGTGCCGCAAAGCCGCGCGCGCTCGCACAAAAAACGTCCGTGCCGGCCCCAACACCACTGCCGTGCACAGCAGGAGCAGGACCCAACGCAATAGGTCGTGATCCAACGCGTAGAGCCAGGGCATCGCGGATTGGAACAGGGCGTCCACTCGGGCCATCGCTGTCATGGCGCTGCCGTGCTGGTGCCCTGGCCCCATGTCCGCCATCAGCGGCATGCCCAAGAGCATGGTCAGCAAACCCACACCCAGGCTGAACAAGATCGGCGTCAGCGGCGCGGTCGGCTCGTCGCGATCGGCCAGGCGCTGCGTCCAGCTCGCCGCCGCTGGGCGCACGCTGTAGCCCAACTCGGTCACGGCCGTCATCAAACGATGGGCGTCGGTTTGGCCTGGCCAGAAGCGGACTTGCGCCCGCTCCAGCACCAAGTCGACCGCGGCTTCGTGCACGCCCGGCAGCGCCTGCAGGGTGCCCTCGATCGAACGCACGCACGCAGCACACGTCATCCCGCCCACGCTCAGCTTGAGCGTGACGAGCTCGTCGCCGGCTTCTTGGTTCGACTCTGTGGGGTTGGCTACGTCTGCCGCGTCACTCGACGGGGCAGACGGGCGTATGTTGGGCTCCGTGTCGCCTTCGACCTCGTAGCCCGCGGTTTCGATGGCCTTTTGGAGATCGCTGCGCGGCACGCTGCCGTCGTGAATGGCTTCGGCGGTGCAGGCGCTGTGGCTGGCGCGGGCTTCACTCACGCCGGGAATGGCTTTCAGGGCTTTGACGACGCGGCCTTCGCAGTGGCCGCACGACATACCGGTCACGCGTAAGGTGGTGCTGTGGGACATGAACTCGCTCCGGGTGCCGTTGGGCACCAACGCAGCGTAGGAGCCAGCCCGCACTTGTAAAGGGGCGGCGTGCTCCGCGACCGTGTCACGCCTGCATCACACCGGGTCTAGATCGAATTGACCAAGCAGCGCCGCCAATTGCGGCCACAGGGTCTTGGCCGCCGGCGACGAGGTCATGCCGCCCACATGGCTGCCATCAAAGACCACGTGCTCTTTGCGCGCGGATTGCGTCCACTGCAGCAGCGGCTCGCAACAGGGCGCCGGCGCAATGGAATCCAGCGCGAACGTCACCGCCAGGACCGGCGTGCGCACCGCCGCCAGATCGACTTTGCGGCCGTTCACGATCAGGGTGCGGTTGGCCAGGCCATCGCGCTGGTACAGGTCGCGCACGTAGCGGCGGTAGAACTCGCCCGGCAAGCCCACGTTGTCGTTGGCCCACGTCTCTAACGCCAAGAAACCGTCCAGGAATTTGTCGTTCCAGGCCCGGTCGATCAGGTTGACGCCCTTGGCCAGCGGCAACGTCGGCCGCAACATCTGGAAGCTGGCCTGCAGCAGCGGCGCCGGCACCACCCCGGTGGCATCGATCATCGCATCGATGTCGAAGTGGCCGCCGCGCAGCCAATCGCCCATGATTCCAGCACGATCGAAGGCGACGGGCGCCGCCACGGCCGTCAGCGACTGCACCTTGTCAGGGTGCAGCGCCGCATAGACCGCGGCCAGGGTGCCGCCCATGCAATAGCCGAACAGATGGACCTTTTTCGCCCCCGACAGCCGCTCGGCCACGCCCGCCGCCCGGCCGATCGCTTGATCCACCACCTGGTCAAACGTGACGAAGCGGTCTTCGGGCCGCGGGCTGCCCCAATCGATGCAGTACACGTCGAAGCCGCGTGCAACCATGTATTCCACAAAGCTTTTGCCGGGCGTCAGGTCCAGGACGTAGTGGCGGTTGATCAGCGACGGCACCAGCAGCAGCGGGTGGTGGACGGTGGGCGGTTGCGGCGAGAAGTAGTGCAGCAGCTGCCAGCTGCCCTCGCGATGCACCACCGCGTGCGGCGTGACCCCCACTTGCGGCCGCGGCCGCTTGGGCAAAGTCAGCAGGTTGCGCAGTCGATTGACCAGGTTGGGCTGCATGATGCGATCCTTCACCTTCTACTTGGCATACAAAGCTTCGAAGTCTGCTTTGAATTCCTCGCAGACACGCTTGCGCTTGACCTTGAGCGTCGGAGTCAGCTGGCCGCCCTCGATGGTGAGCGGTGCGCTGAACCGGTGCCACTTCTTGATGGTCTCGTGCTTGGCCAGGCCCGCGTTGACCTTGTCCACCTTCTGCTGGATCCGCTCTAGGACAGCTTTGTATTTGTCGTCTGCCGACATACCTGCAAACAAGTGATCGGCTACCAGCGGATTCGCCCAGAAGCCAGCGACCAAGAAGGGCTTTGCGTCGCCGTAGACCACTGCATAGGCAATCAGGGGTTCGTCCAAGAAGGCCATCTCGATGTTGGCCGGCGGGATGTTTTTGCCGCCGCTGGTGACGAGGATGTCCTTCTTGCGGTCGATGATCTGCAGAAAGCCGTCTTCGGTCCAGCGGCCGACGTCGCCGGTCAGCAGCCAGCCGTCGCTGGTCAAAACGCCAGCGGTGGCCTGGGGATCCTTGTGGTAGCCGGCGAATACGCTCTCGCCGCGCGCCAGGATTTCGCCGTCGTCGGCCAGCTTGACCTCCACCGAGGGCAGCGGCTTGCCCACCGTGTCAAAGCGGAAGGCGTCGGGGCGGTTCAGCGTGATGGTCGGCGAGGCCTCGGTCAGGCCGTAACCCTCGATGATCAAAGTGCCCGCCGCCAAGAACGCCTCTTTGACCCAGCGCTGCAGACCGGCGCCGCCCGACAGGCAGAAGCGCATGCGACCGCCTGTAATCTCCAGCAGTTTCGCCTTGGGATCGGCGGCGCGGCTGGCGGTGGTAGCCAGCTTTTCCCACACCGACGGCACGCTCATGAATACGTGCGGCTTGACCTCGGGCAGCTTGGCCAATACCGACAGTGGATCGGTCAGGTACGTGACAAAGCCCAGCGTATTGCCCAGGCAGGCCTCGCCGTAGCCAAAGATGTGGCTCATCGGCAGCCACAGCAGGTCGGTGTCGCCTTCTTCGACCAACGGGCCGTTGCAGATCAGCCAGTCGCGGCCGTTGACGCCGATGTTGCGATGGCTCAGCGGCACGCCCTTGGGGTTGCCCGACGTGCCACTGGTGTAGAGCATGATCGCGGTGTCGTCCAGCGACAGACCGTGGACAACTCGCTCTACCGCCTGGGGAAACTGGGCTTTGCGTGCCCGCCCGCGCTGGGCCAGATCCGTCCAGGTCAGCAGGGCCGAACCCACCGGTGCCAGCGTCTCGCACAGGGCCGGCTCAAAAGCCACTACCTGCCGCACGCTGTCGCAAAGCTGCGGCCACGCCTGCGCCACCCGCTGCGCCAGCGCCGGGCTGTCCACGAACAGCACTCGCGCGTCGCTGTGGCCGGCCACATACGCCAGTTGATCCGCGGTGTTGCTGGCATAGACCGGCACCATCACACCGCCGGCCGCCTGGATCGCCAGCGCGGCTTCCATCCACTCCACGCGGTTGGGCGCAAAGATCGCAGCGCGTTCGCCCTTTTGCAGGCCCAGGTCCAGCAGGCCTTGCGCGGCCAGCTCGATGTGTTCGGCGTGATCGCGCCACAGCAGCGGCTGCCAACCCGACGCAGTGGGTAGGAAGTAGCGCGGCAGGTCACCGCGGACCTTGGCGGAGTCGAACAGCACCCGCGCAGCGGGCATTAGCTCCAAATATGGCGTGACGTCCATGGCTTACCCTCAGTAGCGAACGGAATCGGACTAGGCTTGGCCCGTTGGTGCGGTCTTGGTCTTGCTGGCGCGCGGCGCGTCAGCCACCGCCGGGGCCGCCTTCAGCGCGGCGATCTCGGCGCGAGCTTCGGCCAATTGCTCTTGAAGATCCAGCACGCTGCTCTGCAGCTGGTTCAGGGCGTACAGGGTGCGCTCTTGATCGCGGCGCGTCGGCAGGCCCACCTGACCCCAGGCGGTGGCCAGGCGCTTGTCGTGCTCGGTCTTCATCTTCATGGCCTGGCCCATCAGGGTACCGGCCGGGCCTAGCACCGCCGGGCTGCGCATCATGGTTTCGATGAGCTGCGCGGTGTGTTCTTCCCAGATATCAAAGCCTTTCTTCCAGCTATCCCACGTGAACATGATGCACTCCTTTTTTGATATCTACTACCAATTCCGTCCGAATCGGATCGAAAACTCGGGCAATTCTTCGGGCCCGAACCGGGGTCCCAGCCTGATTCTCGCCAGTTGCAGAACGGGTCAGAGAAGCCGTACCGGCGCGAATCAGGTGGGGTGCGTATACAGCGCCAGTTGGTGAAGCTCTAGAGAGCCAGCCGGCGCAATTCCTGGGCCTGGCCCTTGCCCAGCAGGTCGTTGCCCACGGCGCGCGCCACCTCGCCCAGGCACTCACAGAAGAACGAAACCTGTTGCTTGACCACAGCTTGCCCCACCACGGGGTTGGCCGTCACGGTCGTGACCACCCGCACGGCCTGGTCGACGCTCAGGTCTGGCAGGATCAGGCGACCCGACAGATCCGCCGTACTTTCGTAGGTATCCACCCCGGCGTAGCCCATGCCGTACAGCTTGCCGTTGCTGACTTTGCCTACCGCCTGCCAGGTCGCGCCCACCTGCAGCGGCAGCGGCACGGTCTTGACCGGCTGGTCGTAACGCAAAATCGTTTGACCTTGCGTGGGGTTCTGCAGCCGCGATGCCAGCCCCAGCAGGTACAGGCCATCGCTCTCTTTGGCGTAGACGCCGTCCAAATAGCCGCCCACGTCAAAGGCGACCGCGAACTGAGCGCCAGGAAATTCCGCCGCGTACCACTTGCTGGCAATCGGCTCGGCCGTCACCGCCAGGGCCGTTTCACCCGCCGCCGTCCAGCCCCAGTCCCACACCCGCTGCCCGGCGCCGTTGACGCCGCCGTCCAGGTCAACCGGCCGGTTGAACACCAAGCGATTGCGGGCGGTTACGCCCAGCGCCACCGGCAGCTCGCTCGCCACCAGAGTGCCGTCCAGGTTGGGGATGCAGCCCAGGCCGGCGGGCGCCGCGTTGCTGGGCAGCCAGGGCTGCAGATCCGGGTGGGTCTGGTTGTCGACGCACCCGGTCAGCAGCAGCGCCACCAGACCCGTCATCGCGCGGACTTTCGTGTTGGTTTTCATCCGCTTTCTCTCCGTTCGCACCTGCAGCATTCCAGCTTGGGGACTAGAACGCCCACCGCACGATGACGCGGCCCAGCTGAGCCGGCTTGGCCAGCAGCCCCGCCGCCGGGTTGTCCAGGCCACTTTGCGGCAGCAGCACCGCGTACTGCAGCGCCGCGGTCAGGCCGTCGCGGGTCTGGTATTCCAGGGTCGGATCGACCTCGAATCCCAGCGGCTGCCGGCCGCCCGGTGCCGAGGCCGCGTACACCGCAAACGACTGGATGGCCGCCAGATCCAAGGTCAAGCGCCCCGCGCCCACCTCGGCCCAGCGGTAGCGCAGGTGCGGCCGCAGGTACACCGCGTCGGCCACCGCGCCCCACAGCTCGCGAAACAGGATGCGATCCACGCGGAATTCCGGGCTCATGCGGAATTCGCTGAGCATGGTATCGCGCGGCGGGTCGATCTGGGCGGCGCGGATCGTGCCCGGCTTGCCCACCGTGGCGGTCCCCGCCGCAAACGAACCCACGCCTGGGGCCGGATCGCCGCTGGCGGCGCCGGCGTCCAAGCCCGCAGCAAAGCCCATGCTTTCGCCAAATTCCGAGCGCAGCGCCGCGCCCAGCTGCCGCAGCTCGATCGGATCGCGCAGCTGCACGCCGGGGATGAGCGACGCCTGCTGGTAGGCCCCGGTCAGAGCGAAGGCCTCGGCTTCCACCGCGCCCCACTTGCCGCTGGCCTTGAGCCAAAGGTCGCCCGCGTACACGTTCAAGCCGCGCTGCACCCACTGGGCGCTGCCCAATTCCGCCGGCGGCGTCGCGGTGGCCCAACTGGCCGGCACGTCGCGGTCCTGCCAGCGGCGCGACACGAACACGCCGTACTCCAGCGTGGTTTTGTCAGCCTTCATGCGGCGTTTGCGCGCCTGCTCGGTGTGCCACTGCAGCACGGCCAGGGTCACCGAGCGCACGTCGTCGCTGGGGTCCAGGTCGATGCTGCGGCTGCCATTGGGGCGCTGGGCGGCCGGGCCGGTGGCGCTCCAGTCGTACGACACCGCGACGATGTGGCCGAACAGCGGAGAAACCAAGGCGATCCGGTCGGCCGCGTCGCCGCGGTCGCTGTCCAGGTCGCCGGCGCCGTGGCTGACCATGCCCATGCCCCAGTGGGCGCTCATCCGGCCGACCGCCAGGGCGCCAAAGGGCAGAGCGGCCATTGCGTAGGCGTGACGCAAAACCGCAGCGGTAGAGGCCGGTTTCTGGCCCGTGGCCGCGGTCGGCGGGCCATCCGGCGCGCTGCCCAGGCCCAGCCCGTCCAGCCAGTCCAGCCGCAGGTGCACCGAGCCGCCGCCCCGCGGGGTCCGCGCCGTCAAGTCCGTGCGCAGCCGCACATCGGCGTGGGTCAGCAGCTGCGAACTGGGCGACGACGGCGGCACCGGATACAGCGGCTGGCCCGTGGGATCCAGGCCGCGATCCAGATCGGCGTTGTACAAGGCCTCGCCGCGGCTGCGGAAATAGCCGCTGACTGACCACCACGGCTGCGGCCGCCCGTCGATGTCTTGCGAGAGATCGGTGTAGCTCGGCTCGTCGGCGCCCGCCGCAGCGGCGATGGCCAGCCCAGTCGCCACGAGCGCGGCCGTTGTGCAGGTGCGAAGGCGGCCTTTTGTGCGGTGCACCATGCTCATGGCCGCACCTCGCCAGCCGGTTGGCCCAGGAACTGCAGCAGATCGCGGTTCGACTCGGCCCGCGCCTCCAGCATCGGGAAGTGCCCACAGCGCGGGTAGACCTTCAACTGCGCGTTGGGCAAGAGGTTCTGCAGACGCTCGCCGAATTCCAGCCAGGTCACTGCATCGTCGCGGCCCCAGAGCAACAAAGTCGGATTCTTGACCTGCGGCCAGTGCTGCTCCAACTCGGCAAAGTTCTGCCCGCGCACCGCAGCCAACGCCGCCGCGGTGGTCCCCGGACGGTCCAGCGCGTGCTCGATCTCTTCGACAAAGGCTTCCGAAACGAAATCAGGGTTGTAGAAGGCGGCGCTGATGCGATCGCCAGGCCGCTGCTTGTAGTACAGCGCGAAGATCGCCTCGCCCACGCCGCTGACCTTGGCCCAGCGGAAGAAGCTGGGCAGCTGATCCTCGAATACCCAGGCGTCGTACAGGGCGATTTTCTGAACCCGCTCGGGGGCTTGCAGTGCCAACGCCAGCGCGACCGACGAGCCCCACGAGTGGGCGATCAGGTCGAAATCCTTCACGCCCAGTTGGTCCAGCACGCCGCGCACCAGGGCCGCCTGGGCCATCGGCGAGTAGTCGCCCTCGGGCCGATCCGTCCAGCCAAAACCCTTGAGATCCAGCGAGATGACCCGGTGGTGGCGCTCCAGCTCCGGCGTCACCGTCGCCCAGGTCTCCAGCGCCGAGGCAAAACCGTGCAGCAGCAGCACCGCCGGGCCCTTGCCCACGTCGCGCACGCGCACCCGCACGCCGTTTTCTGTGACGTAACGCATACCTGAGGCATCGCCGGGGGCCAGCTTGGGCTCCCCCAGCATCGGTCCCTGGTGGAAGGCCAGGCAGCCGCTCGCGCTCACCGCGAGGATCAGGGCCAGCAGCGCGCGGATCACGGCGACAACCTGCGGATTTCGGCGGCGTCGCTGAAGTCGGCGGCGCTTTCGTTCATCTCGGAGTCCACCTTGGCCACCGCACCGTAGCATTCCGCCACAAAGGCTTGGGTGCGGTAAACGGTGGTAAGCAATCCAATGAGTTTGCTGGTCTTGCCGCGCACCTGCAGCACCGGGAAAGCGCCCAGCGGCGTCTTGACCGCGCCGGCCTGCACCACCTCCATCTCCAGCTTCTCGCTCCAGGCCGAGATCACGCCCTGGTACAAGCCCGAAGCGGTGGCGTCGCTGGTCCAAGTCTGACCCACTTGCAGCGGGAATTGCAGCGTGGGAATCGGCGGATCGTAGGTGATGCGGGTGGCGAACAGGCCGTCTTCGGGGCTGACCGCGCCCATCAGCAACAGCTCGCTGTCGGTGAGCTTGAACACGCCGATGAGACCCGAGGTCTCGCCGAGCTCAATGGCGTAGGTTGCGCCGGCAAAGTACTTGCCGTACCAAGCCTTGGCCGGATCCTGCGTGACCAGTTCGCTGGCATGGTCGCCGTCGTACTTGCCGCTGAAGTCCCACACCGGCAGGCCGTCGGCGCCCTTGCTGGGGGCAAGACTGACCGTGGTCTTGAGCCCGACCGCGTACTTGGCGTGCAAGCCGATGGCGACGTTCGACTCGCTGCGGCTGACGACGCCGTCGTGGTTGGGCACGCAGCCCGCACTGGCGGTGTCCGCGTCGCCTTTGGTCACGTCGGGCTTGCTGGTGTCGGCGCCGCTGCCGTCCTGGCCGCTGTCCGAAGTGCTGTTGCCGTCTTGGGTTTGTCCGCCCGTGCTCTGCCCGTCGCTGCCCAGCACATCGCCGCCGCTGCTGATGGCGAAGCGGGTGCTGGCATCGCCGCCGTTGGCGTCGGCGGCTACCGGCGCGCAGGTGCCGTCGCTGCGGCACAAACCGCTGGCGCAGTCGGCACCGGCGTGGCAGGCGGCCTGACTGTCGCTGCCACAGGCGGGCGTACCCAGGCAAAGAGCCAACAAAATCATTGCAGTGTGGGCAGCGCGGCGCGGCATCCGGGGCCTCGGGGTGGCGGCCTGAGGGGCCGACGCGGAAATGATTACGCGGGTGCACAAAACTGTCAACCCGGAAATGCAATAGCTTTGTCGAGATTGCCTGGCAAGGGTCCGCGGACCTCTTCACCGCAGGCGCAAAATGAATTATCGTGGGCGGGCGCCGCCGGATCCGCTCGGGCCCCACCTGGGACAACTGCCGCTGCTGTGCCGCTGCTGCGCAAGGATCGCCATGTTGCTCAAGAAATACGCCAATCGCCGTCTCTACGACACGGCTGCCAGCCGCTACGTGACGTTGGACGAGGTCGCCGAACGCATTCGCGGCGGCGAGGAAGTCATCGTCATCGACGCCGCGGACGGCAGCGATCTGACCCAGGCCACCCTGACCCAGCTGATCCTGGAAAGTCGTGGAGCCGCCAAGCTTTTGCCCGTGCCGTTGCTGCATCAGCTGGTCCGGTTGGGCGACGACGCTCTGGCCGAGTTCTTCAATCGCTGGATCAGCTGGGCGCTGGAATTCTACGTGGCGGGCCGCCAGAGCGCGGGGTGGTTCAACCAGTGGAACCCCATGCAGAACCTGCCGTTCTTCCAGGGTGGCGGCGTTCCCTGGGGTTGGCTGGCAGGGCGCGATCCGCGTTCGGGGCCGCCCTCCGCGGTGCCACCGAGCCAGGCCGTGGGTCCGGGGCCGGGCATGGGGCAGGCGGGCGGGCCCGGTGTGCCTCCTGGGATGGTGCCCAATAGCCCGATGGGGCCGCTGGGGCCTATGGGGCCGATGGGACCGGGGATGCCGCCGCCGCCGATGGGGCCGATGCCCGTCGCCAACGACGAGGACGTGGCCCGTTTGCGCCGCGAATTGGAAGAGTTGCGTGCCGGCATCAAGGGGCGCAAGCGCGGGCCGCGCAAGAAAACGCCGCCCGCGGCCGAGTAGGGGCACGGGCCTGCGACGAATCCGCGACAGTTCTTGTTGCGGGTGCGAAAAGAACCCTTGAAAGCGCCGCAACCGGTGCTAGACTCCGCCCTGCAGGCATGGTCCTGCAAGCAATGTGCGGCTGCGAAATCCTGACCGCCGCCTGCCCAAGGAGTCCCGATGCAAGCTGCCCCCTCGGCCGATGTGGCCGCCGCCCTGTCTGCCACCCATCCGCTGTTCACCGCCATGCCCACCATTGTTCAGTCGTTCCAGACGGTCGGCGGCAAGATGATGCCCACGCCGCGGACCACCGTGTTCCGCGATGGGACCGCCACGCTGATGCGCTTTGAGAACGAGGCGGGCGAACATGGAAAGGGTGCGGCAGTGCTGCTGGTCCCTTCGATGATCAACAAGTGGTACGTGATGGATCTGCGCCCTGGTGCCAGCATGATCGATGCGCTGGTCAAGCAGGGGCTCGACGTGTTCTGCGTCGATTGGGGTGAGCCCCAGGCCGAGGACCGCTACCTGAGCTGGGACGACGTGCAAGAACGCTTGGCGCGGATGATGCGCGCGACCCGCCGGATTGCCGGGCGATCGCAAATCGGTGTGCTGGGTTACTGCATGGGCGCCACCCTGTGCGCGGTGGCGGTGGCGCGCAACCAGCAGGGTGTGTCGGCGCTGATTAACCTGGCAGGTCCCATCGACTTTTCGCATTCGGGCGTGCTGGGCGAGATGACCGATGCGCGCTGGTTCGACGGCGACACCATCGCCGCGGCGGGCAACATCACCCCCAGCCAGATGCAGAGCGGCTTTACGGCGATGCGGCCCACGCTGCAGATTGGCAAGTGGATTGGCCTCGTCGACCGGGCCGAGGACGTGCTGGCCGTCGACGCCTTTGCCGCCATGGAGACCTGGGCCAACGACAATGTGCCGTTCCCCGCCGCCGCCTATGCCACCTACATTCGCGAGCTCTATCAGGGCAACCTGCTGGTGGCCGGCCAGCACGTCGCCTGTGGCAAGCGGGTCAAGCTGGCCGACATTACCTGCCCCGTCATGGTGATTTGCGCCTCCAAGGACACCATCTGCCCGCCGCCGGCCGCGACCGCGCTGGCCGAGCGCTGTGGCAGCGAAGTGAAGAAAGTCGTGACGGTTCCAGGCGGTCACGTGGGCGCCGTGATCGGCAGCCGAGCTTCGCGCGACTTGTATCCGGCCATCGGCCAGTTCTTTGCCGAGCATGTGCCTATGGCGTAGACAGAGACCGAAGACGCTGTGACAAATGTGTGACCAAGCCGAATTCGCTTGGCTTGCAGATGCAGTAATTTCAACCCCGGCTTGGCGCATTGGCCACCGCGCCGTGCCTGGGGGTTCTGCCATGAATCCAGACAGATCCACGGTCCGCCGCCGGGCCGCGCCATGACGCCATCGCCAGCGACAAGCATTGCCTTGGGCTGGACTGCCGTTGTGGCCGTTTCGCTTTGGGCCACCCTCGACGCAGGGGACAACATGATCGCGGCGCTGGCGGCGGCCGAAGCGCGATCGCATCTTGAACAGGATCATCTGTATCGGCGCTGGGTTGCTAGCCACGGCGGCGTGTACGTGCCGCCAACAGAGGCCTCGCCGCCCAACCCGTACCTGGACCATGTCCCCAACCGCGATGTGGTCACGCGCGATGGTCAGGCGCTGACGCTCATCAACCCCGCGTACATGACCAGGCAGGTCTATGCCATGGGGGTCGGCTTGGATGGGCTGCACTCGCACCTGACCAGCCTGCGACCGTTGCGTCCCGAAAATGCCGCAGACAGCTGGGAAGTCAAGGCGTTGACCGCCTTCGAACGCGGCACGGCCGAGGTGATGGAAGAGGTCGAGAGCAACGGTACCCGCGCCGTCCGCCTGATGCGGCCGATGATGGTCGAGCAATCCTGTCTCAAGTGCCACGCCAGTCAGGGCTATCACGTGGGGCAGGTCCGGGGCGGCTTGAGTGTGACGGTACCGCTGGCTCGCTATTCCAATTTTGCCGGTGGTCACGCACGTGAGTTGTGGCTTGCCCACGTCTCGGTCTGGGCCGTTGGATGGCTGGCCCTGTGGCTCGCGGCACGGCGCATCCGCAGCGTAGAGGCGGGTCTCCGCCGCAGCCAAGACAGCCTGAACGAGGCGCAGGCGCTGGCGCAAATCGCAAGCTGGGAGTACGACTTGGCCAGCAAGACCACCAAGTGGTCGGCGCAGATGTATCGCCTCTTGGAAATGCCCGAGCCGCACACCGAGCCGGTGCCGGACGTGATGAGGAAGGCGGTCCATCCCGACGATTGGGAGCCGGTTCGCGCGGCCTACTTGCGGTCCCTGCAGACGCGCGGCACGCAGGCGGTGGTGGGGCGGCTGGTTATGCCAGATGGACGGGTCAAGTTCGTGCAGGCCCACTTCCATACCGAGTGCGGGCCCGACGGCAAGCCCGCTTGCTCGGTCGGCACGATGCAAGACATCACCGAGCGGCATACCGCCGAGCTGGAGCTGGAGAAACACCGCAGCCACCTTGAAGAATTGGTCAACGAGCGCACGGCCCAGTTGAGCGAAGCCAAGCAGGCGGCCGAGGTGGCCAATCGTGCCAAGAGCGCGTTCTTGGCCAACATGAGCCACGAGTTGCGCACGCCGCTCAATGCGATTGTGGGCATGGCCGAGCTGGCGCAGCGCGAGGCGACCGACCCCAAACAGAGCCACCAACTGAGCAATGTGGTCCACGCTTCGCGGCATCTTATTCAGATCATCAACGATATTCTTGATTTGTCCAAGATCGAAGCCGAGCGGCTGGAGCTGGATCCCGTGGACTTCTTGTTGGCCGATGTCATTGCCAACGTGGTCGGGTTGGTCCGGCGGTCCGCAATGGACAAGAGCCTGCGCTTGCGCGTGATTCAACAGCCCGGTTTGGCGCGCAGGCCGCTCCGCGGCGATCGGTTGCGGTTGCAGCAAATCTTGTTGAACTTGTTGGGAAATGCCATCAAGTTTACACATGCCGGCTCGGTCTCTGTGCGGGTCACCGTGCAGTCGGAAGATGGCCGTAGCATCCGCTTGCGGTTCGAAGTGCAAGACACCGGGATCGGCATTGCGCCAGCGGATATCAAGAGGCTTTTCAATGCGTTTGCTCAGGCCGACGGCTCCAGTACCCGGGTCTATGGCGGCACCGGCCTGGGACTGGCGATCAGCAAGCGGCTGGTCGGCCTGATGGGGGGCGAGATCGGCGCCGAGAGCGAACCCGGCAAAGGCAGCACCTTCTGGTTTACGGTGCAGGTCGAACCGGGGCGGACGTCGGCGGGCACACTCGAGTTCCAAGCGGCGCAGGCGTCGAATCGCGATGCCGAGCAGCAGGTGTCTGCCCTGCACGCCGGCAAGCGCGTGCTGCTGGTCGAAGACGACAGCATGAATCAAGAGTTGGCGACTGAACTGCTCCAGGCCGTGCGCCTGCAGGTGGACGTGGCTGGCGACGGGGACGAGGCGATGGCCATGGCCCGCCAGACTCGCTACGACGCGATCTTGATGGACGTGCAAATGCCCCGCTGCGACGGTTTGGCCGCCACGCGCGCGATCCGCGCTGAGTCGCTCAATCGCGACACGCCGATCTTGGCCTTGACGGCGGGCGCTTTTGACGAAGACCGCGAGCAATGCCTGGCGGCGGGCATGACCGACCACGTGGCCAAGCCGATTGACCCAGCCCAACTCTACGCGGCGCTTTTGTGTTGGCTCGATTCTGGAGCCGCCATCGCATCAGGCGACGCTGGCCTGTAGCCGCCCGGACACGCGTTGATCCGGCATGCGCGCGATTCCCGCAGCCGGCGGCCAATTGCCTTGGACGCAGTCCATCTGAATCGGGCCGAAAACTCTGGCAATTCTTGGGGCTTGAACCGGGCATCGCATCAATGGTCGACCGCGACGGAACGGGCCTGCAGCGGTGCTCCGTGGCGCATCGTGTTGATCGCCAGGCTGGTGGCATGCAAGTGGCTGCGAACCACCAACTCGGGCCGTTGTAGCGGCGGCCACACTCCGGGCGTCAGCACCGCGCGGAGGTGGTCTTGCGGCGCGGCGTCGGCGGCGGCGTGTGCATGGGCAAATGGCACCGCAAAAGCCAGCGCAGGGCTCCAGTCACTGGCCCAGCCATCCAGGATGACCGCTGCGATGTGCGGGCGCAGCAAATGGTGCGCCAAGGTGTCGGCATTGGGCACGCTGATCACGTGCAGCAGGGCCGGCTGACCCAGCGCCGCCGCCAGTTGCCGCCACGCTTGCGCCGCTGACGCCGAACAAGCCAACACTTCTATAGGGTTGTGGACGCAGAGCGCCGCCACCGCATGCACCACCGCGTGGGCAGAGACGGCCGCCCGACCCGCCAGGACCACCGCGGCGCCTTTGGGGTGTTGCCAGCGGTTGTAGCTAATCTGCCCTGGGATTGCCCGGTTCTGGTCGCTGCCGTGCTCCGGGGCGTGCAAGTGGCCGGTGCTCCAGGCCAGGGTCTGGGCGACCAGGGCGGCGGCGTCGGCGTGCAGACCGCTTGCCGCGTGCTGGTCCTGCCAGGCGGCCCACATGGCGGCGCTGCTGTGCGGTTCGCTGTGGTCGCCGTGCGCGTCGTGGTCGCCTGGGTCGTGACCGTGGCCGGCAGCCTGCGGCAAATCGGCAAGGATGGTCTGGGCTTCGCGGTCAAGGGGTGCCGTGGGCTCGGCTGGGAGCTGCAGCATCGCACCCAGGTAGTCGCGTCCGCCGGCCTTGGGCCCGGTGCCCGACATGCGGAAACCGCCAAACGGCTCGACCGCCACACGCGCGCCCGTGATGCCGCGATTGATGTACAAGTTGCCGACATAGCTGCGATCGCCTAGCCAGTCGGTGTCGACATCGCTCTGGGCAAAGATCCCGCCCGTCAGCGAGTACACGGGCGCGCGCCATACCGCCACGGCCTCGTCTAGGTCGGCGAACGGGATCAAGTGCACGATAGGGCCGAACAATTCGCGCTGGGCCTGGCTGCCTGGCTGCAGCGCCGTGGCGGCGGGCAGGGTCACCACCACCGGGCCGACCACGGTGGCGTCGGCCAGCTCGGCGCTTTGGGCGCTGTGGCTGCGGTCGACCAAGACCTTGCCGCCGCTTTGCACGGCTTCGGCCATGACCAAGGTGGCGTCGCGGCGCAGCCGTGCCTGATCCTCCAGCGAAACCACAGGGTTGATTCGCGTGCCGGGCGAGTGTGCCAAGCCCACGCGCCAGTCGGCGGCCGCCTTGGCAAACCGCGCGCAGAAGGGCTCGAAGATGCGTTGGTCAACGAGAATCCGCGACGCGGCCGAGCACTTCTGACCGGCGTGGCCAAAGGCCGACCGGAGCGCGCCGCTGACCGCCTCGTCCAAGTCGGCGTTGCCAGTGACCACGATGGCGTTCTTGCCGCCCATCTCGGTGATGGCGAGCGCGGTGTGGGCGCCCTTGGTGCGGGTCGCCATGCTGCGGTGCAACAGGGTGCCCACGGCCTTGGATCCGGTGAAAACTACGCCGTCCACCTCGGGATTTTCGACCAGCGGCGCGCCGACGCTGGGTCCATCGCCTACGACATGTTGCAGTGCAGCATGCGGCACACCCGCGTCGTGCAGCAGCTGGACTAGCCGCTCGACGACCAGGGGCGTCTGCTCGGCCGACTTGAGGAGCACCGCGTTGCCGGCCACCAGCGCCGCGCTGGCCATGCCGCAGGGGATTGCCAGTGGGAAGTTCCATGGCGCCACGACCGCCAGTACGCCCCGCGCCGCGGCCTCTGGAAATTCCGCAGCCAGACGCAGGGCTTCGCGCGCATAGAACTGCAGGAAATCGATCGCTTCGTCCACGTCGCCCAGGGCCTCGGCTCGCGACTTGCCCGACTCGTGCATGATGAGGGCGGCCAACTCCGGGCGCTCGCATCGCATTTGCTCGGCGGCGCGCAGCAGGGTCGCCGCGCGCACTCCTGCCGGCACACCCGCCCACTCAGGCGCGATTTGCCTAGCGCGAATCACGGCTTGTGCAACGTCCTCGGCCGTGGCGCTGGCGATCTCGCCCACCACAAAGTTCTGGTTCGACGGCGACCGCACCGCGACCGGCCCACCCTTGCGCTCCGCGGTTTGCACCAGGACCTTGGGCTCAAAGCTCTGGAGCGCCGCGTCGACCACGGCGCGGTGGTCTGGGTGATACAGCCGCAGAGGCGCGGTGTTGTAGAACTCGGGCGTCTGACCCGCCGGCACGGCCGTTAGTTGCGGATCGCGCGGCAGCTCGCCCAGCTGATGGCGTGCGCGCACCAGGGCCAGCGGCGGCCGCATCAGCACGTTCAGGTCCACGCCGTGGCGAGCCGCAGTCAGCACGCCGACTTGCGAGCTGTTCTCTAGGATGCGCCGCACCAAATACGCCATCCCCACCAGCAGGCTGCCCACGGGCACGTAGTTGCGCACCGCCCAGCCGTGCTGCGCCATCGCGGTGCTCAGCGCCTCGTACGTCATGTGCAGAGCCTGGTGCTCGACCGCAGGCGCCTCCGGGTACAGAACCTGGCGCGCCGCCTCAGCAAAGCAATGGTCGCGCAGGTTGTGGCTCCCCACGCACAACTGCACCACGTCGCCGTTGGCCAGGATGTGCAGCGACAAGGCCTGGTACATCACGTCCGTTTCGTTCTTGTCCAAGAACTGCGGGGCCGGGTGATCGTGGGCATCGGCTTCGATCGTCTCGGCATCCCAATAGGCACCCTTGACCAGGCGCAGCGGCATCCGCACGCCGCGTCGGCGGGCATAGGCGATCACTTCGCGGCAATGCTCTGCCGCGTCGCGGAGATAGGCCTGCACCACGATGCCTGCGCCCGTCCAGGATTGCAGGGCCGGGTTGCTGTCCAAGGCCCGACGCAGCATGGCAAACGTCAGGTTGCGCACCGAGTAATGCTCCGCATCCAGGTTGATGAAGACCTGCCGCTGATGCGCCTCGGCAAAAATCGAGCCCAGACGCGGACCTACGCGCTGCCAGGTGCCGTCCTCGTCGTCGGGATCGTAGTCCGAGCATAGCGCCGACACTTTGACCGACACGTGCGCCCGCTCGATCCCCGCCGCGTTGCGCTCGCCCGCGGCAAAACCGGTGCCCGCGGCCCGCACCAGGCCCAGCACGCGCTCGCAGTAGACATCGGCCTCGGGCTCGCTCACCACCAACTCGCCGAGCTGGTCCAGGGTCGCGTCGCGGCCGCTAGCCCGCAATTGCGCAAGCGCTGGGCCGGCTTCTTGCATGTCCTGGCCCGCGATGAAGGTCCGCGCCACTTGCTGGGCCACTCTGCGGGTCGCCCGAGCCACCACGCTGGCCGGCAGAATCCGCACCAGCCACGCGCCGATCGCGACGCCGATCGCCAGCCACCAGGGCAGGGTGTCTTGGGCGTGGCCGGCCTGCGCCGCCAAGTCCGAATCCCGTTGCAGCGCCGCGAGCATTTGCCCCAGCAGCCGCGCCACCTCGTCACCGCGCTGGTCGTGGTCCAGGGCCGGCAATCCGGCGACAAAACGCAGGCCGTGCAAACGCAAAGGTTCGCAGTTGCTGGCCAATTCCAGGCCCCACTGGTTCAGGTTTTCGCGCACGCCGGGCCGATAGGCGCGCATCGGCTGGTTGACCAGCGCGGCCAGACGCGCCGTTTCGCTCCAAATCGTCTGTGCTTGTGGGTGATCGCCCGCGGCGATTTGCGCCTCGGTGTGCAGTTCGGCGTCGGCCAGGGCGACTTCGACCGTGGCGCGCGGCGTATCCCGCAGGGCGGCGTGCCACGCCCCGACCAGTTCGTTCAGGGCGTACCAGCGGGCCAGTTGCTCGCCGGTGGCCGCGCCCTGCGTGGCCTGAACCAGCAGTTGCTCGGTTGCGAACCGCTCGGAACCCAGCGCCAACTCGTGCTTTTCCGGCTGGACAGCCACGCACAGCTGCACGCCCTGCACGTCGATCAGGCCGCGCCAGGGTCTTTGGTCGGACTGGGCGGGCAAGAGCCGCAGCAGGGCGACTCGGCACGCGTCGCTGATGCGGTCGCCGCTGAGCACGGCGCGAGAAAGGTCTTGCGAGAAGCGAACTTGCCAGGCGCCCGCCGGCGCGGCCAAGGTGGCGCTGAGGGTCTGGGGCAACAACATGGCGATCTCCGCGGGCCCGCCAACGGTGGGTACCAGGCAGGCGCCCGGCAGGATAAGCCTCTCCAGATCGATGCAAAAGGACCACAGCAGCCGCAACGGCGGCTCCGCGTCACAGCACTGTGGTGGGCGGCGGCTACGGTTGGCGGTGATTTCGCCAAAGGACAAAGCCGTAGCCGGCCAGGCCGGCACACCCGGCGGCGGTCACCAAGGTGAGCCAATTGCCCTGGCGTGGCACCAGCGCCGAGGCGAGGAAGTAGCCGCCAAAAACCACCCCAGCCAGCATGGCCTGCAAGCCCAGCCGCCGCAGCCGATCGCTGCGCTGGCCCGTGATGGCGCGGTCGGTCGCGGCCAGCGCGTCGGCAACCTGTTGGGCGGTCTCGGCTTTGAGGCCCTGACCAGTCAAGCTCTGGGCCAGAGCCGCCACGCGCTCGGGGTCCACGTCTGCGGATTCGGGATCCAGGCGCAGCGCTCGGCGCAGGGGTACGGCGTCGATCCCTACCGCGGCCGGGGCATCGGCATCGGGGCGGCTGGCCGGGCGGATTCCGGTGATCTGCTCGAGCACATCGTCGGCCAAGCGCGGCGCCAGCCCCTCGCGCTCCAAAGCGGCGGCGATGTCGGCGTGATGCGCGCCTTCGGTAGACAAGTCCTCGATTTGTGCGACCAAGTCTTCGGCCGCGCTGGCTGGTGTCCAATCCGTGGTGGCCATCGCGCCCTCCTTGGCGAGCCGGCTGCTTGCCTGCTATTGGCCCGCCGCCTATCTTGCGTCTTCGGTGGCCCATCGCCACCCAAGGCCTTGGTATGCCGCTTCTCTCTGCGCTGAATCTGCCCCCAGCCTTGCTCGACATGCGCCGCCGCGTCGGGCCGCTGATCTTTGGCTGGATGGCCGCCATCGCCGCGATTCACTTGGTGTTCTTGCTGGCCGTGGGGCTGCTGCACAGCGGCGCGGCTCTGCAAGTCTACGATGACTGGCTGGCCTTGTCGCCCGGTAACCTGCTGCGTGGCCGCGTGTGGACGTTGGCGACCTATGCTTTCTTGCACGATCTGCGCGACCTGTGGCACATCGTCGGCAACTTGCTGGGTCTGTGGTTCTTTGGCCCTCCGGCCGTGCGCGGTCTGGGTCAGCGGCGGACGCTGCGCATGGCGGCGGCGGCGGCCGTGGTAGGCGGCTTGTTGCAGGTGGGCTGGCAGTTCTGGATTGGCCGCGACGCGCCCATCATCGGCAGTTCGGCGGGGGTCTTGGCGCTTCTGGCCACCTTCTCCTGGCAGCAGCCCGATGCCGAGATTCGTCTGTTCTTCGCGATTCCAGTCCGATCGCGCTACTTGGTGCCGATTCTGCTGGGGCTCGACGTGCTGCTGGTGCTGTCTGGCTCGCCGATTGCCCTGGCGGCCCACCTGGGCGGCGTACTGGTGGCTTGGTGGATGGTTCGCGCCGGTGGCAATTGGCGGGTCGCGCAGGCGCACTTGCAGGCCGGCGTCCAGGTACTCCTGGGCGGCAGGGCACGCAAGGCCACGCGATTTCAGGTAATCGATGGCGGCAAGGGGCCGAGCAAACCGCCGAGCAAGTGGGATGTGAATTGACGTGAACGGAGCGCGACTGGGAGGGAATCCCGGTCCACAGCGGCGCGCCGGGTCTGCGCCGCCGTGGCCCCGGTTCTGGGTCGAGGCAGGCTGCCTACTTGGGGGCAGCGCTGGCCTTTTCGATGCACTTCTTGGCCGCTTCAGCTACGCTGGCATCCGCGTCACCGGTGAGCTTCTTGCAGGCGGCCACCGACTTGGGTCCGCCGAGGGCGCCCAGCGAGGTCAAGACGTAGCGGCGGTCCGACGCGGTCGCGACTTTGGCCTTCAAGATCGCGTCGGCGGCGGCGCGCAGGGCCTTGTCGCCGTCGGCATTGTCCTTGAAGCGGCCGCTGGTGGCGGCGGCGTAGATGACTTCCATGTAGGCCGTGGCCACGCCCGGCTTGTCGCCGTTGGCGGCGAAGTGCTTGGCCACGGCCGTGAGGCCGTCCAGTTCGATGATGCGGCCCAAGGCGCCGCCAATCGAGACCAGGGGCACCTTGGTCGCGCCGCCGGTCAGCAATTCCACAAGCTTGTCCTGGGCTTTCTTGGCCTCTGGCGTGGCCGGCTTGGTGCTGCCCAGCCCCGACGCCGCGGCGCGCGCCACCCCTAGCAGCGGATCGTCGGCCAAGCCGACCAGCACATCGACCACCTCTGGCTTGTCGCGCGCCACGGTGGCCAGCGAACTGACCGCTTCACTGCGCACGTCTTCGTCGTCAGAGGCGTCAAAGGCCACGCCGCGAAGCGCGCCAAAGATGTCGGGCACGTCCTTGGACACCCAGCCCGCGTGGCGAATCAACTCGCGCCGACCGCCGGTGGACTTGATGGTCTTGTCCTTGAAAGCGGCCAGCATGGCCTTGCGGACGTCGCCGTCTTTGGACCACCAGTTGCCCAGCACATTGGCGATGCCGTAGCCCACGTAGTTGTCTTCCTTGTCTAGCTTCTTCAGCGCATCCAGCAGGTCGCCCGCCATCTTGGCGTTGTCTTCGTACGCTTTGCCGCCACGGTAGGCCTTGGACCAGGCGGCGTAGGCGGCGCAGCTGCGCGCCTTCAGGTCCGTGCCGTGCAGCAACTGGTCGATGATGGCTTCGTAGACTTGGCCAAAGCGCTTGGGGTCCTTCTCGCGGCCCTCGTAGGCCGCCTTGCTCGTCTCGATGAGCTTGAAGTTGGCCGGGCACTTGTCTTTGGCATACAGGTCCGAGGTGTCCTCGCACTTGGCAATCTCGGGCCACAGGGGCGCTAGCTCGGCCACGGCAGGGTTGTCCGAGGCCGCGGGCGCCGCCGGAGCCGCGGGCGCCGCCGGTGCCGCCGCAGGTTCGGCTGCCTTGGCCAGTTCTTTGGCGGGTTCCTCCGCCTTGGCAGCGGGTGCCGGGGCGGCGGGAGTTTCGGGAGCCTTGCCCTTGCAGCCCGAGACGGCCAGGCAAGCGGAGAGAGCGGTCGACGTAATGAACCAAGTAGATCGGCGCATCGTGGCAAATCCTGGCCGACGAACAATGTCGGACTGGGGCGATGATACGCCTTGGGGTCGGGTGGTCAAGGGTGGCGAAAGTCATGGGGGAATGGGTGAGGCGCGGGAGTGGCCGTCACCCCGATGCCCTCACCCCGACGCTGCGCGTCTGCCCCTCCCAACGCTTTGGGCGAGGGGCAATGCAGGTTTTTCGTTGCGGGGCAACGGGTTCAGTGGGCAAGGTGAAGGGCGGAGGACATGGCACGGGGCCTGAAGCGGAACCGCAACCGGGGCCAGACCCGGAAGCGCAACCAGAATGGGCTGGAGCAATGTCACTTAGGCTGGATCGGTCATGGTACTGTCAACAGGCATGAGCAAGGCGTCAAGGTCTGGGAAATGGCAAGGTCCGGGTACGAGCGGGCCTCTGGCCCGCGACCGGAAGGAAGTGAGTGAAATCGAGGTGGCGTGGTGGTTGCCGGCGGCTGAAAGCCGCGCCTGCGCCGTTGCTGTACGGCCCGCGAAGCCATCGTCGCCGACGCGAGGAGGTTCATTGCGGCCGCTGATCCCATGGTGCCGGCTCCATACTTGGCATGACCGCGGTTAGCACCCATCGGAGTGCGTCGGCGGGTTTCAGCGCCGGCAGCGGCACTCTGGCCTTAGGTTTGGCACTTAGGTCGGGCCCAACATGGCAGTGCCAGGCCGCATGTCCGCACGCGCCTGTGCCCTTTTGGTCACCTTCGCCGCCGGGCCCCGCATCCTCAAGGTGGACGGCGACCACCCATGGCGTGTTGTCGGCTGCGCGCGCACCCTCCAGCATAGCCGTGAACTGCCGAAGGCGATTTGCCCTCGTGTCGACAAGCCCAAGCAGAGTCAGCTTCACGTCCTTGAGCTCGACAGTGTTCGGGAGCGACAGCGCGCCGTCTTGGTGGCCATTCATGTACCACTCGGCCGTGCCCGTCTCCTGGTTCGTTTCCGGTGACCAGCGCGCGTCGAAGCCGGGCGGCAGGTGTGCCCGAACGCGAAGATCCTGGAGAACTGGTCGGACTTTGCGCAACAAGGCTTCGGCGTTGCCCCTGCCCTCGGTGTGGCGCTTGTAGATGTTCCACCAGGTCATGGGCGTCGCTCCAAGAGCGCAGCACGGTAAGCGCGCGACGTTGAGGCACTGGTCGCGGGGATTTCGCCGTTGCGCCAGCGCTGCAGCCAGCTCTCGGGACTCTCGCCCACGTCGTCCTGGAATCGGGTGCGCTCTCGGCCAACGTTGATCGTAGACAGCGCATACGGGTCGATGTCGTGGCTGCGCACCCAACTGGCCAGTCCAGGCGAATTGGCAAGCTCCGACTGTCCCAAACCCCCGCGAAGGAGCAGCAGGACCACCGGCGCCTGGCGTGGTGGCTCGAGGAAACGCTCGCGATTGCCGTCGAGGTCGCGCACCGCGGCCGCCTCATCGTCAGCGACGAGGAACACGACACGGTCTCGCGTGCGCCTAGCGACGTCGACGGACTTCGTGCGCATTGAGCGTGCGGCTGTAGGTAGCAGCGAGCGCAGCTCGGCCAGCATGTCGTCGCGGTCGTGCTCGTAGTACACGACTACGATCCCAGACAAGGCGCGCTCGAGCGCCATGGCAAGTTCCAGAGCCGAAGAACGCATGGGACCTACCCGATCTCGTTTACCAGTGGGTGTATATGCATGATGACGCCAGGATCATTGGAGTATTCGAGCAGGATCCCGTGGTTGAGCAGTCGGAGCTTGCGGTCCAGGGGCATTTCAAGTCCGCTGCGCCCCTCGACCCTGCGAAGTTCGTCCATGTCGCCCTGCAACAGAAGCCTCCGGAAGCTGTCCCGCATGTCGTTGGCTGCCAGAAACAAGTCTTCCATCGTGGGCCAGTCGCGTTGCGCGCGGTAATTGGCCCGCAGGCCTGCGTCTGCCATGAGTTGGAGGAAAGCGCGGGGCACGCCACCACTATAGAAGGCAGCCCGATCGACGACCTCAAGGTCGTCAGACGCCAACGCGGCTGCCTGGGTGATGTTCAAGTCGAGGCGACGGGCAAGGAGGGCACGGAAGAACTTCCTACCTGCTTCGCCACTCGGGCCGGTCACCGTCACGGCCCGCAGATGAGCAAACTTCTCGCCGTCTTGAATTACGGACTGAGATTGCGGACCGTAGGTCATGTACCAGGGCATGACGACCACAAGATTGGCCTCAGCGGCAATGGTCCGGAGTTCGTCGAAGATGGGCCCGGAGCGCTCTTCAGGCATCTTCTCGAGCCCGTCCATGAAGAAGGTCACCGGCCGGCCTGACTCTTCGACAATGGCCCGGATTTGCCTGACGAGCTGGTCGGTCCCAGCGTGCCTTGCCAAGAAGATCTGCCTGCCCGCATCGTGCTCCATGCCGATCAGTGCATGAACAGTGCAACGCACCAGGTGCGCCTCAGTGATCGTGCGCATGTTGACCATGCGATCTAGCGGGACAATAAGCGTCGTCGAGCTTTCACGGATGGCTGCCGCCACATGTCCAAGCTCGGTGCTTTTCCCAATCCCAGCCGGTCCTGTGACCAAGACCACGCGGGTGCCTTGCCGCAAGCGGTCAATTACGCCAGCGCTCGGCGAAGTCGGGCGTTCGACATAGAGCTCGTTTCCCGGTTCCAGTGGGCGATTTGGTTCTAGTTTGGACCAGTTTATCATCGGGACGACCTCGCTCAGGCGCCGGCAAGGTATGCGGAACTTGTCAGGGTTGCAAGGGGGCGCAATCGCTTGGCGCCAAGCCGTTGTCCCCCGCCGTCCAGTCGGCATCGCTGGTGCGCCGAAAGTCCGCCGCCAGCCACTTGGCCACCGCGCCCTCTTGGCCACCGGCCGGATTGCGCAGCACTACGCCCTCGGCGCGCCCCGTGGAGTAGTGCGAGCGCTGGCAGAAGGCCTCGACCGCCGCGGCGCCGGGCCATCGCCCAACTGCGTAGGCCTGGGGCACGCTCAAGCCGGCCTGCTGGCAGGTGGCGTCGCGGGTGGCGACGGCTGCGAAGCCGTACTCGGGGTGCCACAAGTCCAGGACGACCAGCCAATCGGGTAGTAGGTCGTAGGCGACCGAGTGGCGCAGGCGCAGCCACTCGCCGTAGACGACGGGCCAGTCGGCGAGGACGCCTTGCAGCGCCGGCGCGCGCTCGGCGATCCAGGCGCGGACCCGGCCGAGCTGGCCGCCGCGGTCGCCGTGGGTTTTGCCCGAGCGGGCGTAGGGTTGTGGCCAGCCCGCGTCGTCGCAGGCGAGGGCGAGGTTGAAGCCGTCGAGCTTTTCTTCGATGCAGAAGGTCCGGGTTTGCAGGAGGTTGGCGGCTTCGGGGGTGAGGACGAGGTCGTCGCGGTCGGCGCCGGGGTGGGCGCGGAGGTGCGGGATGCGGTGGTAGGGTGGGGGCGTCATGGTTTGGCCCGGTCGACAGGTGTCGATGTTTGGCTCGGCGAGGACGACTAGAGGCCCCGCGCGTGGAGCACGAACACGCGCACGGTCGACTACTTGATCTTCCGCCAGAGGCCGCATCGCGAACTCTTGAACCCCTTGTCGGTTGCCCGGATGGTCACGGTTCCACCACCATTGTTGTTTGAAATCAAGTCGCGCATTCCGCCCGAAAACCCGCGGAGGCGCGCCCAGTAGCACGACTCAGGGCTGTCGGCGCGCCACACCCCCGGCTCGATATCCACGTTGACAATGTACGTGCCTGCGCCGAAGGGGGAGGTTCTGCCAGGCGTAATTGCTGAGAGGTCCGCGGACCACTCAGAGCAACGGTGGGTCTCAAACGCGGCATCTTTCGGGCCGATGGTGACCACTTCGGGGCCATCGCTGTTGTCGTTAGCCAAGATTTCGCCAATTTCGCCCCCGGTCCCTGCCAACCGGGCCCAATAGCAGCCCACAGATGCCGTGCGAGTGCGAAAGGTACCGCTTCCAATATCTGAACCCACGAGCAGCACGCCACTTTGGGCCCGGCGCCGCTCAACTTCGGGCGCTGCCGTTGGGACGTCGGCTGGCGAACTGCCGCGCCAGTTTGCCGCGTGCCACGCCGCAACGTCCGCGCACGTTACGCCTTTGCGCGCAGCAGGATCCGGCGAAATCGCCGAATTCATCGCGGCCAGAAGTTCTGCTCCAGTGGCCTTGGCCCCACGTGCACCTACCGCCCTGAGTGCGGCAGTGACACCTTGCGCAATCTCCTCTTCGCCTTCAGGACACTTCGCCTTTAGCTCGGCCATTACTGCTTCGTAGGCCACCAACACATTGCGTGGTACCGCTGCCGAACCTACGTCCGCGCTGGCTAGTTTCCAAGCCGGCGGCGACGAGGCCGAAACCGTTTCTGTGATCGCATTGGTTGGCGAGACGCCTGCCGGGGTTGAACCACTGCCCCCGCGGCCACCCATCAGCGCGCTCATTGCCGCAGCGATCAGAAACAGGGTTAGGCATCCCAAGACTGGCTTTGGCAGCGGGTTGCCCATCTTGCGCCCACAATGTGGGCAGGCTGGGGCGCTGCTGCTGACCTGGCCACCGCAATCCTTGCACGTCCAGACTGCCATCGGTGCACCTCGTGCTAAGTCAACCTGTTGCGCTGCAGCAGTTGCGCTGCAGCAATCCAGTTCCACGTGACTACGACTGCAATGCGCTTGCCGCAAGTTTGAGCACTATGCGCACCGTGTCAAGCCAGCGGCAGTGCCTGCCGACCGTAGCAGTGCCTGCCGATCGGCGCTGGTGTTAGGTTTTGGCACTTGGGCCCTTGCCGACGGTGTTCAGGATCCTGGCTTCAAGCTTCCTACGCAGGTCAACGGCTTCAGTCCATACGATGTGGTTGAACTGGCGGGTGTCGAAGTGGAGGCGCTTGACGTCTCGCTTATGCACCGCCCAGATCACGGGTTTGCCCAGTCCTTTGGCGAACCCAGCCTCGTAGTACACGCCGCCCTTGCGGTCGGTAAAGTCGGCGACGATGAAATGGCAGTTCTTGATTTCGTACTCGATGCGGTCGTCGATGTGGTCGTTGTGCTCCCGGTCGCTGACCAGGATGGCCTGATAGCCCGCGGCGACGATGGCGGGGCGGATGGCGGAGTCGGCGATGGCGAGCATTTCGGCGGTGAACGACATGGCGATGAAGGCGTAGGTGCCGCTGGTTTTGGCGAGTTCGGCGACGCGAGCCCACCCGGCGGCGGTGAGGAAGGCCCGGATGCCGTAGTAGGACCCGCCACCGTTAGTAAGTTCGCGGTCAATCAGCTTCTGCTCGGCCAGCAGCGCCGATAGGCCGAGAAGGTCCTGGGCGTCGTACGCGCCAAGTGCCCACTGGCGGTGCTGGTCGGAGCGGAACTCCGCCTTGGGGCGGTCGAGCAGTGCGGCGATGCGGGCGAGCAGCCGGTCTGTGCGGGCGATGACGGGTAGTGGCCGGATGAGCTCGAGTTGGCTTGGCGTGAACTCGGGGATGCGGCCGGCGGCGTTTTCGTCGTGGATGTAGATGCGAAGTTCGGCGACCACGTCGCGGGTGCGGAGGTGGTGCAGGAGTGCAGTGGGGCTGTTTGGATGTAGGGCGGTTTGGGCCTCAAGTGTAAGCTTGAAATTGCCGCAGTCGGTGCAAGTGAGATGTTCACGGTCGAGATCGTAGGCTTGTTCTGGCTTTTCGCAGAGGGGGCAGGTCTGGGGTAGGCGGGTCATCGATAGTCCTTTGTTCCACGCTTCAGTTTTCTTGGGGCATATCTGGACCTCGACGTCCAGCGGGTCGAGTGGCGACTCGGGATCTGGCTTGCGGGCCAAGGCGCCTTGGCGCCCTGGGGCAGTCGTCAGCGGGCTTGGGCTTGGCCAATTTGCGTGGTCCTCCAGCACTGCCGGTCGACTGCACTGCCTCGTGACCTACCAGTCCAGGGTCGACTTGCCCTTGACCACGTTCTCCTAGATGGCGTAGGACGTTGGCAGGGCAACTTCTGTTGTGCAGCGCATGAGCCTTGCACTCACTGCCGTGCCACGAGCCCCCTGGTTACAGCCATTGCATCATTGAGGACCACGATCGCATCGGCATCGATGCCCCAAACTCGCCGGTGGACCGACAGCTCCTTGCGTAAAGCGTCTTGGAGCGGAGGCAGCCACTCCGTCTTGTGGCCATTGACCACGAGAATCAGCCTGATTTTTGCAGTGCCAAGCTGCGTAGCGCGAATTTGCGCTGGTACCTCGCCGCCATCGTCGGTGTGCCGGCCCAGACATGCCGCCACCAAGATGGTTAGCCCGTGCACGAATTTCTCAGAGACATCCCGGAGGAAGACGTGCAGGTCGCCCGTGTTCCCTGGCTGCGGGCTGCTTGACTTCGCCTCGACCAGCCAAAGTGCAGCGGGCGATCTCGGTGCCAGCCACACGAACTCGGGCGCCTTGATGCCCTCACCAAGCCGCGACCGCATGGCCGAAGCCTCGATGGCGAACACCGCATCATCTTCAAAAGGGCCGAAGGTCATCCCGGATTCGATGAAAGTGCGGCTCATGACAGCGACGCCTCCACCTCTGCCTCGTAAAGCTTGATGGCCTCGTCCATGATGGGGTTGTCCGGCGTGCCGTTGCGGAGATCCGCGGTGCCCCAGTTGCAGTTGCCCGCGCACAGCACCGGGATGGACAGGTCAGCAGCCTTGGCAACTAGGCCAAGCTTCTTGACGACAAAGTACGAGTGGGTCGCCATGAAGAACTGGATGCCGCGGTTCGCGAGCAGGCTGACAATCTCCATGAACTCGCCAATGGCTGCTGGGTGCAATGCGGCTTCGGGCTCATCGATGAACACGACCGAGCCTTGGCCGAGGTAGCGGTTGCCCAGCAGAGTGTCCAGGATGGCGATCTTCTTTACTCCTTCGGCGGTGACCCCGACCTGGAAGCGCTGGTTCTTGCCGTCCCGGTATTGCCAGCGTTGGGCCGCAACGTCGAATTCGACCTTCCCGCCAATGATCGCTTCGAGCCGCTGGCGCGAGGCTGCGACCTCTGTGGACGACTTTCCCGCGCGCGGCGACTGTTGGAGGGCACGCGCAAGGTCCAAGTACGTGTCGTCGAAGCCAAAGACTCGGTCCTCATCGCGAGACTTCAAAATGATCGAGTGCAAGGACAAGACTTCCTTTGCAGGCAGGAAGATGGAGTTGCTGGAAATCGGGTCGACGTGATTTTCCACCTTGCCGATCTGATTGGTGGTTCGCGCGCCAAATTCGTAGTCGAACGCGCGCCCGTCCCACTCGATCTTCGACTTCAAGACCTCGTGTGCGCCACGTGACACGAGCTCACCCAGCTTGTCGGTCTGAAAGGTCCAGTACAGCTTGTCGGCGAGAATTTCTGCGGCGCTGCGCTTGTCGTCGCCGCGCTTGTAGGTTTCGAGCGTCTTGACGGCGGCATAGAGCGCCTTGAGCAGAAAGGTCTTGCCCTTGCCGTTGGCGCCGATGATCAAGTTGATCTTGCCGAGCGCAGGCCACTGTACATGGGCAAGCGGACCGAAATTCTGTAGCTCTACACTGGTCAACATCCGAACACCTCCCGGGCCCTATGGTACGCGACCGCCGTGCGTTGGCGAAAATCTCGCCAGCTGTCAGCCGTTCCCCAACCCCGGCAACCCCGCCACGATCTTCATCGTCTCCAAGCTAACCGTAACCACCCGCAGAAACAACTCCAGCGGATACTTCGGGTTCCCCATGGTCTCCACAGCCCAGTCGTTGGCGTCGTTCACAATCCCGCTGTCCTTGTCGGTCTTGACGCACTGCCGCTCGACCACCCAGTCCAGTGCCGGCTTGCCGTTGACGACGTACTCGTAGGCGGCGAGCGGGATGTTGCGGACGGTGATGTGCGCGTTGTACTCCAGCGTCGTCAGCTCCTTGTCCTTGCCGTTCTTGCCGTAGCGCATCTTCTCCACGCGGTACTCTTTGTCGGTCAGCGTCTTGCCCCGGGTGTCGACGATGGCGTGCGGGTACATGGGCACGCTCTCGTAGTGGACGTGGAGGTCGGCGAGGCGGCGGCCGGCGGCCGAGAATGCGGCGAAGGCGGCGTAGGTCGGCACGCGCGGGATGCGGGGCAGTTCTTTGGACAGGTTGTCGGCGTAGCGGGACCGGTACTCGGGGGAGTGGAGCAGGCCGTAGATGTAGTAGAAGAGGTCTTCTTTTGAGATCGGGTCGTTGGGGTAGGCGGCCTGGAAGTGGGCGAGGCCGGCGTCGGTGATGGCGTCGCGGCGCTTGGGGGTCGTGGGCTGGGTTGGCGCGTCGAAGAGGCCGGGTTGGGCGCTAGGCGTGGTGGGGGTGGGATCGGGTTGGTCGTAGAGGTAGAGCGCCATGCACTGGCCGTTGCCCTGCAACTGGAATTCTGGGGGCAGGTTCGTAATGATCGCAGAAAATCCATTTGGCGTACCGAGGCCCGTCACCGCCAGAACCAAATTCGCGCAATCTGGCGATGGAAAGTACTTCGGGATCGAGTAAACGTACTCGTTCCACATGCGATCGAGGTACAGCCATTCCTTTGTGAACGGCCGATACATGCTCATGCGCACACCAGCTTGAACAAATGAAGCCACCTTGCCCTTGCCGAATGCGCCTCGTAGCCCTCGCGACCACGCGATGCGGTTGGGGTCGTTGCTCGGGCCTTGTACGGCAGCCCGTGACGGGGAATCGCGGTCAATTGCCAGCTGTTCGTTGTAGAAGTCTACCGTTTGCGTGATGTTTCGGCCCAATCTGTTGTGCGAGAAGTTGACGCACCATGCATCGCGTGCGGTTGTGACACCGCTGGAGACTTTCTCAAACATGGCGGAACCGCCAGCCGCGTCTTTGCTGTAGAGCGCCATGAATTCGCCAAATGCCTGATCCCGTTGTCCACGCCAATCGCCATGAGCGTCAGGCACGACGACTTGCCAACCTTGAGCGCTCGCAATGCCACCAACGTGAACGAATTCACTTAGCCTCGACAGCTTCTGCTCGCGCGTTAGGTAGTCGCCGATATCGTGGAAATGGATCTGGCCGTGCGTCGCCGCCGTCGGATTCTTGACAAGCACCGAGATTGCGATCGGTGCGCGGCTCCCCAACCCAAAAACGTTGTCCTTTTCTTTCCGCCGTTGTTCGCCTGACGTTCGGGCGTTGCCTCTGAGATGGAACACGTAGATGTCGGTGAACTCCCTGGCGAGGCACTTTCGCATGCCATCAGCCGAAGTTGCATCCAGGAAGCCCGCGTTCGTCACGAAAGCGATGACCCCGCTATTGCCCACGCGGTCGCTTGCCCAGCGGATTGCGCGAACATACGAGTCGTACAATCCGCGGGAATTCGTGGCAGTCGATGCGGCCTGATAGGTGTCGCTGATGTGCTGGTCAAGCTGCGGATACGGCACATTCTTGTTGTCATCGTTGGCGTCCCCTTGGCCTATCGAATAAGGCGGATTCCCCAAAATAACCTGAATACTCTTCAACCCCTTCTGGCGAGTCCGCCGGTTGCTATTCTCAACCAGCATCTTCGCCACCAGGTCCTCGTGCTCCTGCATCTGGAACGTATCGGTCAGGCAGATGCCCTCGAACGGCGTGTACTCCCCGCCCACAATCCCGTGGTACGCCGCCTCGATGTTCACCGCCGCGATGTAGTACGCCAGCAGCACGATCTCGTTGGCGTGGATCTCGCCCGCCTTGTACTTCCGCTCCAGCTCCTCCTTGCTCAGCAACCCGCTCTGCATCAACCGGGTAATAAACGTCCCGGTCCCGGTAAACGGGTCCAGCACATGCACGCCTTCGCTGCCCAAGCTCTGCCCGAACTCCGTCCGCAGCACGTGGTCCACGCTGTGGATGATGAAGTCGACGATCTCGACCGGCGTGTACACGATGCCCAGCCGCTCGGTCATTCTGGGAAAGGCGTTGCGAAAGAACTTGTCGTACAGCTCGACGATGATCTTCTGCTTGCCCTCGGCCTTGTCGATGCCGGCGGCGCGCATTTTGACGCTATCGTAGAACTTCTGCAGCGTGTCGGCCTCGCTGTCCAGCCGGTGTTCCTTCAGCACCTCGAGCACCGACTGCATCGCCTTGGAGATCGGGTTGTGCTGGGCAAAGCTGTAGTCGGCAAACAGCGAGTCGAACACCGGGCGGGTGATCAGGTGCTGGGCCAGCATCTCGATCACCTCGCCGTCGGTGATGCTGTCATTCAGGTCGTCGCGGAGTTCGGTGGCAAACTCCTCGAAGGCGGCGCGCTCGGCCGTGTTGCTCGGGTCCGCTAGGATTGTCTCGATGCGCGTGATGTGCGTCTTGGCAATCCGAGCGATGTCGCCGGCCCAGTCCTCCCAGTGCCGCCGGTTGCCACACTTCTGCACCACCTTGGCGTAGATGGCCCGCTCCAGGTCGCCGATGTCGAACTGCAGCGGCACTTGGTGCGCCGTGGCCTCGCGCTTTTGCGCCGGCGCTCCGATAACCCCAGTGCCGCGCCCCGCATCCTGCTTGCCCGGCTTCTTGGCCTTGCGCTGCACGGCGTCGCTGACGGCCACGATCTCCATGCGGCTGATGTCGGGGCCAATCAGGTCCATCTTGTTGACCATCGCGTCGAAGCGATCGTCGTGCGAGCGCAGGGCCTGCAGCACCTGCCAGACCACGCGGTAGGTCTTGTTGTCGCTCAGGGCCTCCTCGGGCGACAGGTCGGCCGGGATCACCACCGGCAGCACGATGTAGCCACGCTGCTTGCCCGGCGCCTTGCGCATTACCCGACCCACCGACTGCACCACGTCGATGGCCGAGTTGCGCGGCGTCAAGAACAGCACCGCGTCCAGCGCCGGCACGTCCACGCCTTCGGACAGGCAGCGGACGTTGCTCAAGATGCGGCAGGTCTCGGGGCCCGCGTCCTCTTTGAGCCAAGACAGCTTGGCTTCCTTCTCGCTGGCGTTCATGCCGCCGTCGACGTGCTTGACCTCGCAGGCCAGCTTGGCCGCCGCGCGCTCGTCGTCGGGGTTGCTCTCTTGGTAGGTGTCGATCACGTCGCCAAAGATGGTGGCGATGTGCTTCGAGCTCACCTTGTGGGTCTTGGCGCCGGTCTGGTACTCGATCACCTGGCAGAAGGCCACCGCCCGCCGCATCGGCTCCAGGTCGTCGGCCAGATCCTCGGCCGTGTCCTGCTTGCTCAGCGCCTTCCAACAGCCGACGATCTTGGCCGCATCCTCTACTTTGAGCTGGTTGTCGTCGTCCTTGAACAGCTTCTGCAGGCGCCGGCTGATGTGCCGCTCGTCCACCGCCAGCACCAGCACCTTGTAGTCCACCAGCAGATCGGCCTTGACCGCCTCCGAGAACGTCAAGACGAACAGCTCTTTGCCGTACAGCGCCGGGTCGTCCATCGAGCAGAGCGCCACGTTGTCCTTCTCGGCGGTAGCCTTGGCCGAGTCGGCAAAGATGCGCGGCGTCGCGGTCATATACAGACGCTTACCGCCGCGAATCACGGCGCCGTCGTGCACCCGCACAAACGCGCTCTCTTCTTCGTCGTCAAAGGTCGCGCCTGTGGTGCGGTGGGCCTCGTCGCACACAATCAGGTCGAACTCGGCCAGGCCGAACTGGTGCTGCGCGTCGGCGATCACCTGGATCGAGTGGTAGGTGCTGAACACCACGCTCATGTGCAGTTGGTCGTAGCGCTTGGCCATCTCGATCGCCAGCCGGTCGGCCTGGGTCGTCGCCGGATAGCGCAGCTCGTGCGTGTAGGTCTGGACGAGGTCGGCGTCCTTGTCGCGCTTGTTCCCCACGTCGCTGTCCGAGCACACGGCAAAGCTGTGCAGCGGCGTCTCGCTCTCTTGCGTCCACTCGGTCAGGGTCTGCGAGAGCAGCGACAGGCTGGGTACCAGGAACAGCACCCGGCCACCCGCGCCGGCCAGGCGCTCGGCCACCTTCAAGCTGGTAAAGGTCTTGCCCGTGCCGCAGGCCATGATCATCTTGCCGCGATCGGCCAGGGCCAAGCCCCGCTCCACCGCCGCCACCGCCCGCTGCTGGTGCGGCCGCAGCTGCTTCTTGGCCTTGATGACCGCCTCGTGGTTCCGCTGATAGCGCGACCAGTCGATCTGGCTGTTCTCCAGATCCAGCAGATCGATGCGGCTCACCGGGATCTGCTGACCCTGCAGGGCCGCCGCCGCGTTCGCCGACCAGTGATCGGTGGTCGCCACGATCATGCGATGCGCAAATGGCTTCTTGCCCGAGGCGGTAAAGAAGCTGTCGATGTCGCTCTTCTGCACAACGTGCTGCGGGTGGAAAAACTTACACTGAATCGCGTGGATCTCGCCCGTGCCCGCCGTCTTGGCCACCAAGTCGATCCCGACGTCGCGGCCGTCGATCCCCTGCAGGGCCGCCCACTGCGAATAGGTCCACACGTCGCTGTACAGGTCCTTGTAGGTCGCCTCGTTGCGCAGGTAGCAGACGATCAGCTCTTCGAAGTAGGTGCCCTTCTCGCGTTCAGTGACCGCGGCTTGGCGGAATTGCTCAAGAATGGCGTGCAGGGGCGAGGGCATGGTGATCTCCGTGGGAACTGGCGCGAGCCCTTTGGGATGGATCACCCAATGCCCGCGGTGGCCCGCGTTGTACGCCACCGGCAAGGCCGGTTCAAGCATCCCCGCGCTATTGCTGCACCGCGCCCCGCTCGGATCGCGAAAAAAACTTGCCCAATCCCAGCCCCCATGGCAATTCAACCCCAAGCGCATATCCCTCACTCACCCCTCCGCGCCCAAAGGAGACCCAGCTATGTCGACCAAACCACTCGACCCCGCCAAGACCGTCCCGGCCCTCGCCGTGACTCCCGCGCAAGTCCTGAAATCTCCTTCTAAGTACCTGCCCAGCCTGGTCGCCATCTACCAAGGCATCGCCAAGGCCAACGCCGGCTTCTTGTTCCCGGCTGACCTGTCGGCGGCGCTGGTGCACGACCACATTGTCAATCACTTGGCCAGCGAAGCCGCCCACACCAGTGCCGGCCAGCAAGAGCGCACCGCGGTGGCGCAGCGCAACACCCTGTACAAGCAGGCCGAAGCGTTGTTGTCGCGGCTGGAGAGCCTGGTCAATGGCAATTTCCCGGCCGGCACTCCGCAGCGCGTCGACTTTTTTGTGCCTGGCGCCGCGCCCACGCTGCGCTCCGAGCGCCTGACCGCGATGGTGGCCGGCATCAAGGCCCACAACCTGCAGCCGCTGCCCGCCGACTGGCCGCTGACCGCCATCGAGGCCCTCACCACCCAGACCGCGGATGCCGAGCAGGCCCGCGAGGCCGTGATTACGACCCGCAAGGGCGCCGCCACGGAGCGCGAACGCCTGGAACAGACCACCGCCAGCATGGCCCAGCGCCTGCGCAAGGTGATTGAGGGCTACTACGGATCGAAAAGCCCCGAGCTCGTGCAGTTTGGCCTGCTCGCCAGGAAGATTGCGCGCGGCGGCGGGCGCAAGAAGAAGCCTGCGGCGCCGATTCTGCCGGCCGACGGGTCGAATCAGGCGCCGGAGTAGGCGCTTGCGGCGCGGGTCGGGTCGATTTCGCCGCGCTCCGGCTCGATGCCGCTGCGGTCCAAGTCGAATTCCCACCGGTCCGCGTCGATTTCACACTTGACCAGGTCGATTGAAGTACAGGCCGAGTCGATTACAGTCCAGGTCGGATCGATTCCGCGCCGCGCCATCAAGATCCAGCCCGATGTCAGGAAGATAGCGCCGCAATCCGGACCTTGTCCTGTGCTCCCGTCGCGCCGGCACCTTGGGTCAAAACCCCAAGCCCCAGAATAGCTTGCCCCTCGCCCAAAGCTTTGGGAGAGGGGCAGACGCGTAGCGTCGGGGTGAGGGCCCCGACACTCCCGACCCCTAAGACGCCCCTTGCACCCACGCCCCCACCATCTGCACGGGCCTGCGGTCCACTTTGAACGCTGGGTTCCGCACATGCTGAAAATCCGCCGCCAACCAGCGCAAACGCACAACCGGCGCGCAGCAGGAAACGTCGCAGACCTGCTCGCTGGCCTGCCGCAGGTCGCCGTCGCCGATGAAGCCGTCGACGCCGCCCAGGTCGAGGTTGCCGGCCGTCTGGGGTATCGTAGCTGTCCTGTGTGTCCTCGATCCATGCCACAGCCCTGTGGGCCCAGGCCTCCGGGCGCCCAAGCCCCAGTGCCGAAATCTCGGCAGCCCCCGCCGAAATGTCGGCACATGCTTCATCCGTTAATGTCCATGCAGATCCGCGCACCAGCACCGTTCGCGCCGGGCCAGCACCGCACGGCCCACCTTGGCCCGCCGAAAAACCGGCAGCCGCCCGTCAGGTCGGGGGACCCGGCGGGCGGCTGCGGCGCCCGAACAGCTGGGCGCAGGTTCGCGGTCAGCGGCCTACAAGACGGGGAATTTGTGGCAGGCCGCGCCGCAGGCATTCGTGTACGGAATCGGCATCACCTTGCCAAGCGGACCCTTGGCCGCCGCGGGGTCGATGTTCTTGATCAGCGCCTTGGCGGGCACGTCAAAGATGTGGCTGGCGATGTCGTTTTGGTAGAAGCCCTTGGCGGCCGCGGTGCCGGCGCCCGACAGCGCGGTCTTGACCATGTGGCAGTCCTGGCAGGTGGCGCCCATCGCTGCGGCCATGGTGGTCTTGGCCTTGACGTGCGCGTCCAGTCCGGCCTGGCTGGCGTAGTCGGCGTGGCACTTGCCGCAGATGGCGGTGGTCGTGGGGTCTTCTTTCAGCTGCGCCACGTTCTTGGTGCTGTGGACGTTGTGGCAGTCGCTGCACACCAAGAGTTGTTTGCCGTTGCGGTAGTGGCTGCTCTTGATGAACTCGCTGTACTGCTGGTGGTGCTTGACCGAGTGCTTGCCGTCGCCCACGCTCGCGAAGGTGCCATCGGTAGCTGCGGCCGCGAGCGCGTGGATCCCGTCGTCGATGGCAGACACGTTGTTCTTGAGCCAGTCGGCGCGGCGCGTGCCCGGGATCATCATGTTGCCGGCCGCGTCGAGCGGGGCCTCAGTCTTGCCGGCGCCGGCGCCCGCCACGCGGCTGTGGCACTGGCCGCAGATCATGTTCTCGCGGTCGGGCGACAGGTTTTGCGGGGTGACGATGTAGAGGCCCTTGCCCTGGTTGGCCATGTGGCGCGAGCCGGGGCCGTGACAGGTCTCGCAGCCCACGTTCAGCGCGTCGGCGGTGCCGTCTTTGTCAAAGTCGTACGATCCGCCGATGTCGGGCGTCAAGAAGGCCTTGTAGGTGTTGGTGACGGCGGCGGCCAGGGCGCTGACGCCCACGGCGTGGCAGCCCAAGCAGTTGTTGTCAAAGGCCTTGGTGTCCGACGGGCTCTTGGCGACCTTGTTGGCTTCGTCGTACCAGCGGTCGGTGTTGTAGCCGATGATCTCGCGGCGATCGCTCGGGGTGGCGGCGCTGTTGTCGTGCACGCCCTGGTCGTTGATCTGAATGGGCAGGATCTGGCGGAAGCCGTTGATCTCGACCACATAGCGCTGCTTGTGGATGCCGCCGCCGTAGCTGAGCTGCACCGCATAGGTCGAGGGGGTCTGGTTGGCCTTCAGGTTCTCGACCGTGGCGGTCAGCTTGCCTTCGGGGGTCTTGCCCATGGTCAGCTTGAAGCTGGGGGTCTTGGCCGCGAGCCAGGCGGCATCGGGCTGGGCCTCGCCGGCCTTGACCAGGTAGGTGGCGTACGACGGCGGCGCGCCGGTGGGGTTGCCGGTGTAGTAGTAGATGGTCGTGGCGTTGTCGAAGTACTTCAGGCCGTTGTCAAAGGTCGGCCACAGCTTGGTGTCCAGCTTCTGCAGGCCGTCGTTCTTGCCGGGCTCGCGGATGCCCATGAAGTGCATGGTCGACTTCACGCTCACCTTGCTGTGGCACATGATGCACATGGTCGAGCCCACGTAGACCGCCGTGCCCACCGTCATCGACAGCTTGACGTCGACCCGCTTGCCGACGAGCAACGTGCCGGCATCTTTGGCGATGCGCGACATGTCGCCGCCGGGCAGGTGGTTGGCGTCGGTGCTGGCCGGCAAGACGTACAGGTAATAGGTGCCGGCGGCCACGGCCTTGACGTCGTAGATGCCGTTCGCGTCCGTGACGGCGTTGGCATAGGTGGGCGCCGCAATTTGCGCGTCGATCAGGTCTTCCAGCGGCTCGTCGTTCTTGTCGGCGATGACGTCGGCCATCGCCAGTGTCTTGGGCGTCGCCGAGTCGACCACCAGCTTGACCTTGCTGATCGCCGTCGCCGGGACCAAGAAGACCTGGGCGCCGGCCACGGGGGCGTTGGCCGTGTCCGTCACGCGGCCGACCAAGCCGGTGGCGTCCAAAGCAATCGTGGGGTTATTCGGGTCTGGGGCCGGGTCGCCCTTGGCCCCCGTGTCGCCCTTGGCACCGGTGTCGCCCTTGGCGCCGTCCTTGACGGTGATGCTGCTGGTGCCGCAGGTAATAGTGAACGTGCCGTCCTTGTTGTCCACGGCTGCGCAGTTGGCTCCGTCTTTGCCGGCGGCGCCGTCCTTGCCGTCCGCGCCCGCCGCGCCGTCCTTGCCCGCGGCGCCGTCTTTGCCCGCCGCGCCATCGCTGCCCTTGGCGCCGTCTTTTAGGGTGACGCTTTCCGTGCCGCAGGTGACGGTGTAGGTGCCGTCTTTGTTGTCCAGGGCGGTGCAGGCCTTGGCCGGGTCGCCCTTGGCGCCGTTGCTCACCGTCACGGTCGTCTCGCCGCAGGTGATGGCAAAGGTGCCGTCCTTCTTGTCGACGACCGTGCAGCCGGTGCCCGTAGTCCCTTGCTTGCCGGCCGGGCCGACTTCGCCGGTGCAGCTGGCCAGCGCGCCGAGTGCCAGCACCGCCAGTGTGTGACCGACCGCGGCGCGCACGCCTCGGCCAACCGTGAGCTCAAAACCTTTCTGTTTCATCGTGTCTTCCATTTCTCTCCCCTCGCTTGGTCAGCAGGGCGCCGCCTGGCGCGACCCCAAGTTGTGCAAGGTCCGGGCCGAAACCGGGCCAGGCCGACAAAGACGTGACGCGTGCTGCGCCGCCCGCTCGTCGACAATGCCGTGGCACAACGGGACCTGGCGGGCACGTTCCTTGCAACATTGCGGGGCTGTTGGTGCCGGGCCAACCCGGTAAATGGTGCTGCGGTGAGCAATTCACAGAGATTTCGGCGTACGCGCTGGTATGGGCTAGTACGCCAATTCTCAAGTTCTTTCAGGGTTGCCGTCGCTGGCGTACTAGGCGGCGCGAGCCGCGCGCGGGGGTCGCAGGGGGCGGGGGTCCAAGAGTGTGCGGCACGCCCCCTTTGCCTACTGAACAGGCTAGGACTACAAACCATTCGAAAGGCCCGTTCCCGAACGAACTTCGGGTTTGTAGTACTCGCCCTCGCGTGCGGGCTCGTTGGCGCCACCATTGGCTGCACAGCCCAACCGGCTCCGCCGCGCTACGGTCAGGCGATGCAAGAAATCGGCCGCCGGTTCGAGCTTCTGGGCCGCGCCGCTGCCGCAGGCCGCTACGAATTGGCGCGCTACGAGCTCGACGAGCTGAACGAAGTCGTCGAGAACGATCTACCGCGGGCCCACGCGCCGCAAATGGGCGATGTGCAGGGGGCCGCCGCCAGTCTCCGCGCCATGCAGGTGGCGCTGGCCGAGTTGCAGGGCGACCTGAGCCATCCCCAAGCTGTGCAAGTTCGCGGGCGCTTCGCCCAGGCGGCCAAGGCCTGCAACGCCTGCCACGCCAGCTTGGCCCATGGCTTCATCCAGATTCCAGAAGAGTTGGGCGGGAGCGTCCCGCGCACGGACGCGGGCTCGTTCGTTCGCGATGAACGTTGAGCCCAGCGTGCGGGCTACTCTGCCTTGCCGGTGATCCACCGTTGTCGGCACTCCGCTTGAAGCCCCTTGGCGACCCGGGGTTAAAACCCCGGGCTCGCACTCAAGAAACCGGCCTTCGCCGGTTGGCGCGACCCCAGGTCCCAGTCCGCGGAGGCGGACTTCTCGACGGCGAGCCCCAGGTTTCAACCTGGGGTCGCTCGGGCTGTCGGCAACCGGTACGGCGGGCGTCCTACTCCAAGGGATCAGCGGGCGCGACCTCACCCGCCTGCAGCGGCAGTTCGACCCGCGCCACCGTGCCCACACCGGCTTGGCTGCGCAGCATCAAGTCGCCGCCGTGGTCGCGGACCGCGCGCCGGGCAATCGGCAGGCCAATCCCCGTCCCCTCGCCCACGGCCTTGGTGGTAAAGAACGGTTCGAACACCCGCGCCAGCGTGTCCGCCGCA